>NZ_JBIVMP010000005.1:0-424446 GCF_044753145.1 Glutamicibacter sp. NPDC088483
GTGGTCGTGGTGGATACCGCCGACGCGTTGCTGGTGACCACCAAGGAGCATGCGCAGAAGGTCAAGCAGACCGTGGAGGCCTTGAAGGCCGACGGTGCTACCGAGGTGCTCTAGCACAGCAGGATTGCGAACGGGGCGAGCTGGCCGGCAATAGGTCGGCGCGCCCCGTTTCCCTTGCCTGATGTTGCGCAATGCGCCCGAACATTACGGAAAACTGTCATTTTCTGCACCGTGCCGAGTATCTTCAAAAGGTGTCCACCGTGAATGAAAATGGCAATCCGGCTTCCGTCAGCGACTTCACCGAGCCGCTGATCGACCAGCTGATCGGCTTCCGCAGGGAACTGCATCGCAACCCGGAGCTGTCCTTTGCTGAGCACCAAACCACCGAGCGGATTCTCGAGACCCTGCGTGCTGCCGGGCTGGCTCCGCA
Organism: Glutamicibacter sp. NPDC088483; assembly: GCF_044753145.1. Lineage (NCBI taxonomy): Bacteria > Bacillati > Actinomycetota > Actinomycetes > Micrococcales > Micrococcaceae > Glutamicibacter > Glutamicibacter sp. NPDC088483. The sequence goes on from NZ_JBIVMP010000005.1 coordinate 431, forward strand.
GAAAATGGCCGACACCGGCGCCTTCGTGGACATTGGCGAAGGGCCCATCCGCATCGCCTTCCGTGCCGACATCGACGCGCTGCCGGTGGTGGAGGAAACCAACCTGGACTTCGCCTCGATGACCCAGGGCGTGGCGCACGCCTGCGGCCACGACATCCACACCACCGTGATGATTGGCGTGGCCTTGGCCCTGGGCAGGATCCATGCCGCCGGCAAGCTCGATGGCTGCGTGCGGGTGATCTTCCAGCCCGCCGAGGAGAAGCTTCCCGGCGGGGCGCTGTCGGTGATCGAGCAGGGCTTGCTCGATGGCGTGCCGCGGGTGCTCGCGCTGCATTGCGACCCGCGGATCGACGCCGGGCATATCGGCACCCGCATCGGCGCGATCACCTCGGCCAGCGACACCATCCGCATCGAGGTCAACGGCCGGGGCGGGCACACCTCGCGCCCGCACCTGACCGAAGACATCGTTTTCGCGATGAGCCAGATCGCCACCCAGGTCCCGGCCGTGCTCGGACGCAAGGTCGATGTGCGCTCGGCCGTCTCGGTGGTCTGGGGCCAGATCCATGCCGGCAGCGTGCCGAACGCGATCCCCGCCACCGGATACCTGGCCGGAACCATGCGCTGCCTGGACGGCGATGTCTGGTACGAGGCCGGTGAGCTGCTGGACCAGGCCGTGCGCCAGATCGCCGCTCCCTACGGAGTGGAAATCAAGCTGCAGCACACCCGTGGAGTGCCTCCGGTGGTCAACGCTCCGGCGGAGACCGCATTGATCGAGGACGCCGCGCGCCGCGAGTTCGGGGCCGAGGCCATCGAGCTGACTCCGCAGTCCATGGGCGGGGAGGACTTCGCGTGGATGACGCAGAAGGTTTCCGGTGCGATGCTGCGGCTGGGAACCCGCACCCCGGGTGGCAAAACCTATGACCTGCACCGCGGGGACTATATCCCGGACGAATCGTGCATTGGCGTGGGGGTTCGCATCATGGCGGCCGCCGCCATGCAGGCTGTGCGCGAGGCGAACGCCAAATAGGGCGTTGGCCACATCAAACCCGAAAGTTTTTAACATTTCTTTGACGCTTTAACAATTCGGTCAGTGACTTGGGCATTGGCGTTAAGCGCTTGCCGTTTTGCGGCCCGTAAGTTATCTGTTTGTAATCTTTATCGTCTTTACCTGTGACATATCTCCGATAGGCTATGGAAACGATGGGAATGCTATGACTTTTGGTGTGCTCGAGTAAGGCCTAGGCAATGAAGCCTTGCACGAGGGTCAGGTGTCTTGCCTCCCGCATTATCTCGCAAGATTCTTTGGAGGAACAGATGCGCTTCGTATCGCGCAAGACCGGTATGGCTGCAGCCATGCTCGGCATCTCGGCATTAGCTTTGAGCGCCTGCGGCGCTGCACCGGAAGAGACCAGCTCGGCTGGCCAGTTCCCGGACTACGTTGGCTGCATTGTGTCCGACTCCGGTGGATTCGACGACCAGTCCTTCAACGAATCTTCCTTCCGCGGCTTGAAGAACGCCGAGAAGGACCTGGGCATCCAGACCAAGGATGCAGAATCCAAGTCGAACGCCGACTTCGCGACCAACCTCAACGGCATGGTCAACGCAGGCTGCGACCTGACCGTCACCATCGGCTTCCTGCTGGGCGACGCAACCGCTGAGGCTGCCGCGGCCAACCCGGATAAGAACTTCGCCATCGTCGACTTCCAGTACGAGAAGCCGATCGAAAACGTCAAGCCGATCATCTACGACACGGCCCAGGCTGCCTACCTGGCAGGCTACGCAGCAGCTGCCGCTTCGAAGACCGGCACCGTTGCCACCTTCGGCGGCATCAAGATCCCTACCGTCACCATCTTCATGGACGGCTTCGCTGACGGCGTTGCCAAGTTCAACGAAGACAAGGGCAAGGACGTCAAGCTGCTGGGCTGGGACAAGAAGAAGCAGGACGGCACCTTCTCCGGCGACTTCGAGAAGCAGGATAAGGGCAAGCAGATCACCAAGAACTTCATCGCCTCCGGCGCTGACGTTGTCATGCCTGTCGCCGGCCCAGTGGGCAAGGGCGCTGGCGCTGCAGTGGTCGAGGCCAACGACGGCGGCAAGGAAGCCAAGCTCGTGTGGGTCGACTCCGACGGCTTCCTGACCGCTCCCGACTACAAGGACGTCATGCTGACCTCGGTCGTGAAGACCATGGACACCGCAGTCGAAGATGTCATCCGCACCGACGCCGAGGGCAAGTTCGACTCGACCCCGTACGTGGGCACCTTGGAGAACGAGGGCGTTGCACTGGCACCGTTCCACAACTTCGATGAGGAAATCGGCGAAGACACCAAGAAGGAGATCGATGCCCTGAAGCAGCAGATCATCTCCGGTGAGCTGGAGATCGAATCGGCCTCCAGCCCCAAGTAGGTCTAGGCAAACCAGCCATGGAGCGCGTCACCGCTCGCCGCAATACAGCGGTGGGCAGGTGACGCGCTTTATGCCTGCCTAAGGGCCAAAACAACCTGCAAGCAAGAACCTCGCTAAACGAACAATGAAGATGGTGGAATCGTGAAACTCGAACTACGAGGAATCTCGAAAGCCTTCGGTTCTTTCTACGCCAACAAAGATATCGACCTGACGGTCGATGACGCCCAGATTCACTGTCTGCTCGGCGAAAACGGTGCTGGAAAGTCCACGCTTATGAACGTGCTCTACGGGCTGTACCAGCCGACCGAGGGCCAAATTTTGCTGGACGGGAAGCCCGTCGAGTTCTCCGGACCGGGCGACGCCATGGCCTCGGGCATCGGCATGGTGCACCAGCACTTCATGCTGGTCCCGGTCTTCACCGTGGCAGAGAATATTGCCCTCGGCGCAGAAACCACCAAGGCTGGCGGCGTGCTTGACCTGCAGGTCACCCGCAAGAAGATCCGCGAGATCTCCGACCGCTACGGCTTCGACGTGGAACCGGACGCGGTCGTCGAAGACCTGCCCGTTGGCGTGCAGCAGCGTGTCGAGATCATCAAGGCCCTGGTGCGCGAGGCCAAGATCCTGATCCTCGATGAGCCGACCGCGGTGCTGACCCCGCAGGAAACCGACGAGCTGCTGGACATCATGCGCCAGCTCAAGGCCAACGGCACCTCCATCGTCTTCATCTCGCACAAGCTGCGCGAAGTGCGCGCCGTCTCCGATGTGATCACCGTGATCCGCCGCGGCCAGGTCATCGATTCGGTCTCCCCGGAATCCTCCACCACCGAGCTGGCCAACCTCATGGTCGGCCGCGCCGTGGAACTGAACCTGAACAAGGCGGCAGCCACTCCCGGGCAGGCGGTACTGCAGGTCAAGGACCTGACGGTCGTCGACCCGGCGGGCACCACCACGCTGGACTCGGTCACCTTGGATATCCATGCAGGCGAGATCCTGGCGATCGCCGGCGTGCAGGGCAACGGCCAGACCGAACTGACCGAAGCGATCCTGGGCACCCAGCCGGTGACGGGCGGCTCGGTCAAGCTCGCCGGCCAAGAGCTGGTTGGCAAGTCGGTCAAGCAGATCCTGCGCTCGGGCCTCGGCTTCGTTCCCGAAGACCGTTCGGTGCACGGCCTGGTCACCCAGTTCTCCATTGAGGAGAACCTGGTGCTGGACCTCTACGACCGCCCGCCCTTCGGCAAGGGCATCTCGATGAACCTGGAGGCGATCAAGAAGAACGCCGCGCAGCAGATCCAGGGCTTCGACGTGCGTACCGACAACCCGCTGAACCCTGCCTCCAGCCTCTCGGGCGGCAACCAGCAGAAGGTCGTCATGGCCCGCGAGTTGAGCCGCGATTTGAAGCTGTTCATCGCTTCGCAGCCGACCCGCGGCGTGGATGTGGGCTCCATCGAGTTCCTGCACCGCCGCATCGTGGCCGAACGCGACAAGGGCACCCCGGTGATGATCGTTTCCACCGAGCTGGACGAGGTCATGGAATTGGCCGACCGCATTGCCGTGCTCTACAAGGGCAGGATCAACGGCATCGTGCCGGGCGACACCTCCCGCGAGGTGCTGGGCTTGATGATGGCCGGCGTTTCGCAGGAAGAAGCCCTGGCCCAGGCCGAATTCGCGAAGGCGGAGAACGAGCCGGTTGAAGCCCAGCCAGCTAGCGAGCATGACAACCAGGAAGGAGAAGCGCAGTGAGCGAGAAAGCACCTGTGGTTCCCGGCTCCGGCAAGCCGGGCAATGACCTCTTGCGCCAAATCACCCAGGGACCAGGCCTGGTCTCGGTCCTCGGCGTCATCGTCGCACTGGTCATCGGCGGCCTGCTGATTGCGGTCACCGATGAGAAGGTGGGCGAAACGGCCGGCTACCTCTTCGCCCAGCCTTCGGCCTTCTTCGGCGAATTCTGGCGTGCGGCCACCGAAAGCTATGTGGCGCTGTTCAACGGCTCGATCTACAACTCCTCGCAGGGGTTCAAGCCGTTCCTGGAGACCCTGACCGTCTCCACCCCGCTGATCTGCGCCGGCTTGGGCGTGGCCGTGGCCTTCCGCGCCGGCCTGTTCAACATCGGTGCCCAGGGCCAGATCATCATCGGTTCGGTGCTGGCCGCCTACATCGGCTTCGCCTGGCACCTGCCAATCGGCCTGCATCTGCTGCTGGTGATCGTCTTCGGCCTGCTCGGCGGCGCAATCTGGGGCGGCCTGGTCGGCCTGCTCAAGGCCAAGACCGGCGCCCACGAAGTGATCCTCACGATCATGTTCAACTACGTGGCCGTGTACCTGATCGACTTCCTGATGAACACCCAGGCCTTCCGCCGTCCCGGCGAGACGAACCCGATCTCGCCCATCCTGGACAGCTCGGCCATCTTCCCGGCGATCCCCGGATCGCGTTTGCACCTGGGCTTCGTGATGGCGGTGCTGCTGGTGCTGGCCGTGTCCTGGATGTTCAAGCGCTCCACCGTGGGCTTCGAATTCCGCGCCGTGGGCCACAACCCGGAGGCCGCGCAGACCGCCGGCATCAACGTGGCCCGCACCACCATCATCGCGATGGCGCTGGCTGGCGCGTTGGCCGGTGCCGCAGGCGTGGCACAGGTGGCAGGCACCGAAAAGGTGCTCACCGGCGGCATCGCCGGTTCGCTGGGCTTCGACGCGATCACCGTGGCGTTGCTGGGCCGCTCCACCCCGTGGGGCACCTTCTTCGCCGGCCTGCTCTTCGGAGCGTTCCAGGCCGGTGCGGTGAACATGCAGATCACCACCGGCACCCCGATCGACATCGTTTCGGTGGTGCAGTCGCTGATCGTGCTGTTCATCGCCGCTCCGCCGCTGGTCAAGGCCATCTTCGGCATGAACCGCAAGAAGAAGCGCAGCTCCAAGCTCGAACCTACTAAGGCAGGTGCCAAGTGACCTCTTCCACCTTGCAGCCGGCAATCAACGTCCTGCCGAGCAAGAAGACCCCGATCATCCTCTCGGTGATCGCAGCGATCGTCTTCTTCAGCTTCGGCCTGCTGGGCAACGACCAAGCCGCCCACTTCACGCTGAACAGCGCCGGCGATGCCTTCGAGCTGCCCGAACTGGTCTTCCCGGGCCGCATCACCAACATCGTGTTCGGCGTGCTGCTGCTGGCCATTGCCGCCTACGCGTGGATGCAGCGCAAGCAGGGCAGGATCCTGGCCACCTGGATGGTCGCCATCGCGGCGGTCCTGTTCGTGCTGGGCTTCCTGATCTGGGTGGTTTCCGGCGCCAACATCAACAGCATTTCGCTGGCCAGCCTGCTGGCCGGTGGCGTGGTGCTGGCCGTGCCGCTGGTCTTCGGTTCGCTTTCGGGCGTGCTGTGCGAGCGTGCCGGCGTGGTCAACATCGCCATCGAGGGCCAGCTGCTGGGCGGTGCTTTCACCGCGGCACTGGTCGCCTCGCTGACCCAGAGCGCCTTCGCGGGCCTGGTTGCCGCCGGCCTGGCCGGCGCCATGGTCTCGCTGGTCCTGGCGGTCTTCTCCATCAAGTACGTGGTCAACCAGATCATCGTCGGCGTGGTCCTGAACGTGCTGGTTTCGGGCATCACCGGCTTCCTGTTCACCACCGTGATGCAGGAGGACCCGGAGCGCTTCAACTCGCCAGCGCACCTGCCGGTCATTGAAATCCCGCTGCTCTCCTCGATCCCGGTCATCGGCCCGATCCTGTTCAAGCAGTCGGTGATCGGCTACCTGATGTACCTGGCCGTCTTCCTGGTCTGGTTCGGCCTGTTCAAGACCAAGTGGGGCCTGCGCGTGCGCGCCGTGGGCGAGCATCCGAAGGCAGCCGATACCCTGGGCATCAAGGTCAACGCGATCCGCTTCTGGAATGTCACCCTCGGCGGCATCGTGGCCGGCATCGGCGGTTCCTTCTTCACCCTGGTGGCCATCGACTCCTTCACCAAGGAAATCTCCGGCGGCCGCGGCTTCATCGCGCTGGCCGCAGTCATCTTCGGCCGGTGGAACCCGATCGGCGCTTTCCTGGCCGCCCTGCTCTTCGGCTTCGCCGATAACTTGCAGGTGATCCTGACGATCATCGGCACCCCGGTACCGAGCCAGTTCATGGCCATGATGCCTTACCTGGTGACCATCTTCGCGGTGGCCGGATTGGTGGGGCGTTCGCGCGGACCGGCAGCTGCGGGCGAACCTTACGTGAAGGAATAGCGATTTCCCATGAATAGCAACAACGCGCCGTGGCCGCAGCTCGAAGCTGCGGCTGCGGCCGCGCTGTCCCAGGCCTACGCGCCCTACTCCGAGTTCCGGGTGGGTGCGGCGGCACTGACCAGCGACGGCCGCCTGATTTCCGGGTGCAACATCGAGAACGCCGCCTACGGGGTCACCCTGTGCGCTGAATGCGCCATGGTGGGCCAGCTCTTCGCCACCGGCGGGGGCACCATGGAATACTTCCTGTGCTTCGGCCAGCTGCGCGAGGGCGAGCTCGAACTGATCACCCCGTGCGGCCGGTGCCGCCAGCTGCTTTTCGAGCACCGCGGGGCGCAGCTGCTGATCAAGACAGCCCGTGGAATCGTGGGAATCGACGACCTCTTGCCTGACGCGTTCGGGCCCCAGAATCTCAACTTCTAGCGCCGGAGCACACCGGCCAACAGCAGAATGGAAGGTGCCTGATATGGCTACCGAGCAATTCAGTGCCGTCGAAGTCATCCGCGCCAAGCGCGATGGCGGCGAACTGAGCAACGAGATGATCGACTGGACCATCGACGCCTACACCCGCGGGGCCATCGCCGAAGAGCAGATGTCCGCGCTGAACATGGCCATCTACTTCCAGGGCATGAACCGCAACGAGATCTCGCGCTGGACCACCGCGATGATCAACTCCGGGGAACGCATGGACTTCTCTGCCCTCACCGACCCGTCGGGCAAGAAGCTGGCCACCACCGACAAGCACTCCACCGGCGGCGTGGGGGACAAGATCACCTTGCCGCTGGCTCCGCTGGTCGCCAGCTTCGGCGTGGCCGTCCCGCAGCTCTCGGGCCGCGGGCTGGGCCACACCGGCGGCACCCTGGACAAGCTCGAAGCCATTCCGGGCTGGAAGGCGGACCTGTCCAACGAGGCGCTGTTCTCCCAGCTGTCCAACGTCGGCGCGGTTATCTGCGCCGCCGGCACCGGACTGGCTCCAGCGGACAAGAAGCTCTACGCCCTGCGCGATGTCACCGCCACGGTGGAAGCCATCCCGCTGATCGCGTCCTCGATCATGAGCAAGAAGATCGCCGAAGGCACCGGCACCCTGGTGCTGGATGTGAAGGTCGGCTCCGGCGCGTTCATGAAGGATGAGGCCATGGCCCGCGAACTGGCCGAGACGATGGTGAACCTGGGCACCGATGCGTCGGTGAACACCGTGGCGCTGCTGACCAACATGGAAACCCCGCTGGGCCTGACCGCCGGCAACGCCATCGAGGTCGAGGAATCTGTTGAGGTCCTGGCCGGCGGCGGACCAGAGGACGTCGTGGAGCTGACCGTGGCCCTGGCCATCGAGATGCTTGCCGGGGCAGGCATCAAGGATGTGGATGTCGCCGGTGCGCTGAAGAACGGCAAGGCCATGGACATCTGGCGAAAGATGATCGTGGCCCAGGGCGGAGATCCGGATGCCAAGCTGCCGGTAGCCAAGGAATCGCACACCGTGGTGGCGCCCGCCGAGGGCGTGCTGATCAAGCTCGACGCGATGGACATCGGCCTGGCCGCCTGGACCCTGGGCGCAGGACGTGCCCGCAAGGAAGACAGCGTCCACGCCGGCGCCGGCGTGCGCATGCACGTGAAGCCAGGTGCCTTGGTTCGCCGTGGCGAGCCGATTGCCACCTTGCTGACCGACACCCCGGCCAAGATGGAGCGTGCCATCGAGCTGGTCCAGCGCGCCATCATGATCGGTTCGGCCGATGACCGTCCGGACACCCGCCTGATCCTGGACCGCATCGCTGCCAAGTAGCCGAATCCGGATGGGCGCTCAAGGAGCCGGGAAACACGTTGCCGTGTTTCCCGGCTCTTTCGCTTGCCGGCGACCGATCCGCTGGCAATCAGTGCCCCGCTCCAGAAACATCGGGAGCCTGGTCGCCCTGCGAGTGCTCTTCCCCGGCCTCGCTGCCTGCAGCAGCTGGGCTTTTCTTTTCCGGAGGGCTCTGCAGGTCCGTTCGTCTTCGAAGTCGCGGTAGCTATTACCTGGAATCCTTGTGGTTCCCAGGCCAGCTGCCGCAGTGGAAGTTCCCAGAAAGTTCCCGGGAACAATAACGGCGTAGTCAAACGTTAGTCAGTTAACTCCTACCTGGGTAGCAGATGGGAATTGTCCACAACGCAACGTAAGCAGGATGCGCGCAGGTGAGTTCTCGAGCGAAAATGGAGAGACATTCAGCGCATGGAGCGCCTTGGGAAAGTAGATGTAGGCACGCATGGAATTAGTCAATGAGGCAATCACGCAGGCCGCTAGCGCATGGTGGATCCTGCCGTTATTGTTTCTGTTCTGCATGATCGATGCGATTTTCCCCCTCGTCCCGAGTGAATCCTTTTTGGTTTCGCTGGCCGCGGTCGGCGTCCACACCGGTGTTCCCAACCTTGTCTTGATTGGCTTGCTCGGTGCCGGCGGTGCCTTGCTCGGCGACCAGATCACGTACGCCATCGGACGCAAGATCGGATCCAGGGGCTTCAAGTGGATGCGCGGGCAACGCGCGCAGCGGGTGCTGAACTATGCCGAGAAGAAACTTGAAACCTCGGGCGCTCTGCTGATTTTCACGGCCCGATACATCCCGATTGGCCGAGTGGCCGTGAACCTGACCGCGGGCGCCACCGGATTCAGCCACAAGCGCTTCACCCTCTTCGACACCATCGGCGTACTGACCTGGGCTGCCTACTCCGTCAGCATCGGTGCGCTGGCCGGCAACTGGATGCACGACAACAAGCTGCTGGGCATTGCAGTTTCCATTGTCATCGCCGTAGTGCTCGGATTCGTCATCGACCGGATCGTCAGCTGGGTGCTGGATCGCCTGCATCGGCGCGCGGCGAAGCGCGAAGGGCACCCGGTGCAACCAGCCAGGCAGACCGTCCCGCCAACCCCTGACGAGGGTTAACCTCCCGTATTGATCAGGGTCACATAGTGGCTCGCAGATCTTTACCCGTTGGAGCTGTCAGTTCCGCGAAAATGCGACTAGGCTCAGTGGTGTGACTGAAGAAATGATTCATACTGACTACGATCCCGAATTCGATTTCCGGGATCTGCCTAAAGTTTCGCTCCATGACCACCTCGACGGTGGTTTGCGCCCTCAGACGATCATCGAGCTGGCCGCCGAGATTGGACACGAGCTGCCAGAGACCGAAGCAGAAGCTTTGGGCGAATGGTTCCGTGAATCAGCCGACTCCGGCTCGCTGCCACGCTACCTGGAAACCTTCGAGCACACCGTCGCGGTCATGCAGACCCGAGATGCGCTGATCCGCGTTGCCCGCGAATTCGTAGAGGACCTCGCTGAAGACGGTGTCATCTACGGCGAAGTCCGCTATGCACCAGAGCAGCACCGCCGCGAAGGCTTGAGCCTGGACGACGTCGTCGACGCCATCCAGGAAGGCCTGGACCAGGCCTGCGAGCAGCTCAACGCCGAGGGCCATCCGATGCAGATCGGCCAGATCGTTACCGCCATGCGCCACAGCGACCAAGGCGTGGAAATCGCCAAGCTGGCCCTGCGCCACCGTGGTCGTGGCGTCGTCGGTTTCGATATCGCCGGTGCTGAAGATGGCTTCCCGCCCTCAGTGATGAAGGAAGCTTTCGACCTGCTGGCCGAGAACCTCTTCCCAACCACCGTGCACGCTGGCGAAGCAGCCGGCCTGGATTCCATCAAGGAAGCCATCCTGATCGGCCGCGCCCAGCGCCTGGGCCACGGAGTCCGCGTAGCCGAGGACATCGAGATCGAGTTCGGAGCTATCGACGAGAACGGCGAAGAACTCAGCGACGATACCGGCCTGGTATCGCTGGGCCCGGTAGCGAACTGGGTCCGCGAACGCGGCATCCCGCTGGAAGTCTGCCCGTCCTCGAACCTGCAGACCGGTGCTACCTCCAAATTCGGCGAAGGCATCGGGAACCACCCGATCGACCTGCTGGTCCAGACCGGTTTCAATGTCACCATCTCGCCGGATAACCGCCTGATGTCCGGCACCACCTTGTCCGATGAGTTCGAATTGCTGGTAGAAGCCTTCGACTACGACTTGGAAGATCTGCTGGATCTGACGCTGAACGCCGCCGAAGCTGCTTTCGTCCCGCTGGAAATGCGCGAGCTGCTCGTTGAGTACATCAACGACTACTACGACAATCTGCTGGATGACGAGGACTACGAGGAAGACGAATACGAAAACGTCGCCGAATAGTTCCAGGACCCAGCCGCCAGGCAACCAGCGAAGCCGCCCCTTGCTCAAGCAAGGGGCGGCTTCGCTGGTTCCAAGGGCAGGTGGTTCCTAGAACGGGTACTGCTTCTTGGTGGACTGCACGCCGACCCAGTGATCGGTGGTGAATTCCTCGATAGCCCACTCGCCGTTGAAACGGCCCAGACCCGAATTCTTCTCGCCGCCGAACATCACATGCGGTTCATCATTGACGGTGATGTCATTGACGTGAGTCATCCCGGCCTTGATGCCGCGGGCAAAGGCGACGCCCTTCTCCAGGTTTTGCGTGAAAACGGCCGAGGACAAGCCGAATTCGGTGTCGTTGGCCAGTTCCAGCGCATGCTCTTCGGAGTCGGCCTTGGCGATGCCCACGACCGGGCCGAAGATCTCCTCGCGGAACAGTTCCATGCCGCTGGTGACATCTGCGAAGACGTGGGGAGAGACCACCCGGCCTGTGATCGAACCTGCCAGGACTTCGCGGGCGCCCTGGCCACGTGCGGTCTTGATCTTGCCGCTCACCGACGCCAACTGCGCATCATTGATGATCGGTCCCACGAGGTTGGCTGGATCGGCGGCATCGCCATAGCCGAGCTTGCCGACCTGCTCGATGAACTTCTCGATGAAGGCCTTGTAGACCGGAGCTTGGACGATGATGCGGTTGATGGCCATGCAGATCTGCCCCTGGTGCAAGAACTTGCCCAGGGTCGCGGCCTTGGCTGCTTCGTCAAGATCAGCGTCTTCGAGCACGACGAATGGCGCGTTGCCGCCAAGCTCCAGTGCCACGCGTTTCATGTGCTCGCCGCTGACCGCGATTTTCCCGACGTTCTTGCCCACCGGAGTCGAACCGGTGAACGAAACCAGCGACGGGGTCCTATGCGCCACGAAGTAATCGCCGATTTCCGAACCGGAACCAACTACTGCGTTCAGCACGCCATCTGGCAGGCCAGCCTCGGCGAAAGCCTTGGCCAGGACCAAGGCTCCCACCAGCGGGGTATCCGAGGCGGGTTTGAGCACCACCGCATTGCCCAGGGCCAGGGCGGGCGCTACGGACCGGGCCGACAGCAGCAGCGGGAAGTTCCACGGGCTGATGACGCCCACCACGCCGACCGGTTCGCGGTAGACCCGGTTCTCCTTGCCCTCGGCATTGGAGGGCAGGATCTTGCCGTGCACGCGCGTGGGGAAGGTGGCTGCTTCGCGGATGGCAGCGATGGTGCCGCCCAGTTCGATGTTCGCCTTCAACTGCGTGGAACCGGACTCGGCGGTCAACAGCGCCAGGATGCCCGCGAAGTTCGACTGCAGGTAGTCGGCGGCCTGGTTCAGGACCTTCGAGCGCTTGCCGGGGGAGAGCGCCGCCCAGCCAGGCTGCGCAGCGGCGGCAGCGCCATAGGCGTCGTCGACGTCGTCGGTCGAGGCCTGGCGGATCTCGGCCAGGAGCGAGTCGTCGAAAGGGTTGGCAGTGCGCAGGATGCGCTCGGAGCGCCCCTCAACCCACTGGCCGCCGATGAAGAGTTTGGCTGGAAGCTGATCCAGGAATTCCAGCTGGGCGGTGTCTTGGACGGTCATTGGCAATCCTTCGCGTCGTCGGGATGAACTACGGCCATGCTAGCCCGAATGGGCAGCAATGGGGAGCTCCTTGGCCGCAGGCTGAAAGCCCGCTTCGATAGCATGTTCCTATGCCGGAGAACAGAACGCAGCTAGACCAGCTCAACGCCACCGTACGGACCCTTCGCAGCAGATGCGCCTGGACTGGCGCGCTGACTCACGAGTCGCTGCGCACCTACCTCATCGAGGAAAGCTATGAAGTGCTGGACGCTATCGCTGAACGGAACCCGGATCTGTTGAAGGAGGAGCTGGGGGACTTGTTCTTCCAGATCCTGCTGCAATCGCTGATCGCCGAGGAGCAAGACCATTTCGGCCTGGAAGATGTCGCCGAAACGCTGAATGCGAAGCTATTGCGCCGCAACCGGCATATTTTCGACGAGCAGGGCCAGGTCCGCCAGGACGTCATCACGGATGTGGATGAGATTATCCGCGTGTGGGATGCGGCGAAGCAGGCCGAACGCGCCGGCCAGCCGAAGAAGCGGAAGAACGCGGGACTGCCGGCTGGGCTGCCGTCCCTGGCGCTCGCGCAGAAATTGCTTGATCGCCATGCCAGAGCAGGATCGGCACAGCCCGCGGCCGGGCTAGTCACCGAGCAGGTTCGTGAGCGAATCGTCGACGAGTTCTCCCTGGCCAAGGAATTAATGGCCCTGTCAGCGAGGGCCGAGGAGCTGGGCCTGGATGCCGAATCGGTGCTGCGCGCGGCCCTGGGCCAGCAATACGGCGCGGAAACTGGCGCAACAACATCGCCCAAATCACCTTCGAAGCGCTAGGCTAGAGACAGGCAATGGCGCCGACGGTCTTATCAGCGACCGCTGGTTGACCTGCCCCAAGACCACCCCTTTTCTACAAGGAGTCCATACTCATGGCATTGATTGACGCCATTCACGCGCGCGAAATCCTTGATTCCCGCGGCAATCCGACCGTCGAGGTCGAGGTCCTGCTATCCGACGGCTCGCATGGCCGTGCTGCTGTTCCTTCCGGTGCATCCACCGGCGCTTTCGAAGCAGCTGAGCGTCGCGACGGCGACAAAGACCGGTATCTCGGCAAGGGCGTACTGGGTGCTGTAGAGTCCGTCATCGACGAAATCGCCGACGAGCTGGAGGGCCTTGACGCCACCGACCAGCGCGCCATCGATGCCACCATGATTGAACTGGACGGCACTGCCAACAAGTCCAAGCTGGGTGCAAACGCCATCCTCGGCGTCTCCCTGGCAGTGGCCAACGCCGCTGCAGTGAGCGCCAACCTGCCACTGTTCAAGTACCTGGGCGGCCCTAACGCGCACGTACTGCCAGTGCCACTGATGAACATCCTCAACGGCGGCTCCCACGCCGACTCCGACGTGGACATCCAGGAATTCATGATCGCCCCGCTCGGCGCGCCGACCTTCTCCGAGGGCCTGCGCTGGGGCGTCGAGGTCTACCACAACCTCAAGTCCGTGCTGAAGGAGAAGAACCTCTCCACCGGCCTGGGCGACGAGGGCGGCTTCGCTCCGAACCTGCCAAGCAACCGCGCGGCTCTGGAACTGATCACCGAAGCGATCAAGCGCGCTGGCTACACCCCGGGCGAAGACATCGCCCTGGCGCTGGATGTCGCTTCCTCCGAGTTCTACGAGAACGGCGCTTACCAGTTCGAGGGCAAGGCGCTTTCTGCCCAGGAAATGAGCGACTACTACGCTGGCCTGGTTGCCGACTTCCCATTGGTTTCGATCGAGGATCCACTGGATGAAGACGACTGGGATGGCTGGAAGACCCTGACCGACGCCATTGGCGACAAGGTGCAGCTGGTAGGCGACGACCTGTTCGTCACCAACCCGCAGCGCCTGGCCGACGGCATCGCCAAGGGCACCGCCAACTCGCTGCTGGTGAAGGTCAACCAGATTGGCACCCTGACCGAAACCATTGATGCAGTGACCATGGCGCAGCGTGCCGGGTACACCACCATCACCTCGCACCGTTCGGGTGAAACCGAAGATGTCACCATCGCTGACATCTGCGTGGCAACCAACGCCGGGCAGATCAAGACCGGTGCACCAGCTCGCTCCGAGCGCGTAGCCAAGTACAACCAGCTGCTGCGCATCGAAGAAGACCTGGGCGCCTCGGCGGTCTACGCTGGCCGTAGCGCGTTCCCGCGTTTCAACAGCTAATTTTCAGTAATAGCGAATAAGCTCGTCGGTAGTGGATACCGGCGGGCTTTTCGTTATTTAATGGAATTATCTTGCCTAGTCCACGGCAACACCGCACGAAAAGCACCACGGGAATTGGGGGAGTATGGCTCAGCGACCACCGCGAATGCCTCGCCGTAATACTCCGGATCCGGCCGAAGAAGCCGTAATAACCCCGGTTGACCAGACGAAACATGACGGCGCAGGTTCCGAAGCTGAACCGCCTACCGACGCTCTGCGCATCGTCAAGCCACAAGCGCAGGCCAGGCAAACTCCTGCAACGCCGCGCCCACCGAAGGCCGCTCCCGCTGCGCAGAAGCCCAGAAGCGTTGCAGCACAGCCGAAATCGACGGCACGCCCAGCGTCAGATGCGTCACGTGAGCCGAAAAAATTTGCAGGAAATTACGCGCCGAAGCCGAAGGTGCCGCTGCGCGAACGTGCCAAGGAAAAGCAGAACGAACGCCGACGCGATGACCGGGTGAAGTTCTCTGCTGCCGTACGCCGCAAGCCGGGGCAGAAGCCGTCTGGCCAGAACCACGTCCCCGAGGGCGAACCCGTTGCTGCGCACCGGTTTTCCGGCCGTATCGCCGCCTTGATCGTGGTCCTGGCCTTCTTCGCAGTGATGCTCGTTCCCACGGTGAATTTCTACCGCACGCAGATGGCGGAGCTGAATGAGCTGAATGCCTCGATCGAAGCGCTGGAGACGCAGCGCGATGACCTCAAGGCAGAGATCGCGCGCTGGGATGACCCGCTGTACATCAAGCAGCAAGCACGCGAGCGGATAAACTTGGTAATGCCTGGTGAAAAGCTCTACATGGTGGTGGGTGAACGCCCTAAGGATGAAGAGACGCCCGCCGACGGCAACGGAAGCACCTTCGAGGTGCGCCAGGAACTTCCATGGGTTGATGCTCTGCTCGACTCCGTTCGACGTTCTGCCACTGACTAACCACTTTAAACACGAAGAGACTTATAACCGTGACTGAACAGCCAATCCGCGAAGCCCTTGACGCCGCCGGACGAGTACCCAGCGAAGCTGACCTCGACACCCTGTCCCGCCAGCTGAACCGCCCGGTGCGCGATGTGGTGGAGATCGGTGCGCGCTGCGTTTGCGGAAACCCTCTGGTAGCCACCACGGCACCGCGCCTTTCCTCGGGTATTCCCTTCCCCACCACCTACTACCTGGCGCACCCGGTGATCACTGCGGCAGTTTCGCGGTTGGAAGCTGCCGGGTTGATGAACGAGATGAATGACCGCCTGGGTGAGGACGCGCAGCTGGCGCAGGCTTATGTAGCTGCTCACGAGTCGTACCTGGCGAACCGCGATGCGATTGGCCAGCGCTCGGGAACCGGGGCCGTTCCGGAAATCGCTGGGGTCTCCGCTGGCGGCATGCCGACCCGCGTCAAGTGCTTGCACGTGCTGGTAGGGCACTCGCTGGCTGCCGGCGAGGGCGTGAACCCGCTGGGTGATGAAGCGCTGGCTGGGATTGCCCAGTGGTGGACCAAGGACAAGTGCTACTGCGTGGGTGCTTGGGATACCGAATCCGAGGCCCCGAGCCGTGACCGCTCGCGCCACGTGAAGACCCAGGAACAGCAGGACCCAGCGGCCAAGCGCGCAGAACGCGCACGGAAGCGTGCCGTGCGTGAATCCGCACAGGGCGCTGACCAGGATGATGCCTAATGCGCGTGGCCGGTATTGACTGCGGAACCAACTCCATCCGTCTGCTGATCGCGGACATCGGGGCCGATGGCCAGCTGATCGACGTGCTGCGCACCATGCGCATCGTGCGCTTGGGCCAGGGCGTTGACGCTACCGGCGCTTTCGCTCCCGAGGCCTTGGAGCGCACCTTTGAAGCTGCTCGCGAGTACAAGAAGCTGTGCGATGAGCATGGGGTGGAAGCCATCCGTTTCGCAGCGACCTCGGCGGCCCGCGATGCATCGAATCGCGAGGTCTTCACCGAGCGGATCACCAAGATCCTGGGCGTCGCCCCGGAAGTGATCAGCGGTGAAGAAGAAGCCTCCCTGTCCTTTGCCGGTGCGGCTTCAGTTCGGGACGGGCAAAGCGGCAAGAGCCTGGTGATCGACCTCGGTGGTGGATCCACTGAATTCGTTCTCGGTGATGCCACCGGCCCGTTGGCAGCCAAGAGCCTGGACATGGGTTGTGTGCGCGTTACCGAACGGTTCCACCAAGCGGGATTGCGTTCGGACCAGGCCTTGGAATTCATGGACAGCACCTTGGAATCCTTGGCCGGATCGGTTGACGTTGCGCAGGTCGACGCGGTGATCATGGTTGCAGGCACTTTCACGACGCTCACCGCCCAGGCCCTGGGATTGAAGCAGTACGAGTCGGAAAAGATCCATGGTGCGCAGCTGAGCTTCGCCCAGATGCGCCAAGCCACCGCCAGCATGCTTTCCTACAGCCGGGAAGAGCGCGCGGCACTGGGCTTCATGCATCCGGGACGAGTTGATGTGATCCAAGCTGGCGCAGCCATTGTGCAACGCATCCTTCATTACCTTGAAAAGGCCAGTGGGAACCGCGAAATGGTTCTGATTGCTTCCGAACACGATATTCTCGACGGAATCGCGGCTTCAGCTGCCGCCGCCTGAACCTGTCACCCAGTCACCGACCCAAGGAGATGTCTTGAGCTCAGCTTTGCGTGCCAGGAAAAGAATGGGCTTCCTCAAGCTCGGCTCTCTGCTTGTCGCAGCGCTGTTGGCCTTCACCCTGCTCAGCCTGGGCGTACCTGCCCGCGCTGACAACATGCGTGAGTCCGAATACTGGCTCAAGTCGTTGGGCGTGGCCGAAGCGCACAAGACGACAAAGGGCGAAGGCGTCAAAGTCGCGATCATTGATACCGGCATTGATACCGCGCATCCAGACTTGAAGGGTGCCGTGGTTGGCGGTGCTGATATGTCCGGCTCAGGCGGAGACAAGGGCAACAAGCCCATAGGCGTCATGAGCGAGCACGGCACCTTGGTGGCTACCTTGCTCGGCGGGCGCGGCAACAACAAGGGCGAAATCAAGCGGGTTAAATCCGAGAACGAGCGCTTGAAGGCCGCGTGGGAAAAGGCCAAGAAGACCGCCGAAGACGAAGACGAGGACATTCCCCAGGAACCTGAGTACGAAAAGGTGCCAAAGCTGAAGAGCGGCAAGGACGGCGTGCTCGGCGTCGCTCCGGCAGCAGACCTGCTGTCTGTGTCGCTGTGGATGGGCGAAGGCAACCCGGCGAAGATTCCAGTGGAAACCCAGATCCCCCGTGCCGTGAAATGGGCCGTGGATTCCGGGGCCAAGGTCATCAACATGTCTCTCGGTTCAACCAGCCCGGCATGGCCGGAAAGCTGGGATGACGCCTTCAAGTACGCAGAAGACCATGACGTGGTTATTGTTGCCGCTGCAGGCAACCGTTCGGGCGGCATGAGCCAGGTGGGCGCCCCGGCCACCATTCCGGGAGTGCTGACCGTGGCCGGCGTTGATGCCAGCGGCAAGGCTTCGCAGGATTCCTCGACCGAAGGCATTTCCATCGGCGTTGCAGCCCCTGCCGAGCAGTTGGTCGGCGGCTTGCCAGATGACGGCTACGCGCGCTGGTCCGGTACCTCCGGCGCGGCTCCTTTGGTGGCGGGCGTGGCCGCATTGATTCGTTCGGAATACCCGAACATGAAAGCTCCTGAGGTCATCAACCGCATCCTGAAGACCGCCAAGGACACCGGCACAGCCGGCGTGGACAACCTCTACGGCTACGGAATCATCGATGCGCAGGCGGCAGTGACGGCGAGCGTCCCCTCGGTATCCGAGAACCCGCTGGGCACGATCAGCGAGTGGATTCGCGTGCACCGCCGCGACACCCAGAAGACTGCTGATACCCCAGCTCCGGGCGTCTCGATGGAGAAATCGGACCTCAAGCAGGTCGCGGCGCCAGATCCGGTTCTTCCCGATGACTCGGCACCGGCGCTTCAGCCGTTGCTGATCGTCGGCGGGGGAGTGCTCTTGCTGCTGGTGATCATTGCAGGCATCGCCCAGACCCTGGTGCGTCGTCGACGCGAGAAGGCTGCGGCGCGGCTTGGTTCGGCTTCCTTGAGTTCATTGAAAGTCCCGGATCAAGCTGGCGGCCGGGATCTGTTCGACGAGATTCCCGAAGAAGAGAAGTAAATAGCGGACAAAGCGGGGTGGAAACTGAAGATCCACCCCGCTTTTTCGCGCCTTCCGATGCTTAATTCGACAGGTTGGTGCGAACCTCGGCAGTCGGAAACGCCCATGCCTGGCGACGACGTGACACACCGAACGGAAATAGTTAGTGAATGTTTTCACTAACTCGAAAAATCCGCGTAGAATCAACAGTATGTCGATCATCGAAACCTCCCAGAAGCGTCCGCGCATTCTTATCGTCGGCGGTGGCTACGTAGGCCTGTACGTCGCGATGAAGTTGCAGAAGAAGGTCAAGGCACACGGCGGCATCGTCACCGTTGTCGACCCGAACCCGTACATGACTTACCAGCCATTCCTGCCAGAAGTTGCCGGTGGCCAGATTGAACCACGCCACGTTGTGGTCTCGCACCGTCAGCACCTGAAGCACTCCGAGCTGGTCAACGGCCGCGTGCTGAGCATCGACCATGCCAACAAGAAGGCTGTCATTGCTCCGGTCAACGGCGAGCAGTTCGAGCTGGAATACACCGATGTCGTGATGTCCGCTGGTGCGGTCACCCGTACCTTCCCCATCGCTGGCCTGGCTGAAACCGGCATTGGCCTGAAGACCATCGAAGAGGCCGTCGCCCTGCGCAACAAGGTTGCCGAGCGCATCGAGTCCGCTTCGAACATGACTGATCCAGTTGCACGCAAGCGCGCCCTGACCTTCGTGGTTGTCGGCGGCGGCTTCGCCGGCATCGAGACCATCGCCGAGCTGGAAGACATGGCCCGTCACTTGATCGGCCTCAACGACCGCATCGATGCGAAGGAAGCACGCTTCGTCCTGATCGAGGCCATGGGCCGCATCATGCCAGAAGTCACCGCCGAGCAGGCGGAGTGGGTTGTCGATCACCTGCGCAGCCGCGGCATCGAGGTCTTGCTGAACACTTCGCTGAACAATGCCGAAGAAGGCAACCTGGAACTGATCAACATGGCCGACAAGTCCCCAGCGGGCGAGTTCGGTTCCGACACCTTGATCTGGACTGCTGGCGTCATGGCCAACCCGATGGTTCGCTCCACCGATTTCCCAATCGAGCAGCGCGGCCGCATCGAGACCCGCACGGACCTTCGTATCAAGGATGCCAACGGCGAACCTCTGGAAGGCGCCTGGGCAGCCGGCGATATCTCGGCAGTCAAGGACGTCACCGGCGGCCTGCCGGACGGCACCTGCGTTCCCAACGCACAGCACGCAGTGCGCCAGGCCAAGCTCTTGGCCAAGAACCTGTACGCTGCGCGCTACGGTGTTGGCACCATCAAGGAATACAAGCACTCCAACCTGGGCGCAGTTGCCGGCTTCGGCCGCAACAAGGGCGTTGCCAAGGTTGTTGGCATCAAGCTCAAGGGCTGGCCAGCATGGATGGCACACCGCGGCTACCACGGCATGGCCATGCCGACCTTCGAGCGCAAGTTCCGCGTCGTTGGCGACTGGCTGGTTGCACTGGTCTTCAAGCGCGACGCCCTGCAGCTGAACAACCTCGAAGCACCACGCACTGCTTTCGAAGAGTCGGCCAAGCCGAAGAAGTAGGCTTGAGCCGTAGTTGATCGACGATGATGCGAGGGGCCAAGCAATTGGCCCCTCGCGTACGTCAGCAAAGAAGGATTTTCTATTTGCTTTGCCGATCACGTAAAATTTGAGAGTCTTGCCCCTATGGTGGAATTGGCATACACGGCTGACTTAAAATCAGCTGCCGAAAGGCTTGTGGGTTCGAGTCCCACTGGGGGTACAGAATAAGGCCGTTGCTGTTCCGGTTTTTCCGGTCAGCAGCGGCCTTTTCTTTTGCCAAAAGTGGGAGCGCATCCATCGTTCAACCTCAGGCATCGTGCATTCCACCAAAATCGGCTGCCAAGGCAACCTTGATGGTAGAACTTTCAAGAATATCGCTGACAGAGTAGTTTTTCTTCGGAAAAATGCCCTATATCATCCTTCCGACTGAGTGATTTCACAGCAATGCTCAATAGGATTAAGCAAAAGATCTTCAGCTAGCCACGTGCCGGCGCAATCGCAATCTATGGGGGAATGACATTGGGCAATCCAATTTTTGGTTCCAGCAGCCGCTCTGATGCTTGGGGAACCAAGCCTGGAAGTGCTGTTGGATTCCGTGACACCGCAAATATGAGCGCAGACCAGCTGCAGCAGATGTACCAGCAGCCTGCTGCAACCAGCGCCGACACCGGCCGCATGACCATCGGAACCACGATCAACAAGACCGTGCTCTGCCTGGCCTTGGTTGTTGTTGGCGCCGCGATTGGCTGGGGCATGCCGGCCCTCATGTTGCCAGGTGCCTTGGTTGGCTTTGTCCTCGGTCTGGTTAACGCTTTCAAGAAGCGCCCATCGCCTGTGCTCATCCTGCTGTATGCCGCGGCCCAGGGCCTGTTCCTTGGTGGTCTCTCCGGCTTCCTTGAAAGCCGGCCGGGCCTTGAGGGAATCGCTATCCAGGCTGTGCTGGCTACCCTGTGTGTTGCCGGCGTAACCTTGGCGCTGTACCGCTCGGGCAAGTACCGCATGACTCCCAAGCTGAACAAGATGTTCATGATCGGCATGGTCGGCCTGATCGTCTTCTCGCTGCTCAACATGGTTCTGATGCTCACCGGCGTCATCGATGGCATGTTCGGCATGCGCGGCGGAGTGCTCGGCTTGGTTATCGGTGTAGTTGCCGTTCTGCTGGCAACCTACGCACTGGTTGCCGACTTCACCATGATCGAGGAATTGTCCGACCAGGGTGCTCCAGCCATCATGGCATGGCGCGGCGCCTTCGGCCTGACCATGACCCTGATCTGGCTGTACACCGAGATCCTGCGTATTCTAGCGATCCTGCGTGGCGACGACTAGCCGCAATAGCATAGCTCGCAAGGACCAGTGCCCATTTCGGGCACTGGTCCTTGTGCGTTAATTGCCTGTCCAAATATGAATTTTTATGATCGGCTGCACCGCGGTTGCCGTGGAAAATGACAGCTGATTGGGCAGTCATGCGAAACTTTGGTTAGATTCTCCTGTAGCGATTCAGTTACTCAACTCACAACAAGTTTGGCAGGAAGAACGCAATGAGAGTCGATCAAACATCAGGAAAGCCGCCGGGCTTGGTGAAATCCCTGGGCAACTTGGATGCCCTGGCCCTAGGGTTCGGTGCCATGATCGGCTTCGGCTGGGTAGTGCTCACCGGTGGGTGGCTGGATAACGCGGGCACCATGGGGGCGGTCCTGGCCATGCTCGTTGGTGGTGGCATCATGGCCGTCGTTGGCCTGACCTATGCCGAACTGACCGCGGCCATGCCAAAAGCCGGTGGCGAGCACAACTTCATCCTGCGCGCCTTGGGAGCCCGGCCTTCGTTTATTGGATCCTGGGCAATTACCGGCGGCTATGTGACTATCGTGGCTTTCGAAGCGGTCGCTTTGCCGCGGACCGTGGAATACATCTTCCCGGGCATGAGCCAGATTCCCCTGTGGACTGTTGCCGGTTTTGAAGTAAACCTGACCTGGGCGTTGGTAGGCGTGCTTTCAGCGGTGGTGATCACCTGGATCAACATCCGCGGCGTGAAGCAAGCTGGCGTATTGCAGACCTTCGTGGTGCTCTTCCTGATGGTTATCGGCGCCCTGATGATTGCCGGCGCCTTTGCCGGCGGCGAAGCCAAGAACATGGAACCGTTCTTCACCCCAGGAACCAGCGGCTTCTTCGCCGTGCTGGTGGCGGTGCCATTCCTGTTCATCGGTTTCGACGTGATTCCGCAGTCCGCGGAAGAAGTGAATATTCCGGCCAAGCAAATTGGCAAGCTCGTAGTCGTCTCCGTAGTCTTGGCCACCATTTGGTACGTCATGGTTGTCCTGACCACATCGTCGGCCATGCCATCTGCTCAACTGGCCGGAGCTGACATTGCAACGGCGGATGCCTTCGGGGCCATGTTCGGTTCGGAGCTGATGGCCAAGGTGCTGATTGCTGGTGGCATCGCCGGCATCTTGACCTCATGGAACTCTCTATTGCTGGGAGCTTCGCGATTGGTCTACTCGCTGGCTCGAAGCGGCATGCTTCCTTCCTGGTTTGGCACATTGCATCCCAAATACCGCACTCCAGCCAACGCCCTGGTCTTCATCGGCGGAATCTCCATGCTGGCCCCATTCTTCGGCGCTGAAATGCTGGGGTGGCTCGTGGATTCGGGAGCGCCAAGCATCATCGTGGCATACTTCCTGGTCTCGGTCACCTTCCTCGTGCTGCGCAAGCGCGAACCCATGATGGATCGGCCGCTGCGCGTTGGCGGCAACGGAATTGCTGGGACTATCATCGGCTGGACTTCAGTCCTTCTCACCGCTGCGCTCTTCAGCCTCTACATGCCCGGCATGCCGGCCTCGCTGAGCTGGGAACCGTGGGCCATCTTCGCCATTTGGTGGGCACTGGGGGCAATTTTCTTCTTCAAGGTACCCGCGGGCATCAAGCCCGGTGAAGACGCTGAGGAGAGGGTCCTTGAAGCGGTCATGCGCCGCCGGAGATAGCATGTGCGAAGCGCCTGATGAGCCGTGTTTTCAAGTTGGCGTGAGCAATAAGAGGCAGCCTGTGCAATCTGGTTACCCTCGGCAAGGGCAAATAAACATATTGAATTAGATTTCTAGGACCAGTGCCCATATCGGGCACTGGTCCTTGGTTTTTGTCACAATTGAGACATGGATCAAGAAGCTGTCTGGCAAACGCGATAGCGTGGTTCCATGAAGAAGAGCCGGTTGGAACGTCTACGCCGTTTTCGTGTTTCACTTCCGAGTCAGCCGGCGGAAACTCCTGCCACACCAGGGCCAGATCTGACGGATTTCAAAAGCGCCGAGGATATGCCGTATGCCATGCGCATGGCAGCAGCGTGGGCTTGGCGTTTCCTGATCATCGTCGTAGCCTTGGGCGTGCTGGTGTGGGCGCTGTCAAAAGTCTCCTTGCTGGTCATCCCGGTTTTCATCGCAGCGCTGCTAGCAGGGCTGCTCTCACCGGTTGTGAATACGATGAACTCCAAGCTTGCTGTACCTCGCGGGTTGGCCGTCGGCATTACTCTCATCGGCTTCCTTGCGCTGGTCACCGCAGGGCTATCGGTAGCAGGGCAAAAACTTTCGGCCGGTTTTACCGCCCTGTGGACCCAAGCGCTTTCGGGTATCGAGCAGGTCCAGGACTGGCTGTTCAATGGCCCGCTCAAGCTGACCAACGACGACCTGCAGAAGGTGCTGGACGATACCCTCGTCCAGCTTCGCGGCAATGCCACCAACATCCTAAGTGAAGCAATCAGCTGGACTTCCGCGATCGGGCAGATCCTGACAGGCACATTGCTGGCCGTCTTCGCCTTGATTTTCCTGCTGCTTGACGGGCGCAAGATCGGTTTGTTCCTGGTGAACCTCTTGCCGCGCCGCGCCCGCCCGGCGATGGACGGCGCCTTGACCCGGGGCTGGGCCTCGCTGGTCACCTACGTGCGAGTCCAGATGATCGTTGCGCTGATCGACGCCATCGGCATCGGATTCGGTGCATTCTTCCTGGGCGTGCCACTTGCCATGCCACTGGGCGTCCTGGTCTTCATCGGCTCCTTCATCCCGATCGTCGGTGCACTGTTTACCGGTGCCCTGGCAGTTTTGCTCGCGTTGGTAGCCAATGGCTGGGTCAACGCATTGATCATGCTGGCCGTAGTGCTGCTGGTCCAGCAGGCGGAGTCCAACATCCTGCAGCCACTGATTATGGGCAAGGCAGTGAGCCTGCACCCGCTGGCAGTGGTCTTGTCAGTAGCCGGCGGCACCATGCTTGCAGGCATTCCGGGTGCGCTATTCGCCGTACCGCTGCTGGCGGTGGTCAACGCGGTCGTGAAATACCTGTCGGGCCGAACCTGGGAAACCGACCAATTCGTGATTGAGCACTACGGAAACCAAGTAGTGGCGCAGAGCCCTAAGGCGAGCGACCCAGCGAAGGCCGACCCGCCGGCTGCAGCTGCAGGACCTGCCGCCGCACCAACAGCTTCGCCGGAAACCCGGCACCCTGAGTCCACAGCAGATGAGGAATAATCCATGAGCACCGAACCTACTTTGCCGGTTACGCTGGCTGATATCGAAGCCGCCGCTGAAGTACTCAAACCGGTTATTGCCCGCACCCCGGTGGAGCATTCCCGTGTTTTGTCCCAGCATGTTGGCGCCGAAGTTTTCCTCAAATGCGAGAATATGCAGCGCGCTGGATCCTTCAAGGTCCGCGGTGCCTATGTACGCATGTCCAAGCTCAGCGACGACGAGAAGGCCCGAGGCGTGGTCGCCGCGTCGGCAGGCAACCACGCGCAGGGCGTTGCCCAGGCCGCCAGCCACCTCGGAATCAAGGCGCGCATCTACATGCCCCGGGGCGTCGCCTTGCCGAAACTGACCGCGACGCGTGATCATGGTGCAGAAGTCGTGCTTTTCGGTGACACCGTGGATGAAGCGCTGGCCGAGGCGCAGCGTTTTGCCGACGAGTCCGGGGCAGTCTTCGTGCATCCTTTCGACCACCCGGACATCATTGCCGGCCAAGGCACCATCGGCTTGGAACTGCTCGAACAGCTTCCTGAGGTGGACACCGTGCTGATGGGTGTTGGCGGCGGTGGACTGCTGGCCGGCGTCGCCATCGCGCTGAAGGCCAAAGCCCGCGAACTGGGCCGCGAGATCAAGGTGGTGGGTGTCCAGGCGGAGAACGCCGCGGCCTACCCGCCATCCCTGGCCGCTGACGCGTTGGTCCCGCTGGATAACGTGCACACCATTGCCGACGGCATCGCTGTAGGCAAGCCAGGGCAGCTGCCTTTCGCGATCATCAAGGAATTAGTTGATGACGTGGTGACGGTATCGGAAGATACGCTCGCACGAGCTCTGGTGGTGCTCCTGGAGCGCAACAAGCTCGTGGTGGAACCAGCCGGTGCGGTGGGCGTCGCGGCACTGCTGGAGAACAAGCTGGAAGCGCACGGGATCAATCCGGCAACCACCGCGGTAATCCTTTCTGGCGGCAACATCGATCCGCTGCTGATGCTCAAGGTGATCCAGCGTGGCCTGTCAGCGGCCGGCCGCTTCTTGACCATACGCATGATGCTCCCAGACCGCCCCGGCTCGCTCGCGCAGATCTCCAACATCATCGCCGAATCGGATGCGAATGTCACCCGTCTGGACCACACCCGTATCGGTGGTTCGCTGTCCATGGGCGATGTCGCGATCACCATCGACCTGGAAACCAAGGGCCATGAGCATTCCAAGACGGTGCTCAATAACCTGCGCGCCGAAGGCTTCGACCCGCAGATCACCAATACTGCCGGCGGTTCAGTCGCCTAGCGCATAAGCAGCAAAGTCCGAAGGCCGCCAACCCAGATGGGTTGGCGGCCTTCGGACTTTGCATTGCAGCCTAGTTGCTAGGACTGGTAAGGCTTTGCAGAGATGATCTCAACCTTGATGTCGCGGCCGTTTGGAGCCAAGTACGACAGCTTGTCGCCGACCTTTGCGCCGTGCACGGCAACGCCAATAGGGGACTGCTCGGAGTAGACCTCGAGGTCGGTGTCGCCGGCAACTTCGCGGGAGCCGAACAGGAAGGTGGTCTCGTCGCCAGCGATATTGGCGACAACCAGCATGCCTGGCTCAACAACACCGTCATCGGCAGGAGCATCGCCTACATCGGCGCGGCGCAGCAGATCCTTCAGGTAGAGGATGCGCGCTTCGGCCTTGCCCTGCTCTTCACGGGCGGCGTGGTAACCGCCGTTCTCCTTCAGGTCACCTTCCGAACGTGCCTGCTCGATACGGGCAACGATCTCGGCACGTCCCGGGCCTGAGAGGAAAGTCAGTTCGTCCTGGAGCCGATCGTAGGCTTCCTGAGTCAGCCAAACGACAGGTTCGTTGCTGTTGGTGCTCACGTTGTACTTCCTTTGGTCAGTTAGGACTTCGCTTGTCCTTGGGACCGATAAGTGGTCCTAAAGCCGAAAGCCACCGAAACGGTGGCGTCGACGAAGTCGGATTCGGTACGGATCTGAGGGCTCACACGTTATGGGCGATGCAAGCAAAGACCCCGCCAGGCTCATGTCCTAGTACTCAGCTAGAACCATGCGCCGATGCGGGGCGAAACGTATCTTTTCAACGATAGTAGTCGCCAAAACGATTTAAGCCCAATAGATTCAGCTATTAGGGGATGAAGAAGCTGAAATATTAACCCTTGTATTCCTGCGGAACCTCGTAGCAGGACTCCACGCCAGCGGTGGTCGCCAGGTTGTCGGTGTGCAGGTCAATCTCCAGGCGTTGGGTGATGTGCCCGGTAGCTTCTCCAGGATCAAGCAAAATGGTGTCGTATCCGACGATGGCCTTGGATTCGTTCATCGCACGAATATCGCACTGCACGCGGTGCTTGGTGTTGTATTCGACTGCGACAATGGCCTTGGCCTTCGTTGCGGAAATGACCTCGAACTCGATGTCCTGCGCGCTGATGGCGCTGTAGTTGTTGAAGCCGACATAGGCGGCCCCCGCAATGCCGACGGAGAGCGCGGCAGCAATTAGCCAGTTACGCGTTTTCCTGGGAAGACTGCGTTTCTTGGGGTTGTTGTAGCGAGCCGTTAAGCTTGGATCAGACATTATTTGCCTTGCACCACTCTCTTGCCTGGCGGCATTTGAACTGGGAATGCCGTACGTTGGTTCCTTACTCAAGTTTACCGTCTTTCAGCATGGGGGAATAACCGGTGGTCGGCTGTGAGTTGTTATGGATGACGGACAGATTCGAAGCTTCGGGCCGTCCAAAAACGTGGCATAAGGAAAGAAGATAAGTGGAGATTCACGACGTGAAGAAAATTGCTCCTTCGCAGGGTCTGCGGCTCATGGCTATTCACGCGCACCCGGACGACGAATCTTCAAAGGGTGCTGCAACGATGGCTGCCTATGTTGATGCTGGCGCCGAAGTGATGGTCGTTTCCTGCACCGGCGGTGAGCGCGGGGATATTCTCAACGCCGCCGCTGGCGAACTCGCCCATGCGCACCGCGACCTGGCAGGCGTCCGGCGGACCGAGATGGCCGAGGCCGCTGCAGTGCTGGGCGTCAAGCACCGCTGGCTGGGCTATGTTGACTCCGGCTTGCCGGAAGGGGATCCGCTGCCGGAGCTGCCCTTTGGCGCCTTCGCCTTGCAGCCAGTAGAAATCGCTGCTGCCGGCATCATCAAGCTGATCCGTGAATTCCGTCCCCACGTCATCACGACCTATGACGAAAACGGCGGGTACCCCCACCCGGACCACATCCACTGCCATAAGGTTTCAACCTTTGCCTTTGAGCACGCGGCTAATCCGCAGATGTACCCGGAACTGGGTGCGCCGTGGTCGGTGAGCAAGTTGTACTACGACCGTGCTTTCGCACCGGATCGTTTCCGCACCTTGCACTACGCGATGCTGGAAGCAGGTTACGAGTCCCCCTACACCGAGCGCGTTGCGCTGTGGGAAGCGGACGAGGAAAACCAGATGTTCAAGTGGGTTTCCCCACACACCACGACCACCCAGATCAACTGCGCGGATTTCTTCTCGCAGCGCGATCAGGCGTTGCTGGCCCACAGAACCCAGATCGACCCGGAAGGTTTCTTCTTCGCCGTACCGGAACACGTCTACGCGGAGCACTGGCCGTGGGAAGACTACACGCTGATTTCCTCCAAGGTAGCTACCGAGTTGCCCGAGACCGACCTGTTTGCCGGACTAAGATAGTACTAAGCGCTTTCCAGTACTAGAAAAGAGTTGTCTTTACATCGTGAATACGATCTTCGAATCCCTGGCTCTGACTTCCTCGACCCTCGGTGTCGGTACGGAGACCAGCAGCGAATACGGTCCAGGATTCCTTGGGTTCATTTTCACCGCAGCCTTGGTGGTTGCCGTGATCTTCCTGATTCGCGACATGGTCCGTCGAGTGCGCCGCGTGCGCTACACCTCGGAAGCCGAGGCAAAGCAGCAGGAAATGGTGGCCAAGGGGGAAGAACGCAAGCTTCAGGAATCCGAAGAGCCGCACGACCCGAAGACCGACGAACAGCAGTAGGCGCTTTGTGAGCTGCGCGATAGCATGATTGCGTGGCTCAACGACTCGCTGGCTCATCCAGCCAATACCTCAGACAGCATTCGCACCAACTTGTCGACTGGTTCCCCTATGGGGACGAAGCCTTCGAACAGGCCCGGTTGCGCGACGTACCGGTCATGCTTTCCATCGGCTACGCTGCCTGCCATTGGTGCCACGTGATGAGCCACGAGTCTTTCGACGATCCTGAAATCGCGGCGCTGCTGAACGAAAACCTCGTAGCTATCAAAGTGGACCGCGAAGAGCATCCGCTCGTGGACGACACCTACATGCTGGCTACCCAGGCGCTCACCGGTGCCGGTGGTTGGCCGATGACGATTTTTGCCCTTCCTGACGGGCGTACCGTGCATGCCGGCACGTACTATCCGAAGACGCCCCGTGGCAAGACTCCGAGCTTCCGCCAAGTGCTCAACGCCGTCCACGAGGCCTGGGAAACCAAGCGCGATTCGCTGGAAGAGCAGGCCCAGATGCTCGCCGCGCATTTGGCAGAACTCGGAAGCCGCCAGAGCTCGCTGTTGTCGCTGCAGTCGCAGCAGCCAGCAGAGCAGGCCTTCGGCGCAGCACTTGATCGATGGGTTGCCGCCACCAAACCAGAAGGCGGCTTCACCCCGGCGCCTAAATTCCCGCCGACCTGGGCTCTGAAGACACTGTGGCGTGCAGTGGTCACCACCCCGAACCGCGCCACCGAGGCCTTCGCCGCAGCGGCCACCCATCTCGAAGCGATGTTCCTTGGCGGCCTGCAGGATCATATTGATGGCGGTTTCGCCCGTTACTGCGTTGATGAGTACTGGTCGGTCCCGCACTTCGAGAAGATGCTCTACGACAATGCCGGCCTGCTTTCACTGGCGGCTCGCACCAGTGTCCTGGCGGCGGAATTCGCCCGCAAGTCCGAAGGGGAGATAGCCCAGCGCGCGCAGAATCTCGCCGGGCTCGCCCAGCGCAGCGCCCAAGGCATTATCGACTTCCTCAGCGAGGAACTGCTCACCGCATCTTCGGCCGCTCCAGCTTTCGCGGCTTCCCTTGATGCCGATTCATCCCGTGATGGCCAGCAGATCGAGGGCGCGTACTACACCTTTAGCCGCGAGGAAATCGCACTGGTCACCGACCCTTTGATTCAGCGGCTGCCCAAGGGGCTGTTGCGTTTCGCGCCGGTGGCCGAGGACCCGCAGAACTTCTGCTTCTCGCTGTTGAGGGTTCCTGAAACGAACGAAATCGGTGTTCTCCATGAACTGCGGGATGCAATGCGCACGCTGCGCCGCTCGCGAATTATGCCGGTCCGCGATGAGAAGGTGATCGCCGGTTGGAACGGGCTGGCCATCGAAGCCTTGTCTGAAGCCGCGCTGCTCCTGGACCAGCCAGAAGCCTTGGCGCTCGCCGAGAAGGCAGCAACCTCGGTGTGGACGATGCAGTGGGACGAAAAAGCCGGACGGCTGGCCCGCGTGAGCTTCGCCAATCATGCTGAGCACGGCAATGAAGGCACCTTGCAGGACTATGCCGCCCTGGCCCTGGGATTCTTGGCGTTGGGCCAGGCCACCGGGCACAAGCAGTGGGCCGAGCGTGCCAGCGACTTGCTGGGACGCGCTGCCGACTTCGTAGACCCGGAAACCGGGGTGCCGCGTGACGCGGTCCAAGCCGATGCGCGCATCGCAACCCAGCGCAGCAACATTGCTGCCGTCACGGTGCTTGATGATGCGCTGCCGGCCTCGGGTGCGCTCTACGCCAAGGCGCTGGCGATGCATGCCCTGCAGTCCATGGCGGCGGGAGACTACACCGAAGCAGATGCGGCGGACTTGGAAAGCGCCCGCGTACTTTCTGCCCACGCCCTGGCTTTGGCCAGCGACGCGCCAACACAGGTAGCGACCGCCTTGGAAGTGCAGTGCATAGTTTCCAGCCCGGTCCAGTATCTTGCGCTGTCGCAGTGGGATTCGGCAGAAGCCAAGCGCGTGCGTTCGGTGGCGATGAGCCTCGGATTGAATGTGCGCCACGATCCGTCGCTACCTGGTGCGGCCCAGACCGTCCAGATCCAGCCTTGCCGCGAAGAGCTTTGCCAGATGCCTGTAGCCGGGATGGACGGATTGTTCTCGCTGTTCGCTTCCGGAAAGGGTGCCTGAGCCCGGGAGAATGTGTCCATCGTGGACGCGGTGAAGCGGGCAGATACCCATGCTGGGCGATAAATAGCGGTAGATTTAGAACCTAGAGTTTTTGGAATCTATCGAAAGGCAGGGACAAGGTGCAGCTTCCGAACCTTGCGTACCGTTACTACGAACGGCGCTTGGCGAAGTCCCTCCCTGCCGACAAGCTTCCGCACCATATTGGCGTGATGGTCGATGGCAACCGCCGGTGGGCCAAGCTGGCCGGCACCCCGACCATGGCAGGCCACCAGGCCGGTGCGGACAAGATCCTGGAGTTCCTCGATTGGTGCGAGGACCTGGACATCCAGATGGTTACCTTGTACATGCTCTCCACCGACAACCTCAATCGAGAAGCCAGCGAGTTGCGCGACCTCTTGGAAGTTATCGGCACGACCCTGGACCGTCTGGGAGAGACCAACCGGGTCAAGGTCCAGCAGGTGGGAGCCAAGGACCTGCTGCCTGAAGACCTGGGGCAGAAGCTTGCCGCGCTGGAAACCGTTACCGCCAACCGCACCGGCGTTCATGTGAATGTGGCCATCGGCTACGGCGGACGCCGTGAAATCCTTGATGCTTTCAAGTCACTGCTTTGCAAGGCCGCCGAGGATGGACGCACGGTCGAGGAACTTGCCGCCGGACTGTCCACTGAAGACATCGAATCGGCACTGTACACCAAGGGCCAGCCAGACCCGGATTTGGTGATCCGCACCAGCGGGGAACAGCGTCTCTCCGGCTTCTTGACCTGGCAAAGCGCCTACTCGGAGTTCTACTTCTGCGAGGCATTGTGGCCGGATTTCCGCCGCGTGGATTTCCTGCGTGCGTTGCGCGACTTTGCTGATCGCCAGCGCCGCTTCGGCACCTGAGCCCCGAATCGTGCACCCGGCTCAGCTGTTCAGCTAATCGTTACCTGAACGTAGTCCCCCGGTAGCGCTTCAAGGTCTATGGTGATCATAAGGCCGGGGCAACAAGACCCAGCTGATCGAAGGGTTCCTCACTAGATGACCAAATGCAGCGCCAGCCGGAGCAATTGCCGGAATCGCCTTGGACATCCGGTGTCGGGATTCCCCACTTACGCGTGGGGAGAGTCCCCACGCCGGATTCGAGAATGGGTGCGCTGCCATGACACGAACAGCCGAACAGGGTGTACGAACCTACGTCATTGATACTTCGGTTTTGCTTTCTGACCCGAAAGCCATGTTCCACTTCGATGAGCACCATGTCGTGATCCCGCTGACTGTCGTCACCGAGCTGGAACATAAGCGCAAGGATCCTGATCTGGGCTTCTTCGCACGCCATGCCTTGCGTGTGCTGGACGAGCTGATTGCCAGCCATGGGGGATTAGCCCAAGCGGTGCCCGTGTCCAAAACTGGTGGAACGCTGCGCATTGAACTGAACAACATCGCCCCGGAAGTCCTGCCGGTGGGCATGCGCTCAGGCGATAACGATTCACGCATCCTGGCTGTCGCCAAGCACCTGCTGGATGCTGGCCTCGACGTTGCGCTGGTCACCAAGGACCTGCCGATGCGCATCAAGGCCTCTGCCATGGGCATCCATGCCGAGGTGTACCGCAATGAGCTGATCGCCTCGACCGGGTGGACCGGCATACAGCAGCTGGAACTGGGCGAAGAGACCATGGCCAAGCTCTACGAACATGAACAGCTTCTGAACCACCCTGCGGTCGCCGATGAACCGATCAACACCGGGTTCGTCATCACATCCCCGCGCGGAAGCGCCCTGGGCCGCAAGGTTGATGCGAACACCTTGAAGCTGGTGCGCGGCGACCAGCAGGCCTTCGGATTGCATGGACGCAGTGCAGAGCAGCGCATCGCCTTGGACCTGCTGATGGATCCATCCGTGGGCATCGTCTCCCTGGGCGGCAACGCCGGAACCGGTAAATCGGCGTTGGCCCTGTGCGCCGGAATGGAAGCAGTGCTTGAACGCAGGGAACACCGCAAGATCACCGTGTTCCGTCCGCTCTATGCCGTTGGCGGCCAGGAACTAGGCTACCTGCCGGGCTCCGAGGGCGAAAAGATGGGACCTTGGGCCCAAGCGGTCTTCGATACCCTCGGCTCGATCGTGTCGAAGAATGCCATTGATGAAGTGGTCGAACGCGGGATGCTTGAAGTCCTGCCGCTGACCCACATCCGCGGGCGTTCGCTGCATGATTCCTTCGTCATTGTTGATGAAGCCCAGTCGCTGGAACGCAATGTTCTGCTCACGGTGCTATCGCGCATCGGGCAGAATTCCAAGGTGGTGCTCACCCATGACGTGGCACAGCGCGATAACTTGCATGTAGGCCGCTACGACGGTGTCGCCGCGGTCGTGGAACAGCTCAAGGGACATGCCCTCTTCGGGCATGTGACCCTGACCCGTTCCGAGCGCTCTGCTATCGCCGCGCTAGTCACCAACCTGCTTGATTCGCCCACCTTGTCCTAGGATTGGCGCTCGCTGCGCAGCTCCCACGGAATCGGCGCCCGCACGTCGGTAAGCGTGGGAGCTGGGGCGGTGAACAAGGAATCGATGTAGTACTCGTTCTGGGCCAGGACCTGAAGCGACAGCTCCGGGGCCACAGGCATCCCGGCCTGGGCGGAGAGCACCCGGCGGCTCAGGCAGACGCCTGTTGCCAGATCCAGTACCACGAGGGTTCGTGTCCCGGCGGGAACGAGAGGACAGTTGGCCAGTGCGGGCTGGTAGTTGTGTCCCGCAGTGAGAACGGCGGCTAGAGCAGGCCGGTTGCCATGGGTGATCTCTGCGAGCTCGTGAATGTAGGTGGGGTGGTCGAAAGCGAGATCATGGGCGGCAGGCTCGGTGCCGGCAAGTTCCACCGGATCGAGCATTGGTTCCCAATGCTCCAAGGGCAGCAACCCATTGAAGCCAGAAATTTGTGGACGGCGCAAGATCAGGTGGTCTGAGGTATAAACCGGGGAGGTCAGCGAGGCCGGCAGCTTCCATGAGGAATTGGTGGCTGCGACGTAGCCTCGGCTCCGATCTGCGGTGAACTTCTCCTTTTGGTACACCAGTTGCCCCTCGGCCGAGCGCACGGCTATGGCTTCTCGCTGGCGGAGGATGGCGGTCAGCTGGCCTTCCAGGCCTTCGCCCGGTTGGGCGTAATGCTCCGGGACCTGGACCTGGAACTGCAAGGAGGTGCTCAGCCATGGGGCGGACCGGGCCAAGGCACGGAAACGACGACGGGCCGCCGACTCAGGGGCGGAGTGCCCGGGGAAAAGAACTGGAACTGCTGGAACGTCCATACTCCAATTGTAGAAGCGGCTGAATTATTCACAAGAGGAAGACCCCTCTGCCGAAGATCCAATGAGGTGCCTATGCTCTATGCATGTCAGAAATTTGGAACGTGGCACAGGAAAGCCCGACCGCCGCAGCACTGGTTCTCCTCCAGCTAGCCTGCTTTCTTGGTTTCGGGTTCCTCCTGTCCAAGGAAGACATGGCGACGCATCGTTTGCCCAACCGGCTACTGGCTTACTGGTTGGCGGCCAGCATCGTGGTGATCGCGCTGCTGGGGATCTTCCGTTCTGATGGGCATGGGCTGCTGATGAGCCTTTTGGGGTTGCTGCTGCTTGGCGGAGGCTATCTGCTCCTCGCGCTGATTTCCGCTGGGGCAATGGGCATGGGCGATGTGAAGCTGGCCGGCGTGCTGGGCATGAATCTCGGATACTATTCCTTGCCCAGCTTGTTCTTCGCGACCTTGCTTGCCTTCCTGCTGGCCACCGGCTGGGTTATCGGGGGCGTGGCCGTGCGGAAATTGACGCTGAAATCAGCGGTCCCTTTCGGCCCCTTCATGCTCATTGGGTCTTTAGCAGTGCTGCTTATGGCACGATGAAATCATGGCAACTCCAGAATTCGTAACCCATCTTCGAGAACGCATCGGTCATGAACTGCTATGGCTCTCCGGGGTGAAAATAGTTGTCCTCCACGACAGCCGGGTGCTGTTGGTGCGACGTGCCGACAATGGCAAATGGACCCTGCCAGCAGGAATTATTGATCCAGGCGAAGAGCCTTCGCATACAGCACACCGCGAAGTGCTGGAAGAAACCGGCGTTGAATGCGAAATCACGGACCTGTTGGGGGTCGGGGTGACAGCTCCCACGGTGTATCCCAATGGGGATCACGCGCAGTACCTGGATGTAGTTTTCAAGGCTCGGCACCTTTCCGGCACCGCGAAGGTCAACGATGACGAGAATTTGGAAGTGGGGTACTTCGAACTGGCTGACCGGCCAGAACTCCCGCCGCTGCACGAACGGGCGCTGCAATGGGCGATGGACCCTCGGCCCGGTGGCTATTTCGCCAGTTGACGCTTCCTGCCTTCAACTCCGCGGTGGCATGCGTGAATGCCACCGGCATGAGCTTAGACTTGCTCCATGACCGGGATTGGACTGATTGAACCTTCTGCCGCACTGCATGCTTCCTTCATGCGGAGCACAACCGAATGGGCGGGGGCGGAGCAGGACGGGGCCTCGGTCTTCTACGCTGCCAAATACGGTTGGGATCTGCGCAATGCAGAAGACTTCGCGCAGTGGGTCCAGCTGCTCAAGGATCTGGAAAAGCCGCACTTCACGCCACCGGAAGGCTTCGTTGCGCAAAGCACCCTGTGGCTAGCGCACGACGATGAGTACTTGGGCGCGGTCAGCTTGCGTCACGAGCTGGGCAATGATTTCCTTCGCGAAGTCGGCGGGCACATCGGCTACGGCATACGCCCGAGCGCCCGTGGCAATCGCCTGGCCAGAACCGCGCTCGCCGGATCCCTCGAACAAGCCCGCAGCCTTGGCCTGCCGCGGGT
Source organism: Glutamicibacter sp. NPDC088483 (assembly GCF_044753145.1). Lineage (NCBI taxonomy): Bacteria > Bacillati > Actinomycetota > Actinomycetes > Micrococcales > Micrococcaceae > Glutamicibacter > Glutamicibacter sp. NPDC088483. The sequence goes on from NZ_JBIVMP010000005.1 coordinate 36,151, forward strand.
CCTGCTTACCTGCAACGACTCCAATACTGCTTCGGCGCGAACCATCGAAGCTTGCGGCGGAGTCCTCGAACGCGTCGTTTCGGTCGCCGAAATCGGGCCCCGCTTCGGCTCCACCGAGGACCTGCGACGCTATTGGATTGAACTGAGCTAGTTCGCTGGAAGCACCTCGCGGAATACGCGCAACGTATTTCCGCCCATGATGGCCGCGATTTCCGTATCCGAATAGCCGCGATTCATCAGTTCCTGGGTGATGACAGCAATCTGGCTGGCATCCCATGCGACGGTAGTTGCTCCGTCGAAGTCGCTGCCCAAACCGACGTGTTCGATTCCTGCGACCTTGATGACGTGCTCCATCGCGTCCACCACCGAATCCACATCCAGGGTGCAGACCGCAGCGTCCCAGTAGCCAATTCCGATAACGCCGCCGGTCCGGCTATGGCCTGGATCTGATCGTCAGTGAGGTTCCGGTTCACATCGCAGGTGGCTTGGACACCGCCGTGGCTGAATACCACGGGTTCAGTAGCCAGGGAGAGGACTTCATTGAAAGCCGCGTCGCTGGAATGCGCCAGGTCGACGATGACCCCCAGCTCTTCCATGCGCTTGAGTGCAGCACGGCCAAGGTCGGTGAGCCCTGATTTCTCGACCCCGTGTTTGGAGCCGGCCACCGAGTTGTCGAAGAAGTGCGTGAACCCGGCCATGCGCATGCCATCGTTGAACAGGACATCAACGTTCCTGACGTCGCCCTCAAGATTATGCAGGCCCTCTACCGAGAAGAGGCCTCCGGTGACCTGCTGGCCGCTCTTGCGGTCCTTGAACAGCTGGTCGAGCTCGGCGGTGGTGGTGATGGTGCGCAGGGTGCCTTGAGAGTCGGCGGCGTCGTCGCGCAGTTTCTTGGCCTGGTAGCGCGAACGCTCCAGGAGCGAGAACCAGGTCTGAGGCGGTTGCAGCTGGACAATGCCCAGCAGCGTGATGTTATCCGATTCGGCGCTGGTGGAGTCGTAATTCTGTCCGACGGGCGACTTGGAAACCGATGAGAAGACCTGCAGGGCGACATTGCCTTCTTCCATGCGCGGCAGGTCGACATGGCCGCGGTCCGAGCGCTTGAGCAGCGAACGGTCCCACATCAGGGTGTCGGCATGCATGTCGGCAATCTGCAAGCGCGAATGCAGTTCCGAGGCGTCGTCGCCGACCGCTGGCAGATCCGCGGCCTCGATCTTATTGCGGGTGTTTTCCACGATGCCGGGAGCAAAAGCGAAGAATGCGGCCAAGAGGACTACGAGCGTGCCGGAAATCCAGAGGCCAAGACGTTTAAAAGTGCGAGATGTGGTGCGGGTCAGAAGTGGAGGCTAGCGGATGTTACCGGTAAGTAGGAGTCTGTTTTTCCGGGTTAAAGTACGCTACCGCGACCCGATGCCGAGCATCGAGCCGCGGTAGCAGCAGGGGGGAGCGCCAGGGGATTAGTGCTTGCCCACCATGGTGGAAACATCCAGAAGCTGGTCGAGCTGTTCCTCAGTGACTTCACCGCGTTCAACGAAGCCCAAAGCGATGGTTGCTTCGCGTACGGTCAACCCCTCGGCGACAGCCTTCTTGGCGATCTTGGCTGCGTTTTCATAGCCGATCAGCTTATTCAGCGGGGTGACAATCGATGGGGAAGCCTCGGCCAGGAAGCGCGCGCGTTCCACATTGGCCTTGATGCCGTCGATCATCTTTTCGGCCATCACCGTTGAGGTGCTGGACAGCAGGCGAATGGATTCGAGCAGGTTGGAGGCCATGACCGGGATGCCCACGTTCAGCTCGAAGGCGCCGTTGGTTCCGGCCCAAGCGATGGCGGTGTCGTTGCCGATGACCTGGGCTGCTACCTGGATGGTTGCCTCCGAAATGACCGGGTTGACCTTGCCGGGCATGATGGAGGATCCTGGCTGCAGATCAGGGATCGCAATTTCTCCCAAGCCGGTGTTGGGGCCGGAGCCCATCCACCGTAGGTCATTGGCGATCTTTATCAACGAGATAGCGATGGTGCGCAAAGCTGCGGAGGCCTCGACCAGTCCGTCGCGGTTGGCCTGTGCTTCGAAATGGTTGCGCGCCTCGGTGATGGGCAGGCCGGTGTCTTCGCGCAGGAACTCGATGACCTGCTGCGGGAAGCCGTCTGGGGTGTTGATGCCGGTGCCTACCGCGGTGCCGCCCAGGGGAACTTCGGCAACGCGTGGCAGGGCCGCTTCGATGCGTTCAATGCCGTAGCGTACCTGTGCTGCGTAGCCGCCAAATTCCTGGCCAAGGGTGACTGGGGTGGCATCCATCAGGTGGGTGCGGCCGGATTTGACCACATCCTTGAACTCGGCGGACTTCGCCTCCAGCGAGGAAGCCAAGGTTCCGAGGGCCGGGACCAGGTCATTGAGCAGAGCTCCGGTGGCGGCAACATGCACGGACGTCGGGAAGACGTCGTTGGAAGATTGCGAGGCGTTCACGTGGTCGTTCGGGTGGACCTCGGTGCCGCTGTCCCGGGCCTTCAAGGCACGGGTGGCCAATTCGGCGAGAACTTCGTTGGTGTTCATATTCGAGCTGGTTCCGGAACCGGTCTGGAATACGTCGATGGGGAAGTGCTCGTCGTATTGCCCGGTAGCGACCTGATCGGCTGCGGCCACAATGGCCTCAGCGCGTTCTTCGTCGAGAACGCCGAGCGCCAGGTTGGCTCGTGCGGCGGCCTTCTTGACCTGGGCCAGGGCCTTGATATGCGAGGATTCCAAGGTCTTGCCCGAGATCGGGAAATTATCGACGGCACGCTGGGTTTGCGCGCGGTACAGGGCCTGAGCCGGAACTCGGACTTCGCCCATGGTGTCATGTTCGATACGGAAATCGTCACTGTTAGTCATGAGCCCAGAGTACGCCCGAACCGTCATCGAATGACAGGTCTCTGACGTAAACATCACAACCAACAGTGACGCTTCACCGAATTGGGAATAAAAGCCGTTTTACAAGGCTTTTCCTGAAGCTTGGAGCTTCTAGTCGAGGCCCAGGCTGGAGACCAGCTGGGCACGGCCATCGTGCAGGTGGTAGGCAACGCCGGCGACCGCGGTGCGGCCCTCTTCGATGGCCAGCGCGATGATGCTGGACAGGTCGACGAGGCGGTCGGTGGTCTGCTTGACGTGCTCGACAACGGTGCCGTTCACGTCGGTGATGCCCTTGCGTTCGGCGGCATGGACTGAAGGGGTGATGTGCTCGACCAGGTCGCGAACGAAGCCCTTGGGCATGTTGCCAGTTTCCTTGGCCTGGATGGCGCTGGTAATCGCACCGCAGGAGTTATGCCCGAGGATGACGATCAACGGCACGTTCAGGGCGTCAACGGCGAATTCCAATGAACCGAGGCTTGCCGGATCCAGGACGTGGCCTGCGGTACGCACCACGAACATGTCGCCCAAACCCACATCGAAAATGATCTCTGCCGCAAGGCGGGAATCAGAGCAGCCGAAGATGACAGCGAAAGGTTCCTGGCCGGAGATCAACTTCTGCCGTCGAGCACTGTCCTGGTTGGGGTGCTGGGTATCTTCGTTGACGAAACGGAAATTGCCGGCGCTGAGCTTTTCCCAAGCCTCTTTAGGCGTCAGGGTCAGTTGTGTTGATTCAGAGAGCATGACTCAGATTCTACGGGATGCTGTTCGAATATCGAATATATGACTGGCTTTTCCCGTGAACGTGACTTAATCCAGCTCGCTAGCGACCTGTTCGGCAACACTGTTCAGCTGTTCGGCCGAGGTGTCACTGGAAAGTACGACGGTGGAGTCCTTGAACTCGGAGATCAGGTACGTGCTCTGGTCCTTGGTGCGCACTTCCCACTGCGCTCCGCCGATGGTGCGAGTTTCGGTTGGTGTCGCCGCATCGGTGATCAGGGCTATCCAGGTCGGGTTGGCGTCAGCAGCTTGGCGAACCCACACGAAGTTCTTGTCTTCGAAGACGAGGCCGCATTCCCAATAGGGCACTCCCTGTGCAGTGTTAGCCTGCCAGCGAGCGAAGTTCGCATATGCCTTGTCGCCCAGTTCCGGGGCGAAGATCTCAAAGCCAGAAATCTGTTCCGTCTGTTCCGCGGTGGCCTGCAGGTTGACGTCGCTTTCAAACGCGTCGTCCTTGGGCGGCGGGTTGAGCATGAGCACTGGAATGAGTATGGCAACCGTGAAGCCGATGGACAGCACCATGCCCTTGAAGGTCTGGTTCGCGCGCTTGGCCTGCTTCTCGGTGAGCTGCGGCTTGTACGGCAGATCCTCGAAGGTGGCATTCGGATCGTCGAGGCTTCGAGGGGACGCAGCAGGCGTCTGGGTACCGTTGGCCGTGTTGCCGGTAGCCGGGACGCTGTTCTCGGTGTTCTTCTCAGGTTGCACGCCTTCCATTCTCCCCGAAGATTCTGTGGAATTCGAACCAGAGTGCCCAAACGCACGTCGAACTATGAGCAGGCACTCCCGACACGAACTGTAAAGCGAAAACTCTAGAGGATAGAATGTCCTTGTTTGCATAGGCGCAATGACTACGACTCAGTGATGGGATCTTTCGTGACCGAAAAGAACAATTATGCCCACCTTTCTCCGCGACTGTCGGTTTCCGACGCGGAGCCGGACCGCAACCTAGCACTGGAGCTGGTGCGTGCAACCGAAGCGGCAGCCATCGCTTCCTCGCCGTGGGTCGGATTCGGTGACAAGAATGCCGCAGACGGTGCCGCAGTCGACGCCATGCGCGGCTTGCTGTCCACCGTGAACTTCAACGGCGTTGTCGTGATTGGCGAAGGTGAAAAAGACGAAGCTCCAATGCTGTTCAACGGAGAACAGGTTGGCAGCGGCACCGGCGCCGAATGCGACGTCGCAGTCGACCCGATTGACGGAACCCGTCTGACCGCACTGGGCCTGAACAACGCCCTGTCCGTGTTGGCCGTAGCCGACCGCGGTTCGATGTTCGACCCCTCCGCCGTGTTCTACATGGAGAAGCTGGTCACCGGGCCAGAGGCAGCCGAGCTCGTTGACCTCCGCCTGCCAGTGAAGCAGAACCTGCACCTGATCGCCAAGGCCAAGGGCAAGAAGGTCAGCCAGGTGACTGTGACCATCCTGGACCGCCCACGCCACGCTGGCCTGATCGAGGAGATCCGCGCGGCTGGTGCCCGCACCAAGCTGATTATGGACGGTGACGTTGCCGGCGCCATCGCCGCAACCCGCGAAGGCACCGGCGTTGACGCGCTGATGGGTGTCGGCGGCACCCCTGAAGGCATCGTGACCGCCTGCGCTATCAAGGCGCTGGGCGGCGTGATCCAGGGCCGCCTGTGGCCAACTGATGACGACGAGAAGCAGAAAGCCATCGACGCCGGCCACGAATTGGGCCGCGTGCTGACCACTAACGACTTGGTGACCTCGGATAACTGCTACTTCGCAGCGACCGGCATCACCGACGGCGACCTGCTGCGCGGTGTCCGCTACAAGGATAACCGCATCCACACCCAGTCGATCGTCATGCGTGCCAAGTCCGGCACCATCCGCTTCGTCGAGGGTGAGCACCACCAGGATAAGTGGGAAGCCTACACCCGCTAATCCGCATCTGGTTGCAAAACTGCGAGCCATGGACTTGATTCAAGTCCATGGCTCGCAGTTTTGCGTTTGGCCCCCGATGGCGCCACGAAGGGCCTCAGGGCAGTGCAGCTAGTCGATCTGGGCGCTGGCTGCGAAGAGCTGGCCCGGAACGGTGCCCTGCAAGATGGCGGTGGCTGGCAATTCGGCCGCGGTGAGGAACAACGACTGCCCGCGGCTGATGCTGCGTTCGCCTTCACGCGTGGCTACCAGGAACTCACCGGCGGTGCACAGCAGCACAGCGGCACCGTGCAGCTGCAGATCAGCGGCAAGGCCCGGCTCTATGGGATCGAGTACCTGCAGCTGGAACTCTTCGAAGTCGGGCTTGTACAAGCGGTCATGGGTATCAAGGGCCACCGGCTCCAGGATCGGGGCAGGGGAGGGGGCGGCAATGGTGACGTCCAGCAGTTCGGGAACATCGATATGCTTGCTGGTCAGACCTCCACGCAGCACATTATCCGAATTGGCCATGACCTCGATTCCCAAACCGCGCAGGTAGGCGTGGACGTTGCCGGCACCCAGGCTGATGGCCTGGCCAGGTTCCAGGAAGATCAGATTCAGCAGCAGGGCGACCAAGACCCCCGGATCGCCAGGATAGATCTTGTTGATCGAGGCTAGCTCGGCGAAATGGGCATTGCCGTGCAATTCGGGGCTGCCTGCCACTGCTTCGCTGATCTGCGCTACCAGCTGGGAAATTTCCTCCCCCGCGGTCAGCACATGCTTGAAAGTCCGGGCCAGCGGATCGGTGCCCTGCAGCAGATCGAGCAGCTGGCCTATCGGGGCATGCGCCGAGTCCGGCAGGTGCGCGGCCAGGATCTGCAGGTCTTCAACAATCTGCGCTGGTTGGCGGAAGCCCGATAGCGCCACGAAGTCGGTGAGGGCAAAGAGCATCTCCGGCTTGTGGTTGTCATCGCGGTAGTTGCGGTCAGCAGCATCCAAAGGCTTGCCGTCCGCGTTTTCCTGGGCGAAACGCTCTTGGGCCTGCTTCAGCGTGGGGTGCGTCTGGATCGACAGCGGCTGGGTCGCCGAGAGCACCTTGAACAGGTAGGGCAGACGTCCGTAGCGCTGGGCGACTGCTGAACCCAGTATGTGCTCTGGATCCTCGGCGATGAAATCATTGAGCGCTGTCCCGCTATCGGAGATCCGGCTCGGGCACCCGGGATGGGCACCGAGCCACATCTCGGCCTGCGGGGTGGTTTCCGCGGGCAGATCGAGCAGATCGGAAATCTGCGAAGCAGATCCCCAGTGGTAGTCCCTAATCGCGTTTTTCAACTCGAACACGTCTTTTGACCATAGCCTTTCAGGAGCGGTAGTTGGGTCGCATGGCGGTCGGGGGGTCTTAACCGTTTACGGAACCGAGCATTCGTCGTTATTGGCCGCGATCTCTGAAATCAACGTGCGGTAGCCGGCCATTTCCAATTGCACCAAGTACTCTTCGGTGATCGGGCTGCCATCTGGCTGGGTGAATTCAGGGCTGTCCTCTTTCGACAGCTTCGGAGCATTGTTCACGTCAGTGGTTTCCGGCGCTTCTTCGGAAGCCTGGGTTGTTTCTTCCGGAGCCGAGGACTTGGAGGTGTCCCCGCTCTTTTCAGGACTGTCCTTCTTCTTTTCCTTCTTCTTCTCCGGCTCGTTCTGCTTTGCGATCAACGTCTGGATACGCTCTTGCAGCTTGTCGAAGTCGGGGTAGGTGGAGAAGCTGCGTTCGAAGTCCGGCGCACCGAGGGTCAAGCGGGCCATTGGCTCCTTGGAGACCTTCTCGGCCAGGGATACGAAGGAACCGAGCTGACCTGCTGGAATGTCGGTTTCAACCAGCTGTTCACCGGCGGACATGATCGAAGTGAAATTGCTCAGGATCGTTTGCGGCTTGAACTGCTTGATGATTCCCTGCTGCAAGCACTGCTGGCGCTTGATGCGGTGGTAGTCATCGGTGAAGTCGCGTGAGCGAGCAAACCACAATGCCTGCTTGCCGGTGAATTCGTGGGTGCCCGGTGCGAACCAGTGCGTGCGCACGGTGCTGTTCTCGTGGTATTTCCCGTTGTAGGGAACCCATCCGCCGGAGTCGATGGTGACCCCGCCCAATGCGTCGACAAACTGCTCGAACCCGGCCATGTTGATCATGACGTAGCCCTGGACAGGTAGCCCTGTGGTGCCTTCCAGCGCGTCCATGGCAGCTTGCGCGCCGACGTTCTTCACGGACTCGGGGAACGCATCGGCGTGCTCGGTTTCGGCATTGCGGTAGATGGCGTTGAAGATGCATTCGTCGCCGCAGTTGTAGCCTTCGGGCCAGATCTTCTCCATGGGCGAGCCCGGGGCGAAGCGTGCGCTCTGGAAGTTGCGCGGCACCGAGATCAGCAGGCTTTTGCCGGTTTTGGCATCAACAGAAAGCAGAGCCGCAACGTCGGTGCGGACGCCTTCGCGGTTGGCACCGGAGTCGGCACCGAACACTGCGATGTTGTAGCGCCCGTCGACTGGCTCGAAGGCGGGTCCTTCATCGAATACGGCCACAATGGTTTCGCGTCCGGTATTCAGCAGCGAGGCGCCGTAGATGAAGACACCGCTGGTGGCCACCACGGCTGCCAGGGTGAAAATGGTAACGATGGCACGCATGCCAGGGGCCAGCAGCTTGGGCCGGATAATCACCAAGGTGTTGGTGAACATGATCAGCCAGCCCAGGGCCAGCGTGCCGAGCACGATGATCAGGAACAGCTGGAAGTTCGGGTGGGCAGCCCAGCCGAGAATGATCGAACGATCAATGAAGTACAGGGCAACCAGCGCAAGAATGGCCAGCCAGCAGGCCATGGTGATGGACACTGCGATCCGTCCAAGCTTGCGATTTCCCGCGACCAGCTGAGCGCCGCCGGGGAAGAAGATGGTCAGCAGGACCAGGATCAGAGCCCGCTTGCTGCGCTGCGGAGAGCTGATGGTCTCTGGCTGGCGCAACGGACTTGGTGCGCGGTGACTGGCAGAACCCATGTACTTTTGGACTTTCCCTAGGAAGCGAAATTCTCGTTGGCAACTTCAGCGCGCAAAGCCGAACCCTTGGCATGGGCTTGCTCGCGCAGTGAATCTGCAAACTGAAGCAACTTTACCTGTAACGATTCGGCTAGCTCATCGGTTCCCGCTGCGAGCATGCGCACAGCCAGCAGGCCGGCATTGCGTGCTCCGCCAATGGAAACAGTTGCTACGGGGACTCCTGCAGGCATCTGGACGATGGAGAGCAGGGAGTCCATTCCATCTAGTTTAGCCAGTGGAACTGGAACTCCGATCACCGGCAGCGGTGTAACAGCTGCAAGCATGCCCGGAAGATGCGCTGCACCGCCTGCGCCGGCGATGATTGCGCGCAGTCCGCGTTCGTGGGCTTTCTTGCCGTAATCGATCATTTCTTCTGGCATGCGGTGCGCCGAAACGACGTCCGCTTCAAAAGGGATTCCGAATTCGGCCAGTGCCTGTGCGGCCAGGCGCATGACCGGCCAATCGGAATCAGAACCCATTACGAGGCCGACCAGTGGTGCTTCAGACATGAGATATTTCCTTGCGGTGTTCTAGTAAGAGCCGCTGCCCGGTACGCGGCAGCGGCTCTTGATCAAAATAAAGTCTAGACGGCGGCTTCGATGCCGTCGCGGATGAGCGCGGCAACCTTCTTGGCCTGCGAACGAAGTTCATCTACGCTTTGCCCGGCGTTAGCCACAACGTTGACGTGGCCGATCTTGCGGCCCGGGCGCACGGACTTGCCGTAGGCATGAACTTTGACTTCTGGCGCGGCGGCCAAGGCGGCTTGGAAAGCCGAGTAGAGGTCCTGGTTGGCGCCGCCGAGATAGTTCTTCATCACAGTCACGCCCAGCTCGCGGGTTTCGCCCAGCGGCAGATCCAGGACCGCACGCAGGTGCTGCTCGAATTGGCTGGTGACCGAACCGTTCATGGTCCAGTGGCCGGTGTTGTGCGGGCGCATGGCCAATTCGTTGATCACGAAACCGGCTCCTGAACCCGGGGTTTCAAAGAGCTCTGCGGCCATGACTCCGGTGACGCCGAATTCTTCGGCGATGCGCAAGGCCGCATCGGCTGCGGTGGCTACGGTGGCTTCGTCAATATCCTGGGCAGGCGCGATCACTTCATCGCAGACTCCATCAACCTGGATGGTGTGGACCACGGGCCAAGCCTTGGCCTCGCCTGAAGGGGTGCGGGCTACCAACGCGGAAAGTTCGCGGGAGAACTCGACCTTGTCCTCGGCCAGCAGCGGGCCATGGGCGAACCAGTCGGCGGAATCCTTGGCGTCTTGGGCATTGTCCAGCATGCGCACGCCCTTGCCGTCGTAGCCGCCGCGCGGGGTCTTGAGCACAATGGGCCAGCCGGTCTGCTCACCGAAAGCGATCAGGGCATCGACATCGTCAACCTTGGCCCACGCAGGGTTCGGTAGTCCGAGGCGTTCGATGGCCTCGCGCATGACCAGCTTGTCCTGGGCATGGATCAGCGCAGCCGGACGGGGCTGGATGTTGACGCCCTCATTGATCAGGGTGGTCAAGAATTCGTTGGGCACGTGCTCGTGGTCAAAGGTGACAACGTCCTTGCCCTTGGCGAATTCACGCAGGGTTTCGAGGTCTTTGTAGTCGCCTACAGGAGCGTCGGGAACGCTTCGCGCAGCCGAAACATCAGGACCTTCGGCAAGAACATGCAGTTCGAAACCTAGGTTCAGGGCCTCGGGGGCCATCATTCGGGCTAGCTGCCCGCCACCAATCACACCAATTTTTGGAAAGCTCACGATTACAAGGGTATCGAAAGCGACGTTGAGAATCGCATGCGCGTTGTCTGATTACTCTCACAATTCGGTCAATTTCCAGAAAGTGCCGATAAAATAGCAAGATCGCGCGCTTCTCGTAGTGCTTAGCGCGCCTTGTTACTGCTAGCCAGACGGGAACAATATTCCCTGGAGGACAATTGCTCGAGCGCATCAAACTCAAAATAGCCGGACTCATCTCGTTGCTGTGGCGCGAGGTGGCGAAGTTCGGCGTCGTCGGTGGCGTTGCGTTCATCATCGACTCGGGGATCTACGTCTGGCTCCTGCACGGTTCCATGAGCGATTCCCAGGTTAAAGCGAAAATCATTGCTGGCGTCGTCGCGACGATGTTCTCTTGGGTGGCCAACCGCTACTGGACTTTCCGCCACCGCCGCCAAGCCAATGTGGTGCGCGAACTCGTGATGTTCATCATCATGAATGCCATCGGATTGGGCATTGCCGCGGCCTGCGTATGGGTCACCAAATACTGGTTGGGCTTGACCGATCCGACTTCGGTGTTCATCGCCGGTTCGGTAGTCGGCTTGGTGCTCGGCACCATCTTCCGTTTCTTCGCCTACCGTTTCTGGGTCTTCGGCAGCGCGATGGATGCGGAGGAAGAATTCGCCCACGACCACGAAGTTCTGGGCAATCACAAGGCCGATACCGGCGCTGACGCAGCGCATTCCGCTGGCCAGGCCGATACCGGCACGGTACCGACGGTGGCTCGCTAATCCGCTGGTCGGTAGTCGAAGTTAATGCGTTCGCCGTCGCGCAGGCGCTGGGTCACTTCCATCCCGTCTTCTACTAGCACAATTCCGTCACCCGCTGCCCACTGGCCAATGGCGAAGGGCAGCAAGGAGAGCACGGGTTGCTGCGCACGCACTAGAATTGTTCCTTGCGCCTTAGCTTCGGTATCGAATAACGCAGCAAGGCTGACCGGGGCGTCACCATTGGTTGCGATGGCTGAGGCATCACCAGTTACTGGCGAGGGATAGAACTGATCCCCGTAGGTACGCACGGAGGCATTGAAGTCTTCTGCGACGGGGCCGAGATCCGAGCCGAAGGACAGCGCGAGAGCTGCCGGGTTCACGGCAAGGATTTCAGAGCTGCTGGGTATGCGCTCATCATCCGGTTGGGCTGTCACCCACACCGATGCCTGCTGTGCATCATCATGCCCAGCATCGACCAGCGTGGCGCCATGGTGCAGCGCGGCCAGGGCCACGACCAGGGACTTCCAATGCGCCGGCAAATCGAGCACCACGATCGAGTCTTCATCGAGGTCGAAAACCTCGCCCAAGAGATTGGCGCTTTTAGCGACCCAATTGTCAAATACCCGTCCGGACAGCTCGATGCGTTCCCCGCCGACGGAGTACCAGGTGAGCCATGGGGAGGCTGAACTGCGTCGCGGCGCGAGAAGATTCTCGACAAATGTTCGTGATTGTAGGCTATTGCTCACTGGATGTCCTTAAATTTAATTACTGAGAATTCACCGAGAATTCAGCCAAGACGGGACTCGCCCACCTCATGTGCTTCTTTTGACGGCGTGTTGTGCCGGGAGTTTCCTGAGAACTCTTCTTAGAATGACCTCCCCGCTTGACTCTAGCGGAGTTACACGGCTGTAATTAGATGGTGAGTCCGGGCAGGTTCATCACTTTTCGCTAGTTCGATGGAATAAATGTTGCCGGATGGATCGGGAGCAATGACGGCCCGATCTCCTCAAACCAATCGAAAGGTCAACATCACCATGGCGAATCTGGAGCAGGGGTACTCCGAATTTTCGACCTCGGCTGTTGCGTCGGCTCAATATGGGCTGGAGGACGCACCATCCGACTGGTTTGTCGATCCTCAAGCCGGTGAGTCCGCACGGGTTGCAGTTGCAGCCGATCTGGAGACCGCAGCCGACAGCTTCCTGAAAGAGCACGACACGTTATCCGACACCGAAGAAATCTCCTCGGTTGGCTCGTGGGCTCCTGAGCTCGACGAGGATGACGAAGTGCGCGAAACCATCAAGGCAGTTTGGCTTGGTGTTGGCGGCGAAGTTGACGAGGGCGAGCTGGGCTGGCAGGCCCGTGCTCTGTGCGCACAGACTGACCCCGAAGCGTTCTTCCCTGAAAAGGGCGGATCGACTCGCGACGCGAAACGTGTCTGCGGCGCATGTGTTGTCCGTTCGGAATGTCTAGAATATGCCTTGAGCAATGACGAGCGCTTCGGAATCTGGGGAGGGCTCTCAGAGCGCGAACGTCGCCGTCTACGGAAACGAGCAATCTAATTCGTCCGCCAATTCATGTCACCGCCATCGTTGCTTCGCACGATGGCGCTGACTTTTTACCACGCACTTTGGCCGCACTGCGAAACCAGTCCCGGCCTATCGAACGCTTCGTCGGAGTTGACGCTTCGTCCTCTGACGCATCGCTAGAGGTCCTGCGGGCGAACTTGCCGTCCAACTCCGCCTTGCTGGTGGCCGATGAAGGATCCCTGGGGCTGTCGCTGGAAGTAGCGGTGTCGCAACTTCCCGAAGCGCGTTCGGACCGTGATGAATGGCTATGGATTATCCACGATGACTCCATGCCTGCTCCCGACGCGCTGGAACAGCTGACTCGGACCGTTGAGGCCTCCGAATCGGTATCCATTGCCGGTTGCAAGCTGCTGGACATCGATAACCCGCGCCATCTGGTCGAGGTGGGGTTGAGCGTGGACCGCAAGGCCCAGCGCCTGACCATGATCGATATCGACGAAGTCGACCAGGGCCAGTACGACGGACGAAGCGATTACTTTGCCGTGTCCTCGGCCGGCATGTTTATCCGGCGCGAGGTCTTTGAGCAGCTGGGCGGATTCGACCCGGCTATTCCGGGCCGTGGCGACGACGTAGACCTATGCTGGCGCAACCGCCTGGCCGGCCACCGCGTGGTCGTGGTGCCAAGTGCCAAGATGTACCACCAGGTCGAGGTTGTCGACTCGCTGGCAGGCCCGCGCGAAGCCAAGCGCTCGGAAGTCTTCCAGCGCTTGAAGTTCGCTTCGCCTTTGGAACTGCCGTTCTTGTGGATTGGATTGCTGCTCGGCGGCATCGGCCACTTCCTCGTAGCATTGCTGGCCAAGGACCCGGGGCATGGCTTCAGCCACCTGGCTTCGGTCCTGCGCGGACTGTTCTCCCCGGGCAAGCTGGCCGCTTCACGTCGCAACGTCGCCCAGATCCGCGAAATTCCACGCCGCCAGGTCCGCAAGCTGATGGTCTCCGGCGCACAGGTGCGCGAATACCGCCGCAATGTGAACACCGGGCGTGCCGATGGCGAGGTCTACGGGGATGGCAGTGGCGCCGACGCGATGGTTGAACCTAGCGGTGACAACTTCTCCGACTTCGTGCGAATCGCCCGTCCGCCGCGCACCACCGCAGTACTCTCGCTGATTCTGGCACTCTTGCTCTCCGGGGCCGCTTCACTGGTTGCTTGGCGCAGCCTGCTTGGATCCACTGCTTTGTCCGGCGGCGCGCTGCGCCCGCTGTCCAACAGCAACCAGGAAATCGGCGCCAACGCCCTATCGTGGTGGCAGAACATCACCACCGGATTGAGCGCTCCGCCGGATAACTCCGATGTGCTGTTCTGGCTTTTCTCGCTGGTGACTTTCAACCATGCCAACGAAGCTTCGATCTATCTCTTCTTCGCCGCGATGCCGTTGGCCGCCCTGACCGCGTGGTGGGGCATTGGCGCGGTGAGCCGTTCGCGTGCTGTCCGGTTCTTCGCCGCATTGATCTGGGCCCTATTGCCTTCGCTGGTCTCTTCGCTGGCCTCGGGACGAGTCGGCTCAGTATTGATCCACATCTTGCTGCCGCTGTTCTTCCTGGCAATTATCCGTGCCATGAATGCCCATGTGGCCATCGAAGGCGCGAAGCCCAAGAACCCGAAGCAGCAATCCGTATCCGCATGGACCGCTTCGGCTAGCGCCGCCTTGCTGCTCTGGTTGATCTCCGCCGGTTCCGTTTCATTCTTCCTGACCGCCAGCATCCTGATTTACGTTTTGGCCATCTTCTCGGTGCGCCGCGCACGCAGCCTGTGGTGGATCCCGCTGCCTGCAATCGTGTGGAATCTTCCGTTGCTGTTTGCCGGCCTAGGCGATCTGCGGCTGCTGTTCACCGAGCCCGGCGCGGCGCGCGCGTTCTCGCCAGCTGCCCCATGGCAGATGCTGCTGGGCTTCCCGGAATCCTTCGACGCCAACGCCTCGCTGGTGGGTTGGGACTTCCTGCCCGCCGGTCCGTGGGCTTTGGTCGCCGCACTGCTGGTCGGGGCTCCAATCATCTTGCTGGCTGCTTTCGGGACCTTGAGTTCTTCGCTCAGCCACAGTTCCAGCATGCGCCGGAACTCCCGCCGCCTGCTGTGGGGCGCAGTCCTGTCGCTGGCAGCGGGATGGGCCGTCGGTTTTGTCCCGTTCACCTTGGACTCGCACACCGCGGTGAGCGCCTACACCGGTCCGTTCGTCTCCTTTGCCATGTTTGCATTGCTTGCAGCTGCCGCCAACGCGCTAGCTGCCCTGCGCCATGAAGATCAGCCGCGCTCGATGCGGACGCAGGGTTCTCGTCCGGCGATGAGCCTGATGGCCGCATTCAGCGTGATCGCGGTTCTCGCTTCCGGCGCCGTGCTGCTTGGTGCCCAGCTGAATCCTGCCGCGGAGTCCGAAACGCTGACTTCCCTGAATTCGGCTCAGCAGGTGCACAGCTCCCAGCCTCGCACCCTGCCTGCCACGGCAGCCGATGCGGGACGCTCCGAATTCCAGAAGCGCACCTTGGTGCTCAGCCCGCGTTCCTCCGGTGAAATCGACAGCCAGTTGGTTTCGGGCTCCGGTGAAACCCTGGACAGCATCAGCCGCTACTCGCAGGTCAAGCAGCTAACCGGACCGCTGCTGGATCCTGAACGCAATGAAGCTTCTGCCACCGCGCAGGTTCAGAGCAAAGCAGTAGCGATGCTGCTCTCCGAGTCTGCATTGGATTCGCGCGAATCGCTGCGCGACTTGGGCGTGGGCTTTGTCGTGCTCAACGAGACTGGTGAATCTGTCCCAGCGACCGTGCGCATCCTGGATGCGGCCACTGGGCTGGCTTCGGTCGGCCAGACCGACAGCGGCTGGTTGTGGCGAGTGGATTTTGAAGCCAATGAAGAGAATCAGGGCGCTGGATTTGCCCGCGTTGTCGCTGCAAACGGAGACGTGAGCGTATTGCCGACCCAGCGTGGCAAGATCGCCAATCTGGAAATTCCGGCTTCTGATGCCAAGCGGACCCTGGTCCTTGCAACAGCGTCGGATCCGAAGCTGCGGGCCAGCGTTGATGGCGAATCCCTGCGTTCGGTGTCCTATCCCGAGGATTCGGAAACTCGATGGGCCCAGGCTTACGAGCTTCCTGCCGAGGGCGGCAAGCTGACGTTGTCGCACAAGGACTCCACGGCCATACCGGTTCTGGTGCTCAGCGCGATAGTTCTGCTGATTACCGTCCTCTTGGCCATTCCGGTGCCAAGCTCGCGGCGATTCGCCAACTACCGCAACAACGAATACCGCTTCCGTGAACCACGCGACGAAAATGAAGAACTCGCCGACGGCTCGGCCGTTTTGGCGGCCGCCGAAGTCCAGAGCCCGGCTACCGGCACCATGCCACTGAGCCGACGCGAGGCACGCGAACGCGCCAGCGAGATGCGTGAGAACTTGACCCCGAAGCTCAGCGACCGGATTTCGGACGCCGATGCCGAGCAGGAGAAGAAGTAGTGAGCGACGAGAAGAACGTGAACTCAGCGGATTCTGCTGACAAGCCAACTGAACAGACCCCGGCCCCGAAACCGGCCTCCGCGCAACCAGAAGCCAAGGACACCACCCCAGTGTCGGCGACACTATCGCGTGCTGAGACAAAGGCTGCCAAGGCCCGGGCCAAGGTCGATGCCAAATTGGACAAGGCCCGCGCCAAGGAAGCCCAGGCCCGCGCCAAGGAAGCCCAGGCCCGGTCCAAGGCCGAAGCGAAGAACGCCGAGAAAGCGGCGAAGGCTGAAGCCAAGGCCGCTCAGCGGGAAGAACCAAAGGCAAAGCCGCAGCCCGAGGCGAAGTCAGGGAACAAGGACGCCAAGGAAACGGCGCCCACCGCGCAGGCTGCCGGGGCAAAGTCTCAAGGCGAATCGGCGGAACAGAAGCCGGCTCCCAAGCCGGACTCCGTTCAAGCAGGATCGGAGCAGCCCGAGGCTGCACCCGCCAAGCTGCCTGCAACTGATGCAGGCGCCGCGGGCACCCCTGATGCAGCTGCGCAGCCGGAACACGCCCAGGGCGCCGAGCCTGCCAAGAACACCGGCCCAGCCGCGGCTGGAAGCAAGACGGGACCTGGTGCCGCCCAGGACGCTGGACCGAAGAAGCCTGCAGCCCAGGACCCGGTAGTTGTTCCCGAACCAGTCCAGCCGCCGGCTGCAGAAGCGCCTGGGGCTTCCGGGAAGCAGAACGATGCCGGGGACTCTTCGGGGCAGCAAGGCGCAGCTGCGCAAGTTGCCGGCGTGGCAGCCACTGGTGCCGCAGCTGGCGCTGGTTCCACCGAGGCTGAGAAGAACCAGCCGGCCGGCCCGAAGCCTGGAGAAGAAGCCGCGAAGGCATCAGAACCGGAAGATCCGAAGGCTGCCAAGCGCCGCGATCGGCTGGAGAAGGTTCGCGCGCGGAACGCCGCGAAGGAAGAACTTGCCGCTGCCAGTGCGCTGGCTGCGCCTGCAGCCGGGCCGCAGGCGGAATCGGTGGACGGCAACGTCTCGAAGCGTCGCCAGAAGCTGGACAAGGCCCGCGCCGCGGCCTCCAAGGATGCGGCAGCCGCGCCGACGCGCAAGAAGACCGGAGCGGTTCTGCTCAGCCTGGTTGCCGTTGCGGCTGCCGGCGCTGCAGTGGGTGCCGGATCAATTTTTGCCCCGGCACCGGCCGAAAAGTCGTTGCCAGCTGCCGTGACGAATCTGCCCGCAGGTGACTCCGGCAGCGTTTGCTCGGCAACCCCGCAGCTGCTCAAGGGCGTGGAAGGCACCGATGCGCAGTTCGCCCCAGGTGCCAAGGACATTTCCAGCAACCTGCGCAGCATTGCCGTTTCGGATCTGGCCAAGCGCATTCCGGGCTCATCCTTCACCAAGCTCGACGGCAGCGGCGCGCATGAGCTGACTGGACGCATCGCTGAGGATGAAGCTGCCGAGGCCCGTGGCGCTGATGATGAGGGCCTGACCGGCCGCGCCAGCAAGATTTCAACCGCCAACGATTTCGATGACGCCCAGGTCTACACCTTGCAGCCACTGGGCGAACTCGCTTCGAAGGGCAGCGCCGTGCGCAGCTACCAAGCCAAGGATGGCGACCTGGCAGGGCTTGCTGCCGCAACGTGCCAGGCCCCGGCGTCCAACTGGCGATTCACCGGCCTGCAGACAAGTACCGGATCCACCAGCGTGATGCATTTGGCCAACCCAACGCATACCACTGCCCAGGTATCCCTGCGGCTTCGAGGTCCAGACGGCTTGATCGACACCTCGACGCTGCAGAACATTGTCCTGGCAGCGGGGGAGAGCCGGGCCATCGTGCTCGGCGGCTACGCGCAGAACCTGAATTCTGTTTCGGCTGAAATCACGAGTGTTGGCGGAAAAATCACTGCATCGGTCCAACAGGCCGCCCTGCGCGGTTTGACCCCGTCGGGTGTTGAACTGGTCAGCGCCAACGCGACGGCTTCCAATAGCCAGGTGATTCCGGGAGTGTGGATCGAGAACAAGGAGAATATTTCCAAGCTCAGCAAGGACAACAAGTCGTTGGTTCCACAGCTGCACGTTGCGGCAACAGGCTCCTCGGGCGCTGGATTCAAGGTGAAGGTCCTGGGCGAAGACGGCGAAGTCGCCGCCAGCTTCGACGATAACCTCGCCGTCGACTCCGACGCGACGAAGATTGTGGATCTGATCCAGCTGGCTGGTGGCTATTACACGGTAGTTGTCGAGTCCGATGCTCCGGTCACCGCAGCGGTGAAGATGGTTCGCGGTGCGGACCCGAAGGACTCCTCGGACACTGCCTGGGCGGTGAGCTCCAACGCGCTAGCCGGTACGCAGGCCATGCCGCTGTCGGCTAATGGCACTGGGAAATTCGCCATCGCCGCCGTAGCTGCAGACTCAGCGGTGGAAGCAGTGGTGGTTAATAAGGACGGCAAGCTGGAGGAACCGAAGAAACTCCAGATCAAGGCCGGGCAGAATGTTGTTTTTGATCCGAAATCTGTCTCCGAAGATGCCCAAGCAGTCATCTTCTCGACAGATGCCAACGCTTACCTGGCCCAGCTGGTGCTCGGTTCCGAACGTTCCATCGCTTGGGCTGCCATGCCACAGGCGAATGCCGGACGCGACGGCATTGTGGTGAACATCGGCGGCTAGGAATCCGCCATTAAGGAACTGGATAATTGAAGACTCCTTTCGCATGGCTGGCTGAGCGGATCACACTGGAACGTAGTTCGCTCAAGGCAGCTTCGCTATCGGCAATGATCGCAGCGATTCTGATTATTGTCGGCGGCGGTGTCGTTCGAGTCACCGGGTCAGGACTAGGCTGCCCCGACTGGCCAACCTGCACCGGCGGTTCCATCGCGCCAACCGCTGAAATGGGGATTCACGCGACCATCGAGTTCGTCAATCGGCTACTCACCTTTGTCCTGTGCGCAGCGGTTGGTTGGGTCATCATTGCCGCCCGACTGCAACGCGAACCAGTTCCGGGCATCACCCGATGGGCGTGGTTCCAATTCTGGCTTGTTGTGCTCAATGCGGTCATTGGCGGGATCACCGTCTGGGTGAAACTGAACCCCTACGTAGTTGCCGCCCATTTCCTGGCTGCGACCTTGCTGCTCACTGCCGCTGCGGCCACCTGGGACAAGGTGCAGAATCTGGGAAACGCCGGCTCAAAAGCCAGTACGGATTCGCTGCAGTCGCTGGGAACCTGGTTAGTTGTTCTCAGCGCCCTGCTCGTCATCATTGGCACCGGGGTGACCGGCTCAGGTCCGCATGCCGGAGACTCGGCCGAGGTCCCGCGGATGGGCTTCGACTGGCTGCAGATCACTCTCGTGCATGCCGCAGCAGCCGTGGGCGCACTGGTTGTTGCTTTGGTGATGTGGCGTCAAGCAAGAAAAGAACAAGTACCGGACGTGGTGCACAAAGCCAAGCTCTACCTCTGGGTATTGGCCGGACAGGGGCTGCTCGGAGCGATCCAGGCCATGACCAGCCTGCCAGAGCTGCTTGTGGTCGCCCACCTGGTTGGTGCTGCGCTGGTATGGATCGGTGCCGTGCGCGTTGGCCTGGCCTCCCATGCGCCGGGACGTGAAAGCCGGATCCAGGCCAGCTAGAGAAGATGGCCCTAGTAGTCCGGATCCTCAGGGAAATATGCGGGGTCCACTTCCGAGATGGGTTTCATCCAAAGCTGCGCGACCTCGTGCACCACGCACTGATGGACCAGATCCAAGAGTTCGCCGGTGTTTTCCGCAATCTGCTCAATGGGCAAGCGATAAATGATGATGCGCGCTGGGCGGCTAGCCGAAGCTGATTTTGATGATGCAAGCGGCACCCGCTCGCCCAGTGCAGCAGCCTGTTCCAGCAGCTTGTCACTGGGCACCGGATCAATCAGGAAATCGATCTTTTCAATTTCTCCGGGCCAGCGTTCCGAGAGCCTTTGCGCACTGGCCATCACGGCATCATCAAATCGTTCCGGCCGTGAACGGTAAGCAGGAAGATGCATGGGCATCAGCGGGCCACGCCGCCCGCGTCCGTGGCGGTGGCGACGGGAACCGCTTGGCGGATCAGGCAACTTGGAGTTCATTAACTCAGCCTAGCGCTTGCGACACTGTGCCGGTGCCCATCAGCCCGCAAATGGGCGAAGATCCCAAGGATGTGCTGACCAGCCGAGTAGAATGGCAAACGTGGAAGGTCTTCGTCTTTGTTCTCGCCCAGCCTGCCGTGAAACGGCCCGCGCTACTCTTACCTACGTATACGCAGATTCAACTGCTGTTCTTGGTCCTTTGGCGACGTACCCGGAACCGCACTGCTATGACCTGTGCGCCCGCCATGCGAACCGTCTGACAGTTCCCAGCGGGTGGAGCCTGATCCGTGGCGCCATCCCAGATGTGCTTGAACCAGAAGATGAGCTGAACGCGTTGGTGAATGCCGTCCGCGATCGAGAACCAAAGGTTCGCGAACCTCGCCACGCATCGGATTCGCCCATTGATTCAGTCCGTCCCCGCGATATCCGTGCACAGCGCTTTGACACTCGCGTCCGCTTGGCTGTGCTCCCAGCTGGCGACGAAGAAGCCTAGACCTTCTTCTCGAAGAATTCTTGAACCTGCATCGGCACTTTGGCGGCATCTGCAGCGCCTCTTTGTGTCCTAGCTGAAATCCAATTGTGGTGTGGTAATCCGTCAGATGACTCGACTCGCTGGATATGCTAAAGGCGCATGGGCCGTACTCGGCCCGTGAAGCAACCCCAAAACAGCACACCATCGCGCGAATTGCAGGAGGACTCCTCATGGCTGAGGCGGCGAAAAACCCCACTGGAGGGCAAGGAACTACGGGCCAGCCGGCACCGGCTGCCACTGGCAACATGCCAGGCCCACAGACCAGCCTGAGCCAAAAAGCTGAAGAGCTTACTGCGCGCCTGGAAAAGCACAAGAACCAGGCCCAGGCAAACGCCGCTGCCCAAAAGGAAGAAGCCCGCAAAGAGGCCATCCGCCGCGCGATGTCCGGCAAAACCGACGCCGAGACCAAGAACCCAACTGCAGCTCCTACAGCCAAGGCGCAGCCTGCCCCCGTGAAGCCAGCGGCAGACAAGCCTGCCGCGACCCCTGCGGCCAAGTCAGCTGAGGCCAAGCCTGCTGCGGCCAAAGCCCCGGCAACCAAGCAGCCGGTCAAGCCAGCGCCCGGCAAGCCCGCGGCGTCCAAGCAGGCAGCCGCCAAGCCAGTTGCGGCCAAACCTGCGGCCGCGAAGCCTGCCGCCAAGGCGCCCGCTGCGAAGCCTGCCGCTAAAGAGCCAGTAGAAGATGTCATTCGCGCCATCAAGCTGCCGCACGAAATCGAAGCTGAGAAGCAGGTGCAAAGCGAAGCCGCCGCCGGTGCTGGAAAGTCCGCTGAGCCGCAAGCCAGCGAGAAGGCAACCACCGCGCAAAGCGTGCCACCGGTGTCTGCTGCTCCGAAGACCGGATCCCTGCCAACAACAAAGGCTGCCGTTGCCCAAGCACGTAACCGCGTCTTTGGCAGCTACGCGCCAGAACCGGAACCTTCCGAAGCGGCCGTGAAGCGCCGGGTTGCGCGCGAACGGGCACTGAACTCGAAGCCGGCCCTGGGCCGTACTGCCCAGGTGATCGTGGCTCTGGTCTTCCCGTTGCTGACCTTGATCGCTGCCATCCGTTTGGTTGCCACGCCGGCTTTCCTGGTCCTGTCCTACGGCCGCCCTGGATTCCCAAGCGATTCCTTTGGTTTCACCGATTCTGAACGCCTGACCTACGGCAGCTACGGTGTGGATTACCTGAACAACTTTGCCGGCCCCGAATACTTGGCCGGCCTGAAGCTTTCCACCGGTTCAAGCATGTTCACCGAAGGGGAGGTCCAGCACATGGTGGACGTGAAGAACCTCATCGGGTTCGCCTATATCCTCGGAGCTGTTCTAGCGGTCATCTTGATCATCGGTGTTTGGTACCTCGCCAAGCGCTATGCAGGCGGCGTACGGCGTGCATTGTTCTCGGGAGCGATCTTGGCCTTGGCGGGCATTGCTGCGCTTGCCGTCTCCGCGATTGTGGGATGGGACAATTTCTTCACCCAGTTCCATGCCCTCTTCTTCTCCGACGGCACCTGGACCTTCAACGTCAGCGATACGCTGATCCGCCTGTACCCTGAGCAGTACTGGCTCGATAGCGCCATTGGCATCGCCGTGCTGGTGCTGGCCACGATCGTCACTGTATTGATCAGTTGCTGGCCAACCGGCCGCCGCCGCGAGGCGGCCCGGCTGCGCCAGGAGGCCCGTGCGTTCGGCATTGGCAACTAGCTGGCACAAGGCTTAAAGCACTGGGGGAGCAGTTCATGGCGAACTGCTCCCCATTGCTTTACCCAGTGGGAATTACTGGCGGTAGAGGGCTTCCACGCGGCCTTCGAATTCTTCGAGAACGCTCTGGCGCTTGAGCTTCAACGAGTTGGTCAGGTGCCCGGAAGCTTCGGTGAATTCCTCTTCCAGGACCACGAACTTGCGAATGGACTCAGCCTTGGAAACGGTCAAGTTAGCGGTATCCACGTAGCTCTGGACCTCGGCGATCACTGCTGGGTTGATGGCCGCCTCAGCCAGGGTCATTGCTTCAAGCCCCTTGGCCTTGGCCCACAGCACCAGTTCTTCGGGATCGAGGGTCATCATGGCCGTAATGAATGGGCGCTGTTCGCCAGCCAGTACGCACTGGGAGACGATGCGTCCGGCGCGGACCATCTCTTCCAACGGGCCAGGGGAGACGTTCTTGCCGCCGGCGGTGACGATCAGTTCCTTCTTGCGGCCAGTGACCTGGAGGAATCCTCCATCATCCAGGACTCCGGTATCACCAGTCTTGAAATAGCCGTCTTCATCGAAGACTTCAGCTGTGGCGGCAGGATTGTTGTGATAGCTCGCGAAAACCCCAATGCCCTTGACCAGGATTTCACCGTCATCGGCGATCCTGATGGAGGTGCCGGGAAGCGGACGACCCACGGTGCCCACGCGGATTCGTGATGCTTGATTCACGGTGGCTGGGGCGGTGGTTTCGGTCAGGCCGTAGCCTTCGAGCAGTTCAATGCCAGCGCCGCGGAAGAAATGCGCCAAGTCCGGGTTCAATGCACTGGCTCCGGAAATCGCGTAACCGCAGTGGCCGCCAAAGACGGCCTGCAACTTCGGGTAGAGGACCTTGCTGAACAAGGCATGGCGGGCACGCAGGCCCAAGGGCATGCGAGTCTTGAGGCCACGCGCACGCGCATCACGGATCTTGGAAACCTCGATGGCTGCCTGTTCTGCCTTGAGGAACAGCTCGGCCTTGCCGCCACGTTCGGCTGTGGCCAAAGCGGTGGTGCGAATTTTCTCGAAGACGCGCGGCACGGCCAGCAGGAAGCCGGGCTTGACCGCGGACATGTCCTCGACCAGATTGGCCATGGAACTGGAATGCGCAATCACCGATCCGCCGTGGATGCAGGTCTGCTGGACGGCACGAGCCAATACGTGGGCCAGCGGCAGGAACATCAGCGTTCGGCGCTCTTCCCCGAGCACTTCGAGCATATGGCCGGCCAGATTATGCGCCACCATGGCAAAGTTCGAGTGGGTCATATTGCAGCCCTTGGGACGCCCGGTGGTACCCGAGGTGTAGACCATCGTGGCCACGTCCTGGAGGGTCATGGAAGCACGGCGGGATTCGACCAGCTGCTCATCGACTTGGTTGGCAGGAACCATCAGCTGATGCAGGCCAGCGGAGGGAATAAGCGTCTTGTCCGCCGTGTCGGAGCCTTCAAAGAT
Organism: Glutamicibacter sp. NPDC088483; assembly: GCF_044753145.1. Lineage (NCBI taxonomy): Bacteria > Bacillati > Actinomycetota > Actinomycetes > Micrococcales > Micrococcaceae > Glutamicibacter > Glutamicibacter sp. NPDC088483. The sequence goes on from NZ_JBIVMP010000005.1 coordinate 60,016, forward strand.
GTGGGTGCGAACCGGTTCGCCCAGCTGAGCCGCCGCCTGGCGGACGTTGGCGCGCAGCTCGTGGTTTTCGGCGAAAACCACGCGCGCACCGGAGTCGCGCAGGATCCATTCGATCTGGAAGGCGCTGGAAGTTTCGTAGATGGGGACCGTCACGCCTCCGGCGAACCACACCGCTTCCTCTGCCAAAGCCCATTCATAGCGGGTACGGGAAATAATGGCGACCTTGTCACCGGGCTGCAGCCCATCATTGATCAGCGCCATTGCCAGGCGCTTGACATCAATGAGGAAATCACCGGCACTGAGATCATGCCAGGTGCCGTCGCGCTGCACGCTGAACAGTGGTCGTTGCGCCCCACGTGCTACGCGATCAAGGAGTAGGCTCGTCGTGTTTACTTCTGGTGCTAGATCAGTGAGTAGCTCGACGGTTACTTCTTGCATTGAAGAATTGTCCTTTGGGATTCGATGGTCGTCTTAGTGGCCTATTTCATGGAAACAGGTGGCCAAGCCACGGGCAGCCTAGCCCCAGCTGGGGAGCCACACGTGCAAGCGCCAGTAGTCATCCGCGATCATTTCCCCACTCCATATCGGCCAGAAAAAGGCCGACGTGACTAGGAATAGCGCTATGAATATGGTGAGTACGATGATGCGTGATCGGTGCGCGGCACTGGAATTAGGGTCGCGTGGAATGAACCTGCCAATCATATACGTCAACGCGAGCACCATGAACGGAACCAGTGGCAGGGTGTAGAAGAAGAACATTGTGCGTTCTGGGTACATCAGCCACGGCAGGAACCCGGCCGCCACCGATGAGAGGACCGCTCCGGCGCGCCAATCACGGGCGCCAATCCACCACAGAATCAGCAAGAACATGCTGATGGTGCAGGCCCACCACATCAACGGGTTAGGCAGGTCGGTAATGACCTCGGTGCAACGCTCCAGCCCGCAGCCGTTGGCTCCCTTGTCGTAGCCTTCGAAGTAGAACAGCACTGGACGTCCGGCGAAGGGCCACGTCCACGGCGAGGATTGCCAGCCATGCTCGGAGTCGAGCCCGGTATGGAATTCGTAGCCAGCCTGGTGATAGTGCCACAAGGAACGCAACGGCGAGGGCAGCCAGCTAATGCCTTCGCCGGGATTCTCCTCGGCCCAATGGCGGTATCGGCCGCCCTGGGTGATCAGCCATCCGGTCCACGTGGACAAATAGGTCAGCAGCACCAGCGGCAGCATGGTGAAGAAGGAATAGATTCCGTCGCGGATGAATGCCGCCGACTGCCACTTGTGAACTCCTGCGGTGCGCCGCGCACCAAAGTCCCAAAGCACCGCCATGAGGCAGAATACAGCTACGAAGGACAGCGCCGACCATTTAATGCCAACTGCGCCACCGAGCATGATCGCTGCGATCAGCCGCCATGGGCGCCACCAGAGCATGGGGCCATGAACGAGCAAGAAGTCATCTGGCCGGTTACCCTCGGGTACTGAAAGCTTCCGGGCAAGCACGGTTCTGCCGTGTATCCGGTCTTTGAGCAGGGCATAAAACGCGGCAAGCACAAAGAACATCAAGAAGATGTCCAGCAACGCGGTGCGCGACATGACTATGGAATGGCCGTCGATGGCCATGAGCAAACCGGCGATGCCGGCAAGGACGTGGGAACCAAAGAGCAAGCGGGCGCACAGGGTGACTAGCAGGACCGAGAGGGTGCCGACCAGCGCTGTGGAAAAACGCCAGCCGAAGCCATTGAAATCACCGAAGAGGAGCATGCCCACACCGATCATCCACTTGCCCAGCGGCGGATGGACGACAAAGGAAGATTCAGCTTCCAGCTGCGGGTCGCCTGCGATGAACTTCCCATCGCTGTCGTCAGCCCATTCGCGCTCGTATCCGCTTTGCAGCATCGCGAAAGCGTCCTTGACGTAATAGGTTTCATCAAAGATCAGCAGGTGCGGGTGCGCCAGGTTGACGAAGCGCAAGAGGCCGGCAATGAGTGTCACGACCAGCGGAATGATCCACATCAGCGGGCCGCTGGGAGCCACCACAGGCAGGAGCCGCTGTTTCAGGCTCTCGAAAGTGAAGGCCTGTCGCGCCGAGCGTACGTGGCCGGAGTCCGGAGTGTCTAAAACCGAGGTGCCCATCACCAATTCATGCTACCGGTGGAAAGTCCAGAAAGTGGGCTTTTCCTGCGTCGCGTAGGCTTAAGAATGTGCAGAACTCAGATAATGAGGGCGTAATCGTCCTGGGAGCCACCCCGATTGGCAATTTGTCCGACGCCTCCCCGCGTCTGCGGGAGATTATGGCCAGTGCCGATATCATCGCCGCGGAGGACACCAGAAACTTCCACCACCTGGCCCATGCCCTGGGCATTAAAATCACTGCGAGGGTGATGAGTCTGCATGAGCACAACGAGGCTCACAAGCTCTCCGAGGTGATTGACCTGGCCGCCGAGGGCGCGACTGTGCTGGTGGTTTCCGATGCAGGAATGCCGGCGGTTTCGGACCCCGGCTACCCATTGGTGGCCGCTGCCTTGAGTGCTGGCATCCGTGTCACCGCGGTACCGGGCCCTTCTGCGGTGCTCACCGCGCTGGCCCTGTCCGGATTGCCCACTGGCCGTTTCACCTTTGAAGGCTTCCTGCCGCGCAAGGCGGGGGAACGCCGCAAGCGCCTGGATTCCTTGCTCGCCGAAGATCGCACCATGGTGTTCTTCGAGGCTCCTCACCGGCTGAGCGACTTCCTGGATGCCGCTATCGAAGCATTTGGCCAAGACCGCCAGGCCGCCGTAGCCCGCGAGCTGACCAAGAAGTTTGAAGAGGTCCGTCGAGATTCACTGGCAAATCTGCGCGCATGGGCAGAAGATGGCGTACGCGGAGAAATTGTTGTGGTGGTCCACGGAGCCCCGGAAGCCGAGGCCGCATCCATCGAGGATTTGCTTCCCAAGGTTGCAGCCCTCGTGAAGGAAGGCATGCGCATGAAGCAGGCCGTGGCCGAAGTGGCCGAAAAATTCGGCGTGAAGAAACGCGAGCTTTATGAAGCTGTTCTGGCAGCACGTCACGAAGCGGGAAAATAGCCGAAGTCGCATAGGCTAAATGCACAATGAATGCTCGCGTTTATCGTGCAGACGGCAATTTACAGCCACCACCTGCCAGGAATAGCGTAGACATCAAAGACGATTAGTTTTCATTATTTTCTATCAGGAGATGCTCGTATGTCGATTACTGCCCAGCGCGAAGCGGAACTGCTTGCCAAGGTGCCAACCGGCCTATTGATTAATGGCGAATGGAGGGATGCCTCCGACGGTGGCACCTTCGACGTGCTCGACCCGGCTACCGGCGAGAAGCTGCTGACACTGGCCAGTGCTACGAGCGAAGACGCAATGGCTGCACTGGATGCAGCTGACGCAGTCCAGGCCGAATGGGCACTGACCGCACCACGCGAACGCGCGGAGATCCTGCGCCGTGCTTTCGACCTTGTCACCGAGCGCAAGGATGACTTTGCGCTGCTGATGAGCCTGGAAATGGGCAAACCACTGGCCGAGGCCTATGGCGAAGTAACCTATGGCGCCGAATTCCTGCGCTGGTTCTCCGAAGAAGCCGTACGCCACTACGGCCGCTACCTCACCACCCCCGAGGGCAAGAACAAGGTCCTGGTCCAGCACAAGCCGGTTGGCCCATGCCTGCTGATCACCCCATGGAACTTCCCGCTGGCCATGGCTACCCGCAAGGTCGGCCCGGCAGTAGCGGCAGGCTGCACCATGGTGCTCAAGCCAGCCAAGCTGACCCCGCTGACTTCCCAGCTTTTCGCAGCCACGATGATGGAAGCAGGCCTTCCAGCTGGCGTGCTGAACGTGGTCTCCGGCGCTTCGGCCTCGAAGATCTCCGGCCCGTTGATGCAAGATGACCGCCTGCGCAAGGTTTCCTTCACCGGCTCGACCCCGGTGGGCAAGCAGCTGATGAAGGACGCTGCAGACAAGGTCCTGCGCACCTCGATGGAGTTGGGTGGCAACGCACCATTCATCGTCTTCGAGGATGCCGATCTGGATGCCGCTGTCGAGGGCGCCATGGCAGCCAAGATGCGCAACATGGGCGAAGCCTGCACCGCTGCTAACCGCTTCCTGGTCCATGAGGACGTTGCCGAGGAATTCACCGCCAAGTTCGCTGCAGCGATGAAGGCCCTGAAGCCAGGACGCGGCACCGAAGCCGACACCACGGTAGGCCCGCTGGTCGAGGAAAAGGCCCGCGACGAAGTCCACTCGCTGGTTGAAGCCGCCGTCGCCGCCGGCGCGACTGCCATTACCGGCGGTGCGCCAGTTGACGGCCCGGGCTACTTCTACCAGCCAACCGTGCTGGCCAATGTCGCCAACGACGCCAAGATCCTGAGCCAGGAAATCTTCGGCCCAGTGGCACCAGTGACCACGTTCAAGGATGAGGCCCAGGCTATCAAGCTGGCCAACTCCACCGAATACGGTTTGGCTTCCTACATCTACTCGCAGGACTTCAACCGCATGTTCCGTGTTTCGGAGCAGATCGAATTCGGCCTGGTTGGATTCAACGCTGGCGTGATCTCCAACGCCGCGGCACCATTCGGTGGCGTGAAGCAGTCGGGCCTGGGCCGCGAAGGCGGCGCCGAAGGCCTGGAGGAATACACCACCGTGCAGTACATCGGCATTGCCGATCCTTACGCAGCCAAGAAGTAGATTCTCCAGCTCGCGCCGAGGCCCGACCGGATTCTTCCGGTCGGGCCTTGGCCGGTTAAACCGATGGCTACATGTCGATTCGCGTGGATTCTTCCGAGCGCGAATGACGCGGGTGCACCGAAGCAGGGAACAAGAATGCCCTGATTCGTTGGATAAAGGACAGCTCGCCGCGCAAATTGCCCTGGATCGCGTGCAAGGCGTCAAGCAGCGGAGCGGCATCATCAGCGCTGGGATGCCTGTTGGCGTAGAAGCTCTCTTGGATGACAGTTTTCAGGGACTGCAAATCCTTGGCGACTTGGGGATGGTCTTCGCCCAGCCGGGTAGTGTAGTCACCGGCCGACTCGTGGCTGCCAGCCGGCCCCCGGTAATCGGCCCCAATAGCCTGCAGCTCGGCCAGCAGAGCTGGAGCGGCATCAGCGCCGCCACGGCGCACGCGTCCTAGCCGCTCCTCACGCAGGCGATGGCGCCGCCACGGAGCAAGACCCAGTGCGAGGAAGGCCAGCAACAAGACCGCTGGCAACAGCCACACTGCCTTTGCGCCCTGGGTCCCAGAATCTGCGGACGGTGCCGGCGCAGAAGGCGCGGCGCTGGCCGGCAGGCTCGGGTTGCCGCGCTCGGTGGGCACTTGGGGTGCAGTGCTTTCTTGCGGGTTCGACGTAGGAGTTGGTTCCGGCGCGTAACTTGGCGAGTAGCCCCGACCCGGTGTGGGCTCGAACGGAATCCAACCCAGCCCGTTCAAATACAATTCTGGCCACGCGTGGGACTGTTTCCCGCTGACGGTATATCCGGTGAGCTCGGTACCTTCTTCCAGGCGCCGTTCCAGCATGCTCTGGGCGGTGTCCCCGGTGATTTCGAGAGTGTCTCCGCTGGCTTCACCGGGTGCATACCCCACGGCAATGCGCGAAGGGATTCCGGCTTCACGAGCCAGCAGGGCCATCGCCGAGGCGAAGTGCACGCAATACCCCTGGCGCCGGGCCAGGAAGGCTTCGACAACTCGACGATTGGCCCCGTCGTAGCCTTCGCGCAGCGGGGTGCGTTCGGAGTACACGAAATTCCCGGAACGGAAGAAATGCTGCAAAGCCACGGCGGTATCAATGTCGTTGGCAGGCTTCCCCTTCTTGCCGAAAACCTCATCGAGGGTTTGCTGCAGCAACGGTTCCAATCCGTTGTCAGGATCCTGCGGAAGACGCAGGTATTCCTCGGGCAGCTGGTCGCTGGCGTCGACTCCCATGTGCCCGACGTTGCGGACCATTTGCGTGCTGATGACCAAATCCGCGTAGGCCACTGAAATGTCGTTGGTCGATGCCATGGCGTCGCCAGTGAGCCTAGCCACCGAGGTCTCGTAGGTCCAGTTCCAATCCCCGACGATGCCCTGCACGAAATAGGATTGGTTGGGCAAAGGGAGGACCGGACTGCTGATGCCATCAGGCCAAGTCATTCGCAAGACTTCGTCGGTGCTGTTGAACGTGCTGAAATTCGTTGACACCGCGGAGGTGCCATCAAGCGTGTGCTGCATGGAGCTTTCGCTTGGTTCCCAGCGGTCTGAGGAAAGATCCTTGATCACCTGAGTGCGCAGGTAAGGCGCTTCTTCAGCAGTTGTGTAGTAGTCCAGGATGGGAACACCGCTGTTCGAGCGGAGGTCTCTTCCGAGGTTGATCAGCGGATCGACATTGCTGGCCAGCAGATCACCCGAAGGACGTTGCCCCTCGGAGAACATGCCGCTGCGGAAACCAGGCATCCAGATGCTGGCCGCCAAGAGGGCACCGACACAGGCCATCACGCTGACACCCAGAATTCCCAGCGTCCTGGGCGCAGGAAGCATCACTTGGGAATGCTTGGAAGATGCAGGGGCAAAGAGATACGGAATCAGCGCAATATAGCCGAGCACTGCCGACAACAGCAGCGCGAGATAGCCAATTCCGGCGCCTTCCTGCTTGAACAGCGACGCGATGATCGGCGCCAGGGACAAGGGAATGATGATCAGCATGGCCATGCGCCGCGAGCTGGCCAGCATTTCCACGATCAGGCTGATTGCCAAAGTGAAGCACAATACGCTGAAAGCCACAGAGCGGGAATTGGCTACCGGCGGCACCTGGGTAGCTAGCTGGATTCCCGCTTCACCAAGCACATTCCAGACCCATTGGGCGAGAGGCAAACCGTAGATGTTGCTTTCCCGGGCATCGCTGAGCGCAATGGATGCCACGGCGACGATTGCCGCAGCAGGAACAGCACTCCAGCGCAAGCGGCGGACTGCGCGCAGCAGACTGGCGCACAGGTGCACGGCGAAGACCGGGAGGACCAAGGCCGGGAACCAGCTGGAGCCTTCAATGACCCCGGACAGCGAGGCGGCACCCGCTAATACAGCGACTGCCAGGCAGCAGGCAGCAGCAACCCGCACGAGCAGAAGCCGCATCGCGGGAGCCGAGCCACCGCTCGGGTCCGGATTTTCAGGAGTCGGGGCTAGAGTGCTTGCCCCAGCACGGCCAGCGCTCATCATCCCCACATCTCGTCTATCGCCATATCGCCGGGAAGAATATGCACTTTCCAACTGGTGCGAGCCAATTCAAGTTGTATCTGCCCATGGCGTTCAGGGTGGCTGACCAGCAGGAAAACCTCGACATTGCGCACGGTGCGCGAGAGCGTAGCCAGCCAAGCTGCCTGCGGCGCAGTGAGCTCTCCGAGGATCATGATGACCGGTTCTTCGCGGAACACCAAGAGCTCCTTGCGCAGGGTATTGCCCAGAATCTCGGAACCGTTGGCTTCAACTGTTCCGTTGGCCAAGGCCAGGTCCGAAGTTGCGGCATGGAAGTCTTCAAAACTGTTCAGCGCGCCGAGCTCGGAGACGCTTTGCGGGTCTCGTTGCGCCAACGAGGCCCCGGTGAGGTCCCGGAAGGCGAGCTGGTAGCCGCTAGTGGCATATCTCAGGCCGATGCTGCTGGCCAACGACAACGCATTTTCAAAGCGGCGGCTGCTGGTGAGTGCTTCGGCGTGAGCCTGCGGCAACGAGATCCTCAGATCCGATCCGCTGTGATTCCAATGCTCGAAGGAAGTGTCCAGGACCAAGAGCGCTTGCGCGGTTGCCACGTGGTTTTCCTGGCGGACCATGAGCTTTCCGTGCCGGGCGCTGGCTTTCCAGTGCACCTGGCGGACGGAGTCGCCTTGCTGGTAGTCGCGCGTCGCGACATCGTAGTAGTCGGTGGTGGTGCTCCTGGAGAATTTCGCATCGCCAGTGAGCGTTCGTTCGCCGAGCGGGGCGAAACGATCCAACCGGTGCAATTGGGAACGCACGGGGATCTGCAGGCTCGCTCCGGTGCGCACCATTCCCTGTATCAGCCCCAGGGGGTCCACGACTATTTGCTGGGCTGGTCCCACAAGGTGGATCCCGCGTGTGCGGAACACCAATTCGTATTCGATGGAACCCGGGGCCTGGAATCGTGGGCCGGGCCCGAAATCCTCCGGCAATTGTTCCTGGATGATGGAACGCTCAGCACACGACAAGCGGAACTTGCTGACCTCGCCAACGCTGGGAACCGCCGAGAGCAGCTCCCGGTGGATAATCGTGCGTCCGCGCAGGCGCAAGGCCAAACCCCAGTTCGCCAAAGCCAACGCCACCAGGGCCAGGCCCAAAGCCATCATTTCGTGCCGGCCCAGGAGATATGCCACGAACACCAGCAGGCCGCCAGCTCCGGCAGTGCACCAACCGCGCACGGTGAACAGGTCAAGGTGCCAACGCCGCAGGACTGTCGCCGAATTTTCGGTGCGCGTCCAGGAGAGGGCATCGCGCGAATCGTAGCGGGGAATCTTCTCCATGGCTGCCCGTTAGCTCACGGGGGTGCTGGCAACAAGCTCTTGGATCACGGCGCTGGCATCCAAGCCGTCCGCAACCGCTCGCCGGGTCAGGATCAACCGGTGGTTCAGCACCATCTGGGCCACGCTGCGAACGTCTTCTGGCAAGACGTGGTCGCGTCCATGAATCGCGGCATGGGCTTTGGCCGCGCGAACCCACTGAATCAGTGCGCGAGGCGAGGCCCCCAGCGCCACCTGCGGGTGCTCGCGTGTGGCTCGGCCCAGATCCACTACGTAGGCGCCTAGCCGTTCGGTGACCGTCACCGCTTTAACCTGCTCAATCATGTATCCCAGATCAGCCAGCTGCACCACGGCTTGCAGTGCTTCCAATGGGTCGAACTGGTGCCGGCCGGTGAGCATGGTGATTTCGGCATCGCGTTGTGGGTAACCCAGCGAAAGCCGTGCCATGAATCGGTCACGCTGCGCCTCGGGCAGGGCGAATGTGCCCTCGGATTCCACCGGGTTCTGCGTGGCCACAACCATGAAAGGCTGCTCCAGCCGATGGGTGATCGAATCGACGGTGACTTGCTTTTCTTCCATGCATTCCAGCAATGCCGACTGGGTCTTGGCATTCGCGCGATTGATTTCATCGGCGATGACGATATTGGCGAAGACCGGTCCGGGATGGAAAGTGAATTCGTGAGTCTGCGGGGAGTAAACCGAGACACCGGTGACGTCACTGGGCAAAAGGTCCGGGGTGAACTGGATGCGGTGCACCGAACCATTGACGCTGCGCGCCAATGACTTGGCCAGCATGGTCTTACCGACCCCGGGAACGTCTTCCACCAGCAGGTGGCCCTGTGCCAGCAGGACCGTCAATGCGCTAGTCACCGCCTCCGGCTTGCCGGTGATGACGCTCTGGACAGCATCGAAAATGCGCTGGCAATTGGACTGGAATTCCGAATCAAGCGACGGCACTGTTCGGTTTGCACTCATGCGCGGTTCCTCCTGAAGAACGAATCGTTGGCAAGATCGATCGCCGCGGCATTCATTCAATTGGGTCTTGCATCACATCATATGGGGATCTTTTGTCCAGCAACAGAGCCTAACTACCGGGAGCTGAGCACCTGATTGTCGTTGCTACCCCTAGTGGTGCCACAATTAACCACAGATTCGATCCCAGTACTCACGCGCAAAGGATAACCGTGTCCAAGAAGAAGCACACTGATCCCACCCTGGTTCCCGAGGCCTACCGCCCGACGGAACAAGCCGCTGAAGCAGAGCAGGGGGAGCGGTCGCGTGCTTCTGGCAATGAAAAGGGCGGAAGCCAGCGCAATTTGCAGTACCCGGAAGCGCCAGAAGCGCTTCCAGTGCCAGTGGTCGATAACCATACGCATCTGGATTTCCTTGACGGAACTGTGAAGGTCACGGCTGCCGATGCCCTGGCGGCGGCGGCAGCTGTTGGCGTGAAAGGGCTGATCCAGGTCGGCTGCGACGTGGAGTCATCGGAATACGCGGTCCAGGTAGCTAACGAGTACTCGAATATCCTGGCCGCGGTAGCCATTCACCCCAACGATGCCGCGCGTCTGGCTGAACGCGGGGAGCTGGAAGGAGCGATCGCGCGGATCGAAGAACTTTCCGCGGATCCGCGGGTGCGTGCAATTGGCGAAACCGGGTTGGACTACTTCCGTACCGGTGAAGACGGACGGGGCGCCCAGGAGCATTCTTTCCGGGAGCATCTGCGCATTGCGGTGGAGCAGGGCAAGGCCCTGCAGATCCATGACCGGGATGCCCATGAGGACGTGGTTCGTGTGCTCAAGGACGCGCCATTGCCGGGGAAAGTGGTCTTCCATTGCTTCTCTGGGGACGCGGCATTAGCCCGGATCTGCAACGACAACGGCTGGTACATGTCGTTCTCCGGAACTGTGACATTCAAGAATTCGCATGATCTTCGCGAGGCCTTGGCGCTGGCGGATCCAGAACTGCTTCTGGTGGAAACCGACGCACCGTTCTTGACGCCGCACCCCTTCCGGGGCCGCCCGAACGCCAGCTACATGATTCCGTACACGACTAGGTTCTTGGCGGAAACCAAGGGGATCGATCTGGCCGAATTCTGCACCCGGATCGATGCGAATACGCGAGAAGTGTACGGAGAATTCTAGACCCGGAGGTTGTGTGTCTCGTTACAGGACACTTGCCACAAATATAACAATTCGGTTACGGTGGATGAGATGTCCGGTACCGCCCCCGCCTATTTTCGGCACGGTGTGTTCAGGACAGCCTGATCCTCACGCCTTGCTGCAAGTGGAAACACGGCGCAACTTTGACTGAAGGACAGGCAGCGAACACTGCCGGGCCCAACCGGAGATCCTGACAGGATTCCCGCAGTTGGGTCTACAAACGATGGGGACCTCATTACCGTGACTCACTTGCTCAAGAAGACCTGGGTGAAATACCTGGCTCAGGCGCTCGCCGTAGCTGTGGTTATTGCCGGTGCTGTTTTCTATATTTCTGGCCAGAAATCGGTCGTCATGTCGGTGGACGGCCAGCGCCAGGAAATCACCACCCGTGCTGCCACCGTTGGCGCACTGCTGGAACAGCAGGACGTTGCCTTGGCTGAGCGCGACGAGATCTCCGCAGCACTGGATTCCGAGCTTGTCGACCAGCAGCTTGTTGATATCAAGCGCAACAAGTCGATCGAAGTAACCGTGGATGGCACCGAGCGCGTTGTGCACACTACCGGCATGACCGTTGCCGACGTGGTTGAACAGCTCGACCTGGATAAGGATTCCGAGGTTTCCCTCGATGAGGACATGCAGCTCGCAGCCTTGAGCGATGAATTGGAAGTCATCACGCCCAAGGAAATGACCCTGGTCGTCAAGGACAAGAAGAAGAAAATCGCAACGACTGCTTTGACCGTCAAGCAATTGCTTGCCGACGAGAAGATCAAGGTCGACGGCAACGACGAAATCAACGTCAAGATCAAGGACGAAACCGACAAGGACGTCAAGGACAGCGTCAAGCTGGCCGCGGGCACCACTGTCGAGGTGATCGACGTAACGGTCAAGACGTGGGACGAAACGCGCGACATCGACTTCGAGACCAAGAAGGTCAAGGACAGCTCGTTGGATAAGGGCGACACCGAGGTCAAGACCGAAGGCAAGAAGGGCGAGCGTGAGCTGACCCTGCGCCAGGAAACCCGCAACGGCAAGAAGGGCGAGGAAGAAGTCCTCAAGTCCAAGGTCACCAAGAAGCCCGTTGCCGAGGAAATCCGTGTCGGCACCAAGGAAGAGAAGAAGGAAACTTCAACTTCCAAGAACACTCCAACCCCGAGCAGCATCTCCTCGACCTGGGCTGCCCTGGCCAAGTGCGAATCCGGTGGCAACTGGTCGATCAACACCGGCAACGGCTACTACGGCGGACTGCAGTTCTCTGCATCGTCGTGGCGCAATGTGGGTGGCACCAAGTACGCACCGCTGCCGCACCAGGCAACTCCGCAGGAGCAGATCGCTGCAGCTGAAGTGCTGCGTCGATCAGGTGGCTGGGGCCACTGGCCATCGTGCTCGTCCAAGCTGGGCCTGCGCTAAAAGCAAAAGCCGAATAACAACGCGACGCGTCCACCATCACGGTGGATGCGTCGCGTTGTTATGTTTGGATCAATCTAGCTGAACTAGAATTGGATTTGTGATGTCTAAGGAATCTTTGCCGCTGCTTGGGGCCACCGAAATCCGTCGTCTGGCCGAAGAGCTGGGAATCCGCCCTACCAAGACGCTGGGGCAGAACTTTGTGATCGATGGGAACACCATCCGCCGCATTGTCGCCGCCGCCAAAGTCGACCCATCCGAAACAGTGCTGGAAGTAGGCCCGGGCCTAGGATCCCTGACCCTGGGCATCATGGATGCCGCCGCCAAGGTCGTGGCCGTGGAGATCGATCCACCCCTGGCAAAGCGACTGCCGCAGACCATGGCCGAGTTCCGCCCTGGCCGAGAAGACGATCTGACCGTGATCCTTTCCGACGCCATGAAGGTCACCGAACTTCCCGGCGAGCCAACCTCGCTGGTCGCCAACCTTCCCTATAACGTTGCCGTCCCGGTGGTGCTGCACCTGCTGGAGCACTTCCCGTCCATCCGCAATGGCTTGGTCATGGTGCAGGACGAAGTTGCCGACCGGATGGCCGCCACCCCGGGCAATAAGATCTATGGCGTCCCATCGGTGAAGGGCGCCTGGTACGGAACCATGCGCAAGGCTGGCGTGATCGGCATGAACGTCTTCTGGCCAGCGCCGAAGATCCACTCCGGCCTGGTGGGGTTCACCCGCGACAAGGACCGCAGCGACGCCCCGGATCGCAAGGAAGTCTTCGCCATCATCGATGCAGCCTTCGCCCAGCGCCGCAAGACGCTGCGTGCTGCCCTCTCCGGCTGGGCAGGCTCCGGTGCTCGTGCCGAACAGATCCTGGTAGCAGCGGGCATTGATCCGAAGGAACGCGGCGAGAAGCTGGATATTGACCAGTACATCGACATTGCCCGTGCCGCACAGGATATTCCCGCTGAAGCTCCAGCTAGCGAGGCATAAGCATGTCTAAGCAGCGTGTCATCGCGACCGCACCGGGCAAAATCAACTGCTACTTCAAGGTCGGTCCTCCTCGCGAAGACGGATACCACGAAGTGGCGAGCCTCTACGTCGCGGTCTCCCTGGCCGAGCAGATTGAAGCGACGCTGCGCACCGACGGGGAATTGCAGCTGAGCCTGGAACCGAATTCCCCTGTGGTCTCCGAACCGGAAAGCTTTCCGCTGGGTGCAGGCAATCTGGTGCACCAGGCAGCCCAGCTGCTTCGCGAGCACACGGGCTGCAGCCTCGGAGCGAACCTGCACATCACCAAGCGCGTCCCGATCGCCGGCGGAATGGGTGGAGGCTCTGCAGACGCGGCGGCCACGCTGGTAGCCTGCAACGAATTGTGGGGAACCGGGCTGGACCGGGAAGAACTCGGCCGCTTGGGCGCACGCCTCGGTGCTGACGTGCCTTTCGCCTTGATGGGCGGGGCCGCCATCGGCCTGGGCATCGGCGACAAGCTTGCCCCGTTGCTGACTCGTGCCAAGACCCATTGGGTGCTGATCCCGGCCAGCTTTGGCTTGTCGACCCCGCGAGTCTATGGCATGCTCGATCGCTTGCGTTCCGGCACGGAGATCGAAGTCCCGCAGGAAATCGATCCAGCGGTCATCGAAGCGCTGATGGCTTCGGACGCGCCAGCGTTGGCCCAGGTGCTGGCTAATGACCTGACCCAGGCTTCCTTGGCCCTTGCCCCGGAACTAGGCACCATGCGCGATATGGCAGAAGGCGCCGGTGCCCTGCGAGCCATGGTTTCCGGTTCGGGGCCGACCTTGGCTCTGCTGGTCGAAGATGCCGAGCATGCTGAAGAGGTCATGGCCCAGCTGGGCGATGAGGTGGGTGTCGCTACCATCCCGGTGACCGCTCCAGCGCCCGGAGCGCACATTACCGTTTCCGAATAATTTTTCCGGAAGTCCCTGTCTGGCCTTGGGCCGGGCAGGGATTTCCTGCATCATTTTCCGCCACCCCTCTTGTTGCGCCCTGGGCCCGGCCCTAGGCTGAGTCCCAAAGCAATTATTGAGAGCCATTCATTTTGGATCTGGGGCGGAATACAACATGCTCAATGGACGCGTCTCGCACTGGTGGGAAGACATCGGCCTGCCAGAGCCACGCCAGCAATTACGCGGTCAGGGCACCGCAGATGTCGCCATCATCGGTGCCGGGTTCACCGGACTGTGGACCGCCTATTACCTGGCCCAGGCCAACCCGGCTCTTCGCATCACGATCCTCGAAGCCCGGCACGTGGGCTACGGCGCATCGGGGCGCAATGGGGGATGGCTGACCAACACCATCACCGCTGGCCGCGAACGCTACCTGAAATCCCATGGCAGGCAAGCAGTCAATGACTTCCAGCTGGCCATGAACCGGACCGTCGCCGAGGTCATCGAGGTGTGCGCTGCCGAGGGGATCGATGCAGATATCCTGCAGGGCGGCGAACTCGAAGTTGCCTACACCCCGGCCCAGGAAAAGCGCTTGCGCGCCGATGCCATGGCCGACGCGCAATGGGAACACACGCACACCGAACTGCTGGAAGCCGAGGCAGCCCAAGGCAAGGTCAACGTCGCCAATGCCCGGGCCGGGCTGTGGCATCCGCACGCGGCCAGAATCCATCCTGCAAAATTGGTACGCGGACTCGCCGAAGCCGTGGAGCGGCTCGGCGTACGGATCTATGAAAACACCCGCGCCACCACACTGCGCGCACGCCGCATCGAATTCGACGGTGGGTCATTGGACGCCGAGTACATCATCCGTGCCACCGAAGGGTTTACTGCCGGGCTAGCAGGACACAAGCGCTTGTGGCTCCCGATGAATTCGTCCTTGATTGCCACCGAACCGCTAGCTCCATCCATCTGGGACGAACTGGCATGGAACAACGGCGAGGTGCTGGGGGACTACGCCCACGTCTACATGTATGCCCAGCGCACCGCGGATAACCGCATTGCCATTGGAGGCCGGGGAGTGCCGTATAAATATGGTTCGCGCACGGATGCCGATGGCCAGACGCCGCAAAGCACTGTGGAGGGACTGCAGGAAATTCTGCACCGCATGTTCCCGCAGACCCGGAATTCGAGAATCGATCATGCCTGGTCCGGGGTACTGGGCGTGCCGCGGGACTGGGCCGCTACCGTCGGGCTGGACCCGGCGACCGGACTGGGCTGGGCCGGCGGCTATGTCGGCACCGGGGTCGGCGCAGCGAACCTGGCCGGACGAACCTTGCGCGACTTGATCCTCGGGGAAAGCACTGAATTGGCCAATCTGCCGTGGGTCAATCACCAGGTGCGCAAATGGGAGCCGGAACCACTGCGCTGGCTGGCAACCAAGGGGCTCTATGCAGCCTATGGTGCCGCAGATCGAAGCGAACTGAAGGGGCGGGGGAGCTCCTCGCCGCTGGCCGTGCTGGCCGATAGAATCACCGGAAAGCCTTGAGCGCTGGCACACTGGGGCATAGGCTGTGGCCATGGGACTTGATAAACGTGGAATCTATGTGTGCGCACTAGCACTTGTGCTCATTATTTCTGGCGTCTTGATGATCACGCTGATGCAGGCCGGAATTCTTGGCTGGGCACTGCAAGGTGCCGGAATCATCGTCATGGCCTTCTCGGTGGGTGCGGCGCGTGCGCCCAGGGCCCGTGCCTGAGGTGCGCGAGGAGCTCATGGGCGCCTGCAGCTTGTCGGCACGCGGCCAGAACTACCTGCTGCGCGAAGCACGGGCTACGGATCTTGCCCAGATCATTGCCTTGATGGCAGATGATGAGATCCGTCGTGCAGAGCATGCGGACGCTGGGGACGCCGGGGAACAGTATCTGGAGGTTTTCAACGAGATTCACGCAGACCCAGCGCATACGCTGATCGTGGTGGAGGGCAATGACGGAGCCATTGCCGGCACGATGCAGCTGACCATGTTGCCGGGTCTTGCGCGCAGGGGAGCGAAGCGGATGCAGATCGAGGCAGTGCGCGTGGCCAGCGCGTTGCGCGGCGGGGGCCTGAGAACGGAAATGATCCGCTGGGCCATTTCCGAAGCCGAAAGCAAGAGAATTCCGCTGGTCCAGCTGACAAGCGACGCGCAACGCCAGGACGCGCACCGCTTTTACGAGGGGCTAGGATTTACCGCGTCGCATGTGGGCTTCAAAATGCACCTGGCTATAAGCCCTTGATCTTGTAGATTCGTTGCAATCCGGAGGTAGCCTGGCCCCATTCGCTCTTCGCGGCCCGCTGCTGGTGGGCCTGGAAAGCGGCACTGTCTTCGAATTCCTCGTGCACCAGCCAGACCCAGGGATCGCCGGTTTGCGTGACAGAGAAAGAAATGCAGCCGTTTTCCGCCTTGGTGAGGCGTATATGCTCTGGCAGCAATTTCTCCACCAATTCAGCCTCAGCCGCGTCCGCGCACAGCAACCGGCCCTCCATGATCACAATTCCCATGTTCGCCAGTCTGCCACGATCTTTGGCGGATGGGGCAAAAACTAGTGGATCAGCGAAGGGCTCGGAAACCGAAAGTTTCCGAGCCCTTCGCCTGCGTCAAGGCAGAAGCGCTATCCGAGCAGCTCGGACAGTTCCAGCCAGCGCTCTTCCAACTCGTCGATCTGCGATTGGTACTCGTTGATCTCAGCGGTGAATTTGCCCAGCCCTTCATAGTCGCTCTGGTCATGATCGGCCATCTTGGCGTGGACCTTGGCGATCTTTTCCTCTAGCTGGCCGACCTTGCGTTCATTGGCATTCAGTTCCTTCTGCGCGGCACGCAGCTCTGCGCCCGAAGGGCCAGCAGGCTTGGCGGCAGTTTCGGAAGAAGCCTGCGAAGGATTGGACCCGCCAGTGGAACCTTCGGCAGCTCGCAGCAACAGGTACTCGTCCACGCCGCCGGGCACGTGGCGGAAGTTGCCGTTCAGGATCGCGTACTGCTGGTCGGTGACGCGTTCGAGCAGGTAGCGGTCGTGGGAGACCACGATCAAGGTGCCGGGCCAGGAATCCAGCAGGTCTTCCAGGGCCGCCAGCATGTCGGTATCGACATCATTGGTGGGCTCATCGAGGATCATCACGTTGGGCTCATCCATCAGGATCATCAGCAACTGCAAGCGGCGGCGCTGGCCGCCGGAGAGTTCAGCAACCTTGGTCGACAGGTGTGCCGAGGAGAAGCCCAAGCGCTCCAGCAGCTGGGCCGGGGTCAGGTCCTTGCCATCCACGTTGAACGTGGTGCGGTAGCGGGCGAGGATTTCGCGGACCTTGTCCTGGCCGATCTGCTCCAGTTCGCGGAACTGCTGGTCCAGCACGGCCAGCTTCACGGTCTGGCCGCGCTTGATCTTGCCGCCAGTTGGCTCCACGGTCCCGGCGATCAGGCCCAGCAAGGTGGATTTGCCGGCACCGTTGGCACCGAGCAGGCCGGTGCGTTCGCCCGGGCCGATGAGCCAGGTGAAGGGCTTGAGTACTTGCTTGGCGCCGAAGGAGACCTCCGTGTCCAGCAAGTCGATGACGTCCTTGCCCAGCCGGCTGGTGGCCATCTTCTGCAACTCCAGCGGGTTGCGTGCCGGCGGGACATCGGCGATCAGCTGGTTGGCTGCCTCAATGCGGAACTTCGGCTTGGAGGTACGGGCCGGGGCGCCGCGGCGCAGCCAGGCCAGTTCCTTCTTCATCATGTTCTGGCGCTTGTTTTCGGTGACCGCGGCGATGCGGTCGCGTTCCACGCGCTGCAGCACGTAGGCGGCGTAACCGCCCTCGAAGGGCTCGACCAGGCGGTCGTGCACTTCCCAGGTGGTGGTGCAGACCGCGTCGAGGAACCAGCGGTCGTGGGTGACGACCATCAGGCCGCCGGCGTTCTTGGACCAGCGGTTATTGATGTGCTCGGCGAGCCAGGAGATGCCTTCGACATCCAGGTGGTTGGTCGGTTCGTCCAGGATGACGACGTCCCAGTCCTGCACCAGCAGCGCGGCCAGAGCCACGCGGCGGCGCTGGCCGCCGGAGAGGGTGCTGACCTTCGCTTCCCAGTCCAGGTCTGCAACCAGCCCGGAGATGATGTCGCGAATGCGCGCTTCGCCGGCCCACTCGTGGTCGTCCATCTCGCCCACCACGCAGAAGTGCACGGTCGCTTCGGGATCCAGGGTGTCCGACTGGTCCAGCACGCCCACGCGCAGGCCGTTGCGCTTGGTAACACGCCCGGAGTTGGGCTCGATCCTGTCGGAGAGCATGCCGAGAAGCGAGGACTTGCCTTCGCCGTTGCGACCCACCAGGCCGATGCGGTCGCCATCGGAAATGCCGATGGTTACCGAGTCGAAAACGACATGGGTGGGATATTCCAGATGTAGGGCTTCGCCCCCGAGTAAATGAGCCACAATTTCCATTTTACGTTCCGGGAGCAAATCGAGGCCCTGGCGGGACCATCTGAGCGTGTGCCGTGCCAGGGGGCTTGGGCAGTTTAAAGCAGAGAATAAAAGTGAGTTTTGCTACGGTGTTTTGCGATTTCGCACATTGGGCTGATCATGGCAGAATAATTAGCGTGCTTGTCGGGCATGACCTGAGCAAGCCATTTTCCGCCCTGGTGTAATGGCAACACGCCAGCCTTTGGAGCTGTGCATTCTAGGTTCGAATCCTAGGGGCGGAACCAATGATGAAGCGTCACGCAAGTGGCGCTTTTATTTTTTAACCAGTTTCAGCGCACCCCGAAGCTCGCGATAGACTTGCTTTGAGGTTTTACTTCTCTGCCCAAAACCTTGAATCCAATTTGCAGGAGAATGCACTTGAGTGATCAGGTCAACGCACCAGTAGCTGTCATCGTCCTAGCCGCCGGCGCTGGCACTCGCATGAAATCGGCGAAGCCGAAGATCATGCATGAAATCGCAGGTCGGTCCATGATTGGCCACGCACTCTACGCGGCTTCCGCGTTGGAGCCGCAGAACCTGGTAGCGGTGGTCCGCCACCAGCGCGATCTGGTCGCAGAGCACATTCTGGGACAGTTCCCTTCCATCACCATTGCCGACCAGGATGAAATCCCGGGTACCGGCCGCGCCGTGCAGTTGGGCTTGGAAGCTGTGGACCCATCGCTTGAAGGCACCGTTGTGGTGACCTATGGCGATGTGCCGTTGCTCACCAGCGAGGTGCTCCAGGAACTGGTTGCTACGCACGAGTCGAACCGCAACTCCGTGACCGTGCTGACCACCGAATTGGATGACCCTAACGGCTACGGCCGCATCCTGCGCGATGAACAGGGCGAGGTTGCAGGAATCCGCGAGCAGAAGGACGCTTCGGCAGAAGAACTGCTGATCAAGGAAATCAACTCCGGCATCTACGCTTTCGATGCCCAGATCCTGCGTTCGGCGCTGACCGAGGTCACCACCGAAAATGCGCAGGGCGAAATGTACCTGACCGATGTGCTCGCCATCGCCCGCGCACGCGGTGGCCGCGTCGCCTCCTCGCAGATCGCTGACCGCTGGCAGATCGAGGGCGCCAACGACCGCGTCCAGGTTTCCAATCTGGCCCGCATCTACAACGAGCGCAAGACCGAATTCTGGATGCGCCAGGGCGTGACCATCGTTGATCCGGCGACCACGTGGATCGACGCTGACGTCATGATCGGCCAGGACGCCACCCTCAAGCCAGGCACCCAGCTGCACGGCGAGACCATCATCGGCGCCAATGCCACTGTTGGCCCGGACAGCACCCTGACCAACGTGGTTGTTGGCCAGCGCGCTACCGTGAAGCGCACCGACGCCACCGACTCGCGCATCGCTGATGGCGCCTCGGTTGGCCCGTTCGCCTACCTGCGTCCCGGCACCGACCTCGGTGCGGATGGCAAGATCGGCGCCTTCTACGAAACCAAGAACGTCACGATTGGCCGTGGCTCCAAGCTCTCGCACCTCGGCTACGCCGGAGATGCTGAAATCGGTGAATTCACCAATATCGGCTGCGGCAACATCACCGCAAACTACGATGGCGAAAAGAAGCACCGCACCAAGATCGGTTCGCATGTGCGCACCAGCTCCAACACCGTATTCGTTGCCCCGGTTGAAATCGGGGACGGCGCCTACACCGGAGCCGGAGCCATCGTCCGCAAGAACGTCCCGGCCGGTGCCTTGGCACTGTCTGTGGCACCGCAGCGCAACTCCGAGGGGTGGACGCTGGAAAAGCGCCCAGGCACCTCCTCGGCTGACGCAGCGTTCAAGTCCTCGCTGAACTCTTCGGCTTCCGAGTAATTCAGCTACAGACTTCATTTCCTCGACAACAACCTCATACGTGATAGCGAAGCGAGCGAGAAAGCAAACCCCATGAGTGAAATCAGCCATAACGTCGACAAGAAGCTGGTGCTGGCCACCGGTCGTGCGCACCCTGAGCTGGCTGCAGAAGTAGCCAAGGAGCTCGACACCGAACTGCTGCCGTTGAACGCCTACGACTTCGCCAACGGCGAGATCTACGTGCGTTCGGATGAGTCGGTTCGCGGCAAGGACGTTTTCCTGCTGCAGTCCTACCCAGCACCAACGAACAACTGGCTGATGGAACAGCTGATCATGATTGACTCGATGAAGCGTGCTTCGGCCCGCCGCATCACTGTCGTGGCACCGTTCTACCCTTACGCACGCCAGGACAAGAAGGGCCGCGGCCGCGAGCCGATCTCGGCCCGCCTGGTTGCCGACCTGTTCAAGACCGCCGGTGCTGACCGCGTGATTTCCTGCGATCTGCACACCGCGCAGATCCAGGGCTTCTTCGACGGTCCGGTGGACCACCTGTTCGGCTTCCCGCTGCTGGCTGACTACATCAAGTCCAAGGTCGATGTAAATGAAGTCACCGTGGTTTCCCCTGACACCGGCCGCGTGCGCGTTGCCGAGCAGTGGGCAGATCGATTGGGCGGCACCCCGCTGGCCTTCGTCCACAAGTCCCGCGATCTGACCGTGCCTAACCAGGCCGAGTCCAAGACCGTGGTTGGCCAGGTGGAGGGCCGCATCGCGGTCCTGATCGACGACATGATCGACACCGGCGGAACCATCGCAGGCGCTGTGCGCGTGCTGAAGGAAGCTGGCGCCAAGGACGTCATCATCGCGGCTACCCACGCGGTCTTCTCGGATCCGGCTGCCCAGCGTTTGGCTGATTGCGGTGCCCGCGAGGTTGTTGTCACCAACACCCTGCCAATCCCTGAAGAGAAGCGTTTCGAGAACCTGACCGTGCTCTCGATTGCCCCGACGATCGCCCGCGCGATCTCGGAAGTATTCCACGACGGTTCGGTCACGAACCTGTTTGACGGCCGCGCCTAGCAGCCCTCGTTTCGCAAAGCCTCTGGCCGGCACCTTCGGGTGCCGGCCAGAGGCGGTTAAGCGATCATTGACAGTGCCCGTAAGAGGAACCTTTTGCGGAACGAATGCCACTCAGATGATCGCCATGACAATTCAGGGTTGCTCAACCATAAGGAAAGTGATTGACTTTACTGCATGGAAAGTCAGTCGGAGAACGCTCAGAGTTCGGAATCAGTGCGCCAGTCGCTTCGGGCGATCAGTGCAGACCGTGCCCGGATCGGCGAAAAAGTCACGGCGGAAACGTGGTGGACCGCACCAGCGCAGGGCCTGGGCGCTGCGCTTATCATCATGGTCCCTGCTCTCGGGCTGGAATGGGTATGGTTGCCTCTGGTGCTAAGTATCGGGATCTTCGTCGGTGTTGAGGTGCTTTTCCGCAAACGCAGCGGCCTAGGTATCACCCGCCCAGCCGGTCCGCGTGGGCTCTGGATATTGATTGCACTAATGATGATTTTCTTCTTTGCGCTAATGATCAGCCTAGTGCTCACACTGCTCGGTCAGATCGGCTGGGTTCTCGCCCTAGCAGTTACGACAGGTGCAGCTACAGCGCTCATCGTCGTGCAGTATGACCGCGCTTATGCTGCTGAGGTGTATCGTGCGGGCTGAGCCTTGCTTCAATGAGGCGATCCACGCACCAACCCGGCTGCGCCTCTGTGCAATGCTGCGTCCGCTGGCCGAGGCGGACTTCACTACCATTGCCACAACACTCGAGCTCAGCGAAGCAAACCTATCTAAGACCGTAAAAAATCTTGTCGAGATCGGTTATCTCGTCACTAGCAAGCAGGCTTCCCCGCTACGCAAGGATGCTCGCCAGACGACGACGGTCAAGCTCACAGCCCAAGGGCGGAGGGCCTTCGACGGGCACTTAGCTGCTCTGCGAGCGATGGCGGGCGACTAGGGCACGTCTCCCAAAGCGACGTTGATCTGCTATTAACTAATCTGCGAGACTGAACCAATGTCTAGGACTGAAGCCTTTGAACTGTCCGGACTAGTGTGTGCCTTCGCCGCAGCACTGCTGTTGATCGGATTACAAGTCGGAATTGAACCGACAACGCTTGGAATTCTTATCGCCGTCAGTAGCAACGCTGGGTTACCTGTCGACAAATGGCTAAGAGAAAAAATGGCCGCTCCCAAAAAGTAGATGCCTCGTTTTCAGTTCGCGTGAAAGCATCTCGTAAGCCGTTCGTCATACGGGACATATGTGATCTTGACTCGGCTAATTTTTGAAACTCCGAGTTTTCAAAGATTTCAGATTGCCATATACTCCGCCCGAGAAAATGCCGGTGAAGGTGCCTTATGCGGACACGGAAAACTATTATTTATGGTGGTTCAAGCACCAGGAGAGGCAGCATGGAATTTGGAATACGCCAGATCGCTGTGGGAGGGCTGGAACGCGGTGAGCTACTGCAACGCATGGTCCTAGCAGGGGTTCAGCTTAACGACTACGCCAAAATGCTGTTAGCCCGCCGGATTTTCAATGAGGTTGTGCCGGCGAACAACCTCCCCCTGATAAGCCGCAATCTGCAACAGCTGGGCTTGGACGCCGGAGCAACATTGCCCCGGATATTCGAGCGCGCCGTCAGCAGGGGAATGCAGCTATGCCCCGCCATGACCGGCCCGTATCTGCGACTGGATTTTCTGGACCAAGCGTCTTCCAGCCATTCAGTGCTCAGTGATGGGAAGAAGCCGGCTGATTCGTTGACCGTCGCTTCCGCGGCACCCGGCAATCAGGAATTCCCGCGCGGATTCTATCTGCGGATGGTGGATGGAGTGCCGTGGCTGCGCGGTTATCGCTGCGATGACGCCCACGGCTTTACGCTGGACGATACTTTTATTTTCCAAAGCCGTTGAGCGGAATCCAGGAATAGTGGCGTTCGCTACAGGTTTTCCCGTTGGCGATGGCAGCTGGTAGAATTGTTGACTGTGCCCAGGCGAGGGAAACACCAGCAATGGTGGGACCGTTATCGACAAGGCCGGAAAAGCTCTTTCATCTCCTAGATGTTGGATGCTTCCCGAGTCCACGCAAGGGCCTTAACGAAGCATTCATTTCCTAAGGAGAATTATCATGGCATCTGTCAACCTTGACGCCGTTGTACGTAGCGATTTCGGCAAGGGCGCTGCCCGCCAGGCTCGCCGCGATGGCCAGATCCCAGCAGTTGTCTACGGTGCAGGCTCCGAGCCACAGCACGTACTGCTTCCAGGCCGCGAAACCACCCTGGCCGTTCGCGACCGCGGTGTTGAGCTGGTTCTGAACATCGAAGGCAAGACCGTGAAGACCACCATCAAGGACATCCAGATCCACGCGCTGAACCGCACCGTTGATCACATGGACCTGATCATCGCTGCCTAATTACAGCGAACTAGGTTTTAGCTGAGCGTCATGAGTGATGGAACTTGGCTCGTAGCCGGACTCGGGAACCCCGGGTCCGGCTACGCTGGCAATAGACACAATATCGGGCAGATGGTGCTCGATGAGCTGGCTCATCGAGTCGGCTCGAAATTCAAGACCCACTCCTCGCGTTCCCAGGTTGTCGAAGGACGCATGGGGGTTGGCGGTCCACGCATCGTGCTGGCCAAGCCCATGGTTTTCATGAATCTTTCGGGCGGGCCGGTAGCTAACGCGGCGAAGTTCTTCGGCATCGATGCCGCCCGGCTGATTGTCGTGCACGACGAGATCGACATTCCCTTCGATACCATCAAGCTCAAGCGCGGTGGCGGTGAAGGCGGGCATAACGGCCTGCGGGATATCTCAAAGGCCATGGGCTCCAAGGACTACCTGCGCGTGCGCGCAGGCGTTGGGCGCCCTCCGGGCCGCATGGATACTGCCAAATGGGTTTTGCAGGACTTCTCCAAGACCGAAAAGGCCGATCTTCCGTTTCTGATCGACAATTGCGCTGACGCAGTGGAATTGCTGATGAACTCGGGATTGGAAGCTGCCCAGGCAAAATTCCATATCAGCTGACCGCTGATCCCTATGGGGCGCGGTGAAGCCAAGTGGGGACCGCTGGGGACTTGAACGGTCCGCAGCGGTCCTCGACTTCATTAAATTAAGAAAGCTATGGACCGAGGCGTTCCTTACTAAGGCCTAACTTAGATGTGCTTCGAGGCCCGGAGTGGAATAATTACCCAATGTACCCCTTGCCTAATAGGCCTGTGACGATTCTTTGCCACGGCCTGCCGGGCATCCATGACAATTATTCGGAGGACCACGTGCACACGATGACCGGTCAGCCAGAAGCCCTTGAGGCGTTGACAGCTGGAGAAGTTGAGCGCATCAAGGCCGACTTTGAAATTCTGGAGCACCAAGTCAACGGCGTTGACGTTGTGTACCTGGACTCCGGCGCCACCAGCCAGAAGCCGCGTTGCGTCTATGAAGCCGAGCAGCACTACTACGAGAACGCCAACGCAGCAGTACACCGCGGTGCGCATTCCTTGGCAGTTGAAGCGACCGAGATCTATGAGGAAGCCCGCGAGAAGGTCGCCAAGTTCATCGGTGCACGCACCAACGAACTGGTGTGGACTGCTAATGCCACCGAAGCGCTGAACCTGATCAGCTACTCGATGTCCAATGCCTCCTTGGGGCGCGGGGGAGAGGCCGCGGCCCGATTCCGCTTGGGCCCGGGCGATGAAATCCTCACCACCGAACTTGAACACCACGCGAACCTGATCCCGTGGCAGGAACTGGCTTTCCGCACCGGTGCTACGCTGCGTTACGTGCCAGTCACCGAAGACGGTGCACTGCGCTACGAATTGCTTGATGAGCTGGTTACCGAGAAAACCAAGCTCGTTGCCTTCACCCACGTTTCGAATGTGCTGGGCACCATCACCGATACCCAGAAGTTCGTTGACGCTGCCCGCGAGGTCGGCGCCCTGACCGTGCTGGACGGATGCCAGTCCGTGCCTCACCTGCCGGTCGACGTGAAAGCCCTGGACGTTGACTTCATGGCCTTCTCCGGCCACAAGATGCTCGGCCCAACCGGAATCGGCGCACTCTACGGGCGTGAAGAACTGCTCAACGCAATGCCACCGTTCCTCACGGGTGGATCGATGATCACCGTGGTGGACATGGAGCACGCAGAGTACATGCCATCGCCGCAGCGTTTCGAGGCCGGTACCCAGCGCATCGCCCAGACCCACGGCTTGGCTACCGCAGTCAGCTACCTGGATGAAATCGGCATGGGCCGTATCGCGGCCTGGGAAGAGCACCTCGGAGCGATGCTCTATGAGGGCATCTCGAAAATCGAAGGCGTGCGCGTTTTCGGTCCGGCCGACGCGCAGCGTATCGGTACTGTCCCGTTTGAAGTGATCGGGGTGCACCCGCATGATGTCGGCCAGTACCTCGACTCGCGCGGCATTGCGGTACGCGTGGGCCACCACTGTGCGCAGCCGCTGCACCGCGCCCTGGGCGTGAATTCCACGACCCGCGCCAGCACCTATCTGTACAACACGGAAGAAGACATCAAGGCCCTGCTTGAGGCCTTGAGCTCCGTGCGCGAATACTTTGGAGTTTAAATGAACGAATTGGATCAGCTATACCAACAGGTCATCTTGGACCACTCGAAGCGCCGCATCGGTTCGCCGTTGGTTGAGACCACCGAAGGATTGCTGCACGGCGAGTCCCACCAGCACAACCCGATCTGCGGCGACCAGATCCGTGTCCGCGTAGAGCTTGATGACCAGGAGCATTTCACCTCGATGAGCTGGGAAGGCGATGGCTGCTCCATCTCCATGGCCTCTGCCTCGGTGCTGGCCGAGATGCTGCCGGAGCTGACCAAGGAAGAATTTCTTGGGAAGAGGGACTATTTCCGCGAGATGATGCGCTCCAAGGGAAACTTCCAGCCGGATGAAGAGGTGCTGGAAGACGCTGCTGCCTTCGTCGGCGTCTCGAAGTTCCCCGCACGCGTCAAGTGCGCAATGCTCGCTTGGGTGGCCGCTGAGGTCGCGATGCACGAGGCCCGCAAGTAATAGCAAAACCAAATAGCTCGGGCGCCGGCTTCCACATGTGGAAGCCGGCGCCCGAGCTATTTCTTCAGGATTCCAGAAGGCTACTTTCCTTCGTCGTCCTGCTGGTACACATCAGGGATGCCATCCTTATCGGCATCGCGCGTCTCGCGCTCGTGGAGGACCTTGTATCGGCGGTTGCGGGGAATCAGCCACAGGGCACCGAGGATCGCGGCAACGAATGAACCAGCCAGGATTGCTACCTTGGCATGCTCATAGTGCGCCGACTCCAAGCCGAAGGACAGTTCGGAAACCAGCAGGGATACGGTGAAACCGATACCTGCCAGCAACGTGACGCCCAGGATGTCGCCCCAGCGGGCGTCCTTGTCCAGCGAGGCCTTGGTGAACCGGGTCAGCAGCCAGGTCGAGCCCATGATGCCGATCGGCTTGCCGAGCACCAGACCCAGAACGATGCCCCAGAACACTGGATCGGTGAGCAGGCCGCCGCTGCCTTTTTCAGGGGAAAACACGGTCACGCCAGCGGCGAAGAAGGCGAAAATGGGAATGCAGAAGCCGGAGGACAGCGGGCGGAAACGGTGCTCGAATCGTTCAGCCAGGCCGATGCCTTCACGGCCATCGGTGCGCTTGACCGGGACACAGAAGCCCAAGACCACACCGGCGATGGTGGCGTGGATGCCGGAGCCGAAGACGAAGATCCAGGTAATGACACCCAGCGGCAGCAGGATTGCCCACGCGGCCCAAGCGCGCTTGGCGAAGAACTTGCCAAGGAAACGGGCAAGGACCGTGAAGAGAATGATGGGGATCAGCGACAGGCCCAGGTAGGACAGCTTCAGGTCATCGGTGAATACGACGGCGATAATGACAATAGCGATCAGGTCATCGACTACAGCCAGAGTCAGCAGGAAGATGCGCAGCGCTGCGGGAAGCGCCGATCCAATCACCGCGAGCACAGCCACGGCGAACGCAATGTCTGTTGCGGTTGGAATGGCCCAGCCACGCAACAACTCACCGCCACCGGACATGGAAGCGATAGCGACAAAGATCAATGCCGGCACCAGCACGCCGCCAAAAGCGGCCGCTACCGGTACGGCTGCCGTTTTCGCATTGCGCAGGTCGCCAATGACGAATTCTTTTTTCAGCTCCAAGCCGGTCAAGAAGAAGAACACTGCCAGCAGTGCATCGGCAGCCCAGTGGCCGATGGACAGGTTCAGATCCACACCGAAAAGGGTCGGTCCGAAGTGGAAATCACGCAGAGCGAAGTAGGACTCGCGCAACGGGGTGTTAGCCCAAACCAACGCCAGCAAAGCGCCGGCGATGAGAACCATGCCGCCGACGGTTTCCTTGCGCAGGATGTCGCCGATACGGATAGATTCTTTATAGCTGGGGCGCGAAAACAGGTTCTTGCTGGAACCCGAAGACGGAGTTTGGGTCATACGTGTAACTCGCTTACTTCGTTAAATGGATACTTCTCGCCGACCAGACTTCCCGGCACACCTGTCTTTAACCCTAGCGCCAACAGTGCTTCAGAGCACAAATCCCCGGACGCTTTGCGAGAAATCGCACGTCCGGGGATTGAATGTGAAACGTAACTATTCGGAGTGGCTTATTTCGAAAGCCAGGCATTGACCTGAGCAGCCTGCAAATTCAGTGCCTTGCCCAGGTAAGGCTCCGCAGCCGAAGCCAACTTGCCGCCGATGAATGGAATCGACGAGGAAACCTTGGCGTCAATGGAGAACTCGGAAGTTTCGCCCTGGGCCTTGAGCTGTTCGGTGCCGCTGACGGTCACCGGAACACCAGCAACGGAGATCTTTACCGTAGCCGAGCGGTTGCCGGCAGCATCTGGGGCCGTCCACTGGTCTACCTGGGTGATCTCGATGGTCGCGCCAACGAACTTGCGGGCGATATCCGGAACGCGATCGGTGGGGACCGAACGAACGGTGGTCACGGTGAAGGCGCCTGCGGTATCGCCGTTCACGGAGAAATCGGTCAAGGAACCGTTGGCGACCTTGGTCAGGTGCTCGGCAAAGCCACGATCGCTAAGCGTAGCGATGACCTGGTCTGCAGGGTGGGCGATCTGAGTGCTTGCGTTCAATGCCATGAAAGCTAATCCCAATCTGGAAATCTAAGTGGCCGGGCAACGAAATCGCAGGCCCGGCAACGGACAGTATTAACACTATCTGCAAAGCCGCATTGGGTAGGCTAGGACTGCACCCAAAACAGCATATTGACGTTTCCGGCCGTGGAAAAACATTTACGGTCGGCGTTCGTGGTGTCGTTTCGACGTAATACAGTATGAATGCACCCGGCCAAGCGTCTGCATGAGAGGACCCGAACCCCCATGAGCCTAAGCGGACTTCATGATTTCCTGCGCGAGGAACCTTCCTTCAGGCGTATTGGGCAAAGCGCAGCTCATGACTACCCGACGCGAAGCGAAGAGCTGGAAATCGCGGCCCCGCAGGGCATGCGGCCGATCCTCTCGGCGCATATCAGCCAGGCGATGCGTGAAAGCAAGCATTCGGGGGTGACGCTCATCGTCACCGCGACCGGCCGTGAAGCCGAAGAAGTCTCCAGCTCACTGGGTGCCTACCTCCCGGCAGGCCAGATCGCCGAGTTCCCTTCTTGGGAAACCTTGCCCCATGAACGCTTGTCGCCGCGAAGCGATACCGTGGGACGCCGCCTGGAAGTGCTGCGCCGCCTGCACGACCGGGATGAGAGCCTAAACATCATCATTGCTCCAATTCGTGCCGTGCTGCAGCCGTTGGTCGCCGGCCTTGGCGAATTGCGCCCGGTCATCCTGGAACTGGATGCCGAGCCGGGCTTCGATAAAGTCATCAAGGACCTGGCTGCTGCGGCTTATGCCCGAGTGGACATGGTGACGCACCGCGGCGAGTTTGCGGTGCGTGGTGGCATCATCGATGTTTTCCCGCCGACATTGGACCATCCGGTCCGCATTGATTTCTTCGGGGACCAGATCGACTCGATGCGATTCTTCGCCATCGCAGATCAGCGGTCCACTGATGATCCCGGTCCCACCCGGATCATTGCCACGCCCTGCCGTGAAATGCTCATCACCCCGCAGGTGATGAGCCGGGCAGCGAATCTGAAGAACCATTTCCCGGCGGCCCAGGAAATGCTCACCAAGATTGCCGGCGGCATCGCTGTTGAAGGCATGGAATCCTTGGCTCCGCTGCTGGTGGACAAGATGGTTCCGCTGCTGTCCTTGTTGCCGGAATCGTCCATTGCGCTGGTGATGGAGCCAGAGCGCGTGCGCGCCCGCGCGCATGACCTGAACGCCACCAATGCCGAATTCCTGGCTGCCGCGTGGGCTTCGGCTTCGGATGGAGCCAGCGCTCCGTTGGATCTGACCACCGCGGATTCCGAGCGAAAGCTGGCTACCGGTGATTTTGCCTCGCTGGCAGAAACCGTAGAACACGCACAGGCCGCCAAGGTTTCCTGGTGGGCTATTACCTCCCTGGGTGCCGATGACGAGCTGGATTTGGGCGCGGCCACCATCCGTGTCCCGGCCCGTGAACCGCACGGCTACCAGGGCGACATCGAGGCGATGATGGAATTCATCGCAGGACGAGTCAAGGACCAATGGCGTTTCGTCGTGGCTACCGAGGGGCCCGGCCCGGCAGCCCGCCTTTCGGAGCTTTTCGCCGAGTTCAAGATCCCGGCACACAGGGTGGATGACCTGTCCGCGGAACCCACCGCTGGACTGATCGAGATCACCCAGGCCACCGCCGGCCGCGGGTTTGTCTTCGAGGAACTGAAGCTGGGCCTGCTCACCGAAGCAGATTTGCTGGGCCGCTCCAGCGCGTACCCGAACCGCAAGGGCCGCAAGCTGACGGTCAAGCGCAAGCGCAATGCCGTTGATCCGCTGAGCCTGCAAGCCGGGGACTACATCGTCCACGAACAGCACGGCATCGGCAAGTTCGTCGAGCTGATGGCCCGCAAGGTCAATGGCTCGGGCAAGGACGCCAAGCGCGAGTACCTGGTGGCGGAGTACGCCTCTTCCAAGCGCGGAGCCCCGGGGGACCGTCTGTTCGTCCCGATGGACCAGCTGCATATGGTCACCCGGTATGTCGGCGGCGAAGCTCCGACCTTGTCCAAAATGGGCGGTTCGGACTGGGCCAGCACCAAGTCCAAGGCGCGCAAGGCCGTCAAGGAAATTGCTGGCGACCTGATTAAGCTCTACTCGGCTCGCATGGCCAGCCGTGGCCACGCCTTCGCATCAGACACCCCGTGGCAGAACGAGCTGGAGGAAGCCTTCGCGTTCATCGAGACTCCGGATCAGCTCACCGCCATCAACGAGGTGAAATCCGATATGGAGAAGGAAATCCCGATGGACCGGTTGATTTCCGGTGACGTGGGCTTTGGCAAAACCGAAATCGCGGTTCGCGCCGCCTTCAAGGCCGTCCAGGACTCCAAGCAGGTTGCCGTGCTGGTTCCTACCACCCTGCTGGCTTCCCAGCACCACCAGACCTTCACCGAACGCTATTCGGGCTTCCCAGTCCGCGTGAAGACCCTCTCGCGTTTCCAGAGCGCCAAGGAATCGAAGGAAATCCTGGCCGGCCTCAAGGACGGCAGCGTGGACATTGTCATCGGCACCCACCGCCTGCTCTCCAAGAACGTGGAGTTCAAGAATCTGGGCCTGGTCATCATTGACGAGGAACAGCGCTTCGGAGTGGAGCACAAGGAAGAGCTCAAGAAGATGCGCACCAACGTGGATGTGCTGGCGATGAGCGCCACCCCGATCCCGCGTACCTTGGAGATGTCGCTGACCGGCATCCGCGAAACCTCCACCTTGGCGACCCCGCCCGAAGAACGCCATCCGGTGCTGACCTACGTGGGTCCACGCAGCGACAAGCAGATTTCCGCGGCCATCAAGCGTGAGCTGATGCGCGATGGCCAGGTGTTCTTCGTGCACAACCGGGTCAGCTCCATTGAGCGGGTAGCTGCCGAATTGCGCGAACTGGCCCCCGAAGCGCGCGTGGAGGTAGCGCACGGCAAGATGAGCGAATCCCGGCTGGAGCGGATCATCCAGGACTTCTGGGAGAAGAAATTCGACGTGCTGGTCTCCACCACCATCATCGAAACCGGCCTGGATATTTCCAATGCGAACACGCTGATTGTGGACCGCGCGAACAACTACGGCCTGTCCCAGCTGCACCAGCTGCGCGGGCGCGTAGGGCGCGGCCGTGAGCGTGCCTACGCCTACTTCCTGTGGGATGTAGAGAAACCGCTGGGGGAGGTCGCCCTGGAGCGCCTGAAAGCCGTTGCCGCGCACAACGAGCTTGGCTCCGGCTACCAGCTGGCCATGAAGGACCTGGAACTGCGTGGAGCCGGTAATCTGCTGGGTGGCGAGCAGTCCGGGCATATCGCCGGTGTGGGCTTCGACTTGTACCTGCGCCTGGTAGGCGAGGCCGTGGCCGATTACAAGGGCGAAGGCGAGGAAGAAGCCGCCGAGATGAAGATTGACCTGCCGGTCAATGCCCACCTGCCACACGACTATGTACCTGGTGAACGACTGCGTTTGGAAGCCTATCGCAACATTGCCCAGGCCGAGACCGACGAGGCGCTGGGTGAAGTCCGCGATGAGCTGGTGGATCGCTATGGCAAGCTTCCAACTCCGGTGGAGAACCTCATGCGCGTGGCGGCCCTGCGTATTCGCGCGCGTGCTGCGGGGCTGCGTGATATCCAGCAGGTCGGCAACCACATCAAGCTGGCTCCGGCCAGAATTGAAGACCTGCCAGCTTCGCGCCAGGTGCGCTTGGAACGCCTGTACCCGGGGGCTGCGAACAAGCCGGCGCTGAATTCGATCTTCATCCCGAAGCCCAAGACCTCGCCCATTGGCGGACGGGACTTGGCCGACGGGGAGATCCTGGAGTGGGCGGAGAAGCTGCTCTACGCTATTTTCGAGCCAACACCCGCACCGGCAGCAAAGGACTGATTCGGTTGAACTCGCGGGCCAGTAGCATGCCTTTTCCGGCAGGCTGCTGGCCGGCGTTTGCTACCGCTGGCCCGAGGCCGCAGGCGAGGCCAGTTCTCCGGCGTAGCCCTTGATCGCCCGGGCGTAGAGCGAGGCATGGCGCGCTAATGCGCTGACCGCCAGCTGGACCGCTTCGGTGGATTGCCCGGCATCGTGCAAGGCCAGAACCAGGAAGGCCTGGGCGTCGGTAAAGATCGGTGAATCGGCAGTGATCTGCTGCAACAGTTCGATGGACTGGGTGTACTGCCCGAGATTGCGCAGCGTGCTGGCTAGCTGGAGCAGCGCTTCATCGTGCCTTGGCGCTTCCAGCCCAGCTTCCAGTGCCGCCCGGTAGGGGTCGACCGCTTGTTCTTCTTCCCCTAGGTAGTCGTGCAGGGACGCGACCTCGAAGAGCACCCGCGGATCCTGCGGATCCTTGCCCTGCACCAGGAGTGCCAGTTCGGTGCGCAACTGTTCAGGGCGTTTGCCATTGGCTGAGTTCCAGAACTCTTCGATGCGCTGATCCCATGATTCCATGGGGCCAGTCTAAGCGAGGCAAGGAAGCTTAAACGCAAGAGAGGGAAACCCGGACACGGGTTTCCCTCTCTTGAAAAGTTCTAATTAATTCTGGTGGGCATTAGCTGCCGCAACCAGATCCTCAGCCTTTTCCGCGCGACCCATCAGGTGCATCGGGATAGCGAAAGCCAAGAACATCAGAGCGAAGCTGACCAGGGTCGGCCACCAAGCAACCTCAAGGGTCCAGTAGCCCAAGGTGTAGACGCCAGCCGAGAACATCACGAAGAAGATCACGAGGTTGACGATATTGCCGACAAGGCGGCCTTCACCGGAATGGGCAGTGTTCTTGCCGTTCGAGTACACTTTTTCTCCTTGGGAAAACGGATTGGTGCGATTTCCTAGTAGCTGGAACCGCTTTGCTCTCCCTCTAGGATAGCAACTCCTGAGCTAGAACCTAGCCGGGTCGCACCGGCCGCAATCATGGCCCGCGCGGTTTCAACACTGCGAACGCCGCCCGAGGCCTTGACACCCATTTCCGGGCCGACGGTCTTGCGCATCAGCTCGACGTCTTCGACGGTCGCGCCGCCGGTGGAGAAACCGGTGGAAGTCTTGACGAAATCAGCGCCAGCGGCCTTTGCGGCCTCGCAGGCCAGGACCTTGGCTTCCTCGGTGAGCAAGCAGGTTTCGATGATGACCTTCAAGATGGCTCCACCTTCATGCGCGGCCTGCGCAATGGCGAAGATCTCGTTGACCAAGGCATCCCGATCGCCACGCAGGGCGGCGGCAACGTCGATCACCATGTCGATTTCGTTGGCACCGTCTGCAACTGCGTGCTTGGTTTCGAATACCTTGGTATCGGTGGCCGAGGCACCCAGCGGGAAACCGATGACCGAACAGGTCAGTACGTCCGAGCCTTCCAGCTCGCGCGAAACGGTGGAAACCCACAACGGGTTGACGCAGACCGACTTGAAGCCGTACTTCTTGGCTTCGTCGCAGATCTGCACAACTTGTTCGCGGGAAGCATTCTGAGCCAACAGGGTGTGATCGATGTAGCTTGCGATCTCGCGGGCGCTTAGTTCAGTCATCATTTCCTCTAACAATAAAGATTTCAATCATTTCAAATGAAGGTCTCGAAGGGGTAAGCCTAGTTGGCATTCAGGTAAGCTGCCAATTCATCCTTGATTGCCAAGACCTGCGCGGTAGCGCGTTTGCGGGCTTCAGGGACCTCGGCCAGATCATCGACCGGCTCAATAGTTTCCAAGTAGCACTTGAGTTTCGGTTCCGTTCCCGAGGGCCGAACGATCACGCGGGCACCGGAAAATGTATGCAAGACCATGGCGTTGGTCGCAGGGAGCGTCTCGGTGCCCCTGGACAGGTCGGTCACCTCGGAAACCTCGGAGCCGCCCAGCGAGGCCGGAGCGTTCTTGCGGATCTTTTCCATGAGCACCGGGATCTGCGCCAAGTCGGTGAAGCGCAGGGACAGCTGGTCGGTGACGTGCACGCCATGCTTGGCGGCCAGTTCATCCAGGCGGTCCGGGATGGAGCTGCCCGAGGCCTTCAACTGCGCAGCCAGATCGGCCAGGACGATCCCGGCAGAAATCCCGTCTTTGTCGCGCACCAGTTCCGGGGCTACGCAATAGCCCAGGGCTTCTTCGTAGCCGTAGCCCAGGTCCTCAACGCGTGAGATCCACTTGAATCCGGTCAAGGTTTCTTCGTGCTCGCGTCCGGCGTCCTTGGCGATGGCTGCCAGCATGCGCGAAGACACGATGGAATTGGCCAATTTCTTGCCCTCTGGCAAGGTCTTGGAGACCTGGTCTCCCAGCAGCCAACCTACCTCATCGCCGCGCAGCATCCGCCAGCTGCCGCCGTCGAGGATGGCTGCCGCGCAACGGTCGGCATCGGGGTCATTGGCAATGACCAGATCAGCACCGACCGTGCGGGCCAGTTCCAGCGACAGGTCGATGGCCCCTGGCTCCTCGGGGTTAGGGAACTTCACGGTAGGGAAGAGCGGATCGGGGTGTTCCTGCTCAACGACCATGTGCACGTCGTCGAAACCAGCGTTCAGCAGGGCTTGGCGCATGGTGTGGCCACCCACGCCGTGCATTGCCGAAACCACAATTCGCAGATTCTTGCGTACCAGGCCCTGCGGCTGGTTAGCTTCGATGATCGGGTGGATGGAAGCGAGATAGGCTGCCTCGATATCGCCTTCTTCGCCTGGGGCCGGGAGCACTTCCCAACCGGACTGTGCCAGCGGGATCTGCGGCACTGGCTGGTCATGGTCAATCAAGGAAGCTATCTGCGCATCGATGGGGGAGACGATCTGGGCCCCGCGGCCCGACGCATCGGTGATCCTGCCGCCCACGTATACCTTGTAGCCGTTGTCCCGCGGAGGGTTGTGGCTGGCGGTCACCATGACGCCGGCTTCCGCGCTGAATTCACGAACGGCCCAAGCCAGCACCGGGGTCGGCAAGGCCGAGGGCATCAGCAGCACCTCGAAACCGGCAGCGGCGAAGACGGCGGCTGAATCCTTGGCGAAGGCATCCGAGTTGAAACGGGCATCGAATCCGATGACGACCTTCGGGACATATCCGCCGTTGGCCTTTTCGCCCAGAAAACGCGCGATGCCCGCAGCGGTGCGCAGGACCACCACACGGTTCATGCGCATCGGGCCGGCGCCCAATTCGGCACGCAGGCCTGCGGTGCCGAATTCCAGGACGCCGCTGAAGCGGTCGGCGATGTCCTCGAAGGCCAGCGCGTCGCCGTCGGTGACGCACTGGATCAGTAATTGCAGTTCTTCCTGCGTTTGCGGATCGGGATCCTGGGCTGCCCATTGGCCCGCCGCATCGAGCAACTGGATTTTCTGCGTGTGATTCACTGATTTCCCTTCGAAGGACACTGACTGCTTCTTTGCGCCGATAATGCGAGGCTTAGAGCTTCGCGATGATCTGTGCCAGCAACTTGGAGATGCGCGGACCGGCGGCCTGGCCGGCCTCGATGACTTCCTCGTGGCTCAGCGGCACCGGGCTGATGCCGGCGGCCAGGTTGGTCACCAGGGAAATACCGAAGATCTCCATGCCTGCATGGCGGGCGGCTATTGCTTCCAATGCGGTGGACATGCCGACCAAATCAGCACCGATCACCTTGGCGTACTGGACTTCGGCCGGGGTTTCGTAGTGCGGTCCGGTGAACTGCGCATACACGCCCTGATCCAGGGTCGGATCAACTGCGAGGGCAATCTCGCGCAGGCGCGAGGAGTACAGGTCGGTCAGATCAACGAAGGTCGCGCCCTCCAAAGGGGAGGCGGCAGTCAAGTTGATGTGGTCCGAGATCATTACCGGGGTGCCTGGGGTCCAGTTCGGATTCAGGCCGCCGCAACCGTTGGTGAGCACCAGCTGCTCGCAGCCGGCAGCTGCCGCGGTGCGGATGGGGTGGACGACAGCGCGCACGCCGCGCCCTTCGTAGTAATGGGTGCGGGCACCCAGAACCAGGACCCGCTTTCCAGTGGACGTCAGGATCGAGGAGATGCTGCCCTTGTGCCCGGGTACGGCCGGGGCATGGAAGCCTGGAATGGAGGCGGCATCCAGGGTGTGGGTGGTTTCGCCGATGAGTTCGGCGGCCTGGCCCCAACCGGAGCCCAGGACCACCGCGATGTCGTGTTTTTCGACGCCGGTCTGTTCGGCGATTGCCTGGGCAGCTTGTGCCGCCAGGACCTGTGGGTCATTTTGCATATCAGTCACGGGAAATACGCTACCGGTAGCGGGGCGCTTTGTCAGGTGAAACTAGTGCTTCAGATTCAAAATCACGTTCCGGGATCGTGCTTCGATGTGCGCAATCACCGTGCATGGTGAACAATAGTGAATGTGAGCGCAGATCGTAGGAATGAAGCAACCCGTTTAGTTATTCTCGGCGGAGGACCTGGCGGCTACGAAGCTGCCATGGGTGCGGCCCAGCTGGGCGCCAATGTCACCGTCGTGGAGCGTGCAGGCATGGGCGGTTCAGCGGTGCTGACCGACGTCGTGCCCTCCAAGACCCTGATCGCTACGGCGGACGCAGTGCGCCGGGTGAAGCACGCAGAGACCTTTGGAGTCCACGTTGACGGCCTCGACTCGGCCGTCACCGACTTCTCGGTAGTGAACCACCGCCTGCTGGACCTTGCCAAGGAGCAGTCCTCGGATATCCGCACCACCCTCGAACGCGCTGGCGTGCGCATCGTGATCGGCGAGGGCCGCTTGCTGGACGACCACACGGTTGCCGTATCGCACCCGGATGGTTCCGAGCAGGAAATCGAAGCGGACGCCATGCTGATTGCCGTGGGAGCCCACCCGCGCGAACTGCCTACCGCCAGGCCTGATGGCGAGCGAATCTTCAACTGGACCCAGATCTACAACATGAACGAGGTGCCTGAGCACCTGATCGTTGTAGGCTCCGGCGTTACCGGTGCAGAATTCGCTTCGGCGTACAACTTGCTCGGTGCCAAGGTCACGCTGGTTTCCTCGCGCGACCGCGTGCTGCCCGGCGAGGATGCAGACGCAGCTGGCGTGCTGGAAGATGCTTTCAAGGACAACGGCGTTAACGTTGTTTCCCAGGCTCGCGCCGAGGGCGTGGAGCGCCAGGGCGACAGGGTGCTGGTCACCTTGGCGGACGGTCGCGTGCTTGAAGGCAGCCACTGCCTGGTTGCAGTGGGCGGCATCCCCAATACCGCCAACATGGGTCTGGAAGAAGCCGGCGTGCAGCTGACCGACTCGGGCCACATCAAGGTCGATGGCGTTTCGCGCACTACCGCAACCAACATCTACGCTACCGGCGACTGCACGGGCGTCTTCGCCCTGGCTTCGGTAGCAGCCATGCAGGGCCGCATCGCCGTGGCCCACCTGCTCGGCGACTCGGTAAAGCCATTGAACCTGGATCTAGTGGCATCCAACGTCTTCACCTCCCCGGAAATCGCTACCGTGGGTGTGACCCAGCGTGCGGTTGCCGAAGGCAAGTACCAGGCCAACATCATCAAGGTTGATCTGAACACCAACGCTCGCGCCAAGATGATGAACGTGGACCAGGGCTTCGTGAAGATCGTTTCCCGCAAGGGCTCGGGCACCGTCATCGGCGGTGTTGTGGTCGCTCCGCGTGCCAGTGAATTGATCTTCTCGCTGGCACTGGCGGTCCAGAACAGCCTTCATGTTGATGACGTGGCTGAGACCTTCACCGTTTACCCGTCATTGTCCGGTTCGCTGGCTGAAGCGGCACGTCGCCTGCACCGTCATCGGTAGGTTCTGAAGAACTTTTCCAGGGCGGCATTTCCCTTGCATTCAGGGAGATGCCGTCCTTTTGCCATTAATGCCGTAATACAAGCTCTTGTGACCCCATTCACTTTGGCGACCGACTCTGATATAAGTGTAAAAACTGTTTTCTCAGGTCACGTCTCAATATGTGGAAGCGCATATTCCTGCTAGTAGGCCCGTGAATTGCTGTTTGCAGTTCAGTTTCATTTCATCTGGTGTCCAAATGCTGGACATCAATATCCGAATACTGGTCACCGAGGTTTACGATTATGGCAACGTAAATGAACATCTGACTCGTACTTTCACTCTAAGGAGCAGCCTCCATGTCGCAGGCTAACCAAGCAGTGGCGCCGAAGGAAAACACCCGCGGTCGCGTGCTGTTTGCCAGCATGATTGGCACCACTGTCGAATTCTTCGACTTCTACGCCTACGCCACCGCGTCGGTTCTCGTTTTCCCGGCGTTGTTCTTCCCTAACGCCTCCACCATCAACGCGATCCTTTCATCGTTCGCGATCTTCGGCGTGGCTTTCGTGGCTCGTCCACTGGGTTCGATCATCTTCGGCCACTACGGCGACAAGCTCGGCCGCAAGGGCACCCTGGTGGCCTCACTGCTGCTGATGGGCATTGCCACTTTCCTGATCGGCTTCCTGCCGCCGGCTGCGGGCAACTGGACCGTTTTGGCTCCGACCGCACTGGTGCTGCTGCGCTTCGCCCAGGGCCTGGCGCTGGGCGGCGAATGGTCCGGAGCTGCGCTGCTGGCCACCGAGAATGCGCCGAAGAACAAGCGCGCCATCTACGGCACGTTCCCCCAGCTGGGCGCACCCATCGGCTTCATCATTGCGAACCTGATGTTCGTGGCCCTGCAGACCTTCTGCACTGCAGAGCAGTTCATGGCATGGGGCTGGCGCGTTCCGTTCTACTTCTCGGCAGTCATGGTGATCATCGGCCTGTGGGTACGCCTGAAGCTGGTTGAATCCGCGTCCTTCAAGAAGGTCCTGGACCAGAAGAAGGTAGTGAAGTCGCCGTTCGCGGTGACCATGAAGAAGCACTGGCGCCCAACCCTGGCCGGTACCTTCATCATGCTGGCAACCTATGTGCTGTTCTACCTGATGACCTCCTTCACCCTGACCTACGGCACCCAGCCAGCTACCGTCGAGCAGGCGACTGCTGCCGCTGAAGCCAAGGGCAAGACCTTTGACGCCGCAGGCTTCGTTCCGGGCTTGGGCATTGAACGCCCGACCTTCTTGACCATGCTGATCATCGGTGTCGTCTTCTTCGGCATCTTCACCGTGGTTTCGGGCCCGTTGGCTGAGAAGTTCGGCCGCCGCAAGTTCCTGATCTGGGTTACCGCGGGCATCTTCGTCTTCGGACTGTCCTGGACCTTGTTCTTCGGTCCAGGCCAGGGCGCTGCCATGGCCGGGCTGATCATCGGGTTCACCCTGATGGGTCTGACTTTCGGTCCAATGGCTGCGTATCTGCCTGAGCTGTTCCCGTCCAATGTCCGCTACACCGGCTCGGCTGTTGCCTACAACATGTCCTCGGTGATCGGTGCGGCTCCTGCGTCCTTCGTGGCTGTAGCCCTGTGGAAGGCAGGTGCGGGCAACACCACCGGCGTTGGCCTGTACTTGGCACTTGGCGCGGTACTGACCTTGGTCGCGCTGTTCATGACGCGCGATACCTCTGACATGGACATGGAAGAGTGGGTCGAGTAGTTCGACAGTCTTGCTGAGGGAACGGCTCGGCGAATCATCAAGCCATGATGATTCGCCGGGCCGTTTCCCGTTTCCGTGCTGCCTGGATGAATACGAGCTGAAAGTGGCCATCAACCCCTGACAACTTGATGCGCGGGATGGAAGCATGGGACGCGGAATATCCAATACCGAAAGGGAACGCTCATGCGTATTGCAGTTGCGGGAGGCACCGGCGCTATCGGCACGCTGGTGGTCGAAAAACTCAAGAGTGCTGGCCACGAACCAGTGGTGCTCGCACGGTCCATGGGAT
Organism: Glutamicibacter sp. NPDC088483; assembly: GCF_044753145.1. Lineage (NCBI taxonomy): Bacteria > Bacillati > Actinomycetota > Actinomycetes > Micrococcales > Micrococcaceae > Glutamicibacter > Glutamicibacter sp. NPDC088483. The sequence goes on from NZ_JBIVMP010000005.1 coordinate 100,082, forward strand.
GCGACCTGGCGAACCGCAACGCGGTAAAGCAGTGGCTGGTTGACTGCCAATCGGTCATCGATGTTTCCGGAGTTTCCACCACCAGCTCTGCTGCATCCATGCGGTATTTCACCCAATCGACGGCAAACCTGGTCAGCGTGGGGCGCGAGTCCGGGGTGCAGAACCACGTGGCGCTCTCGATCATCGGAGCGGCCGAAGTGGATTCCAGCTATTACGCGGGCAAAGCCGTGCAAGAGCGGATGCTGCACATGCTTCCCGGTGGCTACACCCTGCTGCGCACGACCCAATTCCACGAATTCATTGGCCAGAATATCAAGCGTCTGGGCGCGGGCCCGGTGCAGATGGCGCCGAAAATGCGGATGCAGCCCATCGCGGGCATCGAAGTGGCCGCAGCACTAGTGGATCTTGCTGAGGGGCCGGCGCAGGGCGTGGTGCAAGACCTTGCTGGGCCGCAAGAAGAATACGCTCCCGCCCTCTTTGCCAAGTACCTGCAGGCCCAAGGCAGGTCTCCAAAGATGGTTGAAGTGCCTGTTCCTGGCCCCATGGGCAAGGCCATGCGTGATGGGGGACTGCTGCCGGGCGGTTCCGCCCGGTTGGGCCACGAAACCTTCGACGCCTGGCTAGCGCGGCAGTAGCCCGAACCAGCCTCCTTATTCAGTATCCACTGGCTGGCGAGCTGGAACTTCTAGCATCCGAATAGCAGTGACAAAACAAGTGGATTCTGGAAGCATCACGTCATGGACGAAAAAGAACCGCATGTTCCCTACAATCCCACGCCTCGGGACTTTCCCGGCTTTGCGATGCCAGCTTCAGTGCCGCAAGGCATGCGTCTGGAGCTGAGCCGTTCAAGGATCAAGGATGGGCAGGATGAGAACTTTGGCGCCTGGATGGACATGCTCAATGCGCGCTACGAGGAATGCGAAGCATCCTTATCGGCACAACGGGCAGCGCTGGAAGCAACATTCAGGCATGTGGAAGCCGATGGTTCAACATGGATCTACCACCTGAGCCTGGTAGGCGAGAACGGCGGCGGGCTCGATACGCAGCAGGAGATCGATGCGGCGCACGAAGCAGCTAGCCGCCAAGCGAAAATGCCTGGCTGGGAAGAGCTTGAACCGAAGTTCCTGCTCATGCCCGGTCATCTGAAGGCATCCATTGCGCACTGGGCAGAACATGGACAGGTGCCAGAGTAGAAGATTCCAGTTGCAGAACGACGCAGGGCCTGGACATATCTGTCCAGGCCCTGCGGCGATACCAACGAGTGCTACTTGGCTTCTTCGATCGAAGCGATGACGGCGCCCGATGACAGGGTCTCGCCCGGGGCAACTTCCAAGCCGCTGACCACGCCATCACGGTGCGCAGTAATTGGCTGCTCCATCTTCATCGCTTCAAGCACGACAATCAGATCGCCCTGGGCCACGGCCTCGCCATTCTCAACGGCAACCTTCACGATGGTGCCCTGCATCGGCGAACGCAGTTCTGCGCTGTTCGCGCCAGCGGAGCTGGCTGCCTTGCGGCCCGGCTTGCGCTTCTTCTTGCCTGCGGCCTTCTCGGTACCGTTGGAGGATACCGAGCCCAGCGACGAAGGAAGGGTGACTTCCAGGCGTTTGCCGCCCACCTCAACGGTCACGCTGGTGCGCTCGTCTTCGGCTGCGTCCTCGCCGTCCATAGGCATCGGGTGGGGCTCGATGGCGGTATCGAATTCGGTTTCGATCCAGCGGGTGTGGACCTTGAACGGCCCCTGGGCCGGAACGAACGATGGATCGCTCATCACTGCGCGGTGGAATGGCAGTACGGTAGCCATGCCCTCGATCTGGAATTCTTCCAGCGCACGGCGGGCACGAGCCGCAGCCACTTCACGGGTGCTGCCGGTGACGATCAGCTTGGAGATCATCGAGTCGAAGTTCCCTGAAACGCTTTCGCCCTGCTCGATGCCCGAGTCAACGCGAACGCCGGGCCCCGATGGCAGGTTCATCTTGGAGATGGTGCCTGGGGTCGGCATGAAGTTGCGGCCGGCATCTTCGCCGTTGATGCGGAACTCGAAGGAGTGGCCGCGGATCTCCGGGTCGGTGTAGCCCAGTTCTTCGCCGCGGGCGATGCGGAACTGCTCGCGAACCAAGTCCAGGCCGGTGACTTCCTCGGAGACCGGGTGCTCAACCTGCAGACGGGTATTGACCTCGAGGAAGGAAATGACGCCATCCTGGCCTACCAGGAATTCGCAGGTGCCTGCGCCGTTGTACTTCGCTTCGCGCAAGATCGCCTTGGAAGCTTCGTACAGCCGGGTGGTCTGCTCTTCGCTCAAGAACGGGGCCGGCGCTTCTTCAACCAGCTTCTGGTTGCGGCGCTGCAGCGAGCAGTCGCGGGTGGAGACGACAACCACGTTGCCGTGGATATCGGCCAAGCACTGGGTCTCCACGTGGCGCGGTGCATCCAGGAAGCGTTCGATGAAGCATTCGCCGCGGCCGAAAGCCGCGACAGCTTCACGCACTGCCGAGTCGTACATCTCGCCGATTTCTTCGCGGTTGCGGACCACCTTGATGCCGCGTCCGCCGCCACCGTAGGCAGCCTTGATGGCCAGTGGAAGTCCGTGCTCGTCGGCGAAGGCGTATACCTCGTCGGCCGAGGCCACCGGATCCTTGGTGCCGGGAACCAGCGGAGCGCCCACCTTTTCAGCAATGTGGCGGGCCTTGACCTTGTCGCCGAGCTGGTCGATGGACTCTGGCGATGGGCCAATCCAGGTCAAGCCCGCGTCAATAACAGCCTGGGCGAACTCGGCGTTCTCCGAGAGGAAGCCGTAGCCCGGGTGGATCGCGTCGGCGCCGGAGCGTTCAGCTGCGTCCAGGATCTTCTCAATGCGAAGGTACGATTCAGCGGCGGTGGTCCCGCCCAGCGCGTAGGCTTCATCAGCCAGACGCACATGCAGGGCATCGCGATCCGAGTCGGCATAGACCGCAACGGACTCGATTCCTTCATCGCGTGCGGCACGGATAATACGCACTGCAATCTCGCCGCGGTTGGCGATAAGCACCTTCGTCAATGGATTCATCATGAACCTTGTCTTTTAAAAATAGGGTTTCTCAGCTATGAGCCTATCGTTTTTGTGGGAACTATATGTAGTTATCGCCTAGAACGAGGGTGTTAGGGTGAATTTTTTGGAGGAATCCTACAAAGGACCTTGGCGCTGGCTCAACGTGGAACCTGCCCAGGGAGGCTTGCGGACCCTGTCGCCGGCGAGGCCGGGAAAGGGCGCTGCTCTTCGCTGGTGCGCTGGCAGCGCTGGCCTCTGCCCTAGTCTTCGCGCACCCGGCGAACTAGGCTATCGACAAGATGGAAAACAAGGAGGCTGCCGTGGGAAATCGAGGCAAAGCGCTCTGTGCGCTGCTGGCTGCTGGAATGCTCGCCTTGGCCGGTTGTTCCAGCGCAACCGGCATCCCGGCGCTTGACCGCGATCCGGCTGGAACCGACCAGTGGCCGGGGGATAGGAGCCAGTTGGAGGACCTTGGGATGCAATCCGTGCGTTTTCTGGTCACGCACGGCAACGCCGACTACTTCGCCACCGCATCGGCAGATGAGCAAACGGCTTGCCTGTTCAAATTCGGCCAGGGAGAGGTCTCCGCAGCTGGCGGATGCGGCGGGGCCGGGGACGCGGATGCCATCGTCGAGGTGAGCGCCCCTGGAACGAGGATGATGCTGGTCCGGACCGGAAGCGACTTCTCGGACTTGGAAGAGGTGGGCTGGACCAGGATCCACGAGAACATTCTGGTGTTCTAGCTGGCCGGGAGCCAAGGGATTCCTGAAGGGCCGCTTGACGCCTGCAGGATTGGGTTATCCAAGGTTGGCGCCCATGGTGTACACCACAGGTCCCTCTGCTATCGCGGTGCGATGCAATACCTCGAAACCGTGCCGCTCGTATAGGCGGACGTTTCTCTCGTTGGATGTTTCCAGCGACACCTCGGGATAGTCCGACGCGGCAATATGGTTCAGGCACCGGCTGATGAGTGCCGAACCAAGACCCCGTCCAACGCTGGATCCAGCAACCCCAAGCGTGGCAAAGTCCCACGCGTTCTCAGGCCGCTGTGGCAGGTCGGCTCCGTAGGCGATCTCCAAGCGATCGCCCATCAGCTGCGAAATCTCTTCCTGCATGCCCAAGCCAGGCTCTGGACAACTTGGTGGCAGGAGCGCAGCGACACCGTCGAGGTCCTCGCTGACCAGGACGACTCCATGCTCCAGAGCGTGGGAAAGGTAGACGGCTTGAAGGCGTTCCAAGCGCTCCAGGTAGCGATCGGCTGGAATGCTCCACCGTGTCCAGGGGTAGAACGCAAACGCCTCGGCCAAAGTAGAGGACGCACTGGGAATATCCGCGCGGCGCGCGGAACGGATAGCTGAAGTCACATCCATATCCTAGCCAAGCCAGCCCGGCCTCCCGCCGTGCGCCGCCACGCCATGGTTCCGGCCTGGCATGAATCAGCCCCGGCAGCTACGCCTGCCGTTCGCGGTGCCGCCTGACGGCCGCGCGATTGGCGCAACGCACCGAGCAGAAACGCTGGCGCCCGTTGCGTGTCACGTCCACAACCACGTGGCCGCACGGTGCGGCCTCGCAGCGCCGCAGCCGGTGCATGCCCCTGGTGGTCAGGTGCAATGCCGTGCCCACGCAGAAGACCGAGCGCAGCACCTGGGGCATGCTCTGGCCGTCATCGCGATAGTGCAGGTGCCAACCCTCCCCATCGTGGTCCACCAGGCGTGGATAGGCCGAAGCGCGAGCCGCCTGCAAATTCAGCAGCAGCGCCCGCTCGGGATCGGACGGCGCATCAACGATGTCCAGCCAGTCATCCACTACCGCGCGCGTTTGGGCATAGTCCGAGGCGAACCGCGGAAAAGGCATGGTCATGCCGCTCTGCCGGGTGCGTTGTTCGATGCCGTCGCGGTCCGATGGCCAGTCATTGGCCAGAGATGCAGCGAGGAGCACCGCATATTCTCCGTAAGGGTTGAGTTGCATAAGAGCATTACATCATGCTGGAGCCATGACTATTGCACAGCACAGCCAAGCCGTTGATTCCGGGCAGGAAACCGATGTCCATGAGCACTGCTGGGAGATCGGATCCAGCCATCGGACTTCCGCCGGGATTGTTGAATACTTCCATTGCCGCCGCTGCCGGCGCCACATCATGCTCCAGCGCGGGTTCGGGCACGAACAGATGCTGCTGAGCAGGGAACTGCAGGCATGAAAAAGGTGCCTTCCGCTGTGGGGCGGAAGACACCATTTGCCGGCCGGAACCGGATTATTTCCAGAGATCCACGATGCTGATCCCGGCTTGGGCCAGCAGGCCGCGCAGCACGAAGACATCCAATCCGACGACGTTCTGGAAGTTGCCTTCGATGGACTCGATGAAGGCTGCAGCCAGCCCGTCAATGGTGAATGCCCCGGCGCAGGGCAGCGGTTCCCCGCTGGCGACGTAGGCCTCGATCTCGGCATCATCCACGGTGGAGAAATGCACCACGGTGGAAGATACCTGGCCGCGAGCCTGTTCCGGATTGGCGGGATCAATCAGCCAATGGCCCGAGTGCAGGATTCCGGTAGAACCGCTCAGATGCAGCCATCGTTCGCGGGCTACCTCTTTGGTGTGCGGCTTGCCGTAGGCCACGCCATCAAGTTCGAAGACCGAATCGCAGCCCAGCACCACGGTGCCTGCCGGATGATCTGCCTGGGCCACGTTCTCGGCCTTGGCACGAGCCAGCAGCAATGCGGTCTGCGCTGGACTCTGCTCGCCGTTGCGGGCCACGGCAGCTGCCAGCACCGCATCTTCATCCACCTCGGAAACCTGGGTGGTGAATTTGATGCCCGCATCGGCCAGGACCTTCTTGCGTCCCCACGAAGCCGAAGCCAGCAGCAACCGGGGTCCTGTCTTCATCTGTTCGCTCATACGGCGGCGTTCTCCTTGGCCTGGTCCTGGCTGGAATTATCAGCGGAAGTGCTTTCCCCGGAATCCAGCATATCGTTGAGTTTCGATCCTTCGACATCAACATCCGGCAGGATCTTGTCCAGCCATTTAGGCAGGTACCAGGCCTTGTCGCCCAGCAGGTGCATCACTGCCGGAATGAAGGTCATGCGGATGATGAACGCATCGAAGAGCACACCGAAAGCCAGCGCGAAACCGAGCGGGCGGATCATTGCCAGGTGCGAGAACACGAAGCCGGCGAAGACCGAGATCATGATCAGCGCAGCGGCGGTGACGACCGGTGCTGCCATCGAGAAGCCGGAACGGACCGCGTCCTTGGCCGGCTCGCCGTGAGCGTAGCGTTCACGCATCGCCGAGACCAGGAAGACCTGGTAGTCCATGGCCAGCCCGAACAGGATGCCGGTGAGCAGGATCGGCAGGAAGCTGAGCAGCGGACCGGGAACGTTCACATCGAAGAGGCCGGAGAACCAGCCGAACTGGTAAACCATGACGCTGGCGCCGAAGGCCGCGGCCAGCGAGAGCAGGAAGCCGCCGGTGGCCAGCAATGGAACCACGACCGAACGGAAGACCAGCAGCAGCAGGATCAGCGACAGGCCAACCACGATGCTCAGGTACGGTACCAGGGCGGCGGTGACCTTTTCGGAGACGTCAATCTGCGCGGCAACCTGGCCGGTCACGGCAATGTCAGCACCCGTGGCCTCGGAGAACTCCGAGTAGTCCGCACGCAGCTGGTGCACCAGCGCTTCGGTGGCTTCCGAGGAAGGGCCATCGGTAGGGATCACCTGAATGGCTGCCAAGGTACGGTCTTCGGTCATGGTGACTGGAATTGCGGCCACCACGCCGTTGTATTCGCGCAGTTTCTCGGCCACATCGAGGCTAGTTTCCTCAGCTTCGCGCTCGCTGAGCCCTGCAGGCAGATCAGCTAAGACCAGCAGCGGGCCGTTGTAGCCGGAACCGAACTTGTCGCTGGTTTGCTCGTAGGCCTGGAAGGCCTGCGAATCGGCAGGTTCTGCACTGCCATCAGGCAAAGCGGTTCGCATCTGCGTGGCCGGCAGGGCGATGGCACCCAGGACGACTATCACCAGCAGGGTCACCGGAACAGCGATCTTGGTGACCATGCGCACCCAGCGAATGGAGAATGATTCCTTGATCTGGGGATTCTCGGCATCCGCGGCTGCCTTCTTGCGGGCCCGCTTGGAAACCAGTTTGGTGCCGGCCAGGGACAGCAGTGCTGGCAGCAAAGTGATGTTCAGCAGCACCGAGCAGAACACGGTGAACGCTGCCGACAGGCCCAAGACGGTCAGGAACGGAAGTCCTGGAACAGCCAGTGCGGCCAGTGCGATGATCACGGTCAGACCAGCGAAGACTACAGCGTTGCCGCTGGTTCCGACGGCGCGTGCAATCGACTCTCCGGCCTCCATGCCGGACAGCAGCTGCGAACGGTGGCGGTGGATGATGAACAGCGCATAGTCGATGCCCACCGCAAGGCCCAGCATGAGAGCCAGGGCAGGGGTAATCGAGGCCATGTCAATCAGCGAGGAGAACGCCATCGTAGTGCCCACGCCAGCGCCCACACCGAGGATCGCCAGCAACAGCGGCAGGCCGGCGGCGACCAAGGTGCCGAGCATGGCAATCAGGACAATGGCAGCGATGACCACACCAATGATTTCCGAGGCCCCGAAGACCTGGGACATGTCCTGCATGATCTCCTTGGAGAACAGCACCTCCACGCCGTTAGCCTGTGGACCTGCAGCGATAGCCTTGATCTGCTCGCGGTCATCGGGAGTCAAAGCGTCGGTCTGGACCTTGAAGGTCACCTGCGAAACTGCAGTACTGCCGTCTTCGGAAACGAAACGCATATCGGAGCTTGCGCCCACCTGGCGCGAAGCGAATTCCAGTTCAGCGCGGCCGGATTCCAGATCCTTCAGGCCTTGCTCTATGTCCTTCTCGCCCTGCTCAAGCTCGGCGGTCTTTTCCTTGATAGTTTTTTCGCCGTCTTCAAGCTGGTTCTTGGCTTCTGCCAGCTCGGCCTTGCCTGCAAGGAACTGGGCCTTCTTGGCATCGAATTCACGTTGCCCGGCCTCCAGCTTGGCCCTGCCGGCATCGAGCTCGGCCTGGCCTTCGCTCAGCTTCACCTTGTTGCTGGCGATCTCAGTTTTCGCTGCATCCAGCTGCGCCTTGGCGTCGTCCAGCTGGGTTTTGGCGGCGCTAAGCTGGCTGCGGTTCGCGTCCAGTTCCTGATGGCCGGCCTTGGCCTGGGCCTGTCCAGCGTCGAGTTCCTTGCGGGCAGCGTCAAGCTGCTGCAAGCCGGCTTCGGCCTTGGCGATCTGCTCCAGTGCCTCGGTGGCCTGCTGCTTGCCGGCGGTCGCTTGGGCGATAGCTTTCTCGGCTTCGGGTTTCGCGGCTTTCGCCGCAGCCAAGGCGCCTTCGCTGTCCGCTAGTTGCTTAGTGTACGCATCAATGTCGTCTTGGTTTCCGGCCGCCTCTGCCTCCGCCAAGAGCTGCTTGGTACTCTCGATCTGGGCCGGTAGTTCCTCGATGCCCTTTTCAGCCTCGGCCAGTCCTGCCTGTGCGGCGGCCAGGCCATCTTCAGCTGACTTCAGACCCGTGGTGGCTTCTTCCTTGCCGGCCGACAGAGTTGCGTCGAATTCTTCGCGGGAAGAGTCGCCCAGCAGCTGGTCCATGCCAGCCTGGTACTCCTTCTCGCCCGCGGCGAGCTTGGCGTCAGCGGCATCGAGCTTCTGCTCGCCAGCGTCGAACTTTGCGCGGCCAGCGTTGTATTCGGCCGTTCCGTCCTTGTACTGGGCTAATCCGGCGTTGTACTTCGCTTCGCCAGCTTCCAGCTGGGCACGACCCGAAGTCAGCTCGCGCTGGCCGGCTTCCAGCTGCGCGCGGCTATCGGCGAGCTGCTTTTCAGCGGCGGCAATTTGCGGCTCGGCAGCCTGGATTTCCTTCTGGCCGTCAAAGTACTGTGCCCAGCCATCGGTGAGTTCTTCGCGGCCTTCCTGGAGCTGCACCTTGCCATCGGCAATCTGCACCTTGGCATCGTCAAGCTTTTCCTGGCCGTCAACGAGTTCCTGCTGCGCTTTCTCCAGCTCTGGCTGCGCCTTATCGAGCTGTTCCTGCAGTTCGAAGGGGCTCATGGCTTCGACTACCTGGGACTGCATGGCCAGCTGTTCCAGGGACTCGGCGACGGCCTGCTTCTGGGTTTCGTTCAGCGGCCGGTTCGAGCTTTCACGGAACACAATCGAGCCAGAGCCGCCGGCGAGATCCGGGAGCTCTTCCTTCATTCGGTCGAGGGTGCGCTGGGTTTCAGTTCCGGGCAGGGTGAAGGTATTCGATAGCTGGCCCATGAACAAGCTGGCGCACAGGCCGATGAAGATGAAGGCCGCCAGCCACATTGAAATGACGCGGTAGCGGTGCAGGTGTGCCCATCGAGCGAGGCGGTAGAGGAGGGAAGCCATGAGCTTAGATGTCCTTCAAGGTGCTAGTGCTGGTCAGCGGCAAGGCGGTAAAACCCTGGTCAAGGGTTTTCATGGCCTGGGTAATCAAGGAATGGAAGACGGAGATGAGCTCGGGGGAAATATCCAGACCGTGAGTTTCGGTAGCTGGCAGACGCTCGATCCACTCATCAAATGCTGCTTGGCCTGCGCCGAGCAGAGCATGGGTAAAGACTCTGATGGAAAAACTGTCGGCCTGCGGATAACGGCGGGCGACTTTTTCGATGACTTCCGTGGTGGCTGTCCGCCATTCGTTCATCGTGGAGGGGAAGCCGCAGTTGGCTTCTTCCGTTCGCAAGAATGCACCAAACTGGGCCACTTGCCCGAGCATCTGCGACACGTCATCAGACTTGAGCGATTCGATGATCGCTTCGACCAGAGGCATGGAGTCGGTCAGGTCGCTAATGGAATCCACCATGGTTCCCAGAACCTGGTGCAGGGGATAGGAGAAGACCGCATCTACTGATGGAAAGTAGTTGAAGAGTGTACGGCGCGAAACACCGGCCGCTTCAGCGATCTGCGTAGCGGTAAGCGCCGTGGCAGAGCCGTTGCGAAGCAGGTCCGCGACGGCTTCAACGATGGCCTGTTTCGTTGCTCGTTTGTTTAGTTCGCGGCGGGTGCCGGCACTCGGGGAAGTCACATAACTTACACTACGTGCAAAGTTGCACCCTGTGCAAAGTAAATCCGTGTGACCTTTAACCGGAAAGCGGCGCACGAGCAATAGTGCTCGTGCGCCGATTTCCTTCAGCAATGCCTACTTGGTTGCAGCTGCCTCAGCATCTGCCGCTGAGATGCTTTCATCAGCGAAGGGGTTGCCATTGCGTGGTGCGTTGTACATGTCAATGTCCAAGATGCCCTCGCGCTTGGCGACAATGGTTGGAATCAGTGCTTGGCCGGCGACATTTACCGCGGTGCGGCCCATATCAATGATCGGGTCAACGGCCATCAGCAGGCCAACGCCTGCCAGCGGCAGGCCCAGGGTGGAAAGGGTCAGCGTCAGCATGACGATGGCGCCGGTAGTGCCTGCGGTTGCTGCCGAGCCCAATACGGAAACCAGCGCAATCAAGAAGTAATCTGTGAGGGACAGCTCAATACCGAAGAACTGGGCAACGAAGATTGCTGCGATCGCCGGATAGATGGCAGCGCAGCCGTCCATCTTGGTAGTCGCGCCCAGCGGCACTGCGAAGGAAGCGTAGCCCGAAGGCACCCCGAGGTTGCGTTCGGTCACGCGCTGGGTCAATGGCAGGGTGCCAATCGAAGAGCGTGAAACGAAGGCCAGCTGCACTGCAGGCCATACACCCGAGAAGTACTGCTTGATTGACAGGCCATGTGCGCGGACCAGTACCGGGTAGAGCGCGAATAGCACCAGTGCCAAGCCGACGTAGATCGCAACGGTGAACTTGCCCAGTGCGCCAATAGTGTCCCAGCCATAGGTGGCAACAGCGTTGCCGATCAGGCCAACCGTGCCGATCGGCGCGATGCGGATGATCCACCAGAGGACCTTCTGGATGACCGCCAGGATAGAGGCCGAGAACGCGAGGAATGGTTCGGCCGCCTTGCCAACCTTGAGGGCAGCGACGCCCACGGCGATGGCAATGACCAGTATCTGCAGGACGTTGAAGCTGATCGAGGTGGAAGCGGTTGCTTCATCAACCAGCTTGGTGCTCGCGCCCAGACCCAGGAAGTTGGCTGGGACCAGGCCAGTGAGGAAGCCGAGCCAGTCGCCGGTCTTGCCATCGTATTCATCTGGCATGCCCTGGCCGGTATTCGCTCCGGGGCGGAAAACGGTGCCAAGAACCATGCCGATGATTACCGAGATCAAGGCAGTGATGGCAAACCAGAGCAGGGTCTGCCACGCAAGGCGTGCCGCATTGGTGACCTTGGCCAAATTGGCAATTGAGGCGACAACCGCAAAGAAGATCAGTGGGATCACTGCAGTGCGCAGCAACGCAACGTAGCTGGAACCAATGATCGACAGGGCTTCACCCAGCCCGTTGGGTTCCTCGGCGGTGCTGCCGGTGTACTTGGCTAGGAGACCCAGTAGAAGACCAGCAATCAGCGCCGCAATGATCTGCGGGCCGAAATTGGTCATCCAGCGTGGAAGCTTAGATGAAGGTGCGGTAGTAGACATGCGTTCAAGATTAGGGCGCTTTTCTTCGTCGGCGGCAGTTTATGTTACGCAACATGACGGTATTTCGCCGTTTGTGCTTTATTGCACTGAAAAGCGGTGTCTAGGGTCACTGGACCTGCGAAATGACGCACGATTTGTGCGAAGACTTCGGTGCGGGGACACAGATCTTCACATGGGAATTTTTGGCTCCGTGCCATTGTTGCTGGACTAATCGCCGCGACTGTGCTTGAAGAAGCATCGCTCACTTCACGCAGTTTGCTTTCGTATCCTGGACGCGAGCATGCCGCGAAATGCGACCAGCAAGCAAGTGGCAGTTCCTCCCAGTGCCGCCCCGCCGGCAACGGCAAGGACGACACCGGGACCGCCGGCGCCGATAAACCCCAAGAGGTGAATTCCCAGCCCCAGGACCAGCAGGGTTGCTGCAGCGGCGGCGCAAATGGCAATGCTGAACCAATGCAGTGAGCTGGCCTGGTAGAAGGTTCGGCGCCGAAGCTTCAATATGAGGATCCAAAAACAAATCAGGGCAATCTGCAGGAAAACAAGCCCGGCCGTCACTGCGCACCGGTACGGGGTCGCCAGATGGGCCACTTCGGGATGAATGTAGGTGGTCTCCTCGATGAACATCGGCAAAATCAGCACTTGGCCAAGGAGCGCCCCGAGGAAGATTGCGATGAGTGCGATTCGGGCGGGTAAAATAGCGAGACTGGTCATCTAATGATTGTCGACTATTATCTATCGTTAATCAATAGCTTGTTATCGTTTTTCCCTGGAATATGAAGCTGGGCTCTTCAGTGCTGCTTCCGTGATCTTGACCTGTCGGAACCATGTGGAAAGGTAGAAGCCAGCAAGGCGTGGGGAATCCGTGGTTGCTGCATGGGCCGGAACTGAAAGAAGGAAATAATGCGGGTTTATATCACTAGTGTGTGCGTGGATGATCAGGCGAAAGCTAAAGCGTTCTATACCGAGGTGCTGGGCTTCAAGGTCAAGCACGATATACCTGTGGGCGAATACAGCTGGCTGACCCTTGTTGCAGCGGACCAGGAGCAAGGTCCTGAAGTGCTTCTGGAGCCTTCAGCGCACCCTGCCGTTGGGCCGTACCGTTCAGCACTGAAAGCAGACGGCATCCCGGCAACTTCCTTTGCCGTTGATGATGTCCAGGTGGAATTCGAGCGTCTTAGCTCACTGGGCGTGAAGTTCACGCAAGAACCGACGGATGCCGGACCCGTCGTGGTTGCGACCTTTGATGACACGTGTGGCAATCTGATCCAGATTTCCAGCTACAAGGGATAAAACGAATGGCGGTCCTGCCAATAAGCAGAACCGCCAAGCCGATTTCCTGGAGGCTACTTCACCAGGGCGCGCTTCAAGGTATCCAGGCCAACTGAACCGAGCTTCAATGCCGCGGTATGGAATTCCTTGAGCGAGAAGTCCTCGCCCTCGGCGGCCGCGAGATCGTCGCGGATCTGCTCCCAGAGCCGTTGGCCGATCTTGTAGGACGGAGCCTGGCCTGGCCATCCCAAATAGCGGTTGTACTCGAAGTCCAGCTGACCCGTGGACATGTCCAGATTCTTCTCCAGGAACTCATAGCCGTTTTCGGCGTTCCAGGTGCCGGTGCCCCACTGTGCAGGAACTTCCAAGCCCAGATGAACTCCTATATCAAAGACCACTCGCGCGGCTCGAATGCGTTGCGCATCGAGCATGCCCATGTAATCGCCCGGGTCATCGAGGTAGCCCAGCTGGTGCATGAGGCGTTCGGAGTACAGCGCCCAGCCTTCGCCCTGTCCGGAAACCCAGCACATCAATCGGCGCCAGCTGTTGAGCGTGGAGGCCTGCATTTGGGCTGTACCGATCTGCAGGTGATGGCCGGGAACGCCCTCGTGATAGACGGTGGTGAGCTCGGCCCACGTGGTGAATTCATCTTCTCCAGGCGGAACCGACCACCACATCCGTCCCGGGCGGCTGAAGTCTTCTGACGGGCCGGTGTAGTACACGCCGCCATCCTGGGTCGGAGCGATCATGCATTCGATGCGGTCCATTGGCGCCGGGATGTCAAAGTGCTTGCCCGACAAGTCCGCCATGGCCTGGTCAGCCTTGCCCTGCATCCACTCCCGCAAGGCGTCGGTGCCTGAGAGCTTGCGCGCCGGATCCTCGTTGAGGATCTTCTTGGCTTCCTCGATCGTGGAGCCCGGCTTGATCTGCTGGGCGACGCGCCGCTGCTCGGCGATGATGGCATCGAGTTCGCCGACGCCCCAGGCATAGGTCTCTTCCAAATCCACTGCGGCGCCCAGGAAGCGGCGGGACATCAGCGAGTAGTACTCTCGGCCCACCGCGTCTTCGGCCGGTGCCTGTGCCAGGAGTTCATCTTGCAAGTACGCGGTGAGTTTGCGGTAGGCCTTCTTCGCGGCTTCGGCTCCGGCTTCCAGCTGTGCTTGCAAAGCGGTATCCACTGCGGTGCCGGAGGTGGCCAACTGGTCGAAGAATCCGCCATCCTTGGCGTAATCGGTGGTTTGCGTGATCACTATGGACACTTGGCGCTGCGCCGCAACCAGATCATTTGAAGCGGAATCACGCAAAGATGCGATGTAGCCGTCAATCGCAGCCGGAATGTTGGACATTCGCTGGGCGATGAAAGCGTAGTCCTCGGAGGACTCCTGCGGCATCAAATCGATGATCGAGCGGATTTCCTGTGCCGCACTGGCGATATTGTTCAGCTCGGTGCGCCCGGTGAACAGGATTTCCAGTTCGAGGCTCAATCGCTCGGTCATCGCGTCAAGCGAGACTTCGTCAATTGCGTCGACCGCAGTGGCGTTGGCCAATGCGCCCAAAGTCTCCCGCAGTAAGCTGATCTGCTGGGTGGTGCCAGCAGGGGAGTAGTCGCCATAGGTGGTCTCGTAGCCTGGCAAGCCAAGGGAAACTCCCCATTCCGGGGTCAGTTCAAGGGACTTGGCGAAGAAGGCTTCGGCGATCTGGTCGATTGCCGAAGGCTCGCGGTGCGGTGCAGAGGATGTCATGTAACTAACAGTAGTTGATATGAAAGATTTGTTGAAGACTTTTGCGCAGGTTCGTTCTGAACTGCTTCCGCGGTCGTCTAGCAGGTGCTTCCAGGCGCGGGTTATGCCGCTGGACCTGCCGAAAAGGAATCAAAGGGCATCTGCGGTCGCATAGGCGGTTCCCGCTGATGAAGATGAAGCACGCGAATTGTATTGCGTTGATGAATCGCCCAGTCAGTGCCCATGGGGAGAACTCTCCATGGCGGAGGTTTTGTCAGTTCGTTAGAATTGGAGGGCGTTGAGTCTGGCCTTGGGGAATAAGGCCGGATTCTGGCGCACACTCGTACCAGCAAACCAAGGACTGACCTCTAGATGGCTAAAGCCGCTTCGACCGGATGGACTGGACTGCTCAAAAGCACCGGGTTCAAGGTGACTGCGATCCCAGTCGTGGCGGCCCTTGCCGTCACCGGCGCCATTATCTATCCGGGCTTCGAAACAGCTGACGTGGAACTCAACGACGGTGGTGTCTGGGTAGTCAATCAGTCCGAAGGCAAGATCGGGCATGTCAACTACCAGTCGCGCACCATCGACGGTGGCGTTGCCACCCCGCTGGCCAACTATGACCTGGTGCAGCATGAAGAAAGCGTGCTGGTACGCAACCTGGAACAGGCCTCGCTGACCACTATTGACCCCGCGATGGTGCAATTTGCTGGCGATAACAACCTGCCAGCCAACTCATCCTTCTCCTTCGGTGCGTCCGTTGTCGCCGTTACCGACGCGGAACACGGAACTGTCCAGGCCAGCAACCTCGAACAGATTGCCGATTTCAAGGGCGAAGGCGCCGAACCGCTGATCGAGTCCAAGGGCGAAGTCGCCGCCGTGGTTGGCGCCGACGACACCATCTGGGCCGCAGACCTCGGCGCAGGAACCCTTTCCAGCTTCACCCTGGACGACGATGGCAAAGCCGAACTCGCCCAGGAATTCGAAATTCCGGAACTGGCCGAAATGAAGGAGCCGCAGCTTTCGGCCGTCGGCAAGATCGGCGTGGTCTTCGATGAAGCCACCGGCGAACTGGTCACCTCGGAGGGCAACTCCGCAATTCTCGAGAATCCTGCCAACGCCCGGATCCAGTCTCCGGGCCCGGCAGCCGAGAACATTGCTGTGGCCCTGGACCAGTCGCTGGCAACGGTGAGCCTGTCCGGCAAGGACACCAACTATGAGCAGCTGGAAACCGCTGGCACCCCTATCCAGCCGGTGCGCGTGGGAACGTGCACCTACGCGGCCTGGCAGACCAGCGGCGAGTATCTGCGCTTCTGCGATGACCCGGCACATAACCAGAGCACCGCAATTCCGGAAATGCCAGAAGGCGCTGAACTGGCGTTCCGCGTCAACCGGGACGTGGTCGTGCTCAACGACGTGCATTCGGGGCAAGTCTGGTTGGCCAATGAAGGCATGGAAATCGTCAGCAACTGGAGTGATCTGGAACCGCCTGCTGGCAAGGGCGAAGCCAAGGAAGAAGAAACCAAGGAAATCACCGACGCCATCGAGCTGCCCAACCGCACCGAGGAAAACAAGAAGCCGATCGCCGAGGACGACAGCTATTCGGTACGCCCTGGCCGCACCACCTTGCTGCCGGTGCTCTATAACGACGTGGATCCGGACGGCGATTTGCTGACCGCGAACCTGGAAGGCGCTGCGCCCTCGGTAGGTGCCGTGCAGCCGGTCCATGACGGCACCGGATTCCAGATTGTGGTCCCCGAAGATGCCAGGGGCGGCGCGAGTTTTTCCTACACCACCAAAGACGGCCGCGGGGGACAGGACACCGCGACCGTCAAGCTGAACGTGGTGGACGATGAAACCAACAAGGCTCCGGAACAAAAGCGCACCACCGTGCTGCGCGTGCAGCAGGGCGAGTCAGTCAGCCACAACGTGCTCGCTGACTGGACCGACGCGGAAGGCGATGACCTCCGCTTGCTCGGTGGAACCTCCGATGGCGATGACGTGATCCGCGTCCAACCCGATGGCACCTTGACCTTCCAGGATGACGGAAAGAAGCTGGGGCAAAAGGAATTGGCCATCCAGGTTTCCGACGGGCAGGAGGGCACCAAGGGCCGGGTACTGATCGAGGTCTTGGCCGACGCCACCGTGAAACCGGTGACCGCGACCGATCATGTGGTGGCCAATATCAATGAATCCGCCAGTTTCTCCCCGCTGGAAAATGACACTGATCCCAGCGGGGACGGTCTGCGGCTGGCCGGCGTGGATGATGTTCCCGGGTTGGAAATCAAAACCAACGCACAGACCGGAACCGTGACCGCACGTGCCGAACGTGCCGGAACCTACTACGTTGAATACATGGCCACCAACGGCCCGGCCAGCGCCCCGGGCCTGGCCCGCATCGATATCAAGAAGCCGGAAGAAAATGCCGAGGATCCGATCGCGGTACGCGATGTCGCCTTGCTGCCTGCCGGCCAGGATGTATTGGTCAACGTGCTGGGCAACGACACCGACCCGGCCGGTGGCGTACTGGTGGTAACCGGCGTGCAGACCGCCAGCGACAAGCCGTTCTCCACCTCCGTAGAACGCAATACCTTTGTCCGCATCACCGACGTGCGCGGCCTCACCGACCCGACCACCATTAGCTACACCGTGTCCAATGGCTCTCGTGAAGCGACCGGTTCCATCCGCGTGATTCCGATTCCGGCACCACCACGCATGGATCCGCCGCAGGCCAACCCGGACACCGTCACCGTCCGCGAGAACGACGTGGCCACCGTCAAGGTTCTGGAAAACGACATCCACCCGAACGGCGGAGAGCTGCTCTTGCGTCCCGAGCTGGAAGAAGCTGATGATCTGGGAGAAGGGTCCCTGATCTCGGTTGCCGACGAAACGATTCGATTCCGCGCCGGCGACTTTGGCGGCAAGGCCAAGCAGGTTTCCGCGGTCTACACCGTGGCAGGACCTGATGGCCAGGAAACCAGCGCCAGCGTCACCTTCAACGTCCTGCCCGAGGCAGAAGCCAATGACCTGGAAAAGAACACCCCGCCGAACCCGGAACCAGTCACCGGGCGCGTCTTCGCCGGCTCCAGCACCAACGTGCTGATCCCGATTGACGCTATCGACCCCGATGGCGACTCGGTCTCCCTCGTGCAATTCGGCGATTCCCCGCGCATGGGCACCGCGAAGATCCGCGGGGCCTCCATCGACTACACGGCTAACCCCGATGCCTCGGGCACCGATGAATTCAGCTACGTGGTGGAAGACCGTTTGGGTGCCCGCGCCACCGGCACGATCAAGATCGGCGTGGCACCGCTTGCCGAATCGAATAATTCCCCGGTTGCCGTCAACGACTTCTTGACCGTGCGCCCCAACCGCCCGGTGGCGGTGGACGTGATGGACAACGACACCGACCCGGATGGCGACCCGATCGCCTTGATGAGCGAAGTCTCCACCGAAGCCAGCATGGAGGTGGAAGTCATTGACGGCCGCGTCACCCTGACCTCGCCCCCGGAAGACGGCAACGTTTCGGTGCGCTACATGATTTCCGACGGCCGCGGCGGCACCGCGGCGGGCACGCTGAGCATCAAGTCCGATCCAGAGGCCCAGCTGCTGGCGCCCATTGCCCGCGATGACCGGGTTTCCTTGGAAGAAGTCATCGGCGATGAACAAGTGACCGTAGATATCTTGCGCAATGACGAGGACCCGGATGGCAGCTCCAGCGAATTGGAGATCAGCTTGCCGGATAACCCGTCTACTGCCCAAGTCACCGAAGATGGCTTGGTCGTCACCGCCACCGAGGACGCGCAGATCATTGCCTACACCCTGACCGACCCCGACGAACTGGCTTCTACTGCCTTCGTCCATGTGCCAGGCACCGCCGGAGCACGGCCAATCCTGCGCAGCGGGCTGAATCTGCAGGTCGAGGCGGGACAGGTCCTGCCACTGAACCTGGATGACCTGGTCCTCGTCCGCGAGGGACGCACCCCGCGCTTGACCACCGAAGAGTCGGTGGCCTCGATGCCGCAAAACGACGGCGAGCTGGTCAAGTCCGCCACCGAGCTTTCCTTCCGTGCACCGGTCGATTTCGACGGTTCGGCTACCGTCAGCTTCGAAGTCACCGACGGCACCGGCCCCGACGATGAAATGGGCCTGAAGTCCAAGCTGACTCTGCCAATCAATGTCACCCCGGCTCCGCGCCAGAACGATTCCGAGGAACGCCAGAACCAGAACGAGGAAGGCCAACCGGAGGAAGAAGAGCCAGAGGAAGAGGAAGAAGAGCAGCCGCAGGAGGAGAACTTCGCTCCGACCCTGCAGGCCAATGCCTTGGCCGTGGGCCAGGGCGAGGAGCCAGCCTTCCTGGACCTGCGCATGGCCGCCAACGATGCCAATGAAGACGACGTTCCGAAGTTGAAGTTCGCCATCTCTTCGGTGGATATCCAAGGTGTCCAGGCCGAACTGGTCGAAGAGCATAACCTGAAGGTCAGCGCCGGAGCTTCGACCCCGAAGGGCACCACCGGTACCGTCACCGTCACGGTCAGCGACGGTGTGAACCCGCCGGTTCCGGCCGCCATGAACATCACCGTGACCGGCTCGGTCCGCGAGCTGCCGGTAGCTGTGGCCGATAACGTGGCCGATGCGGCCCAGGGCAAGACCGAAGTGGTCGATGTGCTGGCCAACGACCACAACCCGTACGCGGATGAAGGCCCGCTGCGCCTGATCAACGCCCGCGCCCTGGAAGACACCGGGGAAGTGGAAACGAGCGGCGACAAGGTATCCATCACCCCGAAGGACAACTTCGTGGGCACCATGCGGGTGGAATACACCATTGGCGATGTCACCGAAGACGTGGCACGCAACGTCATCGGTACCGTGACGCTGAACGTCAAGGGCGCCCCGGAAGCCCCGGGCCTGCCACGCGTCCAGTCCACCGGGGATGAGAAGGCTGTGCTGCAGTGGGATCCACCGGCCAACAACGGCTCGCAGATCACCAACTACACCGTGACCGGCGGCGGGCACACCCAGCGGTGCGCCACCACCACCTGCACCATCACCCCGCTGGCCAACGACACCGTATACAACTTCACGGTGACCGCCGCCAACGAGATCGGCCAGTCCCCGGCCTCGGCGCCGTCAGCCGATGCCCGACCGGACGTGGAACCCGAACAGCCTGCCGCCCCGACCGGCACCGACGGCGACCAGCAGGCGGCCTTCAAGTGGACTGCCCCCGCCAGCCGGGGTTCGGCCATCCAGAGCTACACCTTGGAGATCTCCCCGGCACCGGCCAACGGCGTCACCCAGGTCACCGGCATTACCGGCACTTCCTATACCTGGAAGGGCCTGAAGAACGGCACCGATTACCAGGTCCGCGTGCGTGCGGTGAACAAGGCGTCCAAGCCATCGGCCTTCAGCGCCTACTCGGCAGCCGTGACCCCGGCTGGCAAGCCGTTCAAGCCGTCCGCCCCCACCGCGGCCCGCAAGGAATCCGCGGTGGATGGCGGCGTGGTCAACGTCGCCTGGAACGCACCGGGCACCAATGGCGCACCGATCACCGGCTATGCCCTGCGCGTCTACAAGTCCGGAACCCTGGAGAAGACCATTGGCTCCATTGCGGCCAACCAGACCAGCCAGTCGGTCACCGGCCTGAGCACCTCGGGTTCCTACACCTTCACCATCGCGGCAACCAACCGCAAGGGCAGCTCGGAACAGAGCTCGAATTCGGTGGCGGTGACCCCGTACGGGCGTCCAAAGGCCGTGTCCAGCGTGAGCGCCAAGGCCACCGGCGCCAATCGCATGGTGCAACTGGGCTTCCAGGCTCCTGCGGCCAACGGCTCGAAGATCACCGGATACCAGTACTCCGCCGATGGCGGAGGGTGGCAGTCCTTCGGCGGCCCCGGCTCGGTGATCGACACCGGTTCCCACGGCACCGCGCATACCTGGCGCGTGCGTGCCTTGAATGCTGCCGGCCCGGGAGATCCCAGCCCGGCCAGCAACCAGACCAGCGCCTACGGTCCGCTGCGCGATAACGCGAAGATTTCCTCGTCGCATGGCGATAACTGGATTTCCTTCAGCTGGAATACAGCCGCCGGCGAATCCAACGGACGCAAGGTCACCCAGACGGTAGCCATTGGCGGGTCTAACACGGCTAACGATGGTACGGAGAAGGTCAGCAACCTGGGCTACTCCACCAGCCGCACCCTTAAGATCGTGGCAACGGATACCGAAGGCCAGAGCAAGTCCTGGTCCAAAACGGATCAGACCAATCCTAAGCCGGCCCGTTCGGTGAAGCTGTCCGAAGGACCGTTGTACAACGGCTACGCGAACTCCACCTGCCCGCCGAACTGCTACAAGTACCACGTGGAGCTCTACGACTTCGACCCGGGCACCCACACCTACCTGGCGCAGTGCTACCACTCCAAGGGAATGTTCTCGGATAATTACGTGACCTTCAACGTCGACGGCAATGGCCGGGCCTCCAAGGACTTGCCATGCGTGATCGAATCGGGATATGCCCAGCCGTACTTCGCGAAAATCGACGGCACGGAATCCGACCGGGTTAATTTCAGATAAGCGCGGCATCGGCCGAGCATCAAGACGTACAGAAAGAACAAACACTGCCATGACCATGAGCACCGAGCAGGCCAACTGGTTCTGCGATACCTTCGCCAAATTGGTGTCCAATGTCGGACTGTCCGTGCTGGGCAAGGACCAGGCCATCAAGCTGGTGCTAACTGCCATGCTCACCGAAGGGCACGTGCTGCTCGAAGACGCACCGGGCACCGGCAAGACCATGCTGGCCCGCTCGCTGGCCGCCACGGTGCGGGGCAGCAACTCGCGCATCCAATTCACCCCGGACCTGTTGCCCTCGGACGTCACCGGCATCACCATATACGACCAGCGCAGCGGGCAGTTCGACTTCCACCATGGACCGATCTTCGCCAACCTCGTGCTGGCCGATGAGATCAACCGCGCGTCTCCAAAGACCCAGTCGGCGTTGCTGGAAGTCATGGAAGAAGGGCGGGTCACCGTCGATGGCACCACCTACCCGCAGGCTCGCCCGTTCATGGTGATTGCCACCCAGAACCCGATCGAGCAGGCCGGTACCTACCGGCTGCCCGAAGCCCAGCTGGACCGTTTCCTGATCAAGACCTCCATCGGGTATCCGGACCGGGAAGCCACCGTGGCGCTGCTTTCGGGCAGCACCCAGCGTGACCGCTCGACCGCGCTGAGCGCCATCATCACTACCGAAGCAGTGGTGGAAATGGCCGAGCTGGCAACCACCGTGCATGTGGACACCGCCGTGCTGGAGTACGTCGCGGCGCTGTGCGAAGCGACCCGCGAAGTTCCGGAAACCCGTTTGGGAGTTTCGGTCCGCGGAGCCCTGGCGATGGTGCGCGCGGCCAAGGTGTGGGCTGCCAGCCAGGGACGGAACTACGTGCTGCCGGATGACATCAAGGAATTGGCGCCCTATATCTTCACCCATCGCCTGGTGCTGGACCCGGAAGCGGAATTCACCGGCACCACCTCCGCCCAGGTCATCACCTCGGTGCTGCGCAAGGTCCCGGCCCCAACCCGCCGTGGCAACGACGACTCCGCCCCGGTCGCCGGCAAGGACCAGGACGAGCATTAATGAGCCGACGAGCTAAGCGTTCTGCGCGGAGCACCAAGTTGAATCGCAGGGCCGAAAAGTCGCTGACCATGGCCAGCGAAGCAATGCAGGTGCTGCGCGAATACCTGCGCCCTGCAACAGCGCGGGTCAAGGAATTCAGCGCCCGTTTCCTTGCACCGGTCACCTCGGTCATCTCCCCGCTGGGCTTCGTGCTGCTGGGTACGGCGATTCTCCTGTGGATTCTTGGTACCAATTTCGGCTGGCAGGAGGCCCTGCTGGGTGCCTTCATGGCCACCTTGCTGCTGCTGGCTTCCGTGGGATTCATCCTGGGCCGCAATGATTTCAGCGTGGACCTGGACCTGCACCGCACCCGAGTGGCTGTGGGGGACCGCGCCGTTGGCGCCCTGCAGGTGGCCAACCAGGCCTCGCGCAGCGCAGCGCCGGTGATGATGGAACTTCCGGTAGGCCATGGTGCCGCCCAGTTCCGGATCCCGCGCCTGGAGCCGCAAGGAACGCACGAAGACCTGTTCACCATCCCAACCCAGCGCCGCCAGGTGCTGGACGTGGGGCCGGTCCGCTCGGTCCGCCAGGATCCCTTCGCCATTCTGCGCCGGCAGGTGAAATGGACCGACCGCTACGAGCTGTTCATCCATCCGCGCACCACCGCGCTGGATGGTTCCTCTGCTGGTTTCATCCGCGACCTCGAAGGCATGCCCACTTCCGACCTCTCGAACTCCGATGTGTCTTTCCACGCCCTGCGCGAATACCAGGCAGGAGACGACCGCCGCCATATCCACTGGAAGTCAACGGCGCGTACCGGTGAATTGATGGTCCGCCAGTTCGAAGAGACCCGGCGTTCGCACCTGGCACTGAGCCTGAGCACCAATCTGGACGAGTACTGCGAGGCGCACGCAGAGGAAGATTTCGAACTGGCTATTTCGGTCGCTGCCTCCATCGGGCAGCAGGCAGTGGCGGAACAGCGCAAGCTGGCCATCGTGACCCAGCAAGGTCCGGTGCGCACCGACAGCGGCCGCATGATGATGGACTCGCTGACCCGCATCGAAGCAGCCGCTGGCCAGCGCGAGAACCTGGTGCAGGTGGTTCGCCACACCGCCGATATCGTGCCCGGAGCGTCGGTGCTTTTCTTCCTCACCGGCACCAGGACCAGTGCAAAGTCGCTGCGTGAAGCCTGGATGCATGTGCCTGCCGGAGTGCGCGCCATCGCTATCAGGTGCGAGACCGGCATGGAGCCGACGCGCTCGAACATTGGCGAGCTGACGGTACTGAGCCTGGGCAAGCTGGAAGAACTCGGCTTGATGCTGCGAAAGGCCGTGGCATGAAACAGACTTTGCCCCTCTGGCGCTTCGGCGTTGACGCGGCCTGCCTGGGATTGGCCCTGGTCCTTGGTGCCCTGGGTCTCCTGGACGCCTACGGCGCGAGCTTGAACTTCATCCTGGCTGCCGTGGGCGGAATTGTTGCCGGTCTTGCTTTGGCCTGGGCCAATGTGCACTTCAAGCTGGGCACGTGGCGGACCATGGCCCTGTTCGCACTGCTGTACCTCGTGCTGGGCACGCCGTTGGCCACTCCACGCGAGGCTGCCTTCGGAATCTTGCCCACCGGGCAATCCCTGCGCACCTTGCTGACCGGCCTGGTCTTCAGCTGGAAAGACATGCTCACCGTGGCGCCACCGGTAGGCTCCTACGGCGGCGTATTGATCGTGGCCTTCCTTTCCGCGCTGCTCACCGCGCTGCTGGCCGGCTTGGCGGCCTGGCATTTGCGCTCGCCGTATTGGACTTTGCTGCCGCTGCTGGCGATGTTCGTGCTGGGTATTGTTTTCGGCACCCGCGACGTGCCGATGCCGATCGCCCGAGGCGTCGCCTTGATTGCGGTATTGGTCGGTTGGCTTGCCTGGCGGCGCTTCATGGACACGCGCATTTCCGGCGGATTCAGCTCGGTGAACCACGAGCAGCTTGATTCCCATGGCGGCCAGCAGATGTTGCTGCGCCGCATCATCGCCGGAGCCCTGGTGCTGGCCGGAGCCGGCGTAGCGACCGCCGCGGCCACTCCGCTGCTGGCCCCCGAAACCCCGCGCCAGGTGTTGCGCGATGCGTTGGAACCACCGGTGGATCTCTACGATTATCCAAGCCCGCTGACGAGTTTCCGCAAGTATGTGAAGACAATGGCTGACGACACCCTGCTGACCGTCAAGGGCTTGCCAAAGGACGAGCGCATCCGCTTGGCCGCATTGGATTCCTACAACGGCATGGTCATCAACGTGGATCCTTCCGCGGGTGGCAGTTTTGCCCCCGTGGGTGATGCCAGCGATATTCGTTCTGCCCAGACGCTGGAAGGCCGCGAAGCGGCTGAACTTGAAATCTCGATCCAGGACTATGAAGGGGTGTGGGTTCCTTCCGGAGGCAAGCTCATGGGCTTGGATCTGGCCGGCGGTCGTGAAGATGAACTGGCCCGTTCCCTGTTCTACAGCGATACCTCTGAAAGCGCGCTGAGCTCCATTGGCCTGGAGAAGGGCGATGCCTACACGGCTAAGGTGCTCTTCCCCGCCAAGCCGAGCGATGACCAGCTCAATGAACTGGATT
Source organism: Glutamicibacter sp. NPDC088483 (assembly GCF_044753145.1). NCBI lineage: Bacteria > Bacillati > Actinomycetota > Actinomycetes > Micrococcales > Micrococcaceae > Glutamicibacter > Glutamicibacter sp. NPDC088483. The sequence continues at coordinate 124,863 of NZ_JBIVMP010000005.1, forward strand.
TGGCGCAGTTCCGCATGCCAGAGCTGGCCAATGTGCCAGCCACGGCGGGAGCCAAGGCCGCCGAATTCACCGGTACGGCACGCGGCGACCTGCAGCGCGTGCGGAGCATTGAAGCCATGCTTTCCGGAACCGGATTCTTCTCCAACGGCACCGAGGGCCAGGTTCCCTCGCTCTCCGGGCACGGAGCGGGACGTATCACCAGCCTGCTCGATGCCGAGCAGATGATCGGCGATGACGAGCAGTATGCTGTCGCGATGGCGCTGATGGCCCGCGAGCAAGGGATCCCTGCGCGCGTAGTCATGGGTTTCTACCCGGAGGAATACGCGCCGGGGAAAGCCGTTGAAATCAAGGGGTCCGATGTTCATGCCTGGGTGGAGATCGCTTTCGAGGAAATAGGCTGGGTTGCTTTCAACCCGACGCCGAATGAAGACGAGCAGCCCACTCCTCCGGAACAGGAACCCAAAGCTGTGCCGCAGCCGCAGGTGCTGCAACCGCCACCACCGGCGCAGGAAGAAGCGGATTTGCCTCCGCAAACTGCACCGGAGCCGCAGGAAGTCGAAGAGGAACCGAAAACCTTCTGGGAACGCTGGGGCCAGGTCATCATTGTCGCCGGCATTTCGCTGGGTTCGGTGCTGCTTGTGCTCTCGCCGCTGCTGCTGGTTGCCTTGCTGAAGCTGCGCCGCAGGCAGAAGCGTTCTCAAACCGGCAGCGCCGGTGACCGCGTGAGCGGTGGCTGGCAGGAATTGCTCAGCCATGCCACTGACCACCGAATCGCGACTGCCAGCGGTGCGACCCGGCGGGAAAGTGCCGGCGTGCTGGCCGACGGTTTCCCGGCGCTGTCCAGCCCGGTGCAGTCGCTGGCGCAGCGTGCGGATGCGGCGAACTTCGCGCATGAAGAACCGACCGAAGAGCAAGTGCGGAAGTACTGGGAGGATGTCATTGCGCAGACCCAGAAGATGCAGGAGCCGCTGGGCTTCTTCGGCAAGATGCGGGTGAAATACTCTCCACGCTCTCTGATACACGAATTGGCAGCTAAAACAGTCAAGACGGCACGAACATTGCAACGGAAAAACGGGAGCAAGCCATGGCGGTAAAGATGGACCTGGTAGATGCCAGAACTACGCAGCGACTGCTCTCGTGGCTCGTCGACTTCCTGCCAGTACTGGTCCTCTCGGTTATTTTCCTGCCGATGATCGCATCCAGGATGGTGAACTCGCTGAATGCTCCGCAGATCATGGGCGAGATCGCCGGAACGTACATCCTGTACAGCGTCCTCACTCTGGCCTGCACGGTTTTCTTGTGGTGGTGGGAAGCTGCTGCAGGCAAGAGTCTTGGCAATGTGCTCCTCGGGTTACGCACCGCTACTGTTTCAGGTGAGCGCCCGGGCTGGGGCAAGACCATTATTCGCCGCTTGCTGATAGCCGTCGCAGGTATCGTTCCGATCCTGGGATCGGTGCTGATGGTGATCTCCAATCAATTCGACGCGAATGGCAAGAAGCAGGGATGGCACGATAAGGCGGCCGGTACGCTGGTACTCGATATCAAAGCTGGACGGGATCCGCTGACTACCGGAGGTACCGGGGGACCAGGGTCTTTCGCGCCTCAGCAGCAGTATGCTCCGGGCCGTCGCTTCGTGGGCGAGCCAGAAGAAGTGCCCGGCAAGCCGTCGGGAGTCATTGATTCGGTGCCAGGTGCCGTGCGCAACAATGCGCCTGAGGCGCGTCCCCGTCCTGCGGCGCAGCCTAAGCCGGAGGCGAAGATCGTTGAGGTCCGGTCGTCCAAGGCCGATGCGGATCCGGATGCAGATCATGGGCATACACAGATTCGTTCGCAATCACCTGATGCCTTGCATCTGCTCTTTGACGATAGCCGGTGCCTCGACCTTGCCGGCAGCATTTTGATCGGACGCAACCCTTCCTACGCAGATGGCGATGTAGGTGTTCACCTGGTTGCGGTGGATGATCCGGAACGCACGGTCTCCAAAACGCATCTGCTGATCCAGCCCGGGGTAGGCAGTGTCTGGGTTACGGACCGGGATTCTGGCAATGGCTCTTCCATTGTTGATGAAGACGGAAACGTGCGCGAACTTGTCCCGGGCAAGCCGGAGCAGGCAATGATTGGCCATACGGTGTACTTCGGTGACCGCTACTTCCAGGTGGAACGTCCGTGACAGATCTTACCCCCGGAGTCAGCCTCAGATTCAGCCACGGCCAGGCAACTGACCGTGGACTGCGCCGCGCCCTGAACGAGGACAGCCTGCTGGCCTCGGAACGGTTGCTGGCCATTGCCGATGGCATGGGCGGGCATGAGGCCGGTGAAATAGCTAGCGCCCTGTGCCTCAAGATCCTGGGTGAAGGATTCCAAGACGCAGGCGCCAAGCTCGACCCGGAAACCCTGGACGTGCTGTTGACCGAAGCTGATCGCAGCATCGTGGAGGCAGGCTCCGGTCGAGCCGGAACCACACTCACCGGGGCCGTGCTGATTGATCCAAGGACCTCCAGCGCGCAGGAAGAACAACCCGAACTGCTGGTGTTCAATGTGGGCGACTCGCGCACCTACCTTTGGGCCCAGGGCTTGCTGCAACAGGTCAGCGTCGATCACTCCGAGGTGCAGGAGCTGATGGATATCGGCCAGCTGGACGCCGCGCAAGCGGCCACCCATCCGCGCCGGCACGTCATCACCCGCGCATTGGGGATCAACGCCAACAGCCATCCCGATTACTGGTTGGTGCCGCTGGCAGGGAACGAACGCATTCTGGTCTGTTCAGATGGGCTCAGCAGCGAAGTCGGCGATGCCGCAATCCAGGAGATCCTCACGCGTTTCCCGGACCCGCAGCAGGCTTCCGAGGAACTGGTCCGAGCGGCCCTGGACGCCGGGGGACGAGATAATATCAGCGTGATCGTCGCCGACGTGCAGTATGGGCACCCCGACGATGTTGGCATTACAATCCCACGCATATCGACCACGAGCCACCAAGAGGAGAAATCATGAACAGCCTGCGTTACATTCCCGGAGACTGGTACGCCCTGGTAAATGACCAGCACATCGTCCTCCTTCCTGCAAGCGCCAGCGCCGAGCAGGTCAACGGCTTGTGGGCCAGCGTCGCTGGTAAGACGACGGTGGAAGCACTGCTCTCAGAGCTGTTGCCGCTTTACCGGATGAACATTGCCGAGCTGCCGAACTTCGCTCTGGTATCCCGTGACAGCGCACCACATCTGGTCTTGCGGGGAGCCCCAGAATTTACCGCCCGGACAGCTGCCGGTGACGAAAAAGTTAGCGGTACCGGCATCGCGACCTGGGCCGAACGCAAACTTGGCGAGTCGAACTCATGGACTTTGAGCACCGGTTCGGCGAATCCTGAAGCTGCGTTCGCGCTGCCAATTAGCGAAGGCATTGTTCGAGTATCAAGCCTTGAGTGGGGCACCGAAGGGGATGCGGCTGCTGGTGCGCCCGCCGGTGCCGCATCCAAATCACCTGCCACCCCTTCTGCTCCGGCCAAAGCAGCTCCAAGCGTGATGGCGCCTGCCGCCGCTGCGGCCAAGCCTGTTGCGGCTCCGGCAAAGGCGCCAGCGCCAACTGCGGCTAAGCCTGCTGCTGCGCCCGCGCAGGCAAAGGCCCCCGCAGCAACGGCGGCTAAGCCTGCGGCGGCCCCCGCTGTTGCCAAGCCGGCGGCTGCTCCGGCAAAAGCTCCAGCGGCAGCGAAAGAGCCAGTGCCAGCTGCGGCTAAGCCTGCGGCGGCCCCCGCTGTTGCCAAGCCGGCGGCTGCTCCGGCAAAAGCTCCAGCGGCAGCGAAAGAACCAGTGCCAGCTGCGGCTAAGCCTGCGGCGGCGCCCGCGCAGGCAAAGACCCCCGCAGCAACCGCGGCCAAGCCTGCTGCTGCGCCCGCGCCGGCAAAGGCCCCAGCGGCAGCGAAAGAACCAGCGCCAACTGCCGCCAAGCCGGCATCCGACCCGGGCGCCGCCGCGCCGTCCAAAGAAGCAGGAGATCCCAAGGGCCCCGCAGCTGTGCTGGCACGAGCAGCCAAGGCAGCCGACGCGGCCAAGGTATCTGCACAGGGTGCCGGGGATGAGCAGACAGATGGCACGGCAACGAGTTATGCGCTGCCGCCGACCGAAGTCTCGGAAGAAACTCAGGATCCAGCACAATACGAGCAGGAAGCCTACTCGGAGGAACTATCGCTGGGCGGACAGCTGCTGGGCGCCAGAGGTGCAGCAGAGACCGTCTACGATACCGGCCAGGGCGATGATCTGGACACGATAATCAAACCGCGCCCGGGAAGTCCTGCATCTTCGGCGCGGCCGGTTGAACCAGCCGACGACGAGCACACGATCATCCGCGGCTCCAGTGTTCCGAAATCCAGCGCCGCTTCAGGTTTGGACGCCAAGGACGGCACCGAAAATTCGGTGTCGCTGAATGAATTCATCTTGGCCCGCTCTTGCTCCAAGCGGCATCCCAACCCTCCAACTGCCTCGACCTGCCGGGAATGCGGCGAGCGCCTCACCGGCCAAGCGCAGCAAGTTCGCAAACCGGCCATGGGGCGCATGATTGTCAGCGATCACGGTGGCGCCCGCGAATACGCCCATGAACTGAACCGCTCGGTGATCCTGGGGCGCCAGCCAAGCGCAGCAGCCATCAAATCCGACACCGAACCCCGCCTGCTGAAGGTGGAAAGCCCAAGCGGTGACATCTCCCGCTCGCACCTGCATGTGCGAGTGGAAGGATGGCATGTGCAGCTGGTTGACCTGGGCGCGACCAATGGCACCGTGCTCCTGCGCGAAGGGCAGCGGCCACGGCGCCTGTCCCGGCACCAGGAGATCATGCTGATCAAGGGCGATGTCGCTGATCTGGGCGATGGCGTGAGCATACGTTTCGAGGATCTGCCGTGAGCCTGCGGCGCGCGCCAGCTCCGGCGCCGCAGATCCCGGGATTCACCTACGTCAAGCCGCTGGGCACGGGCGGATTTTCCGATGTCTATCTGTACGAGCAGCACCGGCCCAACCGCAAGGTGGCGGTGAAGGTGCTGCTGGCGGATGTCAGCGATGAGGAAGCTCGCCAGCGATTCGAGGCGGAAGCCAACTTGATGGCCCAGCTGTCCACTCATCCGTATATTGTCACGATCTACCAAGCGGAGATCACCGAAGACGGACGTTCCTATTTGGCCATGGAGTATTGTTCCCGGCCTTCTTTGGACGTCCGATACCGTCGTGGCGTCCTGAGCATTGATGAAACGCTGTCCCTGGCGATCCAGTTGTGTTCAGCGGTGCATACTGCGCATCTTGCTGGCATTGTGCATCGCGATATCAAGCCGGGAAACGTGCTGACCACCGACTACAACAGGCCGGCGCTGACCGACTTCGGCATCTCGGGAACTATCGGTTCACACACCGCTGGGCTTTCGGTGCCATGGTCCGCGCCGGAAGCCTTCGGCGATGGCATGCCTCCGGGTGTGCGCATGGATGTGTACTCGCTCGGTGCCACGATCTATACGATCTTGGCCGGGCATTCGCCATTCGTCCGTCCTGGACAGGATAATTCGCAGGCAGTACTCATTGAGCGGATTTGCAATACGCCGTTGGTGCCGTTGGAACGGCTTGATGTTCCTGAATCATTGAGCCAGGCGCTGGCGGTAGCCATGGCGAAGAACCCGGCGTCGCGATTCGGCTCGGCTGCCGAACTGGCCCGCTCGATGCAACGAATCCAGATCGAGCTGGGCTTCTCGGTCACGCCCTTTGAAGTACTTGAAGAACCTGCAGAAGCGGTTGACGAAGATCACGGCGAGAGCACTCGCGTTCGCAATGTTACTTCGATTAGCGATGCGCAGCGTCCGCTGCCTACCCCACCGATGATTTCCTCCGTTCCCGGGCAACGGCTGCGGCAGGCAGGACCGTCAGTTCCAATACCGCGGCTGGAAATGCCGAAGGATTCCATTTCGGCTCCGGGCCAGCAGAGCGCAGCTCCAGGCGAATCAGGAACGCCGGTGGACGCGCCGGCAGAACCGAAGCCGCGCCAGGGCCTGCCGAAGGTCTTCATCGCAGTGGGCCTTGTGCTATTTCTCCTGGTTGGCGGCGCTGTCATTGCCAACATGTACTTGCCGGACCAAAATGCTGCACAGCGTTCTGGCCCGCCTATTACAGCGACGGACGGGCCCAAGGATGCATTGGTTGGCGGCACTGTGCCGAAGGTGGATAATTTTGCGTACTCCACGGTCGGAGAAACTGTAACTTTCCGTTGGTCCAACCCAGAACCGAATAAGGCAGACCATTACCGGTGGGCTCCAATTACCGCCACGGAAACGGGAGAATACAAGCAGACGATGTCCCCAAGCGCCACTACCGAGATCGGGAAAGGCGGACAAACCTGTATCGAGGTCAAGCTCGTGCGCGATGATGGACGTATCTCGGATGGAGCACGGTTCTGCACCGCCGCAGGTTCAGGAAAGTAGGCAAGAGAGATGAGTGAAGTAACTATCGAGTACTGCGGACAGTACTATCCTGTCCAAGACGCCAAGCCCTTCACCATCGGCCGAGAAGGCGATCTGGCCATCGACGACAATCCCTACTTGCACCGGCACTTCTTGACGATTACCAAGCAAAGCGGGCTGTGGTGGCTTAATAACGTCGGTAGCCGGCTGACCGCGACGATTGCTGACCGTACCGGCGGACTGCAGGCCTGGCTCTCGCCGGAATCGAGCCTGCCCCTGGTGCTGAACCGGGTGGGCGTGGTTTTCACCGCCGGTCCCACCACCTACGAGCTATCGATTCATGTTGCGCAGCCCGCGTTCCGACAGGCCTACATGGACTACGACGCTTCGGGCGAGACCACCATTGGCCCGGTGGTGCTGACCAGTGCCCAGCGGGCCTTGGTCGTTGTCCTGGCTGAGCCGATGCTGCGCCGTGAAGGCACTGGCTTGAGTTCAATTCCCACGAGTGCCGCTGCCGCCGCCCGGCTGGGGTGGGGAATTACGAAGTTCAATCGCAAACTCGATAACGTCTGCGACAAATTGGACAAGGCCGGCGTGGCCGGGCTGCGCGGGGGACCTGGAAAATTGGCCACCAACCGCAGGGCGCGACTGGTGGAACATGCTGTGAGTTCGCATCTGGTGACTCGTGCAGACCTAGCCATCTTGGACTTCGAAGTTCCCGACGAAGACTAGGATGCCAGCGGCGCTGCACAGAGCAATGGCCCGGAAAATTCCGCTAGGGAACGTTCCGGGCCATCGCTTTCAGCAGGCCTTAGCGCCGGCCAATAGTCCAGCCCAAACGCGGGGCCAGCGCCCGGCGCCTGCGGATCCGGGCTACACGCTTTTTGGGCTCGGCGGCTTCTGGTGCAGGAGCCGGAGTATTGCCCATGGCAGCGAGCAGCGCGGTAACTACCGCCACTTCCTCGTCACTGGGGTTTCCCTTGGTGACGCGGATCTGCGGGGCAACAGGCAACGCAGCGTTCTGTTCCATGGGAGTGCTCCTTATTGGTTTTAGCTGGTACTAGGCGGGCAGGCACTGCTGCTTACAGCGGGATGTTGCCGTGCTTCTTCGGAGGCAGGCTAACGTGCTTCTCGCGCAGCGCGCGCAGGCCGCGAACCAGCTGGAAGCGGGTCTCGCTCGGGGCGATGACCGCATCCACGTAACCCAGCTCCGCCGCCTGGTAGGGGTTGAGCAGTTCGGCCTCGTAGTCGTCGATAATCTGCTTGCGGCGTGCCTCGACGTCTCCGCCTTCGGCTTCCACTGCGGCCAGATCGCGGCGGTAGAGGATGTTCACTGCGCCCTGGGCACCCATCACGCCGATTTGCGCGGTAGGCCAAGCCAGGTTCAGGTCCGCGCCCAGCTTCTTCGAACCCATCACGATGTACGCTCCGCCGTAGGCCTTGCGGGTGATCACGGTCAGCTTCGGCACCGTGGCCTCGGCGTAGGCGTAGAGCAGCTTCGCACCGCGGCGGATGATGCCCTGGAATTCCTGGTCCTTGCCCGGCAGGAAGCCTGGCACGTCCACGAAGGTGAGGATCGGGATGTTGAAGGCGTCGCAGTTGCGCACGAAGCGGGCAGCTTTTTCCGAGGCAGCGATATCCAAGGTGCCAGCGAACTGCATTGGCTGGTTGGCGACGATGCCCACGGTGCGTCCTTCGATGCGGGCGTAGCCAATCATCACGTTCGGTGCGTACAGCGACTGCATTTCAAAGAAATGCTCGTCGTCGACAACCGACTCGATGACCGTGCGCATGTCATAAGGCTGGTTGGCGGAGTCCGGGATGAGCGTATCGAGCTCCAGGTCCTCGGCAGTGATATCCAGCTCTTCATCGAATTCGGCAATCAGCGGATCCGAGAGGTTGGACGACGGGAGGAAATCGAGCAGTTCCTTGCAGAACTCCACGGCGTCTTCTTCATCGGACGCAAGATAGGTGGCGGTACCGGTATTGGCGTTGTGCTGGCGGGCGCCGCCCAGGGTTTCCATGTCGATCTCCTCGCCGGTAACCGTCTTGATGACGTCCGGACCGGTGATGAACATGTGGCTGGTCTTGTCGACCATGATCACGTAGTCGGTCAGTGCAGGGGAGTACGCTGCACCACCGGCCGATGGGCCCATGATCAGCGAGATCTGCGGGACAACGCCCGAGGCATGGACATTGTTGCGGAAGATGTCGGCGAACATGGCCAGGGAAGCGACGCCTTCTTGGATGCGGGCACCTCCGCCATCCAGGATGCCGACAACTGGGCAGCCGTTGCGCAGCGCAAATTCCTGGACCTTGACGATTTTCTCGCCATTGACCTGGGACAGGGAGCCGCCGTAGACGGTGAAGTCCTGGGAGTAGACAGCCACCAGGCGGCCATCGACGGTGCCGTAGCCGGAGACCAGGCCATCGCCTAATGGCTTCTTCTTCTCCATGCCGAAGGCCGTGGAGCGGTGGACTGCGAGGGCGTCGAACTCAACGAAGGAATCCTCGTCCATGAGCATTTCAATGCGTTCGCGGGCAGTGTGCTTGCCGCGGGAGTGCTGCTTTTCAATCGCTCCTTCGCCACTTGGCGCTTTAGAGAGCTTCTGGCGGCGGCGGAACTCAGCAAGCTTTCCGGCGGTGGTGGACAGGTCGATTGACTCGGCTGCCTCGGTTCTGCCCTGCGTCATGCCTTCGACTCCCTCGAGTTGTCTTCAATGTGTAGGAATGGCACAAGAAAAATGCCAACTAAGCCAGTCTAGCTGGGCAAACAGCTCATTTGTTTGTAGGAATCTTACAAAATGGCCCGATATCTGGTGCGTGGCACGCCAGAATAAGTTACTGAACAGTAGCTTAGTGGGGGATCATCGCGTAATCTATATCACATGACTAGTGAATCGCGCACTCTTATCGCACCTGTTCCCGGGAACCTGGAAAACCGCACCATCCTGATGAGCGGCGGTAGCCGCGGCATCGGCCTGGCTATCGCCCTGGCCGCAGCCAAGCATGGGGCCAATGTGGTCCTGCTGTCCAAGACCGATACGCCGCATCCGGCACTGGAAGGGACTATCCACACCGCCGTTGCGCAGATCGAAGAAGCAGGTGGCAAGGGCCTGGCCGTAGTTGGCGATGTCCGCGTGGACGCCGATGTGCAGCGCGCGGTGGAAGAGGCCGTGGCAAAGTTCGGCGGCATCGACATTGTGGTCAACAACGCCTCGGCCATCAACCTGGCCAAGACCGATCAGCTTGATATGAAGCGCTACGACCTGATGCAGGACATCAACGTCCGCGGCACCTTCCTGCTCTCCAAGTCCGCGCTCCCGTACCTGCGCGCCTCCGAGCATGCCCATATACTCACCCTCTCCCCGCCATTGAACCTGGAACCGAAGTGGGCTGGACGGCATTTGGCCTACACCATGGCCAAATACGGCATGTCGCTGACCACCCTTGGCCTAGCCGAAGAACTGAAGGACGATGGCGTCGGCGTGAACTCGCTTTGGCCGGAAACCCTGATCGATACCGCAGCCATCCGGAACCTGCCGGGTGGACAGGAAATGGTTCAGGGAGCGCGCGATGCTTCGGTCGTGGCAGATGCCGCCATGGCCATTCTTGCCAGCCCGCCGGCCGGAGTCAGCGGAAACTTCTTCACGGATGGCCAGGTGCTGACGCTGGCTGGCGAGACGGACCTGGAGAAGTACACGTTGAACCCCGAAGTCCCGCTGGTTGAAGACATCTTCCTCTAGGCAGATGACGAGGCAGGACTAAGCATAATCATCGGCCGGTGCCATAGGGTTGGAGGTATGGAAAACCCGCATGGCACCGACCGCGCAGTTCTCGATTCCCGGCTCTTCACCGAGCTCACCGCCCAGCTGGGATTGGGGCTGGTTAATATCAAGCCAACCTCCGGTTCAACCAATACCGAGTTGGCGCAACTGGCTGGCAATGGCGAGGCCGGTCACCTCAGCGTGTACTTCACGGAGCACCAGCAGGCAGGCAAAGGGCGTTTGGGCCGTGAATGGGTAACTCCGGCAGGATCCTCCCTCACCGTCAGTGTCTTGGCAGTGCCCGGTCCCAGCTTCCCTGCCGAATCCCTGTCTTGGTACACCATGCTTGCGGCCTTGGCTTGGAGCCGGGCCGCCGAGAATATCGGCGGCGTCCCCTTGGGCATCAAATGGCCCAACGATTTGTTGGCCGGAGAGCAGAAAGTCTGCGGCATACTGGCGCAAATGGTTCCAACTGGCAACGGCTACGGGGTAGTGGTTGGCACCGGAATCAATGTGAACCAGAACCGGGACGAGCTTCCGGTGCCCACCGCGACGTCCCTGCGTTTGGCTGGCGCCCAGAACTTGGACCGCACCGAACTTCTGGCTGAGTACCTGAAGCAATTCGCAGCACTGGATCAGGGTTTCCGCCGGGTCGGCGGCTTTGCGCAGATGCCGTTGCCGGGAAATAATGGAAAATCTTTGCGCCAGCTCGTCAGCGGCAAGCTGGCCACACTGGGACATGAAGTGCGTGTGGAATTCCCCGATGGATCCACGCTGGTTGGCAACGCGGTCGAGTTGGGCGCAGACGGCTCGTTGGTCCTGGAATATGGAACCGGGCAGCGGAAGCACGTGATGGCAGGGGACGTGCACCACGTACGGCGCGCCGACGGAAAGTATGCCTAACCAGACTTGGGTCTTGGCCCGGGACTATTATTGGAGATGATGACCGAAACACGGAGTCGAGAACAGGAGGGGCGAGGAACAACACGATGAAGTTGCCGCTGCATGAAAGGGAACGAGTGATTATCAAAACTCGTGAACATTCCCGAGTGCTGCGCCAGCCCGTGGGAGCCTTCCTCGTATTGACTGCCCTGTGCACCTTCTCGTTGGGCTATCTCTCCCGGGACGATCTCTCGGACTGGCTAGCTGGCAACGCGAATGTGTGGATGGTCGTTTCGGTGGTTCTCTGGGCCGCACTGGTGCTGATCTGGAGCGTGATTCCCTGGGCACGGTGGCTACGCAGCCAAATCGTCTTGACCACCGAGCGGATCATGTTCCGGCCCACATACAACGATGGCAAGCTGCAATCTGTAGGATTATTTACAGTTCGCGACCTCGTCGCGCACAGCAAGGCGAAAAACACCATGACGCGTGCGGGAACCTTGGATATCGTGCTGAACCAGGGATACGTGAGACTCTCACATGTCCCCTCGGTACCGTATTTCCGTTCCCTGGCAATGGAGGCGATGGCGAACCTGCGCAGCAACCAGAATGCGGCACACACCGAAACGACGAACAGTGAGGGCATGGGGGCATGAGCACCGAGCACACCAACACACCCCGAGCAGACTCTCCGCAGTCCGCCGCCGAGGCTGTCCGCGGCGCCCGCCAGCACCCCCCTGTGGCCGCACCGGCCGAGTCAGATCCAATATTCGAACTTGCGCAGGCCATGGAAGGCCCCTTGCGCATTCCGGCCCACACCCCCGACGCTGTCCGCGACACCGTCGCTTCGCTGGAAAGGCGGCTCATCGGCGGCCAACGCGAATTCCGCCGACGCGAGGTCGCTTCTGAGGCCGGTGTTTCCCTGCACTCCGCGCGCAAGCTCTGGCGCGCCATCGGCTTCCCTGAACTCAGCGATGATGAAGTGTTCTTCACCCAGGCCGACAAGGAAGCCCTGGGCACCATGGTGGGCATGGTCCGCGAAGGCAAGCTGACCGAAGAAACCGCTATTTCCCTGATGCGTTCGGTTGGCCAGATGACTGACCGCATGGTGGTGTGGCAGATCGAAGCCCTGGTTGAGGACATGATCGCCAACCAGAACATGTCGGACCGCCAGGCGCGCCGCCAGCTTTTCGGCCTGCTGCCCGAAATCATCCCAGCGATTGAAGACCTGCTGCTCTACTCATGGCGCCGCCAGCTGAACTCTGCCGTGCACCGCATGGCATTGCGGGTGGAAACCGGAGTGGCTGCCTACAACCAAGACCGTGGCGACGAAGATGGCGGCACCCCGCTGCCGCTGGCCCGTGCGGTGGGCTTTGCCGACCTGGTCTCCTACACTTCGCTGTCGCGCCGCATGAACGAGCGCACCCTGGCCCAGCTGGTGCAGCGCTTCGAAGCCAAATGCGCCGAAGTCATTTCCGTGGGCGGTGGCCGCCTGGTCAAGACCATTGGCGATGAAGTGCTCTACGTGGCCGAAACCCCGCAGGCCGGCGCCGAGATTGCGCTGTCCCTGTCGCGCGAGCTGGCCAAGGACGAGCTCTTCCCGCAAACCCGCGGCGCGGTGGTCTGGGGCCGGCTGCTCTCACGCCTGGGCGATATCTATGGTCCTACGGTGAACATGGCGGCTCGGCTGACCTCGCTGGCGGAACCGGGCACCGTGCTGACCGACGCGATTACCGCAAACACCCTGCGCAATGACGCACGCTTTGTGCTCACCGCCCAGGAAATCACCGCGGTGCGCGGCTTTGGCGACATTCAACCCTATGAGCTCTCCGCAGGCGAGGGAGCAGGACTGGTGATCGACTAATGGCTAAAGAACCAGCACCGGTACCGTTCATCCTCGCCGCGGCAGGGCTGACGGACGTGGGCCGGAAACGAACGCAAAACCAGGACCGCATCCTGATGCACGACATCGTGTATGCGGTAGCCGACGGCATGGGCGGTCACGAAGCTGGCGAGGTGGCCAGCCAGCTTGCGGTGGAAACCATGCAGGAAATCTGCACCTTCGCCAATAAGACGTCGGTTCGGAAACTGCCATCCGTGCCGGATGTCCAGCGCCAGGTGCAGCTGGCTGATGACCGCATTCGCGAAGCGCTTGAATCACGTGGCGGCACTACCTTGTGCGCATTGGTGCAGATCAAGACCCCGGGCAAAGGCCGGGACAATGTGACCGCTCCACTGGCCGCGGTGCCGCCCTGGACCTCAAGTTTCGCGATGACGCAGAACACTGATGTCATCTCCAAGATCACTCCGCAAATGCTGGAGAACCACCGCGCCAGTTTGGCTCCAGCTACCGAGCCGATCCCGGTAGTCGCCGATGAAATCCCGAGCCTGTTGCTGGTCAACGTGGGGGACTCGCGCGGATACCGGCTGCGTGATGGCGCCCTGCAGCAGCTGACCCGTGACCACTCGGCCGTGCAGGAAATGGTGGATGCCGGGCAGATCACCGAGTTGGAAGCCCGCAATCATCCGCACCGGAATCTGATTACCCGTGCGCTTGGCGCCGGCGCCGAAAGCCAGCCGGATCTCACCGTCTTGCAGCCGCGCATCGGCGACCGCTACATGCTGTGCAGCGACGGGCTCTCGGGCGAACTGACCGAAGACATCTTGCAGACCTTGCTGGTGAACTACAAGGACCGCACCGAAGCGGCCCGGATTCTCACCGGGGCCGCACTGGAAGCTGGCGGCCGGGACAACATCGCGGTGATTGTCCTTGATGTGCTGGCAGCCGAGTCCGCGCAAATTGACGCACCTGGGAACTAGGGCTCCAAGCCAGCTAAACTGTCCGCCGGTGGGGCACAATTGAATACGTGAGTGAAAAAGACGTAACACCAGTTGAGGCCTCCAACGTTCCGCCAGAAGCTGACAAGTCCCGCTATGAACAGCTGGTCGAGCAGATCCGTGCCCACCGCGAGGCGTACTACCAAAACGATGCTCCTCTGGTCTCCGACGCGCAATACGATGCGTTGTTCCATGAGATCCAGCTGCTCGAGGCAACCTATCCCATCCTGGCTGGACAGGATTCGCCCACGCAGGAAGTCGGCGGCGAAGTTTCCGCCGCCTTCGCATCGGTCACCCACGCAAGCCGCATGTACTCGCTGGAAGACGTTTTCTCACTTGATGAACTCGAAGCGTGGCTCGAACGTGCCCAGATCAATGCCGAACGCCTGCACCCGCAAACCCCGGTCAAGTGGCTGTGCGAAGTCAAAATCGATGGCCTGGCACTGAACCTGACCTACCGCCAGGGCAAGCTGGTGCGTGCAGCTACCCGCGGCGACGGCACCACCGGTGAAGACGTTACCCACAATGCGCTGACCATCGGCGACATCCCGCAGGAGTTGTCCGGCACCGGCTGGCCCGAAGAATTCGAAGTCCGCGGCGAAGTCTTCATTGCCACCGATGACTTCAACAAGTTCAATGAAGCGTTGATTGCCCAGGGCAAGGCGCCCCTGGCCAACCCGCGCAACGCGGCCGCCGGGTCCTTGCGCCAGAAGGACCCGGAACAGACTGCCAAGCGTCCGCTGCGCATGTTCGTGCACGGACTGGGCCGCAGCCGCGATTTCAACCTTGCTGAACAGTCCCAGGCTTACGAGCTGATGCGCAACTGGGGTCTTCCGGTTTCGCCCTACGGCCGCGTTGTCGGCAGCCGCCAGGAAGCCAAGGACTACATTGCCGAGCACGGCGAGAAGCGCCACGATTTGATCCATGACATCGATGGCATCGTCATCAAGGTCGATGACCTGGCCACCCAGGAACAGCTGGGCTACACCTCGCGTGTTCCACGCTGGGCTGTCGCCTACAAGTACCCGCCAGAAGAAGTGCACACCAAGCTGCTGGACATCCAGGTCCAGGTGGGGCGCACCGGCCGCGTGACGCCTTTCGGCGTGATGGAACCGGTCCTCGTCGCTGGCTCCACCGTTGCCCGCGCGACCCTGCACAACCAGGAAGTCGTCAAGGCGAAGAACGTCAAGATTGGCGACACCATTATCCTGCGCAAGGCGGGAGACGTCATCCCTGAAATTGTTGGTCCGGTGCTGCCACTGCGTGAGGGCAACGAAGACCTGCGTGATTTCGTCATGCCTGTCGAATGCCCATCCTGCGGGCAGCCACTGGCGCCGGCCAAGGAAGGCGATGTGGACATTCGTTGCCTCAACGCTGAATCCTGCCCGGCCCAGCTCACCGAACGCGTGGCCTACCTCGGCGGACGCAGCGCCCTTGATATCGAGGCATTGGGCTACGAAGCAGCGGCGGCCCTGACCAGCGGTCCGGGCGAGGACCCTGCCACCCAGGGCGGCATCATTCTGCCTGCTGGCCCCGGCCCGCTGAAAAACGAAGCCGAACTGTTCAACCTCAAGGACATGCTCGACGAGCTTGGCGAGGTGAAGGTATGGCGGGAAAAGCGTTCCAAGGGGGAAGGCACCGGCATTTTCGAGCTCGTCCCGTACTTCTACTCCAAGGCCACCGCCAAGAAGCCGTCAGAGCCAACCAAGAGCACCATGAAGCTGCTCGATGAGCTGGAAAAGGCCAAGGGCAACCCGCTGTGGCGCGTGCTGGTGGCACTGTCCATCCGCCACGTTGGCCCGAACGCTTCGCGGGCCATTGCCACCCGCTACGGCTCCATGGATGCCCTGCTCGACGTCCTTGACTCGGGCAACGCCGAGGCTGAACTGAGCGAAATCGATTCCGTCGGATCAATCATTGCCGAAGCGCTGGTGGACTGGTTCAAGGTGGATTGGCACCGTGAAATTGTCTCCTCCTGGCAGGCCGCTGGGGTGAAGATGGAAGACGAGCAAGATGCGAACATCACCAAGAACCTCGAAGGCTTGGCCATCGTGGTGACCGGTACCTTGGAACACTATTCCCGCGATACCGCCAAGGAAGCGATCATTGTCCGTGGCGGCAAGGCCACCGGCAGCGTTTCGAAGAAGACTGACTTCCTGGTGGCCGGCGAAGCCGCAGGGTCAAAGCTGGACAAAGCCCAGTCCCTGGGTGTTCCGGTACTGGACGAAACCGGATTCGGCGTCCTGCTTGAACAGGGCCCAGACGCAGCGCGCGAGGTAGCCCTCGCCGCACCAACGGAAGGCTAGAAATGGACCGCGCAGTGACTCATGATCCGCTGGTAATGGTTGCCCGCCGGGCCGCCGCCGCCGGCGCCGAAGTACTCAACCGCCGCGATGAATCGCAGTTCAACCTCACCGACAAATCGGCGGCCGGGGACTGGGTGACCGACTTCGACCGTGCCGCCGAGGAAGCAATTCGCGCGGCCATCCTGACCTCCCGGCCCAACGACGAACTGACCGGCGAGGAATATCCAAGTGCCAAGCCTGCGAACCCGAGCGGCTTGCGCTGGAGCATTGATCCGCTGGATGGCACCACGAACTTCGTGCGCAACATCGCCTATTACTGCTCCTCGGTGGGCGTCTGCCAACGCAATGAGGATGGCAGCGAGACCTGGGTAGCCGCGGCCATCGTCGCCCCTGCATTGCAGGTGGAATACTTCGCCGGAAAGGGATTGGGTGCATGGAAGCTTGATCTGCGATCCGGGAAGCTCACACAGCTCACCGGGCCGGCCGAATCCGAGACCAGGATCCTGGCAACTGGCTTCGGCTATGATTCCCAGCGCCGCCAGTTCCAAGCCCAAGTGCTCGGGCAGATGCTCCAGGACTACGTCAATGTGCGCCGACTCGGCTCGGCCGCGCTGGACCTGTGCCTGGTGGCCGAGGGGTCTTTGGACGCCTACGCCGAATATGGCACCCAGGAGTATGACTGGGCTGCCGGCGCGCTGATTGCAGAGGAAGCCGGATGCCAGGTAGGCCGGCCCAGCAGCAACCCGGGCTGGCAGTACGCCGGATTGGTGGATCCAGCCAAGCTCGCGGAGCCTAGCGCCTAGGGAAGCAAAGCTGCTATCCATTGATGCGCGTAATGGATGGCGATGCCCACAGCTACACCGCCGCACACCTGTGTGGCGGTGTGCTGGTAGCTGCGGATCCGGGCCCAGGAAAGCACTGCATGGAAGAACACCACTAGCGGCATCAGCTCGGCCTGCTGTCCCGCCACCTGCAAAACAACGTAGGTGCCCACAGCCAGGTGCACCGAGACCTTCCACCACAAATTGATCACGGCAACAAGCGCCAATCCAATCAGGATGCTGAGCACTTCGAGGAAGATCCCGGAAGCGGCATCCATGACCCGCAGCACGAGCAGGCCGCACAGGATCAATCCTGCGGTATAGGCATAGATCCCATGCCGCTGACGCCTGACGGTCACGTGCATATCGGTGACCTTGCCGCGCAGTTTCGCCCCGGCCAGGATCAGCCACGGAATAATCGTGGTGAACAGGGCTGCAACAATCGACTCGGTCCAGCGCACTGAGGAATCCCGCCATGGCGTTGCCAGCAGCAACACGGTAGCCAGGATAATGGGGGAGAGCACGTGCGAAACCACTAAGGCGATTTTTCGCACCGAAAGAGGTGAGCTGGCTGTCGAGGTCTGCTGCATCGGGGTCATCGGCCTTGATAGGGGTAGCGGTTTACTGCCGTCGTGGCGACTAATCCACTGTACACGTGGAGCCGTCAATAATTCCCCTCGCAGGCCGACGGCGATGAGCCCTCGGATCCAACTTCCAATCCGCACTGCAACCGTGTACTCCGTCATCTTGGAGCGGGGCGAAGCCATATCGGATCAAGGCCCGGATCTGAAGATCCCGGTTAACACCGACGGTTCGTTCAGCCATGTGCTTCCGGTGGTTCCCAATGAATTGCCCAGCCCGATGGCCTTCATCGTCCAGGCGCAGCCGCAGACCGGAGAATGCGGGGAATCCGACTCCTGCGCGGTGCGCCAGTGGGCTGTGGTCATCGAGCCACAGGACCGCTAGCGAGCAGGATTAGCCTTGCGCGTTGACCAGGTAGTCGTTGCGGATCCGGATGAGCTTGGGCAGGTACCAGCCAAGCACGAGCCGCTCGGCTAGCCAGCCCAAGGGACCCAATGGAGCGCTGAAGCGGATCTTGTCCACCATCAACGTCCCCTGGTCCGACTCGTAGAATTCATGGACGTGGTGGAAGGATTTGAAAGGCCCTCGCTCCTGCTGGTCGGTGAACGTGTGCGGGGCATCCAGGTCGGAAATCCTCGAGGTCATCCGGAAGGGGATGCCGAAATGCTTGGCACGCCAGGTGACCTGCTCGCCTAATCCGATAGCGCCGCTGGTAACCCCCGCCACGGCCTTTTCCTGCGAATCGGCCATTGAACCGGCGTGCGCGTCGATGCTGAGCGATTTCTCGAAGAGGTCGGCACGTGAAGCACCGCAAAGCGTAACGCATTCAAAGTAGACGGCCATGGCTTCAGTATGCCATTGGCTGGGCGGTTTAGCTGACCACGAGGTCTACGACGGTCAGTTCCTCAGCCGCGTCATCGTAGTATTCACGCAGTTTCAGCCCCTTGGCTGCCGCTTCATCAACTACTACCACGGCATCCTGGTGCAGCTGCAGGACGGATGCCGGGCAGGAAGCTGACAGCGGCCCTTCTACGGCAGCGGCAATGGCTTGGGCCTTGCCCGCGCCTACAGCCACCAGGACCAAGCGGCCGGCGTCAAGAATAGTACCTAGTCCCTGGGTGACGCAGTGGGTGGGAACGTGCTCGATGCCGTCGAAGAACCGGGCGTTGTCTTCACGGGTATTGGCCGCAAGGCGCTTGATGCGGGTGCGGCTTCGCAGCGCGCTGCCTGGTTCGTTGAAGCCCAGATGCCCATTGGATCCGATACCCAGAATCTGTACGTGGATGCCACCGGCCTGGGCGATGGCGTCATCGTACGCCCGGGCCGCCGTCTCGATGGCCTCCACGGATGCGGCCATGCCCTGCGGTACATGCAGGCAGCGCGCAGGCAAGCCGATGACATTGCAGACCTCGTTGATCAGCGTCTGGCGGTAGGACTGCTCGTGGGTGTCCGGGATCCCGATGTACTCATCCAAGGCGAAACCCTGGGTATCGGTGAAGTCGGCACGGCCTTCCTGGACCGCACGGGAAAGTTCACGGTACAGGCCCAACGGAGACGAACCTGTGGCAAGCCCCAAATTCGAGGGGGCTCCAGCGCTGTGGTGGGCCAGGCCGGCCAACACGTTGTCGGCAGCGATGCGTGCAACTTCTTCAGGGGATGAACCAATGAGCACTCGCATGGTGGGCACTCTCCGATCTTGGCAGTGATGATTAGTGGAATACAGGTATGGAGAAACCGGGCGGTCCCGCTAGGTGATCCCCAGTTCATGGAATAGCACGTTGACCGCGCAACCTCGGAGCACCAGATGCTCTGGATCTTCGCTCAGCGAAAGCCGGAAGTTCTCGGCGCGTGCAGTATGCGAGCGCAGGGCCAGTGCTTCGCGTAGCGCTTGCGCGAGAGGCTGATCGACGACTTCCGGGGTGCCGGTGAAAATGACATCGCGAATGTCGAGTACCGAAAGAAGCGGGGCAAGTGCGCCAGCAAGATACGCGGCGATCCGCTGGTCCAGCTGATCCTTTGGTTCCCCTTCGGCCAGGGACTTCCAGATTGCAGGAACGGAAGCATAGGCTTCCAGGCAGCCGATTTGCCCGCAGCTGCATAAGGCAGTGTCCTGCGCACGCTGGCGGACATGGCCCAGCTCGCCGGCGGCGAAATCGGAGCCGCGCACCAGGGTGTTGTGGGTGATGACGCCGCAGCCCACACCGCGCCCCAGGCGCAGCAAGATCATGTGGTCGCTGCCTTGGCCGAAAGTGTGCTCGGAAAGGATGGCGCAGTCGGCGTCATTGAGGACATGAGCGGCCAGGCCGGTAGCCTGCTCGACCGCAGATCGCAGGTCGTAGTCGCGCCAACCGAACTTTTCGGCTGCGACGACAATTCCCCGATCGGTCACTACGCCGGGCGAGCCAATGCCCACGCCCAGAACCGGTGCGTCGCATTCGGCTAGTGCGGTGTCGAGCAGCTCCAGGAGCTGTACCGTCGCGGCCTCACCGGTTGCTTCACGTGCCTGGGCAGAAAAACTCTTGAGGATGGCGCCATCCAGGTCCATGATGGCCGCCCGGAACGGGACAACGCCGGATAAGTCCACGCCGATGATCCTGAGCCCCGGGCGATTCAAATCGACGAGGGTGGAGGGCTTGCCGGGGCGTTTTTGCTCTTGCTGCCCGGTCTCAATGACGTGCGAGCGGTTGATCAATTCCGCGACCAGTTCCGAGACGGTGACACGTGTCAGGCCGGTAGCGCGTGCCAGATCGGCACGGCTCGAAGCGCCTTGGTCCGAAAGTGTTTGCAGAACCAGAGAGAGGTTGTGCTCCCTTCCATGGGAGGGCAAAATAGCGCTGCCGTGCGACAGCACATTCCAGTCCTTGCGTGGGGAAGTCACAGGGTTAGTTAACTCCATTAACAAACTTGCGGGCAAGTTTTTCTCCCAGTTATTCGCAAGGCACTAATTCCCACCGCGAATCACTGCAGATCAGAGAAGAATTGCTCCGCAAAAATTTCAGCCAGAGCATCATTTGCCTTGGGTTCGGTGACGTGCAGAAAACCATCTGAGCTCGTGGCACACTTGGAGCATCATGACTGACGCGCAAACTTTTTCAACCAGCATTGGCGACTTGTCGATTGAACTGGCTGCTCCCGAGCACTACCAGCGTGTGGGGGAGCTGACCGCAGAGTCCTATTTTGCCGCTGGGCATTTCGACAGCCCGGATAACGAGTACCTGGACTTCGTGCGCAAGGTGGCCGAGCGTGCAGCCCAGACCGAAATCTACGTGGTGCGCCGGGAAGAAGAGATCATCGGTTCCATGACCTTGATCCGGGCGGGCAGCGACTATGCGGACATTGCCAGAGCGGACGAGCTGGAAATCCGCATGCTCAGCGTTGATCCGGCCGCGCAGCGCAGGGGTGTTGGCCGGAGCATGGTGCAGGCTGCCATCGAGCGCGCCCGGCTCATTCCCGGAATCAATGCCGTCTCCCTGACTACCGGCAGCAGCTGGGATTCTGCCCGGGGACTGTATGAATCCCTCGGATTCGTCCACTATCCCGAACGCGACTGGTTTGTGCCGAACACCGATATCGAATTGGTTGTCTACGCCTATAGCCTGCAGCCAAGATGGATTCAGCCTGGATCCAGGTGAACCGCCCATGACTTCGGCGGACACACGTTGTGGTCTGTCCGAGCGCGTGAATAGAATGGCGCCATGAGTGCTATTCGCCGAAGTGTTGCCGCCCTGTCCATTGCGTCCCTGGCCATGGCCGCACTAAGCGCCTGCAGTGCTGGCGCGCCAGACCCGGCGCCTTCGGCCGATGCACTGGTATCCGCCATGAATAGCGGCGATTTCGGCTCAGTGCAATTCGCTGGGACCAGCCCAGAAGATGCAGCGAAAGCCCAGGAAACTGCCTTTGGCACCATGGGCGAAATCAAGCACACGAGCACTGTTCGTTCGGTGGCCGAAGACGAAGAAGAGCAAGATGGGGTCAAGACTGCTACCGCGAGCATCACCACGGTATGGGATATCGACAAGTCGGACAAGGATCTGAGCTACGACACCCAGGCTGTGTGGGAATTCGACAAGGAATCCGATTCCTGGAAACTGCGCTTTGACCCGTCAATTCTTGCCCCTGAGTTCGAAACCGGCGACTACCTCAAAGCGGCCTTCGACCCTGCAGCACGAGGCAGCATCACCGATGCTGAAGGCGAAAGCATTGTCTCCAATCGGCCGGTGATTCGTGTTGGCATGGACAAGACCCACACCGGAAAAGAAAACTGGGAAAGCTCGGCGAAGAAACTGGCCAAGCTCGTGGACATCGATGAACAGACCTATGCGCAACGAGTGATGGCCGCTGGCGACAAAGCCTGGGTGGAAGCTATTGTCTTGCGCGATGACGCAACGCGGGAAGTCACCGACGAGGAAATCAAGGGCATTCCGGGTGCCGGCTTCCACAACGACGAGCTGCCCTTGGCACCCACTCGCTCCTTCGCCCGCCCGCTGCTAGGCAGCGTTGGCAAGGCCATCGCCGAGAATATCGAGAAGTCTGAAGGCAAGGTCAAGGCCGGTGACCAGGTAGGCCAATCAGGATTGCAAGCCGCCTACAATGACACCCTCGCGGGAACTGCAGGAGTCTCGGTATCGCAGTACAACGCTGAAGATGAAGCGGTAGCGGAACTGATCACCACAGCCCCGGTAGCAGGCAAGGACCTGAAGACCACTTTGGACACCGGACTGCAGGAAACCGCGGATGAACTGCTGGCCGAAGCCGAATCGAACTCTGCCATCGTGGTCATTCGGCCCTCTGACGGCAGCGTCCTCGCGGCCTCCTCGGGCCCGGTTGCTTCCGGGCTGAACACCTCCTTGCAAGCTTCCTATGCACCGGGTTCTTCCTTCAAGGTCGTGAGCGCCTTGGCGATGCTGCGTGACGGAGCGACACCGGGTACCGAGATCAAGTGCCCGGCAACCACGGTGGTGGATGGCAAGAGCTTCAAGAACTATGACGGCTATCCTGCTGCCGCCGTAGGCACCATCCCGCTATCCGAAGCAATCGCGCAGTCCTGCAACACGGTCTTTGTGAATCAGGGAACGGAAATTGGCGGCAAGAACCTGGCTGAAGCCGCAGCTGCTCTCGGCTTGCTGGCAGAGGACGGAACCGGTGCCGGTGCAGTGTTCGGTTCGGTGCCCGAAGATTCTGAAGGCACCACCCAGGCCGCGAACATGATTGGCCAGGGCGTGGTGGAAGCATCGCCACTGGGCATGGCCACCGTGATGGCATCGATCCAGGCGAAGTCCACGGTGCAGCCCAAGCTGATCCTGGCGCCAGAACCCCAGGCACCTGCCAAGCCGGCTTCCACGCTGAGCGAAGAGGAAGCAGGGCAGCTGTCCACCATGATGGCCGAGGTCGTGGACCACGGAACCCTGGAGGACCTGAAAGCGGTAGGCAGCGGAAAGATCATCGGCAAGAGCGGCACCGCCGAATACGACGGCGAAAAGAACGCGCATGCCTGGGCCATCGCCGCCCAAGGCGATCTGGCGGTTGCCGCGTTCGTCGAGGATGGAGACGGCGGAGCCCAGACGGCGGGACCGCTGGTGAAGTCCATGCTGGAGGAAGCGGCCAAATAGTACCGCGGGGTGCTGCTCAGCCCCGCTGGGCGAAGTATTCTCCGGCGAGCAGGCTCAGCTGCACCTGGTCGTGGAATACGCCATTGTGGAAGTACACCTCGCGTTGGCGCCCCTCCTGGGTATACCCGGCTTTCTCATAAGCCCGGATGGCCCGCTGGTTGAAGGCGGCAACGCACAGGCTAATCCGGTGCAGTCCCAACTCGCGGAAACCATAGCCGGACATCAACGCGGTGGCACGGGTGCCGAAACCCTGGCCGACGAAGTCCGGGCCGATCATCACCGCCATTTCAGCGGCGCGATGGGGCAACTGGCCGCCATGCAGCGTGATGTGCCCGATGAAGGTTCCGCTGCCGCGCTCGAAGATGCTGAAGCCGGCATCGCCGGAAGAGGGCTTGTTCTCGCTGAACTGTGCGAACATTTCCACGAGCGGAGTCCCGGGACGCGGTTTGATGGTTCGTTGCTGGAGCACCGCCCAGGCCGGGTCGTTCCACCACCCGGCCATGAACGAGAAGTCCTCGTGCTCGGACTCGCGCAGTTCAATGGCGGCATCTCGCAGCAGGTTCTGCCCGTACTGCTGCGCCTGCTGAACTTCATCCCACGGCTCATGTGTGTGCATGAAACCATCGTAGGAGCTATCAGCTGGCCAAAGAACCATTGCGCCAACACTTGTGCCTAATACCAGCAATTGACAGACTAAGCTCATGGGAATCGTCTACAACACCACTATGTCTCCAACCAAGACCGAGTTGGTGGCAGCCTGGCTGGCCAAGCAGGAGTTCTACACCGGCCAGGGCGCGCCGAAACTTGAAAGTGTTGGCGGATTCCGCCTGGAAGACCCGCAGGGTGAAGTCGGTATCGAGTTGAGCTTCTACGCAGACCACAGCGATACCTCTGACGTGATTTACCACGTCCCGCTGACCTATCGGGATGCCCCGGTTGACGGCGCGGAACGCTACCTCCTGGGAACGAGCGAGCACGCGATTCTGGGCACCCGCTTTGTCTATGACGCCGCCGGCGACCCCATTTTCATCGCCCAGGCACGTGAACTGCTGGCCGGGAATGCCACGCCGCAGCACCGGTCCGAGTCCTTTACCGCGGATCCGCGGATCCTGGTCCGCGGCGAGAGTCGGGGCAAGGACGCGGTGATCATCCGCAAACCGGTAGCCGGCGATCCCGCCGAAGCCGGTGTTATCGGGATCTGGGAGAACGCCCTCGGCCAGGACCTGAGCGGTTTGGTATTGCGCACAGCATAACTAATGCCCCGCATATAGGCATTGGGGCAGGCGCGTAAGGGATAGACTTGTCTATGAAACCCAACCGCCATTCTAGGGAGATACATGTCTGCCATCAGCCGTGAGGACGTTGTGCATCTGGCACACCTTGCCCACATCGAGATGAGCGACGCAGAGCTGGACAAAATGACCGGTGAACTCGACGCTATCGTCGGTGCCATCGCGTCCGTCAGCGAAGTCGCCGCCTCCGACGTCCCAGCCACCAGCCACCCGATCCCGCTGACCAACGTGTTGCGCGAAGATACGGTGGGGCAGACGCTGAGCATTGAAGAAGTTCTGCTCAACGCGCCTGATTCGGACTCGGACCGCTTCAAGGTCCCGGCTATTCTGGATGGTGAATAATCCAAGTGAATGAACTGATTAAGCTTTCCGCCACCGAGCTGGCCGCCAAGCTGCGCGCCGGTGAGGCCACCTCCGTTCAAGCAGTCCAGGCCCACCTGGACCGCATCGCCGAGGTTGACGGCGCACTGAATGCCTTCCTGCACGTGAACGCCGAAGAAGCGCTCGCCGTCGCAGCCGAAGTTGACGCCATCCGTGCCGCCGGCGGCGCGCAGGCCGAAGCCCTGCACCAGCTGGCCGGCGTGCCCATCGCGATCAAGGACCTGATCGTCACCAAGGGCCAGCCGACCACCGCGGCATCGAAGATGCTCGAAGGCTGGATGAGCCCCTACGATGCGACCGTGATCGAGAAGATCCGCGCTGCCAAGCTGCCGATGCTGGGCAAGACCAACTTGGATGAATTCGCCATGGGTTCCTCCACCGAGCACTCCGCCTACGGCGTGACCCGCAACCCGTGGAACCTGAACCGCATTCCGGGCGGGTCCGGCGGCGGCTCGGCCGCAGCCGTGGCCTCCTTCGAAGCTCCGCTGGCACTGGGCACCGACACCGGCGGCTCCATCCGCCAGCCAGGCGCCGTCACCGGTACCGTCGGCGTGAAGCCGACCTACGGTGCCGTCTCGCGCTACGGCGCGATCGCCATGGCTTCCTCGCTGGACCAGATCGGCCCGGTCTCGCGTACCGTGCTGGACTCGGCCTACCTGCAGGAACTGATCGGCGGGCACGATCCCAAGGATTCCACCTCGCTGCCCAACCCGCTCGAAGGCCTGGTTGCCGCCGCTGAATCCGGCGCCACCGGGGATATCAAGGGCCTGCGCATTGGCGTCATCAAGGAACTGACCGGCGAAGGCTACCAGGAGGGTGTCCAGGCACGCTTCAACGAGTCGCTGGAACTGCTCAAGGCTGCCGGTGCAGAAATCGTCGAGGTTTCCTGCCCGAACTTCAAGTACGCGCTGGGCGCCTACTACCTGATCATGCCGTCGGAAGTTTCCTCCAACCTGGCCAAATTCGATGGTGTGCGCTACGGCCACCGCGTGCTTCCGGAAGAGGGCCCGATGACCATCGAGCGCGTCATGGGCTCCACCCGTGCCGCCGGCTTCGGCGACGAGGTCAAGCGCCGCATCATCCTGGGCACCTACGCCCTGTCCGCCGGCTACTACGACGCCTACTACGGCTCGGCGCAGAAGGTCCGCACGCTGATCCAGCGCGACTTCGAGGCCGCTTTCGAGCAGGCCGACGTGCTGGTTTCCCCCACCGCGCCGACCGTCGCCTTCGAGCTGGGCGCGAACGACAACGACCCGCTGGCCATGTACCTCAACGACGTGGCCACCATCCCGGCCAACCTCGCTGGCGTTCCGGGCATCACCGTCCCGGGCGGCCTGTCCGAGAACCTGCCGGTAGGCATCCAGTTCCTGGCCCCGGCCTACGAGGATGCCCGCTTGTACCGTGCCGGCGCAGCACTGGAAACCCTGCTCGAGAAGCAGTGGGGCCACTCGCTGATCTCGCAGGCACCAGCCATTGACACCGCTTCGATCGCGCAGGAGGCCTAGGCACCATGAGCAACTACACCGATGAACTGGTCGACTTCGATACGGCGCTGGATCGCTACGACCCGGTCCTGGGCTTCGAGGTCCACGTTGAGCTGAACACCAAGACCAAGATGTTCTCCGACGCGCCGAACGCTTTTGGCGATGCCCCGAACACCAACGTCACCCCGGTAGACCTGGGCCTGCCCGGCGTGCTGCCGGTAGTCAACAAGACCGCCGTGGAGTACTCCATCCTGATCGGCCTGGCACTGAACTGCCAGATCGCGCAGAAGTGCGGCTTCGCCCGCAAGAACTACTTCTACCCGGATACCCCGAAGAACTTCCAGACCTCCCAGTACGATGATCCAATTGCCTTCGACGGCTACCTGGACATCGAGCTGGAAGACGGCGAAGTCTTCCGCGTCGAGATCGAACGCGCCCACATGGAAGAAGATGCCGGCAAGCTGACCCACATGGGTGGCGCTGCCGGGCGCATCCAGGGTGCGGACTACTCGCTGGTTGACTACAACCGTGCTGGTGTTCCGCTGGTGGAGATCGTGACCAAGCCAATTACGGGTGCCGGCAAGCGCGCTCCCGAGCTGGCCAAAGCCTACGTGGCCGCCGTGCGCGAAATCGTGAAGAACCTGGGCGTTTCGGATGCCAAGATGGAACGCGGCAACGTGCGTTGCGATGCCAACGTCTCGCTGATGCCCAAGGGCGCCCAGAAGTTCGGCACCCGTACCGAAACCAAGAACGTGAACTCCCTGCGCGCGGTGGAGCACGCCGTGCACTTCGAGATCGAGCGGCACGCAGCGGTGCTGGATTCCGGGGCGAAGATCGTCCAGGAAACCCGCCACTGGCATGAGGACACCCGTTCGACCACCTCGGGCCGCCCGAAGTCGGATGCCGATGACTACCGCTACTTCCCGGAGCCGGATCTGGTGCCTATCGTCACCACCGCCGAATGGGTCGAAGAGCTGCGCGGCCGCCTGCCGGAACCGCCAGCCGAGCGCCGCAAGCGCCTGAAGGCCGAGTGGGGCTACGCGGACAAGGAATTCCGCGACGTGGTCAACGCCGGTGTGCTCGACGAGATCGAGCAGACCATTGCCGCTGGCGCCAGCGCCGCTGTGGCCCGCAAGTGGTGGATGGGCGAGATCGCCCGCCTGGCCAAGGCCGCGGACAAGGACATCGCCGATCTGGGCGTGAGCGCTGCGACCATCGTTGAGCTGAACTCGCTGATCGAGGCGAAGAAGATCAACGACAAGATCGCCCGCCAGGTGCTGGAATTCGCCATCGCCGGCGAAGGCACCCCAAGCGAAATCGTCGAGAAGCGCAGCTTGGCTGTGGTGAATGACGATGATGCCTTGGGCAAGGCCGTGGATGATGCCATGGCTGCCATGCCTGATGTGGTCGAGAAGATCAAGGGCGGCAAGATGCAGGCCATCGGTGCGCTGATGGGCCCTGTCATGAAGGCCACCCGCGGACAGGCCGACGCCGGCCGCGTGCGCGAAATCGTGATGGAGAAGCTGGGACTCTAGTCCCCGGACTCCAAACCCTGCGCCAGCCTCGGACTTCCAATCGTGAAGTCCGAGGCTGGCGTTTTTTAGCAAGCATTACGCGCAAGCGGTCTTGATGGCACAAGTTTTTATGATTCGTTTTTATATTCAGTTATCATCTGAACATGATCAATGCATCTCGTGGAGCAAGAATTTTCAGCACGGTGGCCGCGGTTGGGCTGCTGCTCACTGGGTGCAGCGAACCGGAGCCGGACCTGGAATCCTCAACGCCAACGGTAGTTCCTTCGCCGAGCAAGGAAGAGCCTGGGATCGAATCCCTGCGAGATGCGGATCTTGGAAACGCAATCTGGATGGATCCGATGGCGCTCGATGGCAATCCCTCGAAGATCCGTCTTGAGAATTCGAAAGCCAGCGATGAATTCAACAGCTATGAGCTGGGCAAGATCGTCTACGCGGATCTGGACGGCGACGGCGTAGACGATGCCGTCGCATCGTTCATCAGCACGTCCGGCAATGCCTATTGGGAGCACTTCGTCGCCTGGGTTGCGACGGAGGAGGGGCCAGTCCAGGTTCCCGGCGAGATCGCTTATTCGCATAATTGCGGATCCACCGTTGCGAGCGTGGTGCCAGCCACGCAGGGCGTCAAGGTCACTGAGTACCTGCGCAGCGATTTCCAGAATACTGCCTGCGCGGAAAATGCCCCGCTGGAACAGGTTCGAACGGTAGGCGTAAAACAGTATTCCGGCGATGACCAGTACTACCTCGTGCGCACGGACGCTCTTGGAGGCGACGGTGGATACTGCCACCCGGAGGCAAAGGGCGACACCATTTCCGTGTCGATCCCCGTCTATTCTGCCCCGAACGCCAAGAGCGAGATGCCTTTGGAAGATCAAGAAATGATGGGCTACCTGGCCGGACCGGAAGCCATGGAGGAAGTCACCGACGACGGGCAGTGGATGCTGGGCACGGTGCTGATCAGGGATGGGCAAGCGGAGTCGGGCATGCAGACGCGCTGCGCGTGGATGCCGACGATGAAAAACCCGCTGCATACCGACGGGGACGCGGTGCTGGGTGAAAACGGCCAGCCGGCTGGATAGGGCGAAGTGGAACCTGCCTGGAATCGCACCTTCCGGCTTCTGTCATCGAGGCATACTGGATAGATGAATAGCGACTGGTTCGATAGGCCCGGTGGTGAACCTGTCCATCTTGTCGAGCATGATCCGTCGTGGGCCGTCCAGGCCGCTGATTGGATGCTGCGCATCAAGGCCGCCATTGGTCCTGACGCGGCATCTGCAGAGCATATCGGGTCGACAGCAGTTCCGGGCCTCATCGCCAAAGCAGTTCTCGACCTCCAAATAGCTGTTCCGGATATTTCAGAAGAGTCCGCGTACCGCAGCGGCCTCGAAGCGCTGGGGCTTGTGCTGCGGCAACGGGAGACCGGCCATCTCTTCTTTCGTCCGCCCGCGGGAGAGCCCCGAACAGTGCATGTTCACGTGTGCCAACTCGGTTCGGTCTGGGAACGCGAGCATCTGGTGTTCCGCGATCGACTGAGGGAAGACGCCAATGTTGCTACCGCATATGCCGAGCTGAAACAGGACTTGGCCACGAGGGTCGGGGATGACAGGATCGCTTATGCGCGAGGCAAGGCGCAATTCATCAAGGACGTTGTCGACGGAAAGTCGCTGCATGGCCGGTCGGCGTGATCCCCAATCGCGACGAGAAATGCTTGCGCAGCAGATCATCAGAAGCAAAGCCAACCTGACGGGCAACGGCGCCAACCGACAGGTCGCTTTGTTCCAGTAGGCGTTGGGCCTCGCTGACTCGAAGATCATTGAGCCATGCAATAGGTGTTGTCCCGACCGCGTCTGAGAACCACCGGTGAAAAGTCCGTGGTGACATTGCGCAGACCGCTGCTAGTTGTTGGACGTTCCAATGCCGTTGAAGATCTTGGCTGACTGCCAGATGCAGTTGTTCAACTGACGGCGATGAATTCCCAGGGATGCTGGTATCCGCGTATTGCGCTTGGGTTCCCGGTCTGAAAATAGGGGTGACCATGGCCTTCGCGATAGTTTCTGCAGCGCTGGTTCCCCAGTCCAGACGTACTAGATGGAGTAATAGATCAACTCCTGCGGTGACTCCAGCCGAAGTCCATACTTTGTCCTCGCCACAATACAAATCCCTCGACTTGACGTTGACCTCTGGATAACGCCTTGCAAGTTCATTGGCAAAACGCCAGTGGGTCGTCGCGCTTCGCCCATCGAGCAGTCCTGCAGCGGCGAGTGTGAATGCGCCGGTACACAATGAGGCGACAAGGACCCCGGAGGAAGCAGCTCGTGCAACTGCTGCCACTTCCTGCGGGTGAGGTTCTGCGAGCGGATTCTCGCTTCCTGGAACCACCATCATGTCGAGTTCCTCCACCGAAGCAAGCGGATGTGTGCGCCGTATTGAGCGAACCGGGTCAAGAGCGGTGACCGTGGTTGCTGCGAGGATTCGAACTGCGGGCCGGGGGAGACCACGGTCGGTTCGGTCGTCGTACACCTCACGTGCAACTTCGATATCAAATGCTCGACGGCCCGGCCCAATTAGAATCCCCACAATGGACATGGCGCAATCTTATCGAACCATGTCATTTATGCCACTGGTTGGGTTCCTCGATCCCTGATGAAGTAGAAGCATGATGACAAGTACAAAGACCGCATTGATCGTGGTTGACATGCAACAGGGTTTCTACGACACCTCATGGGGCCCGACAACCAACTACCCGCAATGCGAGAACAACGTTGATCGGCTTCTCTTGGAGTGGTCCCAAAAGAACATGCCGATAGTGATCGTCAGGCACGATAGCCGAAATTCGGACTCGCCCTTGTTCGTGGAAAGTCCCGGCAATAATCTTCACGAATCGGTGCAAGCGGTCACCCCTGATCTGTTCGTAACCAAGTCAGTGAACTCATCATTTTATGGCTCCCCGGATTTGGGCCAGTGGCTGAGGTCCAATCAGATCAAAAAAGATCGTGGTTTGCGGAATCCAAACCAACTTGTGTGTAGAAGCCACCGCCCGGATGGGCGGAAATCTGGGATTTGACATCATTGTGCCTCTCGATGCCACACGAACATTTGATCTGGCAGGACCTGACGGCACGGTAATACCGGCAGCCACTCTGATGCAGGTCACGGCGACCAATCTTCACGGAGACGGCTTTGCGCTGGTGGTTTCGACGCGAGAGATTCTGGATTCATTGAAAGCGGCCTGACATGGAAGCAGATATTCGGCCGGGTGCTGTCGCCACCGGATTCATGTTTACGCTGACTGGATCCGGCATGTCTTCTATAGGCTTGCCCCATGAATATCTCGTTCACAGCAATGGCACCGGAAGACAGCAGTGCCATCGCCGCTTTTCTATCAAGCAACAGCTTCCCATTCCATGTCCGTCGGAACTGGACAGAGCCGGAGCTGAGACGACTAGTCGATAGCGGACGATATTGGAACAGCGAGAGCCAAGGATTCTGGATTATTGGCGACGGAGAATGCTTGGGAATGGCAGTACTCGAAGATCTGGAAGACGACACCCCCCATGCTTGAGCTGCGCTTGGCGGAAAAGTACCGGGGATCAGGCCTGGGTACCCTCGTACTGAGGGAATTGACCGCCAAGGTGTTCACTGATTTCCCCGGCACCCTGCGCTTCGAAGGCCAAACCAGGGAAGACAACTTCGCGATGCGCAAGACTTTTCTTCGCGCCGGATTCCTCAAGGAAGCGCATTACCGGATGGCGTGGCCCACCGGCGACGGGCGCCATCTCGCCTCGGTTGCCTACGCGATCCTGCGCCAGGATTGGGAATCCGGGACCACTACCCGCTTCGATTGGGAAGATCTGGACCTGTGAGCGGCGCGCGGTCCTGCGGCATTTGATTCGGTGCCTCTGGCGAATGCGCACTGATCCTGCTAGGGTTTCACACCAAATCAACTACCGCTGAGCGGTAGAAGGCTTCTAGGAGGGTAGCCATGGCTGCATGGCCCAGAATCGCGGCGCTGGCCATGCTGCTGGCCGCCATGGTGGCATTGGTAGCATTCCAGTGGCTTCCAGCTCTCTTGTTCTTGCCTGCTGCAGGAGCCTTGCTCGTTTGGGACAGCTCTGCGCGCGGACGCTCTTCAGGCCGCGGGAAAGGCCATGGGTAGGCCAGCTGTGACCTGCCGGATGCCTTTCACGACGCGTCTTTGGCCAAGTGATCCCGGGTGATTTCCAGATGCCCCAAGTGCTGGCAGAGCTCTTCGAGCACATGCAGCAGCACGCCCTGGCAGGTGGACATCCAGTATTCGCCCTCCCTGCGTGGCGGGGCCGCAACGGGAGCATCATGCATGGCAGTGAACGCCAGGTCGTTGGCGAACGCCTTCCTGGCCTCATGCGCCAGTTGCAGGGCAGCCTCCTTGTCCATCACCGCGGTGAACTCGGCGGCCCGATCGCGGGGGACCTCGATGCCGAGATTGACCGTGGAAGACCAGCGGCGCATCATCCCGCAGCAATGCAGCACCAGCTGCACCGGCGAATTGCTGCCGTGAACGGGCAGGACGCTATTGGCCTGTTCCTGCGGAATGCTCGCCAAGGTTTCGGTAAGCTGGTCGAATTTCTCCAGCAGGAGCGTGGCGAGGATCTGCTCGCCGGGTGCAGGGGAGTCCATGCACCGATTCTAGAACGATTCGCGCGGCAGGGTGAGCCATGCGGGGTGCACTAGCATTGAGCAATGACTTCTTCTGTCTCCACGGATAAGGGAATGCCGCCAGCCGAAGTTGAAATTGACGCGGAGCTGGTCAGGCACCTGCTGGTTAGCCAGGCGCCGCACTGGGCGAACCAGGACATTGCCTATCTGGCTACCGGGTGGGATAACGAGGTGTACCGGCTGGGTGCTGAGCTGGTGGTGCGCCTGCCGCGCCGGGAACTAGGCGAGGCCATTGGACTCAAGGAACGGCGTTGGCTGCCGCAATTGGCCGCCGAGACCGGCCTGCCCATCGCCATGCCGGTCTTCGTTGGACGGCCCGCACCGCAGTACCCCTTCACGTTCTCCATCTGCCCCTATGTCCCGGGCCGCAGCGCCGCGACGGTGGACCGCCGCAGGCGCGATGGCTACGCCGGAGAATTCGCGCAGTACCTGTACCGGCTGCACCAGCCTGCCGGAGCCGCAGCGCCCAGCAGCGAATTCCGGGGCGTGGGGCTGGCCGCACTCGATGCGAAAACCTGCGGCCAGATTGCGGCGCTGGACTCCCCGCTGCGAGGTCCGGCGCAGGCCCTCTGGTCCCACGCATTGTCCGCCGCGCCGCATGATAAGGCATCGCTGTGGTTGCACGGTGATCCGCATCCGCACAATACGGTCATCACTGAGCAGCACGGCCGCTGCCAGCTAGCGGCGCTGATCGATTTCGGGGATTTGTGTGCCGGGGACCCGGCCTCGGATCTGGGCATGCTGTGGATGCACTTCAGCGCCGAAGCCACCGCCTCGGCTTTCGAAGGCTACGGCGCCCAACCGGGCAGCGACCTGTGGCAGCGGTCCAGGGGATGGGCGCTGCGCTACGCCATGCTTACCGCAACGCTTACCGAGGAGGATCCGCTGGGCCGCATCGGGCGCCAGACGCTGCGACTGCTGCTCGCCGGCGGCCAGTACCGGAAGTGAGCAGCAACCGGCCGGCGCGGATCGGGATTCTTGGAAGTGACCGGGGAATTGCTCCGGGCACTGGCCGGGCCCGGTTGCCGGCGATAGCCTGAAGCCACGCACGAAGTTTCTTGCAACTTCATCGATCCATGATGAGCTGGACATGGCCAAGAAAACCTCGCCGGAACCGGTTCGCGATCAGCGCGCAGATCACTTGCTCACTCCGGAGAATTGCGTGCTGGCGTTGATCGACTTCCAGCCCGAGCAGTATGGCACGGTCACTTCCACCACTCGCGAGCGGATCGATCTGAATGTCGTGGCGCTGTGCCAGCTGGCTACGGAGTACGGGATTCCGGTGGTGCTCTCGACCGTGGGCGTGGACATGGGAGTCAACCAAGGCACCGCGCAGGTGATCAAGGACGAGCTGCCCGGGGTCAAGGAAATCGACCGCAGCGGAGTCAACGCCTGGGAGGATGCCGAGTTCAGGCAGGCCATCGAAAGCAGCGGCCGGCGCAAGGTGGTCATGGCCGGGTTGTGGACCGAGGTCTGCCTCGCCTTTCCCACCCTGGACATGCTTTCCGAAGGCTACGAGGTCTATCCTGTAGCCGACGCGGTGGGCGGCATATCCCAGGCGGCGCACGACTTCGCCTTCGAACGGATGATCGCCGCCGGCGCCCAGCCGGTCACGGCCATTTCCTTCGGAGGCGAGCTCATGCGCAACTGGGCCCGCGATGATTCGGACAAATTGCGCAAGATCATGCGCTGGTACTTCCCGCTGAAGCATGAACTGGATTCGGCTGGGAAGTAGGCCCCGCGGATTTGCCGAGGCGTCAATGCGATAATTCCAGCTGGCGGTTACCTATTCTTGTGAATGTCCTCCGTTGAGTTTTCGAGAAAGCCGCACGATGTCCGCCAGCACGGGTCTTGATTTCTATCAGCACGGCCTGCACCGCATGCGCGGACGCGATCCGCAGGAGCAGAACCGGACCGCCACCACCTTGGAACTGTTCTTCGACCTGACGTTTGTCACGGCCTTCGGAATTGCCGGCAGCGAGCTGGCCCACGGCATCGAGGTGGGGCACTATGCGCCGGCCATCATCTCCTTCGCCATCGCGTGCTTGTCGATCATCTGGGCCTGGGCCAATTACGCGTGGCTGGCCTCGGCCTTCGACAACGACGGCTGGCTGTTCCGGAGCCTGACCTTGGTGCAGATGGCGGGCGTCATCGTGCTGGCGGTCGGCATCCCGATGATGTTCGCCTCCATCGATCAGGGGGCGGTGCTTGATGCCAATGTGATGGTCGCCGGCTACATTGTCATGCGCGTGGCGCTGATCGGGCAGTGGCTGCGGGTGGCCCGGCACGATCCGCAGCACCGGATGTCAGCGCGCGGCAATGCTATCGGGGTGGGCATTGCCCAGCTGGGCTGGACCTCATTCCTCTTCCTTCCGCTCTCGCTGGTTCCGGCGTTGTGCTGCCTGGCGGTCTTCTGGATCATCGATTTCAGCGCACCGCTGATTGCGGAGCGGGTGGCCCGTTCCCATGGCGAATCGGGTATTCCCTGGCACGCCCACCATCTGGCGGAACGCTATTCGCTCATGTCGATCATTGCCCTGGGCGAATGCATCGTGGGAACCTTGGCAGCTGCCCGGACGATCTCCCAAGGGGCGAACTGGAATTTCGAGAGCATCGTGGTGGTCGCCGCGGGCGTGCTGATTTCTTTCTCGCTGTGGTGGGCGTACTTCCAGCTGCCCTCCGGACCGGTGCTCCATTTGCGGCGGGACAAGGCCGCGGCGTGGATCTTCGGGCATATTGCGCTTTTCACGTCCATTGCCGCGATCGGCGCCGGGCTGCACACCATCGGCTACGCTTATGATCCCGAAGCCGCTACCGACCCAGTGGTGGTCATTGTGGCTCTGGCGATTCCGGTTTTCGCCTTCATGGTCATCATTACCCTGCTGCTGACCTGGTTGCTCGGTGCCCCGATGTTCACCTGGGCGCATTGCCCACGTTCCTGATGCCGCTGGCCGCTGGCCGCGGCCGGGCTCAGCCAGCTGGGCGTTCCGGTGTGGGCCTGCTTGCTGGTGCTGCTGTGCTCGCCGCTGACCGTGATCATCGTCTACGAGCTGGGGTATTGGCGCAAGCTGGCAGTATCCCTGGACAGGGTCCTGGTCCGGCCGGCGGGGTAGCGGTACTCGATCAGCCCAGCCGGCAATTATGCTCCGGAAGCCATGCCGGGCAGTGCGTCCATGCTGCTGAACACCTGGGTTGCTCCGGCCGCGCGCAGCAGCTCGGGCGAAGTGCTCGTGGGTCCGCCGTTGGAATAGCCGTACACCGTCGCGCCGGCCGCGATCCCGGCAGCCACCCCGGTGGCCGTGTCCTCGATAACCAGTGCGCCAGCTGGGTCAAGGCCCAGTGACGCGGCTGCGGCCAGGTAGACATCCGGTGCCGGTTTGCTGCGTGGGCATTCCATGCCGCTGAAGACCCGGTCTCCGAAGTACTCGGTGAACCCGGCCAGGGCCAGCTGCATTTCGACCTTGGCCCGGTCTGCGCCAGTGGCGCAGGCAATGTTCTGGCCGTAGACCGCCGAAATCTGCTTGACTGCTTCCAGCGCTCCGGGGATCGGCTGCAGCTCGGAGCGCAGCGCTTCGTCGCGGCGTGCGCGGAACTGGCTAATCCACTGGTCGTCGATGCGGAATCCGGTCTGGTCGAGGATGGGTTGCCACTGGTCTTTCAACGCCTTGCCGATGAAGATCTCGATGCATTGCTCGGGGCTGATCTCCCAGCCCAGCTCGATGAGCATCTGGCGGAGCACGGAATTGGTGATGGACTCGGAATCCACCAGGACGCCATCGCAATCGAAAAGCACGGCGGAAAATTTCGGATGCAGCAAGGACGGTCCCTTCCAAGGATTCAGCAATTGGCTACGCGGCAGAGAATTCGTGGAGAATGCGGGCCAGCGGCGCCAGCTCGGGCTGCTCTTCTGCCTGCTTCAACACGCGTTCCAGCGTGGCATCGTGAATGGGCTTGGCCTTCTGGTACAGCTCGTGGCCAGTGGCAGTGAGCTCGGTGTAAATGCCGCGGCGGTCATCGGCGCACAGCACCCGCGAGAGCAGATTGCGGTCTTCGAGCCTGGTAACCAGTCGCGTCGTTGCGCTGGGGCTCAGGGCCGTGGCGCGGGCCAGCTGCGCCATGCGCATATGCCAGCCATCCTGACGATTCAGGGCATCCAGAAGTGTGTACTCGACCACAGAGAGCCCCACTTGCGCCGTCAGGTCCTTTTCAAGTGCAGTATCGATTAATCCGTGCAACGACGCCAAAGTGCGCCATCCTCTTGCCCGAATTTCGACAGCATCATCTGCGATTCCCATCGGTTCCTCCAAAAGTACTTGCTTGCGCTGGTTAGTTGCGTGTGCAACGATAGTGTTCATCGCGCAATAACAAGCGTGTGCAACTAATTTATCTAGTCTATCAGGAGTAACGCTATGCCGCTCGGTCTTATTGCGTTGGCCATCGGTGCCTTCGGCATCGGGCTTACCGAATTTGTCATCATGGGCTTGTTGCCGGATGTGGCGGCCGACTTCGGCGTCAGCGAGGCCGCAGCTGGCTGGCTCATTTCCGGATACGCATTGAGCGTGGTGGTCGGCGCCCTCGGCCTGACCGCAGCCACCGTCCGCTGGCCGCGCAAGCCGGTGCTCGTCGGTTTGCTGGTGCTTTTCATCATCGGCAACTCGCTTACCGCGATGGCAGCAACGTACGAAGTGGCCATGATCGGCCGTGTCATTGCTGCCCTGTGCCACGGTGCCTTCTTCGGCATCGGCGCGGTCGTGGCAGCCGACCTGGTCCCGGCCAACAAGAAGGCTGGCGCCATTGCCATCATGTTCACCGGGCTGACCGCGGCCAACGTACTGGGTGTTCCCTTCGGTACCCTGCTGGGGCAGCATTCCGGCTGGCGCTCGACTTTCTGGGCCATCTCCGGCATTGGCGTTATCGCCCTGATCGGCATCCTCGTGCTGGTGCCAGCCATCAAGCACGCAGCCGAAGGCATCTCCCTGCGCAGAGAACTCGGGGCCTTCACCTCGCTGCAGGTCTGGCTGTCCCTAAGTGTCACGGTCCTTGGCTACGGTGGCATGTTCGGCGCCTTCACATACATCGCCTACACCCTGACCGAGGTCACCGGATTCAATGAGACCAGCGTTCCATGGCTGCTGATGCTCTTCGGCGTGGGTCTGTTCGTCGGCAACTGGATCGGTGGCCGCATGGCTGACAAGAGCATCGACCGCACTCTGCTCATCTTCATCTCGGCACTGCTGGTGGTCCTTGTCCTCTTCGGATTCTTCGCAAGCAACCAGATCGCCACCGTTATCGCTTTGCTGCTGATGGGCGGCTTCGGGTTCGGAACCGTTCCCGGTCTGCAAAGCCGCATCATGCAGTACGCCGGCAATGCACCGACCCTGGCATCCGGCGCCAATATCGGTGCGTTCAATGTCGGCAATGCGCTGGGCGCATGGGCTGGCGGCCTGGGCATTGCGGCAGGCCTGGGCTACACCTCGCCGATCTGGATCGGCGCGCTGATCACCCTCGTCGCACTGGTCGTTATTCTCCTGGCCATGGGCTTGGCCAAGAAGTCTTCGGCAGCATCACCCCAGCTGGTTACAGCTGGCTAATCCACAGTTTTGTTCAGTCCCCAACCAATTTCTAGGAGTTAGACATGACTACCCCCATTCCAACCATCACGCTGAACAATGGCGTTGAAATGCCTCAGGTAGGTTTTGGAGTCTTCCAGGTTCCCAACGAAGAGACCACTGCTGCAGTGGGTTCAGCGCTCAAGGCCGGCTACCGCAGCATCGATACCGCCGCCATCTACGGCAATGAGGAAGGCGTGGGCGCAGCACTGGCCCAGTCCGGCATCGCCCGAGAAGACCTGTTCATCACCTCCAAGATCTGGATTGCGGACATGGGTTACGAGCAGGCGCTGGAAGCCTTTGATGCAAGTCTTGAGCGCTTGGGCCTGGACTACCTGGACCTGTACTTGATTCACTGGCCAGCCCCGGAAAAGAATCTCTACGTTGAGACGTGGAAGGCGCTGGAGAAGCTGTATGCAGAGAAGAAGATCCGCGCCATCGGGGTTTCCAACTTCCAGCCTGAGCACCTGAAGCAGCTGGTCGCCGAAGGAACCATCGTTCCGGCCGTGAACCAGGTGGAGCTCCACCCAGCTTTGCAGAACCGCGAAGTCGTTGCAGCTAACGCGCAGCACGGTATCGTCACCGAAGCATGGAGCCCGCTGGCTCAGGGTGCAATGCTCACCGACGAAACCATCGTGGGCATCGCTCAGGCACATGAGGTGTCCGCGGCTCAGGTCATCCTGCGCTGGCATCTGCAGCAGGGCCGGGTGATCATCCCGAAGTCTGTGACTGAATCACGAATCATCGCCAACTTGAACTTGTTCGGCTTCAAATTGACCAGCGACGAACTGGCAAGCATTGATGCCCTTGATCGCGATGGACGCACCGGCCCAAACCCGGACACCTTCAACGGCTAACTTGATGACAACAACCAAGATGCTGCCTGTGCCCTCATCGGGCCACGGGCAGCATCTATGGCTTGGATAGTCCGAGGATTTGTTCGGATGTGGACTTTCTGCACTGGCGCCGGCTGGCCACAAGCATTATGGAGTGACGGACGACTATGCGTCTGATACAGCTATACGGCGGATCGTACAGTTTCCATTGATCAATGCTCTGCGGAAAAATGTAGGTAGAAATCATGTTTCGCCCGTCGGCCAGCTATACAGTCAAATGGAGACAGATCGGCGACGCGTGCTGTCTCCGGTTCGGCATCCTGCTGGTACGGCAAATTTTTTTCTGCCGCAGTCACGGTTGGAGAACGCAACGGCGCGTACTTGCTTGAGAATCATGCCTATCAGCGCCGTAAGTTCGCCTTTGGAGATTTCGAATGCCGAACTTGCAACTGCAGCGGGCGTTAGTTCGCCACCCCGGAGATAGCCACGGCGAGGACTCCACCCGTTCCCTCACCGAGGATGCCGTTGAATTGCACCGCATCGACCTGTGCCGTAGACAGGATCTCTGAAACCGATACGTTGTTCTCCTCGCCATTGCAGATGACTTCGACAGTATCGTTGCCGCTCCAACTGGACCCAGTCTGGGTAGCGAATCCGAGTCGAAGCGTTCCCTCTCCGAAGCAACTGACGCGGATCCCCGTGATCCGGGCGCCGGAGTCATAGTTGAGAACGATGCCCGAATCAGTATCTCCCGGAGTACCTTGGCCAACGCGCAGGGTGCCCCCACCGAGGGATCCCTTTGCAGACGTGGCTGCCTCTAGGAACATACTTGCCTCGTTTTGTGACTGATTCCAATCGACCTCAGGCATCGACGAGCAAGAGGCCAACCCGATAATAAGGACAGTTGGCATGATGACCGGAGAAAGACATTTAACCATTTGAAGCCATACTATCAAGGTGACTGAAGAATGAAACTTTGGTGTAACCGGACTGTCAGAGCTACGGCACGGCTGGTGTTTGAACGTGTTTGGTTTTAGGCGCACAATGTAGAAAGTTCAAAGGCCGTGAATCTGGGCGCGCTTTGTCTCAAAGAGGTGACGTACGCTGGGAGAAGTTGGATCCGCTCAGCCTTTACCCTACCTGGCGACGGAGCGCCCGCGTCGAGGATCCGATTCATGAGCGTCCATGTAGATTCGAAAATAAGTACTTCTACCGCGCAGGACCGCAATCAGTCTGAGACGGGCTCGACGATTGCTAAATCCAGACTGGGAAAGCTCGTATCCGTGAAACCGGTTCAATCAAATCGTGAAACTACGTTGTTGAGTCGGCTGATTGTCACTATCGTGTTGGGATGCTTTGCGATTTATTTCCTAGCACCAATATGGTGGTTACTGGTGTCGGCTTCAAAACCGATGGGCGAGCAGTTTGCTGCTCCAGGTTTTTGGTTCAACGGAATGCACCTGGGGAACAACATCGCCGAGTTGTTGGCGGCACGCGACGGAATTTTCCTGCGGTGGATTATGAATTCCGTATTTTATGCCGGGATCGGTGCCCTGGTTGGGACGTTACTGGTATCGATGGCTGGCTATGCCATGGCCAAATACCGCTTTCGTGGACGCGAAGTAGTTTTCAGTGTGGTGCTAGCAGCGGTACTAATTCCCAAGATTCTTTTCACTTTGCCCCTGTACCTCATGTTTTCAGAGCTGGGATTGATCAATAATCCATTGGCTGTCCTGCTGCCCAGTATCGTCAGCCCCTTCGGTGTATACCTTTCGCGAGTCTTCGCCGCGCAGTCCGTACCTGACGAAGTAATTGAAGCAGCGCGTCTTGACGGGGTAAGTGAAGTTGGGATCTTCTTCCGCGTGGGTGTGCGCATGATGACGCCCGCGCTGGTGACCATCTTCTTGTTCAATTTTGTAGAAATCTGGAATAACTATCTGTTGCCTGCAATGGTCATCAATGACTCCTCATTGCAGCCCGTGACAGTGGGTTTGGTGGCTTGGTTTGCTTCCAATGGCAAGGTGCCAATGTCGCTGTTAGTCGTTGGAGCACTGGTTTCCGTGATTCCGTTGCTGTTGCTATTCCTGTTCCTGCAACGCTTCTGGAAAGCAGGCCTGACAGCTGGCGCCATCAAATAAGCGGAATGCCCAAGGCTCGGTATTTTTACATCATTGGTCAGCAAAGCGGCCAGCTCAACGCTCTAGGTTGAGCTGGCCGCCTTGCTGTTCGGAGCTGTCCGGGAAAGTGGAAAAGCCTCCCAAGAAATGGCCTCCAACGCGAACTAACCCGGCGCTAGAGATTTTCGGCCACCAACTTCCGCGCCGTCTCTCTGAGGGCATCGATAACTCGAATAACTGTCGGTCTGTGAAGGTGTTCGGCGCGTACCAGGATGTCGATTTGTCGACCGGATTCCAAGCCTGAAACTGGTCGTAAAGTCACATCCTTGCCCAGCATGGACCGCGAAGTGAAGCGAGGCAAAATTCCCAAGCAATGACTGGCTCGTACCAGTGCGGCTGCCGTGCCGTAGTCGTTGACCCGATGCTCAATTCGAGGAGCCGACCCCGACAACGCGGCGATGGTATCGAGCACATCAGCCGGCGAGAATCCTGGGCGGGAGACCACCCAAGGCTCTTCGATAACTTGAGCTGGCGAGAGACTTTCAAACCGTGCCAGTGGATGATCTTGATGCACAGCAATATCTAGGGGTTCGAAGGCCAATGGGATTACGGAAACTCTGTCGGCAGGCCAGGCCTCGGTATGCGGCATTCGGTGAGCGAGGACCAGATCATATGTAGAAGTTAGGGCCGGAAAATCTTGTTGTGAAACGTCTTCATCAAAGAAACGCAAGGGCGGCAGGTCATCATCACCGGAATTCAGTAACGGCGCGAAGATCGTTTGGCCAATGGAATGAAATCCAGCGATGAGTACCGGTTGGGCAAAGTTGCCTTCATAGTTCCTGATCTTGGAGTCTGCCTCGGCGAGAGTTGAAGCAACCTGGGCGCTGGCTTGTGCCAAGATCCTTCCTTGGCTGGTGAGTACTAGCCGCCGTCCCTCTTTCTGTGTCAGTGGCACAGGGAAATTGCGCTGCAGTTGGGCCAAATGCTGCGAGACCGCCGAGGGCGAGACAAAAAGGGCCTTCGCCACGGCGTTGACGCTGCCCAAATCCGCGAGTTCACGCAGAATCCTCAACTGATGCAATTCCATGAAGTAAATTCTAAATCGTTGGATCAGTAAATCAGTGATCTTCTAAGGTGTTGTACCGTGCTGTCGGGTGCGACACTTGAAGCGACCCCATGTCTGTGTTGCGCGCACCCAGGTGCCCAATCCAAAGGAACCCGCATGAAAGCACTGTACAAGTCCGGCCCGCACGCGGGGCTGGAACTCGTTGATCGCCCAGAACCAGAGACCGGCGCCCACGAGGTCAAGATCCGCGTCATGACCGCCGGAATCTGCGGCACCGATCTGCACATCGAAGCCTACGATGATGCAGCCAAGGCCATGATCAACACCCCGCTGGTTCCGGGCCACGAGTTCTACGGCGAGGTCGTGGAAATCGGCGACTTCGTGCACGGGGTCAAGATCGGCGACCGCGTCTCGGGTGAAGGCCACGTTGTGTGCGGCCTGTGCCGCAACTGCCGCGCCGGACGCAAGCAGATGTGCATCAACGTCGATTCGGTAGGCGTGCAGCGTGACGGCGCATTCGCCGAATACGTGGTGATCCCCGAAAGCAATGTCTACATCCACCGCGATGAGCGCATCACCCCACTGCTCGGCGCCATCTTCGACCCGTTCGGCAATGCCGTGC
Source organism: Glutamicibacter sp. NPDC088483 (assembly GCF_044753145.1). Classification (NCBI taxonomy): domain Bacteria; kingdom Bacillati; phylum Actinomycetota; class Actinomycetes; order Micrococcales; family Micrococcaceae; genus Glutamicibacter; species Glutamicibacter sp. NPDC088483. The sequence goes on from NZ_JBIVMP010000005.1 coordinate 167,723, forward strand.
ACACCGCACTGCAGTTTCCGATGGTGGGCGAGGACGTGCTGATTACCGGCGCCGGACCCATCGGCCTGATGGCCGCGGCAGTGGCCCGCCACGTCGGCGCCCGCAACATCGCCATCACCGATGTCTCCGAGCAGCGCCTGGAACTGGCCCAGTCCATGGGCATCGATCTGGCCGTGAATGTCGCGACCACCCGCATCAAGGAAGCGCAGCAGAAGCTGGGCATGGTCGAAGGCTTCGACTACGGCATGGAAATGTCCGGGCACAAGACCGCCCTGCCGGAAATGATCGAGAACATGAACCATGGCGGCAAGATCGCCATGCTCGGCTTGCCCAGCACCTCGATCGACATCAACTGGGGCAAGGTTGTCACCCACATGCTGACCCTGCGCGGCATCTACGGCCGCGAAATGTTCGAGACCTGGTACGCCATGAGCGCCATGCTCACCTCCTCGGAGGTGATGCGCGAGCGCATTGCCTCGGTGGTTACCGACTTCCTGCCGGCCACCGAATGGCAGCAGGGATTCGAAGCTGCTCGCAGCGGGCACGGCGGCAAGGTCGTGCTCGACTGGACCGTTTTCTCAGGCTAAGAATTTCCCGCATCAACAAGGAGCATTTGCAATGTACACGGATCTCAAAGACCAGCTTGCCGCCGAATTGGACGAGCTGAAGTCCTCCGGCCTGTTCAAGGCAGAACGCCACATCGACTCGGCCCAGTCCGCTTCCATCATGGCCGGCTCGCTGGGCGACGATGCACGGAAGGTGCTGAATTTCTGCGCCAACAACTACCTGGGCTTGGCCGATAACCAGCAGATCATCGACGCGGCCAAGACCGCCATGGATGAGCGCGGCTTCGGCATGGCCTCGGTCCGCTTCATCTGCGGCACCCAGGACCTGCACCTGGACCTGGAAGCCAAGCTCTCTAAATTCCTGGGCACCGAGGACACCATCTTGTTCTCCAGCTGCTTCGATGCCAACGGCGGCGTGTTCGAATCGCTGTTCGGCAAGGAAGACGCCATCATCTCCGATGCGCTGAACCACGCCTCGATCATCGATGGCATCCGCTTGTCCAAGGCCGCGCGCTTCCGCTACGCCAACCAGGACACGGCCGACCTGGAAACCCAGCTGCAATCCGCCGCGCAGCTCAACGGCGGGGCGGGCGCCCGCCGCACCATCATCGTCACCGATGGCGTCTTCTCCATGGACGGCTACCTGGCTCCCTTGGAGGCCATCTGCGATCTGGCTGACAAGTACAACGCGCTGGTCATGGTCGATGACTCCCACGCCGTGGGCTTCATGGGCGCCACCGGGGCAGGCACCCCGGAGCATGCAGGAGTCTCAGACCGCGTGGACATCTACACCGGCACCTTCGGCAAGGCATTGGGCGGCGCCTCGGGCGGCTACGTGTCCGGCCGCGGCGAGATTGTCGCGATGCTGCGCCAGAAGGCCCGCCCGTACCTGTTCTCCAACTCGCTGGCTCCATCGATCGTGGCTGCCACGTTGAAGGCGCTGGACCTGGTGGTGGACTCCGGGGACCTGCGCGAGAAGCTCTTCGAGAACGCTGCGCACTTCCGCCGCCGCATGACCGAAGAGGGCTTCGAATTGCTCGACGGCGAGCACGCCATCATTCCGGTGATGTTCGGCGACGCGGTCAAGGCCGCAGAGGTCGCAGGCAAGATGCTGGAGCAGGGCGTCTTCGTCACGGCCTTCAGCTTCCCGGTAGTGCCCAAGGGCGCCGCGCGCATCCGCGTCCAGCTTTCTGCCGCGCATTCGGCTGAGGATATCGAGGCCTGCGTGCAGGCATTCGTCGCCAGCCGCTGACCCAGGGGGATTGCCCGCCGCCGTGTTTCAATAGGGATGACGAGTTGGAATAACCAAAGGCGGTGGGCTCATGGCCACCAGGAACGACGTGGCGCGCTTGGCCGGCGTATCTCCTAGTACCGTGTCCTACGTGATCAGCGGCCGGCGCACCATTTCCGAGGCGACCAAGGCCAGGGTCCTGGCGGCCATGCGGGAGTTGAACTACACCCCGGATGCCTTTGCCCAGGGCCTGGCCGGATCGCGCCGGGGCATCCTTGCCCTGCACTTTCCCACCAGCCTGGACGGCTATTCTTCCACCGAGTTCGAGTACGTCACCGCCGCCATGGAGCGTGCCCGCGCGCTGGGCTACCACATGCTGTTGTGGTCCAACCCGATGACCGATGCCATGGGATTGGAAAGCCTGGTCGGGCAGAAGCTGGTGGCCGGGGTGCTCTTGATGGAAGTGTCGATCAATGACCCGCGCTTTGATGTCCTGCGGCGCGCGGGCATTGCCTTTGCCTCCATTGGCCGTCCCGATGACAGCGCGGACCTGTCCTATGTCGATAATGATTTTGCCCAGGCCGGGCGCATCGCGGTGGATTATTTGGCGAGCCTCGGCCACCAATCCATCATGTACATCAACGTATCGGTGGAAGACCAGGAAGCCGGCAACGGCCCGGCCGTCCGCACGGCCCGGGCCATCTGCGATGCCGTGCGCGATCGGGGCATGGCGATGCAGGAAGTGCCGGTGGAAAACAACGCCCGCGGCGGCCGCGCGGCGCTGGATGCCTATCTGGAACTGCACCCGCGACCCACTGCGGTGCTTGCGCTCAAGGAGTTCGCCACCGCGGGATTTGTCAACGCCGCTGGCCTAGCTGCGTTGCGGATCCCCGATGACCTCTCGGTGATCGCCCTGGGGGTCGGGGACCGTTCGGCCGAGATGGTTGCCCCGGCGCTGACCACGGTAGCCCCGCCGGGGGAGGCCATTTCCCATGCCGCGGTGGACGCCCTGGTGCAGCAGATCGAGGGGCGCTCCCAGGCGCCGGTGCAGCAACTGGTCGCGCCGCTGATGGTGGTCCGGGACAGCTCGGGCCCGGCACCGCGATGACCTGCCCGCGCCATTTTCTCCACGGTGTTCACCCATAACTGTTGACGCGCGTCGATGACCTGCGTCACTATTGAGGGGATCACTCGTGCCAGGCCGCCTCATCCGGCAGGGCATTACCCAACGTGGAGGGCATCATGACTAAAGCAAAACGTGGGCTGAAGTTCGCGCCGGTTATCTCGGTGGCAGCAATCGGCCTGCTCCTGGCCGGTTGCTCGGGCGGAGCAGACCCCAATGACCCCAACGCCTCCGGCGGCGGCGAAGCCCAAGTGGGCCAAGCCGACGGAGTCGTCGATATCTACGGTCCGGTCACCGGCATTGAAGCCGAACTGCTGGAAGAATCCTGGGCCAAGTGGTCCGAGGAGAACGGCATCAAGATCCGCTACACCGGCGACAAGAACTTCGAATCCCAAATCGGAATCAAGGTCCAGGGCGGCGACACCCCGGACCTGGCCGTCTTCCCGCAACCCGGCTTGCTGCAGGCCACCGTGGCCCAGGGCAAGGTGCAGCAACTTCCCGAGGCAGTCCAGTCCCAGCTGCAGAGCAACTGGTCCGAGGACTGGCAGAACTACGGCAAGGTCGATGGGGTGCAGTACGGGGTGCCGCTGATGGCCAGCGTGAAAGGCTACATCTGGTACTCGCCCAAGCAGTTCGAGCAGTGGGGCTTGAGCGTCCCGGAAACCTGGGATGAAATGACCACCCTGGGCACCGAAATCTCGAAGCAGACCAATGAACCGGCCTGGTGTGCCGGATTCGCCTCGGGCGAGGCATCGGGATGGCCGGGCACCGACTGGATTGAAGACGCGGTCCTGCGCCAGTCCGGAACCGAAGCCTACGACAAGTGGGTTTCGGGCGATCTGGAATTCACTTCGCCAGAAATCACCAGCGCCTTCGAATCCGTTGGAAAGATCCTGCTGGACCCAGAGCAAGTCAACGCCGGATATGGCGACGTGAAGTCGATCAACGCCACCGCCTTCGGCGATGTTGGCACGGCCGTGGCCAAGGCAACCTGCCCGCTGACCCACCAGGCATCCTTCCTGGAAGGATACGTCCTGGATTCCAAGAACGCCGATGGCGAGAAAGCTACCGTGGCGCCTGACGGGGATGTCTGGGCTTTCGTTGCCCCGCCAGCCAAAGCCGATGACCCCGTATCTGTTGTAGGCGGCGGTGAATTCGTTGCCGCCTTCTCCAATGATGAGGATACCGCCAAGGTCCAGGAATACCTGGCCAGCGCGGATTGGGCCAATAGCCGCGTTGGACTCGGCGGCGTGATCTCGGCGAACTCCGGGCTTGATCCGGAGAACGCCAGCAGCGACCTGCTGCGTTCCGCTGTTGAATTGCTGCAGGATCCGAACACCACTTTCCGCTTCGACGGGTCTGATCTGATGCCCAAGAGCGTCGGCTCCGACTCCTTCTGGAAGGGCCTGGTGGACTGGATCGATGGCAAGCCGACCAAGGAAGTGCTTGAAAATATCCAGTCCGGCTATGACTCCTAGTCGCCATCTGGTCCATCGCCAACGGCCGGGAGCCCCGGTCGTTGGCGGGATTGTAGGAGCCTGAGCGCATGTCTGAATTCTTCCAGTGGCTGGCTGGCGTTCCGCCGCTAGTCCAAGTGCCGATCGTCCTGGTTGTCTTCGCGGTCTTGATCGCAGCGATCCTCGCCTTTGTCGAGATAGCGACCAAGGGCGGACGGGTTTTCGCCGTCGTGCGCTTTGCCGCCGCGGTCTTGGTCCCGGTGGCGATCCTGCTGGTCCTGGGCCTGTACAACTCCGTGATGTGGGTGGCCGCGCTGGCCGCGGTGCTCGGTGCGGTGCTGTTTTTCCTGGACCGGCGCTCGCGATCCGGCGCCGGCTCGCTGCTGCAGCTGTCCGGTTTCCTGGCTCCGGCCATGCTGCTGCTCGCTATGGGCTTGATCTACCCCACGGTCCGCACCGCGGTCAGCGCCTTCATGGCCAACGACGGATCCGGCTTCGTCGGCCTGGGGAATTTCCTCTGGGTGTTCACCAGCCCCGATGGCCTGACCGCCCTGCTCAATACCTTGGTGTGGGTTCTGGTGGCGCCCGTGGTCTCCACTATTATCGGATTGGCCTACGCGGTATTCATCGACAAGAGCCGTGGCGAGAAGTTCTTCAAGCTGCTGGTGTTCATGCCCATGGCGATTTCCTTCGTTGGCGCGTCGATCATCTTCAAGTTCTTCTACGACATCCGCCAGGGCGAGCAAATAGGCGTGCTCAACGCGATCATCACGGCATTCGGGGCCACCCCGGTCGACTGGCTCGGGCTCGAACCGTGGAACACGTTGTTCCTGGTGGTCATCCTGATCTGGACACAGGCGGGATTCGCCATGGTCATCCTGTCCGCGGCCATCAAGGGCGTGCCCGCAGAGCAAATCGAAGCAGCCTCCCTGGACGGGGCCAGCCCATGGCAGCGTTTCGCCAATGTCACGCTGCCGGGGATCCGCTCCACCGTCATCGTCGTATTGACCACCATTTCCATTGCCTCGCTCAAGGTCTTCGACATCGTCTCTTCGATGACCGGCGGACGCTCGGATACAACGGTGCTGGCATTCGAAATGGTGCGCCAGTTCCAGCTCGGGGCACGCACCGGCTACAGCTCGGCCCTGGCCGTCATCCTGTTCATCCTGGTACTGCCGATCATCATCTACAACGTCCGCCAGCATAAGAAGCAAAGGGGAGTCCGATGAGCACCGTCAGCGAATCCTCTCGACGCCTCTTGGCAGCTACCGAGAAAACCAGCGGGAAACTGCGCAAAGCCACCACCTCCCGCGCAGCCACCATTGCGGCGTTCATCATTGCCGCGGTGTGGACCATCCCCACCTTCGGCCTGTTTGTCTCCTCCTTCAGGCAGGCTGATGACATCAAGACCTCGGGCTGGTGGACGGCCCTGTCCAATCCTTCATTCACGCTCGATAACTATGCGCAGGCCTTTGCCTCCGGCGACAGCCTTCCGCTGTCCAAGGCGTTCCTGAATTCGCTGGTCATCACCATTCCGGCGGCGATCGTGCCGATCCTTGTCGCCAGCTTGGCTGCCTACGCTTTCGCGTGGATCAACTTCAAGGGGCGCAATACGCTCTTCGTTCTCGTTTTCGCCCTGCAGATCGTTCCGATCCAGATGGCGCTGGTTCCGCTGCTCCAGCTGTTCTCGGACGGAGTGAAGATCGGTGGGCTGTATATCCTGCCGGGCTTGGGAGTCAACGGGTTGGATGGCGCCTACGCCAAGGTCTGGATTGCCCACACGATCTTCGCCTTGCCGTTGGCGATCTTCATGCTGCACAACTTCATTTCGGAGATCCCCGATGAGGTCATCGAGGCTGCTCGTGTTGACGGAGCCGGGCACGGGAAGATCTTCTCGAAAATCGTCCTGCCCCTGTCGATGCCGGCTATTGCTTCCTTCGGAATCTTCCAGTTCCTCTGGGTGTGGAATGACCTCTTGGTGGCGACGGTCTTCACCTCGGGTGGAGGCTTGCCGATCACGAAAGCGCTCCAGGACCTCTCGGGTACCTACGGGCAATCCTGGGAGCTGCTCACCGCAGGCGCTTTCATCTCGATGATCATTCCGCTGGCGGTCTTCTTCGCCCTGCAACGGTTCTTCGTGCGGGGATTGCTGGCAGGTGCCACCAAGGGGTAACCCTGGCCTGCAGTGGGAACAATAGGGTGCCAGTCTGAAATCCCAGACGGGCACCCTATTGTTCTGCCCCATAGGCAACGAGCCATGGGTAGGCTCTTGGCTAAAGGATTGGAAATACCACGAAGGCGGAGCGCTCATGGCAACCCTGTTGCTTACCAACATTGGACAGCTGACTACGGTTGACGCGAAGGGGCGCGTGCTGGAAGACGCGGCGGTGCTGATCGAGGACGGACTGGTTGCATGGATCGGCAACATGGCGCATGCACCTGCTGCGGGACACGAGATCGATTTGGGCGGCCGTGCGGTGCTGCCCGGTTGGGTTGATTCCCACAGCCACCTGATTTTCGGCGGCGACCGCGCCGAGGAGTTCGTAGCCCGCATGGCAGGCCAGTCCTATGCCGCTGGAGGCATCGCGGTCACCACATCGGCCACCGGGCAGCTCTCGGACAAGGAACTGGCCGACCTCGTGGCTGATCGCCGCCGTGAAGCTCTGGCGATGGGCACCACCTGGATGGAAACCAAGACCGGCTACGGCCTGGCACTGGAAGAAGAAATCCGGCATTCGGTGCTGGGCAAGCCGCTGGTCGATTCCCTGACTTTCCTTGGCGCTCACTTGGTCCCGGCAGGATGGGATGCCGATGACTACACCGATTTGGTCACCGGACCGATGCTGGATGCCGTGGCGGCCAACGTCGACTTCGTGGATGTCTTCTGCGAACGCGGCGCATTCACCGAAGAACAGTCGCGCCGGGTCCTGGACGCCGCAAGGAACAAGGGACTGGCGACGAAGGTCCACGGAAACCAGCTGGGTCCAGGGCCGGGCGTGAAGCTGGCCGTAGAGTTCGGCAGCTACTCGGTAGACCACGTGAATTACCTGGACGAACAGGACCTCCAGGCGCTCGCCGGAAGCTGGGCTGGCTGGGACACGGCAACAAGAACAGGGACTGCGGGCACCGTCGCCACCTGCTTGCCCGCCTGCGACCTGTCCACACGGCAACCGCTGGCCCCGGGCCGTGCACTGCTCGATGCAGGCGTGCGAATCGCACTGGCAAGCAACTGCAATCCGGGTACCAGCTACACGAGCAACATGAACTTCTGCGTGGCTACCGCAGTGCTCCAAATGGACCTGACCCTGGCTGAAGCCATCGAGGCGGCAACCTACGGAGGGGCACTCGCGCTGGGCGTTGCCGACCAAGTGGGATCCATTGAGATCGGCAAGCGCGCGGATCTGCATGTTCTTGACGCGCCAGTTGCTGCGCATCTGGCGTACCGTCCCGGGATGGACCTGACCCACAGCGTGTATCGGGCCGGCAAGGCGATCTAGAGCGTTGCAGGAGCTCATCGACAACCCGGATGGATTACGCGCGCCCAGGGAAGGGGATAGGGATGGCAGGGATCCGGCCGCAAGGATTCCTCGGCCCCGAGCCGTGCTGCGGATTGAAGCAGTCCAAGCCGTAAGCAAAACTAGGACGCTGCATTCTGTCCGCCCGGTAGATAGAAGCGATGAGAAGCCTTCAATGCCTGCTCCTGCTGGACGCGCAGGTCCGGTACTCCCAATTCCCGACGATTGTTGGCGGCTTCTGGTGAGATCGAGGCAAGCCTCCGTGCCTTCCTGGACCGGTAGCTTCCTAGCGCTGGGGTATTAGCGTCTCGTGCCCGGAGCCATGGGCAATTCTCCCCGCTTGGCTCAGCACAGTTCTGCATGGGGATGCCCACTGTCCCAATGACATCGGAGAATAAAAGAGGCTTGCCGGCGGCTCGTGGAAACCGATGAAACGGCAGCTTCCCTTGCGAAGTCAGTTGGCTGCGAAACACCGGTCGCATTTAGGCAGCGATTCCAGGCCTTGAAAAGCTTGCCGACTGTTGAATACCTGGCGGCGTTTGGAAATAGCCACGAGGCTAGGAGGGCAGAATGAATATTCCATCTGGGCTCTGGAATCCTGAACGCTGACCGGTGCGTGCGTACACGCTCACCGACCATTGGGAGCCAGAACGGTAGGGAGCCAAATGCCAGTCGGCGAATCGCTGCACGAGCTGCAGCGAGGTTCCTTCGCGGAGTTCGTCCTGGTCTTCCGGTCCGCCGTTGGCATGGCGGGTGGTTCCGACAACGAGTACGCCCGTGACGCTGAGCACCTGATCGGCTAAGTTGAAAAGCCTCGCAGTTCATCGCGAGAAATGAAAGCAGGCACATTACCGGTCAACAATAGGGCGTCGTACGTCCTTGGCAGGTCATGCTCGCCCAATGAGCCCACGGCCAGCTGGTTCGCCGATAGCTGCCGGAACCAGCTCCCGTCGAATAGCTCTGCAGCTACATCCAGCACTTGGGGTGTGGGATCTATGCCGTAGCCACGGTGTCCCAAGCGGCGCAAGGCGTTGACGGTGTTGCCTACCCCGCAACCGATATCGAGAATTCGTGAATTGCGGCGGCAGAGCATGTCGGTGAAACGGGCGACTACTTCCAAATCAGTGCCGTCAAGGGTCTGAGCACGCATCTTCGCTGCGTATGAATCGTAGTCGGGGCCCATGTCCACAGTTTTGCATAGGAACGAGAAGTGAGCGACTTGTTTGCGCTAGTAGGCAGAAAATATAGCTCCGGATTAGGCATTCATGATAAACAAGACCTATGGCTAATACTGCTTTCAAGGGAACCCCTGTACAGACTATTGGTGATCTGCCGGCCGTTGGCTCGCAGGCTCCAGCTTTCACTCTCACCGACACCGGCCTTGCAGATGTCACCAGCGAATCGCTGGCTGGCCGTCGCGTTGTCCTGAACATCTTCCCGTCGGTTGATACCGGCGTTTGCGCTGCCAGCGTGCGTCGCTTCAACGAATTGGCTGCGGGTCTGGAGAACACGACCGTGGTGTGCGTTTCTGCTGACTTGCCATTCGCTCTGGGACGCTTCTGCGGTGCCGAAGACATCGAGAACGTTACCGCTGCTTCGGTCTTCCGTTCCGATTTCGGTTCGGACTATGGCGTCACCCAGGTTGACGGTCCACTAGCTGGTTTGCTGGCCCGTTCGGTTGTAGTACTGGATGAAGACGGCAAGGTTGTTTACAACCAGATCGTCCCGGAGATCACCACCGAGCCGGACTACGAGGCAGCCATCTCAGCACTGAACTAGATATTCTTTGTATCGGAGACGATACGCCAAAATGCCCACCTGAGCATCGTGCTCGGGTGGGCATTTTGCTTTTTCAACGCGTTTGAACAAAATAATGTTTCGCTAGATCCTGATAGACGAAGACATCGGGAGGGATCATCATCAAGTGCTAAGTCGCGTTTGAGGCAATTGATACCGTAAGTTCGTGTCCTTGCAACTCTCTTGCGACGAAAGTGAGCGAACTTGAGTAGCCGTTTAGAGAAATCTCTTCGCGGGCGTTTGCGCCGTCATGGGTGCAGGGAACGCTGATTTCTCCTTTGTCAGGTTTCTCATCGCTTTGCCATGCGATGCTGGACGACATGTCTTCGCCCGAGCATTCGAGCACTACCGTATATTTGCCGCCGCGGAGCGGAATAGCAAGGGAGATATTCTGGTCTTTCCTATCAATTTCTGTGCTGATGGCAGCCAGCTCATGGTCTTGCAGCGGCATCATCGAATCTGTACCTGGTGGAGGAGGACTGCTGGAATCGCTGAGGGAGCAACCTGTGAACGCCATTGAAGTTCCTACGAGGGCAATGAGAGCGAATGCGTTTTTCAGGGTCATATTTTTCCTCGCTTAGGAAGCTACAGTTCGATATCGGATTCTGGTTGGTGAGAATGCTGTCGCGACGGGATGAATGGTTAGCGAGGAGCTCACTTCCGTACCGTCTGCGCGGCGGTGAGGATGCGCGGACCAATCTTGCGCATGAGCTTGCCCATCTTCGGGTTGTCGGTGCGCGAGAGCGTATCCGATAGCCGTTCAAGACTCATCAGGCCCAACCAGATTTTGGCCCGGTATGCTTCCTCGGCGCTGGGAGCAATCAAATCCGCCATTTCCAACCCATGCCACAGGCTCAGGTAAGCGGTGTTCAAAGCCGGGTCCCACGCAGCGGCCAGGTCCCAGTCCAAGATGCCAACCAGTTTCTCGCCGATCCAATGCATGTTGTGGCCGGCCAAATCGCCATGAACCAAGCCCGCAGGAACCTGCGCCAGGAAATCGAGCTGGGCCCAGAGCTCGGTAGCAGGCCCTCGCAGTTCCTCGGGCAGCGCATCGAAGCATTGCTGCTGCCTGGCCTGGGTCCATTCGCCACGGAATGAAAACGGTTCGGCCAGATGCTCGCTGATCGGCTCCAGCGGCAGCTCGGCCAAATCCTTGACCAGCTGTCCCAGCACCTTCGGATCCCCGTAATGCGGTTCATGGGCGCTGCCGGGGATGAAAGACATGGCCACGGAGCTGAGTCCGTCGACGTGCAGGATCTCGGAAACCGCCACCGGAATCTGGTAGTTGAGCTGGCCCTCCAGCAAAGACAGCAGCTTGACGGAACGGGGCATCTGCTCCGTGGCCGCTGGCGTGCGCGCCATGCGAATCACCGCTTGCGGATTGCCAATGACCACCTTGTGGAATTGTCCGCCTTCGTTCACGGCCGCATCTTCCCAGGAAAGATCGGGGCAGAGCTGACGGGCAATCTGCAGTTCTCCAATGGTGGCAGGACGGCTCACTCGCACTCTTCTCGTTCAGCTTGCTGGTGGTCTCAACCTCAGGCTATCGCAGGTTTGCCACGTGGCTGCTCAGTACGCGCACAGCCAGATCAGCCTATGATCGGAAACGTGAACGCTGAACAATCTAAGCAGACAGCAACCCGCAAGACCCTCAAATTCGAGATCGTCTTGGTTCTTGCCCTGTCTTTGGGACAAAGCGCGGTCTACTCGCTGCTGAGCTTTGCCGACAAGGTCACCCGGGCGCCGCTGCGCGAGCAGACTACATCGCTGAACAACCCGCTGAGCACCCGCGAGTTCTTTGATTTCTCCTACCAGCTGCTGGACATCTTCTTTGCCTTGGTACCCGTCGTGCTGGCGCTCTACCTGATGAAGCGCACGACCGGACGAACTATCCGGGACATCGGTTTCGATATGCGCAAGCCGGGCAAGGACGCACTGCTCGGGGCGGGGATGTTCTTGGCCATGGGAGTAGGAACGCTGGGCGTCTATGCCGCTGGGCGGGCACTGGGCGTCACCACGGCACTGTCAGCAGCGAATCTTGGCGATTATTGGTGGAGCGTCCCAGTGCTTCTGCTGTCGGCTGCACGTCATGCAGTCCTCGAAGAAGTGCTGATGCTCGGATTCTTGTTCACCTACGCCAAGAAATTGAAGCTGGGCCTGTGGAGCACGATTATTGGTTCTGCGATGATCCGAGGCAGCTACCACCTGTACCAGGGGGTGGGGCCGATGATCGGCAATATGCTCATGGGCGTCGTCTTCGGCTGGGTATACCAGAAGTACGGGCGGGTGATGCCGCTGGTTATCGCGCACTTCCTGCTTGATGCCATCGGCTTCGTGGGATACGCCTTGGTCGGGCCGGCCATCGGAATCGGCCAGTAGCGCCGGTAAGCTGAGCCAATGCAGATTACCGTGCTGCGCGAAGAGGACCTTCGCCAAGCAGTTGAATTGTGGGAAGCAACTGGGCTGACTCGTCCGTGGAATGATGCGCTCGCCGACGCCCGACGGGCTTTGGCCGAGCCTACTTCCACGGTGCTGTCCATCGTTGAGAACGATCAACTCATGGCTACTGCGATGGTTGGCCATGATGGCCACCGAGGTTGGCTCTACTATGTTGCGGTGGATCCGTGCCGGCAGGGCAACGGACTGGGAAGGGCGCTGGTGGATGCCGCTGTCCTGTGGCTGCGGGATCTCGGCGTGCCCAAGGTGCAGCTCATGGTCCGCGAGGAGAACTCTGCCGTCATCGATTTCTATGAACGGCTGGGCTTCGAAGACCAGCACGTCGCGGTCCTGGGGAAGCGGCTGGACCGGCCTTAAGGAAAAGAAAGTAGGTGGGGACGCCATTGTCCCCGCCTACTTGCGATCTCTGCGGAACTGTTTACAGCACCACGGTTCCGGACTCGGTCTCAAAGGTAACCGACATGATGCCCGGAGTGCCATTCGGCGCTTCATATTGCATGGTGACAGCGCCCAAATTGACGTTCTGCGGCTGGCCCAGCCAATCCAGCACCCGTTCACGCGAGCCGGCGATGGCGATCTGGCTGATGGCGCCGGCAGGTTCCAGCGCCTTGGACGGATGCAGCTCCTCGGATCCTTCATCCCAGGAAATCAGGTACGGGCACTGCGGATCGGCGATCAGGCCCTTGATGCCAATCTGCTGCCAGGTCAGTTCGCGGCCATCAGGGAACTTCCGGTTGCCCGGCACCGACTTGCGGCCCAAGCGGTCCTCGGCACTGGATAGGTCCTCCACCGAGACGCACCAGCCCATCCAGCCGCCGCCGAGCTCCGAACGGGCGCGAACCGCCTGTCCGAAGGGTGCCTTGTCGCTGGCCGGGTGGTTCAGGACTTCAACCACCTCCAGGTACTGGCCGTGCTTGAGCGGGAAGATGACATTGCGTGTTCCGAATCGTGGATGCACGCCGCCCTTGACGAATTCCAGTCCAAGGGACTCGGAGATTCTTTCAGCGGTTGGCAACAGCCCGTCTGGGCCGCATGCATAACTTACGTGATCTAGCCTCATCATGTGCCCATCATGGCAACATGTGATGCGAGTCTCTACTTAGGCACACCTAAGTGCCGTGATGCTATCGAATACTCTGCGATGAACCTGCAATATTCGCGAAATATGACCGATTGAGTCCAATGACGAGCCCTTGCGTTGCAAAGATCTTCGGTTTTCGGGCAAACTGGTACCAGGTCATGAGTCCCAGTAACAAGCCCCGGCTTACTGGGCGGCAACCCTCCAACCGCGGTGGGGTGCCCCGGGTGAAGACCTGGCCCTTGAACGCACAAGGCATCAAGGACAAGCGCGGGTTACCCCTGGAAGTCGTCACGATATGGTGCTTCCTGTCGGTGTCTTTTCAGTGGCGTACCCCCATAGTCATGAAACGCTATTTGGAGGAAACCATGAGCAATAACTGGTCATTTGAAACCCGTCAGATCCACTCCGGCCAGACCCCGGATCCGACGACCGGAGCACGGGCTCTCCCGATTTTCCAAACCACCTCTTTCGTCTTCCCCAGCGCCCAGAGCGCTGCTGCACGTTTCGCGCTGCAGGAACTGGAGCCGATCTACACCCGTATCGGCAACCCGACCACTGACGCGGTGGAAACCCGCGTCGCTGACCTGGAGGGCGGCGTTGGAGCACTGCTGCTCTCTTCGGGACAGGCTGCCACCACTTTCGCCATCTTGAATTTGGCCGAAGCCGGCGACCACCTGGTGGCCAGCCCCAGCCTGTATGGCGGAACCCAGAACCTGCTCAAGCACACGCTCAAGCGCCTGGGCATCGAGGTCACCTTCGTTTCGGACCCGGACAACCTGGATGATTGGCGTGCCGCGGTGCGTCCGAACACCAAGGCCTTCTTCGGGGAAACCATCTCCAATCCGCGACAGGACGTCCTGGACATCGAGGGCATCTCGGCGATCGCCCACGAAGCTGGCGTGCCGCTGCTGGTGGACAACACCCTGGCCACCCCGTACCTGATCCGCCCGATCGAGTGGGGCGCGGATATCGTGATCCATTCGGCCACCAAGTTCCTTGGCGGCCACGGCAATGCCATTGCCGGTGTCATCGTGGACTCGGGCAACTTCGACTTCGCCAAGGACGCCGACCGCTTCCCGGGATTCAACACCCCGGACGAGTCATACAACGGCCTGGTCTTCGCCCGCGACCTGGGTGTCAACGGCATCCTGGGCGCCAATCTGGCCTACATCCTCAAGGCCCGCGTGCAGTTGCTGCGCGATTTGGGTTCCTCGGTTGCGCCGTTCAACGCGTTCTTGATCGCGCAGGGCCTGGAAACCTTGTCGCTGCGCATTGAGCGCCACGGCCAGAATGCCGTAGAAGTTGCCAATTGGCTCGAAGCCCGCGAGGAAGTGCAGAAGGTCGCCTACGCAGGCCTGAAGTCCTCGCCTTGGCATGAGCGTGCGCAGAAGTACAGCGATCAGGGCGCCGGCTCGATCATCGCGTTCGAACTGGAGGGCGGTTCGGAAGCCGGCCAGGCCTTCGTGGACGCACTGGTATTGCACTCCAATGTCGCGAACATCGGCGACGTGCGCTCATTGGTCATCCACCCGGCCTCCACCACCCATGCCCAGCTCTCCGAAGCGGAGCAGGTTGCGGCCGGCGTGAGCCCGGGACTGGTGCGGCTGAGCGTCGGACTGGAGAATATCAAGGATATTCTGGCCGATCTGGAACTGGGCTTCCAAGCTGTTGCAGCCCTCGAGAACAAGGAACTGCAGGAAACCCTCTAGGCATGGCATCCATTGTGACTACTGAAGATACTCTGCGCGCCGAAGAGCTCGCCGGCGGACAAGACGGCATTTTGCGCCGTAAGTCCGTGGGGGAGCACCACTTCGAATTCGGTGGATTCCTTCCGGACGTGGTGCTGGCCTATGAAACGTGGGGGACGCTAGCAGCTGATGGCTCCAACGCGGTGCTGGTGATGCATGCGCTCACCGGTGATGCCCACGTTGCGCAAGGCGATTCGCAAAGCGCCGGCTGGTGGGAAGAGCTCGTAGGCCCCGGCGCCACGGTTGACACTAATGAGTACTTTGTCGTGTCCATCAACATGGTGGGTGGTTGCAATGGTTCCACCGGCCCCTCGTCCTTGGGCGACCAGGGCCTGCCCTACGGTTCGAGCTTTCCTTTCGTCACCATCAAGGACTCGGTGCGCCTTGAAGCGCGGCTGGCCAAGCAACTGGGAATCGATTCCTGGCATGCGGTCATTGGCGGTTCGATGGGCGGTGCGCGCGCGTTGGAATACGCCGTCGAGTTCCCCGACCAAGTCAAGAACCTCGTAGTGATGGCCTCGAGCGCGCAGGCGACTGCCGAGCAAATTGCCTTTGCACAGGTGCAAACCCAATCCATCCGGTTGGATCCGCACTTCTGCAATGGCGACTACTACGGCAACGATGCGCGCCCGGACGCCGGTCTTGGCTTGGCTCGCCGCCTGGCCCACATCACCTATCGTTCCGAGGCCGAGCTTGAAACCCGTTTCTCGCGCAACCCGCAGGATGGCGAGAAGCCAACGGGTCTGCTCGAGGGGCCTCGCGGGCGGTACCAGGTGGAAAGCTATCTTGACCATCAGGCCAGCAAGTTGGTGAATCGTTTCGATGCCAACAGCTACCTGGTGCTCACCGAGGCGCTGATGAGCCATGATGTGGCTCGCGGCCATGAATCCCTGGAAGCCGCCTTGGCGCGACTGGCGAAGGTCAACGTGGTGGTTGCCGCGGTAACCACTGACCGGTTGTACTTTCCTGAGCAGTCAGTGAAGCTGGCTTCGTCGCTGGCCAAGCCAAAACCGGTGCACTACATTGATTCGCCGATTGGCCACGATGGATTCCTGACCGATGCCACGCAGCTCGATGGCGTGCTTCGGACCTTGGTGTTCGGAGACTGAACCCCGGAAGGGGCTCGGGAAGATTTCAAAGCCTGAAGCAGTTCCGCCAGTAATCGGTGGAACTGCTTCAGGCTTTTCATGCCTACTTGGCGCTGTCGCCGGCGCCGAGCGAGTCGTTTGGCTTGGTCTGCGCAAACGGCGTGGCCGAGGGCCGTTTCGGGGTGATGCCGTCGCCGGAGGACTGGTGGCGCAGGCGGCGCAATACCCAGGGAGCAAGATGCTCACGCGCCCACTGCAGATCCTCCTTGCGGGCTTCCCTCCAGCTGCGTTCATCCACGGCCGGAACGATTTCGGTGTCCAGCGGATGCGCGACGTTCAGCGAGTCCAGTGCCATGGCGGCAATGCGCTGGTGCCCGGCGGGGGAGAAGTGCAGGCGATCCGGTGCCCACATCTGGGATTGGTGCAACTCCTGCAAGGCCCACATGTCCGCCACGATGGCGTCGTGGCGGGCGGCTACGGTGCGCACGTTTTCGTTGTAGATCGCCACCTTGCCTCGGATGCTTCCCAAAACCGGGGTATCGCGAATATCGGGCCCGGTGAAGAGCAAGAGCGTGGCGCCCGTATCGGTGAGCTTGGCTACCGCATTGTCGAGGATATCTGCAATCTTGTCTGGATCCCCGCCCGGGCGCAGGACGTCGTTGCCGCCTGCGCAGAGAGAGATCAGATCGGGCTTCAGGTCAATGCAGGGATCGAGCTGTTCGGCAACGATCTGGCCGATCAGCCGGCCTCGAATGGCGAGATTGGCATACGAGAAGTCCGGGACGGTGCGGCTGAGCTCGTGGGCCAAGCGGTCGGCCCAGCCAAGGTGGCGGCCGGTGCTCGACGGGTCGGGGTCGCCGATGCCCTCGGTGAACGAGTCCCCAATGGCGACATAGCGGCGCCACGGATGCAGTGGGGCATTGGCGGATGTTGATGGTTCAGAAGCAGAATCGTTTGGCACGAATCTATTGTTACCAATGGGTAACTTATAGTCAATCATTCCCGAGGATGATTCCATGAGCCGCCGTGCTAGACGCTCAAAGCGTCCCGGCGCGCCTGCAAGTACTCGTCGCGGGTAATGATTCCTCGCGAGTGCAGGGAATCGAGTTCGGCAAGCTTGTCCTCAAGGGATTTTTCCGGCGCCAGCATAGCTGAATTAGCGGCTCTTGCCATCAGTTCGGTTTCCAGGGTCAGCGGATCAAAACCGGCGCTCTTGGCTTTGCGGTAATTGCGCACCGCCACGAAGATGATCAATCCGATAACGGCGATAAAGAGCATGGCGAACAGGGGAGTGCCGACTGAAAATACGGTGTCCACGTTTTCGAATAGGGACGAAGCGCTTCCCGGGTCCGGTTCGATGTACCCTAAACTATCGAGATCCTCTTGCAGCTGCCCCGGAATATTTTCGCTGTATTCAATTTCGTCCATGGCGCCTATTCCTAACTCTGTCGCTGTCGCTGCCTCGTCCGGCGAGAGCGGCGTTCCGGAGGGCCGTGAGGCCGTTGGTCCAGTTGAACACGAAAAACTTGGAAAGCTAAGCAATTTTTACAAGATTTATAATCTTGTAACATGTCAACTGGATTTCCAGGCCTTGGAAGACCAAGGTTCCAGGAGAGTGCCGGCCAACGCCATCAGCAGATTCGACGGCGATTATGGGGAAGTTCTGCGGCACCCGGGCGCTGCCATCGCCGGTGGCCGGGGACTTGATGGAATCGGGTCGCGGAAGCGCTGAGCTAGCTGTAGTTCCCCGCTACGTCCTGTTCGATAGTCTTGGGGAACTATGACTATCCCGGATCAGGCTCCAGTGGCCATCATCTCCCGTAACGACGAATCCCGCCTTGGAACTCCGCTGCTGGTGTTCCTGCACGGCTATGGCTCGAATGAACAAGACCTCATGGGGCTCTCGCAGCATCTGCCCGAAGAGTTCACTTACCTCTCGGTGCGCGCACCGCTGCAAGCAGGCCCGGGGTACAGCTGGTTCCCGCTGACCCAGGAAATCGACTACTCCATCGAGTCGGTGGCACGCAGCGTCGAAGCGCTATGGGCATTGCTGGAACCGCTGGTAAAACAGCACTCCTCGATCACCCTGCTCGGTTTCTCCCAGGGCATGGCCATGGCCACTTCATTGGCACGCTACCAGCCCGATTCCATTGAAGCCGTCGTCGGGCTCTCGGGCTTCGCCGTGGATCCCGGGCCCCTGGAAATATTCGACGACGCGAAGCTGGCAGAAAAGCCGCTACCGCTGTTCTGGGGCCGCGACCTGTCTGACCCGGTGATCACCCGGGACAAGATCGAATACACCCTGGGGTGGGTCCCGGGGCACACCGAATTGGCCAGCGAAACCTACCGGCAGATTGGCCACTCGGTGTGCATGGAAGAACTACAGGATGTGGCCGAGTTCCTCAACAGGGTCGTCCTGGGGAAAAGCTGACTACTGCTGGGCGGTGACCTTCACGCATTCACCATTCACGCACACCACGTCGCCGGGGCGGATCTGCGCCCCGCGACGGGTGTCCACCTCTCCATTGACGGTGACGATTCCGTCGGAAATCATTTCCTTGGCGTGGATGCCATCCTCGGCCAGGGAGGCAAGTTTGAGCAACTGGCCCAAGCGGATGGACTCGTCGCGGATTTCTAGGTCAAAAGCTTCGTTGGCACTCATGGCTTCCATTCTTCCCTAAATAAGTGCGCTGCATCGTAAGAATCGGCCAAAGGCGTGGAAGTTCACGTCGGCGTTACCTGATTCGGCTTCGTCTGCAGGCCGCGGAAACGATACCCTTGGAAGGTATGTATTTTTCTACGGACCGCAACCAGCGGCCTCGTAATTCCCATTGGAGTTGATATGGCGCCACAGTCCAAGCTAGACCAGGTTATTTCCCTCGCAAAGCGTCGAGGATTCGTTTTCCAGGCTGGTGAAATCTACGGTGGTTCCCGTTCGGCATGGGATTACGGTCCCCTGGGCACCGAACTGAAGGAAAACATCAAGCGCGAGTGGTGGCAGAACTTCGTTCGCGGCCGCGAGGACATGGTTGGCCTGGACTCGTCGATCATCTTGCCCAAGGCTGTCTGGGAAGCGTCGGGCCACGTGGCCACCTTCACCGACCCGCTGGTCGAATGCATCCAGTGCCACAAGCGCCACCGCCAGGACCACCTGATCGAGGCTTTCGAGACCAAGAAGGGCCGTGCCGCCAAGGACGGGATGAGCGAGATCGCCTGCCCTGACTGCGGCACCAAGGGCCAGTTCACCGAGCCGCAGATGTTCTCCGGCCTGATGAAGACCTTCCTGGGCCCAGTGGATACCGAAGCCGGCCTGGCCTACATGCGTCCGGAGACCGCCCAGGGCATCTTCGTGAACTTCGCCAACGTGCTCACCGCCTCGCGCAAGAAGCCGCCATTCGGCATCGGCCAGATCGGCAAGGCTTTCCGCAACGAAATCACCCCGGGCAACTTCATCTTCCGCACCCGCGAGTTCGAGCAGATGGAAATCGAGTTCTTCACCGCTCCGGAAGATGCCCCCGCCTTCTTCGACCAGTGGGTCAAGGATTGCTGGGCATGGTTCCTGGATCTGGGCATCAAAGAAGAGAACCTGCGCCAGTTCGACGTGCCAGAAGACGAGCGCGCGCACTACTCGGCCGGCACCATCGACTTCGAGTACCGCTTCGGCTTCCAGGGCTCGGAGTGGGGCGAGCTCATGGGCGTTGCCAACCGCACCGACTACGACCTGTCCAGCCATGCGAAGGCTTCGGGCTCCGAGCTGTCCTACTTCAACCAGGCCACCGGTGAGCGCTACACCCCCTACGTGATCGAGCCTTCCTTCGGCCTGACCCGTTCCATGATGGCTTTCCTGGTCGATGCCTACACCGAGGACGAAGCACCGAACACCAAGGGCGGCGTGGACAAGCGCACCGTGCTCAAGCTCGATCCGCGCCTGGCTCCGGTCAAGGCCGCGGTGCTGCCGCTGAGCCGCAATGAGAACCTTTCCCCGAAGGCCAAGGACCTGGCTGCCGAGCTGCGCAAGCGCTGGAACATCGACTTCGATGACGCCGGTGCCATTGGCCGCCGCTACCGCCGCCAGGATGAGATCGGCACCCCGTTCTGCATCACCGTGGACTTCGACACCCTCGAGGACCAGGCCGTGACCATCCGCGAACGCGACACCATGTCCCAGGAACGTGTTTCCCTGGACCAGGTCACCTCTTACCTTTCCGAGCGCCTGAACGGAGCCTAGAGCCCGATGAACGAACTGGAATTCCGCCTGTGGCGCTCCGGGGACGACCTCCAGCTGCTGCAGATCTTCGGCGACCCGCGTTCCCCGCAGGCCCACCAGGACCGCACCATGCTGCGCGAAAACAGCGATGCACCGTTCTCCCGCACGCTGGTAGCCACCGTTGACCAGGTGGCTATCGGCGCCGGCGTGGTGTTCGCTTCCTCGCTGCATCCGCAGCGCCTGTGGCTCTATGTCGAGGTAGCCGCCGAGCAGCGCCGGTCCGGCGTAGGCACCGCGCTGGTTCAGCAGCTGCGCAAGCAGATCCCTGCGGGCCAGGCTACGGAGCTCAAGGCCCGCTATACCGTGACCGCCGGCGATCCTGCGGCCGCGGCGGCTGGCTTCTGCCAGTCGCTGGGCCTGGGCGAAATCCAGGTCTCGCGCGATGTCATCCTGGAGCCGGGGGCTCTGGCTGAACCGGTTTTCGACACCAATGACCGGGTGATCGAGGACCTGTCCACCGGCAGTGTCGAGCTGACCCAGCTGGTGATGGATTTCTACAACGCGGTGCACACCGATTGGGATCCAGCCAAGATGACCGTGGGCTCGGCGCAGCGCATGCTGCTCGACGAGCACACCGGCGCGCAGGGCGCCCTGGTGCTGCGCGACAAGCCGAAGCGCGAGGGCGGTGTTCCGCTGGCTTTCGCGGTCAGCTACGTGCCCGCCCGCGAGAACGCCCCAACCGACGTGCTGGTAGGCCACAACCCGGCCTTCAGCGATGACGAAGTGGCAGAAGCGGTGCGCGACATGGTCGCCATGCTGATCCACCAGTACCCGGTGAAGCTGGAAGTCGACTCGTCGATGTTCGTCCTCTCCTCGCTGATTGATGCGTTGGCAGTGGTTGACCAGGCCACCGTCATATCCACGACGCATATCCTCGCCAGCGACGCGGCGAAGTAATGCCAGCAAGAACGGGACCCGCCTGGCGGGTCCCGTTTTTGCCATTCTGCACCAGCCTCCACTTCTTGAAAGAACTCCGTTGACCACCAGCACCACCATGACCGCGCAGGTCCGCTCCGGCGGAAAGATCCTGTTCATCCTGCTTGCCATCGCTTCGGGCCTGCTGCTGTGCGTGCAGTCGCGCATCAACGGGGCGCTGGGCGCGAAGCTGGGGGACGCCATCGCGGCATCAACCATCAGCTTCGGTGTCGGCTTGGCGGCATTGGTACTGCTGGCCATCTTTGTTCCCGCGGTGCGCGGCTCGGTGGCGCAAGTGCCGCGCGCCTTGGCCCAGGGCTGTTTCCCGCGCTGGTACCTGGTGGCCGGCGCGGTAGGTGCCCTGATTGTCTTCAGCCAGGCCGCAGCGGTGCCGCTCATTGGGGTGGCGCTGTTCACCGTCTGCCTGGTGACCGGCCAGGCAATCGGTTCCATGTTCATGGACCGGGTGGGCTTTGGCGGGGCCGCGCCGCGCAAGATCAATGCCTTGCGCATCCTCGGCGTGGTGCTGACCATTATCGGCGTGGTTTGGGCGGTCAGCCCGCGCGGAGCCGACGCGGACCTTTCCTCCTTGCTTCTGCCAATGGCGCTTTCGGCAGCCGTCGGCATGCTCATGGGCTTCCAGGCAGCTGCCAACGGCGCGCAAGCGGCGGCTTATGGCGGCGCCACGGCGGCGACCCTGGTGAACTTTGCCGTCGGGTTCGTGGTCCTGGCGATGGTGATGCTGGTGCGGTTGCCTGCCGGCATCGGCCTGGACCCGCTGCCAGGCACCTGGTGGTACTACATCGGCGGACTGCTCGGTTGCCTGTTCGTCGGCATCACCGCCCTGGTGGTCAAGCGGCTCGGAGTGCTGGTCACCAGCCTCGCGGCCGTTGGCGGCCAGCTGGTGGGCTCGCTGCTCCTGGACGTTTTCTTCCCGGCCCCCGGTTCGTCCGTCACCGCCGCAACTGTCATGGGTACCTTGCTGACACTGCTCGCCGTTGGCCTGGCCTCGATCTCAGGAGCGCGGAACGCGAAGCGCGCCAGCCCCCGGATCCCGGTGGCATCACGCAATTAGCGTGGCGCGCTATCGCTGTTTACCTTCCGTTTTCCTCCACGACTTATGCTGGAATCCATGGAATCACAGCGCATGGCACAGGGCTCGGCCAGGGAAGTCTTCAAGGTCTTCCTGAAGCTCGGCTTGACCTCTTTTGGCGGTCCCATCGCCCACTTGGGATACTTCCGCACCGAACTGGTTGATCGCCGCCGCTGGCTCGATGACCAGCAGTACGCCCAACTGGTCGCATTGAGCCAGTTCCTGCCCGGCCCGGCATCCAGCCAGGTCGGTTTCAGCTTGGGCTTGCACCGGGCCGGAATGCGCGGTGCCCTGGCGGCATTCCTGGCGTTCACCCTGCCCTCTGCGGTGGTGATGGCGGTCTTCGCCTTCGGCGCTTCGCTGTTCAGCGGTCCCATCGGTACCGGGCTGCTGGCCGGCCTGAAAATCGTCGCGGTCGCCATTATCGCCCACGCGGTACTGGGCATGGCAAGGAACCTGGCTCCGGATCGTGCCCGTGCCGCCATTGCGGTTGTCGCTGCCGGATCGGCGCTGCTTTTGGCCGGAAGCTTCGGGCAGGTCCTGGCCATTGCCTTCGGCGCATTGGCAGGATATTTCTGGTGCCGCGGCAAGGATGCCGGAGCAACGGGGGCTATGCAGTTTCCGGTATCAAGGACCGTGGGCATCAGCTGCCTGTCGCTGTTCGCCATCCTGCTTTTCGGGTTGCCGGTGGCGGCCCTTGCCACCGGCTGGGATCTGCTGGCCTTCATCGACGCGTTCTACCGCTCCGGCGCCCTGGTCTTTGGCGGCGGGCACGTGGTCCTGCCGCTGCTCCAAAGCGCAGTCGTGGATCCCGGGCTGATCAGTTCCCAAGAATTCCTCGCCGGCTACGGCGCGGCCCAGGCCATGCCCGGACCGCTCTTCACCTTCGCCGCGTTCCTTGGCGTCCTCGTCGACTCGGGTCCCGGCGGCGCGGCCGGAGCGCTCATCGCCTTGCTTGCCATTTTCCTTCCGGGCTTCCTGCTGCTGCTCGGCGTGCTGCCGTTCTGGAACCGGGTGAGCCACTGGCCTGCCGCCAGGGCCATCATGCATGGCGCCAATGCGGCAGTGGTCGGGGTGCTCGCCGCCGCACTGTACAACCCGGTCTTCACCTCGGCGATTACTTCGGCTCCCGCTTTCGTCCTTGCCTTGCTCTGCTTTGTTTTGCTGACCGCCTGGAAGATTGCCCCATGGATTGTCGTGGCCATCGGTGCGCTCGGGGGAGTGCTGCTGGGCGTGCTGGCTTAGGCAGGCTCGGTGAACTGCTGGGGCCGGCGCCCCGGTGCGCCTCGTGGCGCCCGGGTACCGGACCTCGGCGCAATGCCCCTAGTTCAGGCTCTTGGCTGTGTTGAGCACTGCGATCAGCTCGTCGAACCATTGCGCATAGCTGCTGTAGGTGAACGGACGCTTATCATCCCATTCGACCACCTGGCTGGCCTCTACCGCTGGCAAAGACGCGAAGACGGGATGGTCCTTGACCTGCTGCGCGGTGCCCGAATAGCTCAGCACCACATCGGCAGGGTAGTCGGCAACCTTCTCCCAGCTCATTGAAGCCCAGCCGCTGTCCTCGGTCTGGCCGACAATATCGAATCCGAGTTCGTCCAGCAGGGCCAGCTGGCCCAGTGATTTCTGGCCGACGTACAGGTCGTCATACCCATTGAGCGCGATGATCCGCAACGGCTGGTCCTTGGCCAAGGCACGCAACTGTTCAAGTTTGGCTTGGTAGTCGGCCTTGGCGGCGGACTGCGACGCAATATCCCCACCCAATGACTTGGCCAATGATTCATAGTCCTCGATGACCTCCAGAACAGGCCGGTTGCCAAATTTGATGCCCAGGAATGGAGCCGTGGCAGTGGCCTCTGCCTGGACCTTGTCATCCCACCAGGTCCAGCCCGTGCCTTCGGCATTGCCGAAGCCCACGATCAGATCCGGGTCGAGGCCAAGCAACTTCTCCAGGCTGAACTCTCCGTCCTGGCCGATGATGGTCATCTCTGCTGGATCCGCACTGCCAAGGGCCAGGCTGCCCGACTCGTCCAAACCGTATCCGAAGACGCCCGAGGGGCGGATGCCGTAGTCCCAGAGTGCCGCAGCCGAATAGGAATCGGTGACCAGCGTTTGCGGTGCGGCAACCATGGAGATGGTTTTTCCATAGCCGGAATCGGTGAAGCTCCACGCTGCGCTGGCTTCGCCGCTTGAGGGGGAGGCAGCCTGGGTGCTCGGGCTGCAGGCGGCCAGGGCCAGCGCTGCGGCGAGCGAAGCTGCGCCGAAAAAGACGCGTCGGGTCATTGGTTGCATGTTCTTTTCCTTCTTAGATGGCCTCGTGGCCCAGCGGGATCACGAGTGGTGTGTGCGAGACGGGATCCTGGATGATGGTGCAGGGCAAGGCGAAAACCTCGCGGATCAGTTCCTCGGTGACAATCTGCGAGGGAGGTCCTGCGGCGACGATCTCACCGGATTTCATCGCGATCAGGTGCGTGGCGTAGCGGCACGCTTGGTTCAAGTCATGGAGTACCGCAACCACCGTATTGCCCTGTTGCTCGTTGAGCCTGCGGCACAGTTCCATGATTTCGATCTGGTGGGAGATGTCCAAGAAGGTGGTCGGTTCATCGAGCAGCAGCAAAGGAGTCTGCTGGGCCAGTACCATGGCGATCCAGACGCGTTGGCGTTGCCCGCCGGATAGTTCGTCGACCAGCCGCCGGGAGAGCCCGGTGGTGCCTGTGGCGTGCATGGCGCTGAGCACTGCTTGCTCGTCCGCGGCAGACCATTGGGAGAACAAGCCTTGGTGCGGGCTGCGGCCGCGGGCGATCAGATCCGCAACGGTGATGCCATCCGGGGCGATGGAGGACTGCGGCAGCAGCCCCAGCCGCTGGGCCACCTGCTTGGCTGGCAGGGACAGGATCGGTTTGCCATCCAGGATGACCTGGCCGGAGGAAGGCTTCAGCACCCTGGACAGGGCGCGCAGCAAGGTCGATTTGCCGCAGGCGTTGGGTCCAACGACGACCGTAAACGAGCCCGGGGGGATGGATAGCGAGAGGTTTTCGGAGATGGCCGATGGCCCGTAGCCCAAGGTGAGCCGGTCGGCGGATAGCTGCGGATGGGTCGTGCTCATTGGCGTCGTGCCTCACGAAGTAGTAGCCAGATCAGGTAGACCCCGCCGATGCTGACGGTGACTACGCCAACCGGCAGGGAAGTGTTCTCCAAAACGCGCTGGGCCAGCACATCGCTGGCCAGCAGCAGCACGGCGCCGAGCAATGCCGAGTAAGCCAACGACACGCCTGCGCTGCCCATGATCCGGCGCGCGATTTGCGGAGCAGCTAGCGAGATGAAGGCGATGGGGCCTGCCGCCGCGGTGGCCAGGGCAGTCAACGCCACCCCGATCACCAGCAAGGACAGCTTGCTGGATTCGGTGTTGATGCCCAGCGCCACAGCAGCGTCGTCGCCCAGTTCCAGCAGGCGCATCCTGCGCGTGCAGGCCATGGCGCCCAGCGCGAGAGGCAGGGCTACCGCTGCGGCCGGTATGGCCTGGTCCCAGCCGATGGCATTGAGCGAGCCGGCACCCCAGATGGCCGCGGACATGGCGTCCTCCAGCTCGCTGCGCAAGATCAGCCAGGTGTTGGCCGAAGCGAGGATCGCGCTGACCGCGATCCCGACGATGATCAGCCGGAATCCCTCAGAGCCGTTCTTAAAGGACAAGGCATACACCACGGCCGCGGTGGCCAAGCCACCAGCCAATGCACCGAGTGCCACCTGGAAATACCCGCCGCCGAAGACCAGCATGACGGCCAGCGCACCGGTATAGGCACCGGTATTGAATCCGATAATGTCTGGAGAACCCAGGGGATTGCGGGTCATGGATTGGAAAATTGCCCCGCTGGCGCCTAGCGCTGCGCCCAATAGCAGTGCCATCAGAACGCGGGGCAGCCGCCATTGCAGCACCACCCGCTGGCTGCTGGCCTCCCCGGCTCCAGCCAGGGTATTGAGCACTTCGCCCAAGCCCAGCGTGTAGTCGCCAGTGGCCAACGCGTAGAGGCCCAGGGCGGCCGCCAACACCGAGAGCAGTGCGGCGAGAAGCAGCTGACGTGGTTGCACGCGCAACCAGATGCGTCCAATGCGCAGTACCCGGCGGCCCGGGCCGAAATCCACAGCACTCATAGTCCGCTAGCCCGCTTGCGCCGAACCAGCCAAATCAGCACCGGAGCGCCAAGCAAGGCCGTGACGACCCCCACCTGCATTTCGCCGGGCGGGACAACGATGCGGCCAAGCACATCGGAAACGAGCAACAGCACCGGGCCGAGGATCATCGAGAAACACAGGATCCATCGCTGATCCGGTCCGACGATCCAACGGCTGATATGCGGGATCATCAAGCCCACGAAGCCGATCGGGCCGGCGGCGGCGGTCGCTGCGCCGCAGAGCAGGGTGACCGCCACGATCACCACTGCGCGGGTCAGGCCGATATTGGTACCCAGCGCGAGGCTGGCCTCATCGCCCAAGGCCAATGTGTTCAGCGAGCGGGTGCACAGCACCGCCAATACCAGCCCCAGGATAACGAAAGGGGCGATGACGCCCACCATGGGCAGGGTGCGGTTGTTCAAGGTTCCCGCGCCCCAATAGCGCATGCGGTCAAAAGCCTCGGGGTTGAGCAGGGTCATCCCGTTGGAAATTCCTCCCAGCACGGCGCCCAGTGCGACGCCGGACAAGGTCAGCCTGGCCGGTGTCGCTCCACCGCGGCCACGCGATCCAATGAGGTATACCGCGAGGGTGGCCAGCACGGCCCCGGCGAAGGCGAACCAGATGTACTGGGAAATGTGGGTGATGCCCAGGAATGCCACTGCGAGCACGACGGCGAATCCGGCGCCCGCGTTGACCCCGAGGATACCGGGATCTGCCAGCGGATTGCGGGTCAGTGCCTGAATCAATGCGCCGCCAACAGCCAGGGACATTCCTGCCAGGAGCCCAATCGCGGTGCGCGGCAGGCGCAGCTCGTTGATGATCACCAGTGTTTCGGGTGCGCCAATTCCCCATAGCGCCTGCCCGGCAGCCAGCGGTGCAATAGCCTTTGCTCCAATGCCCAAAGACGCGAAGAGGGCGACTGCGAGCAAACCGAGGCACAGGGCCATCGCCGCTGACTTCCAAGCATTGCTGGCGGCCAATCCTGCTGATCCATGGGCGGCTTTGGTTCGATCGGACTTGTTGGTGGGTTGATGCGGCGCAAGGAGGGTCATGCGACTTTCCGTAATTAGGGAACACTCACTGAATCGCGAGCACAAAAAGTCACACTACCATGATGTTTTTAGGTTAGGGCAAAATAAGTCACAATAGACGAACCTATTTACAGATTGGTGATGAATGCGTTCCGACTAGGCGAGATTGATAAAACGCACCGACCCGTCAGCTTCGGCAAGGACCATGAAGGAGTCATGATGAGTTGCCAGGTATTCCTCGATGCGCGCCAGCACCGACACCTCGGCCCGGTCGTCCAGCGCAGGGCCGGACGAAGCCATCCACGTCACCGCTAGCTCCGGGCGCGCTTTGAGCTGAGCCGCCATCGGCTCGGAAGGCGCCGGGCCAACGATTACCACTGCTCGACGTGTTATCGCCCCCTGAGAGGCAATGGATTTTCCAGAAGAACCGGCTCTGGAATCCTTATCCGAACGCCACAGCGCAAAGTGGTAGCCGGCCACGGCAGCGGTCGCAACCAGCCAGCCCAGCGGGCCGCGAACGGTGTCCAGGAGGGAATCAAGACGAGAATCGGGTTCCAGGTAGAACTCGAAAATCCGGTACCCGAAGACCAGCAGGGAAACCAGCGCGACGACGGAACTGGCTCCGAAGAACAGGACCAAATAGGCGCTGCGCGAGTCTGCCGGGAAGGGCTTCCAGGGCTTGAAGTACCAAAGCCATGCGGCGGTTCCGAAGGCGAGCAAGCCGAGACCATGGCCCAGCAAACCCGCGGAGTAGCCCACCGAGACGCTGGACCCCAGTGCTGCGAAGAGCGCATTGACCACCATGCCCAGACCGGTAGCCAGCACGGCCAGGCTGACACCGCTCAGCGCCAGGTGCGCTGCGCCAACCACGGCGGCAGGGTGCAGCCCGGAACGCAGCTGGGACTGGTGATAAATCCAGAGAACCGCGGCCGCCACGATGATGGCCAGCAGGCTTGGACCGCCGTCGAGGAAGAGGTCGGTGCGTTCCTGCGCCGTCCATGCCTGCGGCCACACCCAGGAAACCAGCTCGGCGATCGCCAGCAGGAACGCCAACGCCGGTGCGGCCAGGCCCAATACAACCAGCAGGATGCTGTTCAGGAGATTGGACATCATCTGGACTCTGCGCAGTTTCCAATGCCAGAACCACAGGGCCGAGGAACCGGCCAGCCAGACCAGCGCCATCAGCAGATTCGGCATGCCGGTGGGACCCACCAGCGTATTTTCCGGCACGAACAGGATTTCCAACGCGACCGTCAGCGTGGCAACCAGCGAAAGCGCGAAGAGCACCATGCTGAAGTAATTTCCCACGGTGGCCGCCAGCTGGGCGAATTGCCGTGGTGCAGTACGCGATGAAGTAATTTGGCGGTGCTGCCAGGCGCACACCGTGCCCCAGCCCAAGGCCACCGCCAGCGTCGACTGCCATGCCCCGTCGCGGGCTGCGGAAACAAGTCCCGCCAGGAACGCCAGCGCGGCGCAGCTGCTGGCAGCCAGGGTGGCAAGGTACGCGGCGGAGGCCTGCAAGGACCAGATGGCTGAGTCGAAGGCCGACGGCCGGGCCAGGCGCTTGCGGATGGAACGCCACAACAACCAGGCCAAGGGGATTCCAACTAGGGTGAAGGTGAAGGCCATCGCCAGCTGCTCGGTGCTGACCAGCAAGGAATCGAAACCATGGAAGAGCGCGGTAAAGAGCGTAGACAGACCCGTAGCCGAGACCATCAACAGCACGAACAGCAAGCCGTGGAGGATCACCGGACGCAGCACGCTGCTGCTTTGCACGTGGAACGCCGGGGCGGTTGCGGCCATCAGTAACCCATCTCCTCGGCGGTGCACAGGCCGACCTGCCACGGCACGCGGTCAATCAGCCAGGTTCCATCGACCTTGCGCAGCTCGAAGGCCTCTTCATATGAGGAGAGATTCCCCAAGGGCAGGAATTGGGCGTCGCGGGTATTGAACCTGGTGCGGACGGTAGCACTGGACTCCCCGACGGTGCTGCGCAGCAGCTGCACATCAAGTGGCTGCGGGGCATAGGGTTCGGGAGAGCACAGCATCCTGGATTGGCCTTCAATGGTGTGGCGCTGCATGGCCGGCAAATCCTCGGCCTCGAAAGCCATCAGATATCTTTGCACGACCCCTTCCGGGGTGTTCTCCCCGTGGACCTCTGGTGCCGAACGCAGCGAAACCACGAGCAATGCGGATATAACCAAAGCCACAATGGCGGCGGCAAGGGCCAGCAAAACCACCCGCGCCGCCGAAAATTTACTTGTCATTGCATCATTTTGGTCCACATCAGGACAATAATCCAGCGCCTCGGCATCAAGATTTGATGAAGATCTCAGTTACTGTTTTGCGTTCGTGCGGGATAATGGATGGGTGACGACCCTGACTGATGCGCCAACCAACACCCCGACCCTCAAGCTGCCTCCATTGCAGCTGGGCAAGCTGACCATTGATACCCCGGTGGTTCTTGCTCCGATGGCTGGGGTGACCAACCGCGCTTTCCGCCGCCTCTGCCGCGAATACGGCGGCGGGCTGTACGTGACCGAAATGGTGACCGCCCGGGCACTGGTGGAACGCAACCCCGAATCCTTGCGCATCATCTCCCACGATCCCGACGAGGAAATCCGCTCCATCCAGATCTACGGCGTGGACCCCGGCACCGTGCGCGCTGCCGTGCGCATGGTGGTTGACGAAAACCTGGCGGACCACGTTGACCTGAACTTCGGCTGCCCAGTTCCAAAGGTCACCCGCAAGGGCGGCGGCTCGGCCCTGCCCTGGAAATCGGATCTCTACACCTCCATCATCGAAGCCGCGACCTCAGAGGCCGCCAAGGGCGATATCCCGCTGACCGTGAAGATGCGCATCGGCATCGACAAGGACCACCTGACCTACCTGGAATCAGCGAAAATTGCCCGGGACCACGGTGCGGCCGCAGTCACCTTGCACGCGCGCACCGCCGGCCAGTACTACGCGGGGCACTCCGACTGGGACGCGATCACCACCCTGCGCGAAGCCATGGATGACATGCCGGTGTTGGGCAACGGCGATATCTTCAGTGCCGAGGACGCCATTGAAATGGTTGAGCAGACCGGTGCCGCCGGCGTCATGGTAGGCCGTGGCTGCCAGGGCCGGCCATGGATTTTCGGCGACCTGCAGGCGGCCTTCGAGGGCCGTGAAGACCGTTTCCGCCCGGGCGTGCGCAAGGTCGCTGACACCGTATACCGCCATGGCGAACTGCTGGCCGAATTCTTCGAGGACGAGGGCAAGGGCATGCGCGATATCCGCAAGCACATTGCCTGGTACTTCAAGGGCTACCCGGTAGGCGGCGAAATCCGCTCGCAGCTGGCCCAGGTGCCATCCCTGGCAGTGCTGCGCGAACTGCTGGACCAGCTGGATCTGGACCTGCCATACCCGGGGGTTGCCGCAGAAGGCACCCGCGGACGTGCGGGCCACCCGAAGAAGACGCACGTCCCCGACGGCTGGCTGGATAACCGCGTGATGAGCGATGCCCACCGCGAAATGATCAAGGCCGCTGAGCTGGATATCTCCGGCGGCTAGCCACCCCGGAATAGCCACGGCTACGCCACTAGTGGATAACTCCTCAATGCCGGCAAAGAGTTACTAGACTAGGAACTATGACTCAGATCCCCGGATATACCGAAGCCGACCAGCAGCGGTGGGTGCCTGAACCAGCGAAGAAGTCCTACCGTACTGCCTTTGAGCGGGACCGTGCCCGCGTGCTGCATTCCTCCGCCTTGCGCCGTTTGAGCGCCAAGACCCAGGTAGTGGCACCGAACCAGAATGACTTCGTGCGCAACCGGCTCACCCACTCATTGGAAGTGGCCCAGGTGGGCCGCGAGCTCGGTGCGGCCCTTGGCTGCGATCCGGATGTCGTCGACACCGCCTGCTTGGCGCACGACCTGGGTCATCCGCCCTTTGGCCACAACGGCGAGAAGGCGCTGGACAAGGCAGCCAAGGACATTGGCGGATTCGAGGGCAATGCCCAGACCTTGCGTTTGCTCACTCGCTTGGAAACCAAGACTTTCCGGCACAACGGGCATTCGGCCGGGTTGAATCTTTCGCGGGCCTCGCTGGATGCAGCGTGCAAGTACCCGTGGCTGAAAACCGATGCGCCAGAGGTCAACGGCAAGAAAACCAGGAAGTTCGGTGTTTACGAGGATGACGCCACCGTCTTCAACTGGTTGCGCAATGTCCCGGAGGCCACCGCCGGAGCGGTCTGCATGGAAGGCCAGGTCATGGACTTGGCTGATGACATTTCCTACTCGGTTCATGACGTGGAAGACGCAATTGTCGGCGGCAAGCTGCAGCTGCGTTGGCTCAAGCAGGATCTGCAGCGCGAGCGTGCGTTGCAGGTGACCAAGGACTGGTACTTGCCGACCACTGGGGAGGCCGACATCGATGCGGCGTTGCGCCGCCTGGAAATCAGCGATGAGTGGGTTTCGCATTTTGACGGCTCACGGCGTTCCATGGCGGCGCTGAAGGACATGACCAGCCAATTCATTGGCCGCTTCGCTGCCGCCGCAATGGATGCCACCCGGGCACGCTTCGGGGAAGGCAAGCTCACCCGCTATAACGCGAACCTGATTGTGCCCGAGGAAACCGAACACGAGATTGCCGTGATGAAGGGCATCGCGGCCAGCTACGTGATGGCTTCGGAAGTGCGCCAGCCGCTCTACCTGGATCAGCGCACGCTGCTGACCGAGCTGGTCGAACTGCTCTTTGAAACGGGCCGGGATAATCTGGAGCCGATCTTCGCAGCTGACTGGGAAGACGCCGCTGATGAAGCGGCCCAGCTGCGTGTGGTGATTGACCAGGTCGCCTCGCTCACTGACGTCTCAGCCACCGAATGGCACTCGTATCTGGTTAAGGGCGAAGCCCCTGACGCAAAGTTGTTCTAGAAGGGAATCATGGCAGGGCTGATCAAGCGTGAAGATATCGACGAGGTGCGTAACCGCACCGACCTCCGTGAGGTCGTCGAATCCTATGTCACGCTCAAATCCGCGGGCATTGGCTCGTTCAAGGGCCTGTGCCCTTTTCACGACGAACGCAGTCCGTCCTTCCATATTCGCCCGCAGCTAGGAACCTTCCACTGCTTTGGCTGTGGCGAGTCCGGCGACGTGATCGCCTTCATCCAGAAAATGGACCACTCGTCGTTCACCGAAACTGTGGAACTTCTGGCTGCCCGGATCAACTACGAGCTTCGCTATGAAGACGGGGGACCGGGACCGCGCCGCGAAGACTACGGCAAGCGCCAGCGCCTGGTCGACGCGCACAAGGTCGCCGAGGAATTCTTCCGCGCGCAGCTGGCTACCGAGGAAGGAGCCGCCGGCCGCGAGTTCCTTGCCGGTCGCGGTTTTGACCAGGAAGTCACAGCCCAATTCTCCGTGGGCTATGCGCCCAAGGGCTGGGATTCGCTGCTCAAGCACCTGCGCTCCAAGGGCTTCGTTG
Organism: Glutamicibacter sp. NPDC088483; assembly: GCF_044753145.1. NCBI lineage: Bacteria > Bacillati > Actinomycetota > Actinomycetes > Micrococcales > Micrococcaceae > Glutamicibacter > Glutamicibacter sp. NPDC088483. The sequence goes on from NZ_JBIVMP010000005.1 coordinate 200,728, forward strand.
ATGATGAGCTGAAGCTGACGGGCATGTTCTCCGAGGGCAACCGCGGAATCTATGACCGATTCCGCGGACGTGTCATGTGGCCGATCCGCGACCTGTCTGGTGCCACCATCGGCTTCGGTGCACGCAAGCTCTACGAGGATGACCAGGGCCCGAAGTATCTGAACACCCCGGAGACCCAGCTCTACAAGAAATCCCAGGTCCTCTATGGCCTGGACCTGGCCAAGAAGCAGATTTCCAAGAGCCGCCAGATCGTTGTGGTGGAAGGCTACACCGACGTGATGGCCTGCCATCTGGCTGGCATCACCACCGCGGTAGCCACCTGCGGTACCGCTTTCGGCACGGACCACATCAAGATTGCCCGTCGCCTGCTGCAGGATGACGGCACCGGTGGCGAAGTCGTCTTCACCTTCGATGGTGACGCCGCAGGCCAGAAGGCCGCGCTGCGCGCCTTCGAAGAAGACCAGCGATTTATTGCCCAGACTTACGTTTGTGTTGAACCAACCGGTGCTGACCCGTGCGACTTGCGTTTGCACCGCGGAGACGAAGCTGTACGCGAGCTCATCGAGCTCAAGCGTCCGCTGTTTGAATTCGCCATCCGTGCCGAATTGAAGAAATTCAATCTGAACACCGTTGAAGGACGTGTCCAGGCCTTGCGCCAGACCGCTCCGATCGTTGCGCAGATCCGCGACTCGGCCATTCGTCCGGCATATGCCCGTGAGCTTGCCGGCTGGCTGGGAATGAATAATGAGGACGTCAACCGCTCGGTGGGCGCCTCCATCAAACGCGCCCGGTTGCCGAAGAACGCAGACCTGCAGGCACCACACCCGCAACCGGGGGAGGCTGAACAGGCAATCCCGGCGGCGGCCTTTGAACGCCCGGATCACCGCGACCCGGTGATGCGCCTTGAACGACAGGCCCTGGAAGTGGTGATCCAGCAGCCGCAGCGGTTGAAGGACGAGCAATGGCAGGCGTTCTACGAGGCTCGCTTCCTGGCCCCGGCGCACTCTGCTGTCCACGATGGCGTCGTTGCCGCGTCCAGCGCAGGCGCGTCGGCGACCTCCTGGGTTGAAGTCATTCGCGACGAAGTCCCCGAGCAGTTGCGCAGCTTCGTTTCAGAACTCGCAGTGACCAGCATTCCGGCATCTGACGAACATAGCCTGAACCGCTACTGCGCCGACATCATCAACGGCTTGATTGAGCTTCAAATCACACACCGCAAGGCTGAGTTGATCGGCCGCTTGCAGCGTGCTGAAATGGCACCCGAAGGCGAAGAATATGCCCAGATCAACCGGGAACTGATGGAACTGGAGATGCGCCGGAGGATCCTTCGCGGAACCTAGGATCCCGATTTTGCATTCGCGGGAATCTTGGGTAAAGTTATATCTCGTTGCAATCCTCCATAGCTCAATTGGCAGAGCATTCGACTGTTAATCGAAGGGTTACTGGTTCAAGTCCAGTTGGAGGAGCTTACAAGAAGGTTCCGGCTCGCATTCGCGAGTCGGAACCTTTTATTTTCGCCTGAAACCGGAATTCTGGCACCTAGCCCTGACTAGCCTCGCCAGGAAAAAGCCGAGTTAGGTAGCAGGGGCCAGTTGCCGGACCAGCGGCGGGTATTTTGCCTAGCGGACTCAGGGAACCGGGTTCCACAAGCGCCGGGATTCCAGATACCAGAAATACGAGAAAAGGCTGATCTCGAACCATTCGACAATGAATAGGGCCTCCTGGATGCCCGCGGCCAGCAGGATCGGCCAGGCAATCAATCCGATGAGCATCAGCACCAGGATGATTGCGTAGTGCAGCTTCTTGCCTCCGCTGGTGTCCATCGCGCACAGCGGCTTGTGGTCCAGGTGGCTGGCGATGGCGATGCCCATGGAGAAGATCAGCAGGAATGCAGCGCTGGCATGCACGCCGGCGAACTGCTTGCCTTCAACGGTCCGCCACAGCAGCAGCAGGACAAAGCCGACCAGGAGCAGGGTGCTCAGCAAACCGAGCGCTTCGGTCGCGGTGCTGTGGAACAGCGCGCGGTGCGGAGCGCGGCTAGTCCTGATTCCCAGCCAGATGAATACCGAGCTGACGACGAGAATCGCAATAACCGATACCTGCACGGAGAAGATGAGCCGCCTCTGCTCGCCCAGGGGCAGTTGCGCCAGCGTTTCACCCAGCTTGGTGGGAACCAAGGCGACGAACATGGCGTAGAAGCCGGCCAAATTCAGTGCATAGTCCTCCAGCTCGTCTCCGGTGTAAACCACGAGCAGCACTCCGGTAGTCACCAGCATCGCAACGAACAAGTCCCGTGCTGGACCCAGGTAATAGGAACTCAGGGAGTCTTCAATGCGCTGGTTGGCAATGCCATAGATGACGATGGCAACGACAAGGAGCAGGGGCACCGCGAGCAGCATGAGGCGCACATAGCGCAATGTACTGCGGCCCGGGGAGTGTTCAAGGGAAGTGGCCATAAGTGCATTCTGTAATGAATCACCCAGGTTTTGCCAACGGGCCCGCCTAGCGCAGGAAAATTCCCGGGAGAATCGCAGGCATCGGTCCGCGGGCCAGATGCACCTGCTGGAACACCCGAATGGTGCACGTCAATCGCCCGCACTTGGCTTCCGGAAACTGCAGCTGCCTTGGGCAGCTCGGCTGGAGCCGAATCCGGGGCAAGCTAAATTGCCGGTAGGCACTGGCATGATTTTTGAAGAGTCAACAAAGACTCTTTTCGGCCGAAGTCCTCATCCGCTTGGGTTGATATCCGCCTCGGCGCCAGCGTGGCGCCGTCTTCACTCGAAGGAAGCTTTCATGTCTGTACAAAATCCGGTCGATCCGAACATGGTGCCACCGGCACCGCCTGCCAAGAGCTCAGCTGGCAAGGGCCTGGGCATTGCGGCCCTGGTCGTGGCCATCGTTGCATTGGCCCTGTGCTGGGTACCGATCGTCAACAACTTTGCCGCCGTGCTCGGTTTCATTGCTCTGGTACTGGGCATCGTCTCGCTCATTGTCGCTTCCAAGCGCCGTGGCAGCAAGGGCTTGGGCGTTGCATCGAGCATCATCGCCATCGTAGCCATCGTTTTTGTGTTCGCCACCCAGGCAGCCTATGTGAAGGCGATCGACGAGGTCGCCAACGGCATTGCCGACGCTTCCGACGGCGAAGTGGCGGCACCGGCTGAGATCATCGAGCAAGCCGAAGACGAAACACAGGTATTGGCCTTGGGGCAGGCCGCTGCTGTTGGCGAGTATTCGGTCAATGTCAGTGCGGTGAACCTGGATGCCGGCGCACAGATCGCCAAGGCAAATGAGTTCAACCAGGAGGCCGAAGGCCAGTATGTCCTCGTGGACCTTTCTGTTGTCTACAACGGAGAAGAAGAAGGCGACGCATGGCTGGACCTTAATCCAGAGCTGGTGGGCTCGGATGCAAGCATCTACAGCACCAGCAGCGCGACTGCGATCACCGCCAAGCCGGGCATGGACGTTCCTACCTTGGCCAAGGGCGGGAAGGGAAGCTACCAGGTGGTCTTCGACGTGCCGGCCGAGGCCGTGGCAGATGCGAAAATCCGCATGAGCGAAACGCTCTCGTTAACTGACGACTCGGTGCTCTGGGCTGCGAAGTAGCTCGAATTCGCAGAGGTTCCGCTATCCCATCAGGGGTGGCGGAACCTCTTTTCTTTTGCCCTGGCGGCGAGGAAGCCCGCAGCTCGCGGATTGCGACCACAACATGAACACCGGAAATAGGAAGATCGGGAAAATTTTCAAGGAATTCCCCGCGCTGCCGGACCTCGGAAATACGCGAGAACCCGGGGCGATTCGCTCGCTCTCATTTGCTTCTCATGGACGCGCCATAATCCTCTCACCACCGCCTAATGCGCTCCTCACAAGGGTCTTTTAATGTTCAAAGCATGAATCGCCGCATACTTCTCATCCTCATGGTGTTGGCCGTGCCAGCGGGACTGGCCGGCGCCAGCCAGGCACTTGCCGACAAGGCCAATCCGCCCATCCCGCATCAGCAGCCAATCATTGTCCAGCTCTCACCGGCTCCCGAGCCCGCTGCTGCACAAGCGCAAGCTGAGGAGCTGATCGGCAATGGCTGATATCCATGAGCACCAGGGATCAACGGTGTCGGCACGGTTGCGCATTGTCGGGTGGATCGTGCTCACTACTGCACTGGCCCTGCTGGCCGTAACGGTTTCGATGCGTTCGATCATGTCCGGCCAGGTAGCCGAAGCTGCCAACGTGGGCATCGCGCAGGAAATCGAGGAGTTCCGGACCTTCGCCGCCGAGGGACTGGACCCGAAGACAGCTCGCCCGTTTTCCTCGATCGGTGAATTGATGGAACGCTATCTGGCCCGCCAGCAGCCGATGGCCGGCGAAGCGATTCTCGCGCAGGCCAATGGACGGGTGCTCACCGCAGGCACCGCAGCCAACCAGGCCGGGACCTGGCTGGCTGATGACCCCGTGCTCCTGGGCCGTATTCTCGATGACGCGAAGACCTCCGGAATCCTGGAGAGCAACCACGGGACGGTTCGCTGGGCGAAGGCCGAGGCCAAGGATGCCTCCGGAGCCAGCGGGGCGGGGCACCAAGCCCATCTGGTCGTCGCGCACTTCATTGGCGGGGCCCAGGAAGAAGCCAACCGGCAGGCAACCATGCTCTTCGGCGTGGCCGCCGGGGGACTGGCCTTGACCGCGGGGATCGCCTGGTTGGCAGCCGGGCAGATCATGCGTCCCATCCGCACCATGAGCGAAACCGCCGCCTCGATTAGCGCCAATGACCTCTCGGCCCGCGTTCCGGTTGAAGGACGCGACGACTTGGCGCAGCTGGCCAGGACACTGAATGCGATGCTTGACCGGGTTGAAGCTTCGCATCTGGCCCAACGCCACTTCATCGCCGAAGCACGAGAGCACCTGGGAAGCCCGCAACGCAAGATGGCAGCTGCCTTGCAGAAGCTCAACGAGGAAGAGGTGCCCCGGAAGCAACGCGGCAGGATCATCAGCACCGCGCAGGCGCACATTTCACTGATGGGGCAGACGCTTGCCGACCTGGAATTGCTGGCCCAAAGCTCGGACCCGGACTTCATCCAGCGCCGAATGGTGCCCGTCGGCGAAGTCACGGCGGACGTTGCCGCGGCAGCCGCCCGCCCGGGCGCCCACCCGGACCGCCGATTCCGCATAGCCGAGTCTGCCAAGGCCCAGGCGTGGCTGGATCCGCTGCGCGTTGCCCAGGCCATGCACCAACTGATCCAAAATGCCGTCGCGCATACCGAGGATGGAGAAAGCATCCGGATCGGTTCTGCCGCAGCAAAGGGCATGGCCAGCTTCTGGGTTGCCAACGATGGACCGGCGTTGGACCCGGACCAGGCCCGTGCCCTGCTGGAAAACTATCGCAGTGCCCCGGAAGCCGGCCAGCAGGGATCCGGCATGGGCTTGGGCTTGGCCGTGGTGAAAGCGGTCGCGCAAGCCCACGGCGGCACGGCCTGGGTGGAATCCGGAAACGGCAACGGAACAAGTTTCGGATTTTCCCTCCCGCAAGCTGATGCCGGACAAGGCATCCGCTGCGAAGAAGAATTCGCCCAATCCATGGCCAGCAGCCTGGGCGGTGAGTCATGAGCATCAAGCCAACCGCGCCACGCTCGGGATTCCGCTACACCGCCCAGCGCTCCATGGACCAGGCCGCGGAACAGGGCAACGCCGGTGCGGCACGAAACCGGTGGAGCAAGCAGAACGCAGCGCGAATCATCGCCGCACTGGTCTTGCTGGGCTTTCTCGGCTGGTGCGCCTATGGAGCCTTCGGCCCAGATGCGGGGACAGTGCAGGCATTGCCAGGCCAAGGGGCCCTGACCCTGGCGGTCTTCGCCTTGGCCATCTGGCTCTGGGTCTTCTCGCCAGTAGGCGATACCTTTATCGCCTTGGGCGCAGCAGTGGTGCTGGTGCTCATGGGCGTGCTGCCCGAAGCCGACCTGTTCTCCTCGCTGGGAGAAGACACCATTTGGCTCTTGCTGGCCGCCTTCGTGATCGCGGCGGGGATCACCGCCACGGGACTGGCTACCCGCGCCGCAGCATGGATAGCCGCAGGGGCGAACACCCCGCGGCAGCTGATCCACCTGACTACCGGCGTGCTGGTGGCTACCGCATTCGCGGTGCCGTCCACTTCCGGGCGCGCGGCCCTGGCCATTCCGGTCTTCATTGCCCTGGCCAAGGCGCTGGTGGATCGCCGCCGCATCGTCCTGGCCCTGTCCCTGGTTTTCCCCTCGGTTATCCTGCTTTCGGCAGTGGCATCCTATCTGGGCGCCGGAGCGCACCTGATCACCAGCCAGATCCTCGCCACCGCGGGCCATGAAGGATTCTCCTTCGCCGGCTGGCTGGTCTACGGATTGCCGCTGGCTTTCGTTTCCTCCCATCTGTGCGCCGAGCTGGTGCTGTGGATGTTCACCCGCAAGGAGGACCGCGCAGAACCGCTGGCGGTGGGCATCGAGCGGCTGCAGCAGTATTCGCCGGTGCCGCTCTCGGGCCCGCTCACGGTGGGGCAATCCAGGGCAGCGCTGCTGGTCTCGGCTGTGGTGGTGCTCTGGTGCACCGAGCCCCTGCACCAGCTCCATCCCGCCATCGTGGCCCTGCTTGGTTCATTGCTGGTAGCCAGCCCGGGATATGGCTCTGTAGGCCTGGCCAAGGCATTGAAGGCGGTGCCGTGGTCGATGCTCATCTTCATGGCCGCGACCCTCACCCTGGGCACGGCGCTCGCCGGAAGCGGAGCCGCCGAATGGCTGGCCCGCAAGGTGCTTGGCCCCGTCGAGCAGCTCGGCGCTGCCGCACCCTGGGTCTTCACCGTCCTCGTGGTGGTGGTCTCTGCCGCGGCGCATCTGGTCATCCAGTCCCGTTCGGCCCGCTCAGCGGTGCTGATTCCGCTGGTGGTCTCGCTGGCCCCGGGCGTCGGGGTCAACGCGGTAGCCATTGCCCTGGCTTCCACCGCCGCTGCCGGTTTCTGCCACACACTGACCAGCAGCGCGAAGCCGGTGAACCTGTTCTCCGAGATCGAGGGCATCGAAACCTATAAGCCGGCAGACCTGCTGCGCCTGAGCGCGGTGCTCGGACCGCTCATGGTCCTGCTGGTCCTGGTCTTCGCCTTCTGGATCTGGCCGGCCATGGGACTGCCGCTGTTTCTCTGAACCACCTCGTAGCTTCACATCTCATCGCATTCATCCTCACTGAAAAGGACAACGAATCATGGCACACGCACTTCCACAACGCATCCTGGTCGCCCCTTCCGGATTCAAGGAATCCCTCGACGCGGCGGCAGTCGCGGCGGCCATCGGCGCCGGGGTTCGCCGGGCCTTGCCCGGAGCCACGGTCAAGGCAGTGCCCATCGCCGATGGCGGCGAAGGCACCGCAGAAACCTTGGCGTGCGCTACCGGCGGCCACCTGGTGCCAATGGCAGTCACCGGTCCGGTCGGACAGCAAGTCGAGTCCCACTACGCCATGCTCGGTGGCGAAGCGGCCGGAACGGCAGTCGTCGAAATGGCCGCCGCTGCGGGCCTGCGGCTGGTTCCCCGCGACCAGCGGGATCCGGGAACCACCACCAGCTACGGTGTGGGCGAGCTGATCGCGGCCGCCATTGATGCCGGGGCCTCCAAGATCCTCGTGGGCTGCGGCGATTCGGGTACCTCGGATGGCGGCATGGGGGCATTGCAGGCGCTGGGTGCACGAATCCTTGATGCCAACGGCCATGAGGTCAAGGCCGGCGGCAACTACCTCGGATCGGTGGACCGGTTGGATCTGTCCGGCCTGCACCCGGCCCTGGCTGCCGGGAATGTCCGGGTCACCATGGCGCTGAACCCGCACAATGTGCTGACCGGCCCGCGCGGAGTGGCCCGCGTTTTCGGTCCGCAGAAGGGGGCAACTCCGGAACAGGTCGAAATCATGTCAGCAGGTTTCGAACGCTGGGCCTCGATCCTGCGGCGCGATGCGCTGGAGTCCTCGCGCTCCACGGATTTCGCTTTGGCCCCGGGGACGGGTGCTTCGGGCGGGCTGGGCGCTGGCTTGGCGGCGGTGGGGGCGGTGCTCTTGCCTCGCTTCGAGGCGATCCTGGACTCGGGCTTGGCCGGCATCGATCTGGACTCGATGCTGCGCGGAGCGGATCTGGTCATCACCGCAGAAGGCGCCATCGACTTCCAGACGCCCAAGGGCAAGGTGCCGGCGGAGGTAGCGCGGCGCGCGGCGCTGCATGGGGTGCCGGTAGTGGCCCTGGCAGGAACTCTGGGCCGCGGCTGCCGAGACGTGCACGATATCGGAATTGACGCCATTGCCTCGATCATGCCGATCCCGATGACGCTGCAAGAAGCAGTGGATGACGGGGAACGGCTGCTGATCGAAGCGGCCGAACGCTTCATGCGCACCATCATTCTGGGTGCATCAATGGCAGCAGCCCGGCTCAGCCCGCGCGAGGCTTGGTAGCAGCCAGCCGTCTCGCCCTGAATAGGAACAGGCGTGCTGTCTTGCTAGAGCACGTAGGAGGCGATGAGCTGAGAGAGGGCCCGGACATCAACTTTGCCCTTGAACTCCAGACGAACTTTGCCTAACCCGCTGAACCACAGGTCCAGCTCCGCATCCAGATCGAAGGTTCCAGCTGTTTCAACGGAGAACGACTGGACTTTCGAATACGGTAACGAGGTGTAATCCCGCTTTTTGCCGGTCATGCCTTGCACATTGACGGCGATGAGTCTCTTGTTGCTGAAGACCACGTAGTCGCGTGCACCCTTGAAAGCGCTTAGTAGCTCTTCGCCAGTGACCATCATGGGTACGATCTCCGGCGCGACTTGTGAAAGGTCCCATGGGCCCAATTTGAAGACAGAGGAATTATTGAAATCAATCATGTAAAGAGCGTACGAAGGATGAGGGACAAATAGGCGACGACTGATTTCCCGAATCATGGCTGAGAGCCCAACTTGTCGGTACTTTCAGGTACGGTGAAATAATCAAATCTTCAACCAACAATGGGGGTCAGCGTAAATGCAACTTCGATCAAAAGTAGACTTCAGCACTGCGGTAGAAGATGTAAGGGACTATTTCGGGACCATGGGAAACGGTCGGCCCAAGTATTCTGGATCGCGCTTTGAAACTCTTGGTGAAGGTGTCGATACTGATCCACATCGAATCACTGCGACCGACTTGGTGGCGGTATCGATGCTCTCCGTTGACGTGCCAGCGCAGGCTTCCTTGGGAATCCTCGAAACGCTAGCCGAGCAAATCAGCGAATTGCTGTCCCAGATTCCGCAGGACTTGAAGTTCGAGAATTTGACACCAGAATTATTCGAGAAATATCTCGATGAGGGATCGCCTGCGGATAAATTGTGGTCGCTTCTACGGCAACATGAAGACCCTTGGAAGGTCGGCCAAACCACGGCAAGCAAGATCATGGCTCGCAAGCGGCCGGACTTGATTCCGGTTTACGATTCGGTTGTCAAAGCAGTTGCCGGGATCGAAGGCAGTGGAGAACAATGGATCGTTTGGTACTCCGCCTTCCACGACGGTTCTTCCGAGGCCGCGGAATTTGTAGACAAGCTCAGAGCGATCAGGGCTGAGGCCGGCCAACCTCATTTGTCGTTATTACGAATTTTGGATATTGCATTATGGAAGCAAGGAAAGCGCGAAATAAGGCATTTGTAGATCGCGCCTAGGGCTTGGCCCTGAATAGGAACAGGCGTGCTGCCTTGGCCGTTGACAACGGCGTTCACGGCGGCACGCCTGTTTTTCGCGTATTCCCTAGAGCTCGATAGCCGCCACGGCCTGAACCGCGCGTGCCGCCTCGGCGCCCTTCTTCAGGAAATGCTCGAAGTAGAAGCCCTGGTGCTCATCATTCGAGTGGAAGTGGTGCGGGGTCAGGCTGACCGAGAAAGTAGGTACATCGGTATCCAGCTGGACCCGCATCAAGCCGTCCACTACCGCCTGGGCAACGAAGTCGTGGCGGTAGATGCCGCCGTCAACCACGAGGGCTGCGGCTACCACGGCATCGTACTTGCCGGTCTTCGCCAGGCGCTGGGCCTGCAACGGCATTTCGTAGGCGCCGGGTACGCTGACGACATTGATGGTGTATTCCTGCCCGGAAGAATCCATCTCGGCCTTGAAGCCGGCCAGGGCCTGGTCGACGATATCCGCATGCCAGCTGGCCTTGATGAAGGCGACGTTCAAAGGCTTGCTCATGAGTTGCTCCCTGATTCTGCGTGCAAATGTCTAAGTCTTTTGATCTAGCCTAGTGGCGTGGGTCTCAATGGAATAAATGGGGAAGGGGTCCGCGTAACGAATGAGCCGGTTCAGCGCCAGCCCATCAGCGGGGCCACGTGCTTGAGCACTGATTCGATGACGTGGGCGTTGTAGTCCACGCCCAACTGGTTTGGAACGGTGAGAAGGAGCGTATCCGCCGCGGCGATGGCTTCGTCTTCGGCCAGCTTCTTGGCCAGTTCATCTGGTTCCCCGGCATAGGACTTGCCGAAGACCGCACGGGTCTTCTCATCGATGTTGCCGATCTGGTCCGAGCTGTAGCGGTCACGGCCGAAGTACTGCCAGTCGCGCTCATCGGTCAGTGCGAAGATGCTGCGGCTCACCGAGACGCGCGGTTCGCGTGAGTGGCCGGCTTCCTTCCAGGCGTCGCGGTAGAGCTGGATCTGCTCGGCCTGCTGGACGTGGAAGGGCTTGCCCGATTCATCGTCCTTGAGCGTGGAGCTCTGCAGGTTCATGCCCAGCTTCGCGGCCCACACGGCAGTGGCATTGGATCCGGAACCCCACCAGATGCGTTCGCGCAAGGTGTCCGAATGCGGCTCGACGCGCAGCAGGCCCGGGGGATTGGGGAACATCGGGTTCGGGCTAGGCTCGGCGAACCCTTCCCCGGAAAGCACCTCGAGCAGGCGCTCGGTATGCCGGCGGCCCATATCGGCATCCGATTCGCCCTCGCGCGGCTCGAAGCCGAAGTGGCGCCAGCCGTCAATGACCTGCTCGGGCGAACCACGGCTGATGCCCAGCTGCAGGCGGCGATTGGAAATCAGGTCGGCGGAGCCTGCATCCTCAGCCATGTACAGCGGGTTCTCGTAGCGCATGTCGATGACGCCGGTGCCGATCTCGATGCGGCTGGTTCGCGCGCCGATGGCAGCCAGCAGCGGGAACGGGGAGGCGTATTGCTGGGCGAAGTGGTGCACGCGGAAATAGGCGCCGTCCGCGCCGAGCTCCTCGGCGGCGACCGCCAGATCGATGGCCTGCAGCAGGGCGTCGGAGGCAGTGCGGGTGCCTGATTGCGGGTGGTCGGTCCAGTGGCCGAAGGACAAAAAGCCGATGTTCTTCATGCTTGAGGCAACAAGTAATCTCGGGAGGATATTCCGCCGCCAGGGACCTCAGGCAATCAATGCGACAGGATGGGGCTTTCGGGCCGGTTCGACTCTTTGGTCTCGTCCAGTGCGGACCAGATCGCGTCAAGGGAGAGGCCGAGTACGGCCGCGACGGCGGCGATGGTGGAAAAAGCGGGAGTGGCGACGCGGCCGGTTTCGATTTTCCGCAGGGTTTCGGGGGAGAGGCCGGCTTGGATCGCGACGTCGAGGATTGTTCGTTCGCCGCGTGCCTGCCGAAGCAGCGCGCCGAGGTTCTTGCCCTGTTCGATTTCCCGGGCGGTAAGCGGCAGTCTAACCATAATGAGACCATTATACCGGTATTAAAATACCGGTATAGTAATTGGAATGATTGAGATTCTCACAGCCAGCGAAGTAGAGCGCGCCCGCGAGACCGGACGCCTTGTCGGAAACATCCTCAATACGCTCAAGCACCGCGTGCAGGTCGGCACCAATCTCTTGGAAATCGACGCCTGGACCAAGGAAATGATCGAGGAGGCCGGCGCGGTCTCCTGCTACGTCGACTACGCCCCGTCCTTCGGCAGCGGCCCCTTCGGCCATTACATCTGCACGGGAGTCAACGATGCGGTGCTCCATGGACTTCCTCGCGACTACCAGCTGGCCGATGGCGACTTGCTCACCCTGGATCTGGCCGTCACCTTGAAAGGCATCGCCTCCGACGCGGCGATCAGCTTCATTGTCGGCACGGCTACGCGTGCAGAAGACCTGAAAATGATCGAGACCACGCAGCGCGCCCTGGCCGCCGCCATCGCCGAGGCGCGTCCCGGAGCCAAGATCGGCGACCTGTCCTTCGCCATCGGGTCGGTGCTGACCGCCGAAGGGTACAAGGTCAATATGGAATTCGGCGGCCACGGCATCGGCAGCACCATGCATCAGGATCCTCACGTTTCCAACGACGGCCGCCGCGGACGCGGGTACACGCTGCGTCCCGGTCTTCTGCTGGCCATCGAACCGTGGGTCATGGCCGATACCAGCAAGCTGGTGACCGACCGTGATGGCTGGACCCTGCGCAGTGCCACCGGCTGCCGCACCGCGCACACCGAGCACACCATTGCCATCACGGAAGCTGGCGCGGAGATTCTCACCCTGCCCACCGACCTCTCGGCATAGGCAGAGGCCGCATGGCGGCGATCAGGCGTTCGGGCTTTCCCCGGTCCCGGCACCGCGGCGGCGGAGCACCGGTTCGGCCGTGCCGGTGCCGCAGCCCGAGGAGGCGCTGCTGCAGGCCGGGGAAGCAACGGAGGTGCAGCATGATCCGCTGCACCCGTTGGCCCCGGCGTTGCCCGCATCCTCCGGCTGGCGCGAAGCGTGGCCGGCGGCTTCGCGCAGCGTCCTGGCCAGCTGCGCCGGGTCCTGGCCTTCTTGGCCCAGCACCACGAAACCCGCGTCGGCAATCATCGCCAGGTCGGCTTTCGCGTCCTGGCCTTCGCTGGTCAGGTAGTCGCCGAGGAACAGCGAATTGGCCACTTCCAGGGCGTTGGCCTGCAAGGAACGCAGATGCATTTCGCGTCCGCCGGCCATCCGGATCTCCTTGTCCGGGCAGGCTAATCGCACTACGGCCAGGATCCGCAGGCACGCGCGCGGGGTCAGGTTCCAGGTGCCTTCCAGCGGGGTGCCGTCGAAAGGCATCAAGAAGTTCACCGGAATGGAATCGGCCTCCAGCGCGCGCAAGGCGAAGATCGCCTCGACCAGCTGCTCAGGAGTTTCGCCCAGTCCAACGATGAGCCCCGAGCAGGGGGAGAGGCCGGCGGACCTGGACTGCTGGACGGTGGAGACGCGCTCGGCGAAGCTGTGGGTGCTGCAGATTTCCGGGTAGAGGGACTCGGCCGTATTCAGGTTGTGGTTGTAGGCGTCGGCGCCGGCCTCCTTGAGCCGCTGGGCCTGCCCCTGCTTCAGGATGCCGATGCAGGCGCAGACCTCGACCTGCGGATGCTCTTCCTTCAATGCGCCGATCATGTCCGCGACGCGTTGCACATCGCGGTCCGTGGGTCCCTTGCCGGAGGCGACCATGCAGACCCGCGAGGCGCCGCCGGCGATGCCCAAACCTGCCTGGCGCACCGCTTCGCCGGGCTTGAGCCAGGTGTATTTCAGGATTTCGGCCTTGGAGCCCAGACGCTGGGAACAGTAGGTGCAGTCCTCGGGGCATAAGCCGGACTTCAGGTTGACCAGGTAGTTGACCTTCACGGTGTTGCCGAAATGCTTGCGCCGCAGCACCCCGGCCGCACTGACCAGTGCCGACGTCTGAGCGTCGCTTGTGGCCAGCAGCCCGAGGGCCTCTGCTGCGGTGAGCTGGTGGCCAGCGGAGATGCGTGCGGCCAGCTCGGTGAAATCTGCGGTGTTGGTGCGCTGCGCGGGGATGCTCATGGGTTCCTTCGCCTGGTTGGATGGCTGCCTGCCAAGGTGCAGCCATTCTTGAACGGTGTTCAATTGCTGGCACCAATGTACACGAAAAGCCCCCGACTTGAACAATGTTCAAGTCGGGGGCTTGCGCTGCTTCCCGTGGCAGTTGCAGACGGCGCGCGTCCCGTGCCGCGCGCCCGCTGCTCAGCTGGAGGTCTTGCTCCGGTAGATCCGCGTGGCCAGCGCCCAAGCCAGGATCAAGATGCCTGCCAGCCAGGCCAGGGCGATCCAGAGCTCGGAACCCACGGGTTCTTGCGACAGCAGGGCGCGCAGCGAATCGACGATAGCAGTGATCGGCTGGTGCTCGGCGAACCAGGCCACCGGCCCGGGCATTGACTCGGTGGGAACGAACGCCGAGGAAATGAAGGGCAGGAAGATCAGCGGGTAACTGAAGGCGCTGGCGCCATCCACCGATTTCGCGCTCAAGCCGGCAAGCACCGCTGCCCAGGTCAGGCTCAGGGTCACCAGGCACAGCAGCGCGAGCACGGCGATCCACGCTGCCATGGAGGCGGAGGAGCGGAAGCCCATGGCCAGGGCGACCCCCAGTACCAGCGCCAGGGACAGGAGGTTCGCCGCCAACGAGGTCGCCACATGGCTCCAGAGCACGCTGGAGCGGGAGATCGGCATGGAGCGCAGGCGCTGCACCAGCCCATCGCGCAGGTCCAGAAACAGCCGGTAGGAGGTGTAGGCGACCCCGGAGGCGATGATGATGACCAGGATCCCGGGCAGCAGGTAGCTGATATACGGCCCGGTGGCGCTGGTGCCGATGGCCCCGCCGAAAACGTAGGTGAACAGCAGCATCATGGCCACCGGGGTGATGGCCGTGGTGATGATGGTGTCGGGGCTGCGCACAACGTGGCGCATCGAGCGCCCGGTGAGGATTCTGGTTTCCCGCAGTGCCGCGATGCTCATGGCTTGCTCCCTTCGGTTCGCTGGTGGTGGCCGATCAGTTCCAGGAAGATCTCCTCCAGGCTCGGCCGCTTGGCCACCAGCTCGGTGGTGGCCGGCGGCAGCAGGGCCTGGAATTCGGCCAGCGTGCCCTGGTGGATGATGGTGCCCTCGTGGAGGATGGCGATTTGATCGGCCAGGTGCTCTGCTTCATCCAGCTACTGGGTGGTGAGCAGGATCGTGGTGCCGGACTCGGCCAAGTCGCGGATCACCTGCCAGGTCTCGCGGCGCAATTGGGGATCCAGTCCCGTGGTCGGCTCATCGAGCAGGAGCACCGGCGGGTTGCCGGCCAGTCCCATGGCGATATCAAGGCGCCTGCGCATCCCGCCGGAGTAGGTTCCTGCAGGCCGGTCAGCTGCGTCGCAGAGGTTGAAGCGCTCCAGCAAGCCGTTGGCGATGGGCCGCGGATTCTCCAAGCGGAGCAGCCGCGCGATCAGCAGCAAGTTTTCGCGCCCGGTCAGGACCTCGTCCACTGCGGCGAATTGCCCGGTCAGGCCCAGTGACCGGCGGACCTGGACCGGGTTCTCGCGCACTGCAGCTCCGCAGACCCGGGCGGTTCCCGCATCGGCGGGAAGGAGGGTGGCCAGGATCCGCACCAGCGTCGTCTTGCCGGCGCCATTGGAACCGAGCAAGGCGAAGATGCTGCCGGGCTGCACGGTGAAGTCCAGTCCGCGCAGCACGGGCAGCTTCTTGAATGACTTGGCCAGTCCGGTGACCTCGATGGCCGGTTCCGGGGCCAACGCGGTATTCATGTCATTGCTCCTTCGATTCGTTCTCTGCTTCGGAAATGGTGTCGGCCAGGCGGGTGCGTTCCTTGTCGGTCCAGCGCTTGCCCCCGTAGGCCTGGGCGAAGTCGTCGGCGAATTCCGCCGGGTCCTGGCCAAGCAGTTCGCGCAGCGCGGTGCCGTTGGCGGCTGCTCCTTCGAAGAGGTCGGCCAGGTCCGAATACATGGAGATCATCGTTTCGGCGTCGGTGATCCCGCTCTGGTTCAGCAGGTAGCGCTGCACTCCTGCAGCGGCCTTGGCATAGGGCTGGGGCAGGGTCTTGAGGCGTGCCATGCTCTGCTGTACTGCTTCTTCTGCTCCAGTGAGCCGGTGAAAGTTTCAATCCATTTGGCGACCATGATCAGTGCCCTTTCTGCGGGGTGCTCGGGTGGGGGAGGAGGTTGTTGATGCGGGAGACGAGCAGGTTCCAGGTGGTCCAGAAGTCGTCGAGCTGCTGCTTGCCGCTGGGGTTGAGGGTGAAGACTTTGCGGGGAGGCCCTTTTTCGGACGGGACTTTCTCCACCGAGACGAGGCCTTTCTGCTCGATGCGCACCAGCAGTGCGTAGATGGTCCCCTCGGCCAGATCGGTGAAGCCGCGTTCGCGCAGTTCCGTGGTGATCTCGTATCCGTAGGCCGGGCGTTCGGCCAGGATCGCCAGGACGATCCCTTCCAAGGTGCCTTTGAGCATCTCGGTCATCTGTGTGGCCATGGTGCACCCCTCTCTACTTAGTGTCATTGAGTACAAGTAGGAAGTACAACTAAGTAGCGGTATTTAGCAATACTTAGTACCAAGATTTTCCAGATATTTTTCGGGGCTTTGGAGAACCGCCATTTGACCAGTGGCAAGATGGGGCAACCGGAAATCCGGTATGCTCCTGGAAGCTGAGCCGGTACTGGATCTATGGGGATGAGGCGCCATGAAGGATGCGAGATGGCATTGGGAGCTGGTCCATGCCGAGCGTGCGCGGTTGGCAGGATTGCTGGGCAGCTTGGCGCCGGAGCAGTGGAACGCCCCATCGTTGTGCGAGAACTGGCAGATCCGCGATGTGGCGGCGCACCTGGCGGCCGCCGGATCCACCTCGACCGCCCGCTGGCTGGTGAATATGGCTCGTTCCGGATTGAATGCCGACCGGCACAACGAGCGGCTGCTGCGCCTGCAGCTCGGGGACGGCGCCCGGCAAACGCTGGATAATTTCAATCGTTCTGCCAGCAAGTCCATTGCCCCGCTGAACTCGGTGACCGGTTTGCTGGGCGAAGTGGTAGTGCACGGGCAGGACATCGCCCAGGCACTCGATCTGATCCTGCAGCCTGAACCCACGGCACTGCGAGCGGTGGCAGGATTCTTCGCCTCCAAGGACTTCGCAGTCAATAGCAGCACCCTGGTTAAGGGGTTGCGGATGTCGGCGGCGGACGACGCTTTCAGTTGCGGGAACGGTCCCGAGGTGCGTGGCGAATTGCTGGATCTGGTCCTGGCGATGGCCGGAAGGGAACAGGTCCTCCCGCGGCTTCAGGGCGCAGGGGTTGGCGAGCTGGCACGCAGGATCACGGCACAGCCGCGGAAATAGCAAGCATCGCGCCGCACGATGACTGTACGGCGCGATGCTGGGGAAGCTGGCAAATCAGCCAGCGGGAATGAGGGCGGTGGCCAGCGGGTTCTCCAGATCGCCTGCGTAGAGCAGGCCTCCGGACTGGTCGGCGAGATCCAGCATCTGCTGGTTGTTGCGCAACTGCAGGCGGTTCAAGCACGACAGCGGGAAGTTCTGCGCGAAAAGTCCCAGCTGATCAAAGCGTTCAGCGAACTGCGGATGCTGCCCGCGATAATCCAGCAGCCGTTGAACTACGGTCTTCCAGAAATCTGCTTCGGAAAGCAGTTCTTCGGCATCCAGCAGCGGCGCGAGGAAGCGGAAGAACGAATCAAAGACATCCGTGAAGACCGACAATACCGGATCTCCACCGGTGCGTACCCGGCGAATCTCCTCCGGGAGTTCCACCCGGTCCGAGAGCACGGCAATCTCTTCGCCCAGATCCTTGAGCAGGACCTTCTTCACAGCACCGTTCTCAAGCACCATGATCACGTTTTCGCCATGCGGCATGAACACCAAATCATAGGCAGCCAGGCAATGCACCAGCGGAATGAGGTAGGCATCGAGGTAACGGCTTAGCCAGTCGGCCGGTGCTAGCCCGCTGCGGCGAATGAGGGCGCCGGCAAAGGACCTGCCGGACGCATCGACATGCAATAGGCTGGCCATCGTAGCCAACTTTTCTTCCGGGCCCAGCAGGCTGATCGGGGACTCCCGCCAAAGCGCAGCCAGCATCTTCCGCTGCGGATCGCTCATGCCGGTGGCTGCTTCGAACTGCGGGTTGCGGTAGCCTACGGCCGCAATTTCACGCAGCAGGGCGACCGGCTGGGTCGAGAGCACCGGGTCCTTTGCGAACAACTCGCCCAACCACTGGTTGATCGCGGGAGTCACCTTCATGTACTCGGCACTGAGCCCGCGCATGAAGCCCATATTCAAGATCGACATTGCCGTCTTGACGTAGTGGCGTTCCGGGTTGGACAGGTTGAAGAAGGTGCGGATCGACTGCTGCGCCTGGTACTCGTCAACGCTGGTGCCCAGCCAGATCAATTGCTTGCGGGCAATATCATTGGCGAACGTGATCGACAGGCGGTTCTCCCATTGCCAAGGGTGTACCGGAATGAAGATGTAGTCCCCGGCTGCATAGCCGGTGCCGGACAAGGTGGCCTCCAGGGCCGCGTCCAAGCGCTGGCGCTCGGCTGGATCCAGCTCGGCGGCCAGCAGCCCTTCGTAATCCAGCGAATCCACGGCGTCGAATTGTGCTCGGGACTTGTGGGCGGCAGCCCAGCCAAGGTGCAGGGCGGAACCGGTTTCGGGGGCGTACCTCAGGTAGTCGGTGCGCCCGATGCCCATTCTTCCGTTGTTGGCTATGAAGCACGGGTGGCCCTCGGTCATGGAAGATTCGATGAGCTGGAAGGACTGTGCGGCTGTGCCGTCGAACCGGGCCAACTGTGCTGAATTATGGGTTGCATGAACCTGCTTGTAGCAGTGGCTGGCCAGCGTGGATGAGAGCTCTTCAAGGTAGGTGGGCAGCTGCACCGGGGAAAGCGTGAGTTCCTGGCAGAAGTGGGTGATGAACTCAATGGCGTCCACCTCTGCCTGCTGCCAGCTGCCGTCAACGAAGTGGTGGTGTTCCACGGACTGCGGTGAAACCAACCAGTGGTTCAGCTGGTACCGCTGGGCGCTGAAGCTGTAGCGGTGGGCATCCTTCTGGACTGAGTAGCGGTTTTCTCCATGGCCGGCAGGCTCCAGGAGGCGCTCATGCGAAAATTCGCCCAGGGCCTTGGCCAAGACATGGCGGTTGGCGATGTCCCAACGTGCAGGGGAGAGGAATGAGGATTCCAAGCCGCGGCCGGTAGCGGTTTCGAAGTCCTGGCGAGTGCAGATGGACAGAAGTGCCTGCTTGATTGAGCCGTCTGCTTCGGAGAGCTCCACTGGACGTACCGGGCGGAAGCCAACTCGGGCATTCAGGGCATGGATGGCTTTGTTGCGCAGGTCAGGTTCCACGATGATTCGTTCGGTTCCGGGCAGGGCGAAAGCCTGGACCATGGCAGAGGAGAGAGCTTCGAGGGTGAACCCAGGCTGCGGCTCGGTGGCTGCCGGAGCCAGGAAGTGCAGTCCACGGTCGCCGCGGACGTAGTTGTACGCATCGGCCAGGGGCGATGCTGCGGGGTCGTAGAGCTCGACAAGGAATTTCTCGTCCCCTGATGCGTCGATGCCGAAGAGGACTTCGTAGCCTGGGGTGCCAAGCAATGTGCGGTATTCTGCTTCGATTTCCTTTTCGGTTGCGTTGGCCATGCACCAGAAGGAGGCATGCGCGGTGGCAATCCACGAATGCAGCAGCGCAGTATCCCCGGGCAACGTCACGGAACGGAAAGTGTAGTTGGTCATCGGAAGTTCCTTAGGCTCGTGCGCTGGCAGTGGCGGACGTGGGCAAGCCGCTGAGTTCGGCGGCGCCGAATCGCTGGAAAGCGATCCGTCGCTCGACCGGGTAGACCTCGCGTCCAGCCAAGCGGTTGATAATTACTGAATTGCGGTAGGCTCCCATGCCCAGATCCGGAGCGGTGAAGCCGTGGGTGTGCAGTTCAGCGTTCTGCACGAAGATGTCCTGGTCCAACCCGATGGAATATTCGCGATCTACATTGAAGCGGCCATCGGGAAGGTAATCGATGCGTTGGCTGATGCCTTGCAAGAAGTCCGGAGTGCCTGCGCGGTAGCCGGTTGCCATGACAAGGTGGTCGGCGAGGAATTCCAGGTCTTCACCGGTGCGTTCATGGCGCAAGCTGATGGCCAGGTGATCCGTGTCAGCGCCGATGCTCGTGACCGCGCAGCCGGTACGCAGGTGCACATTCGCTGCGCCATTGACGCTTCGCTGGTAGAGCTCCTCGTGGATTTCGTTGATCAAGTCCGCGTTGATCCCCTTGTAGAGCCCCTTTTGCTCTGCTGACAGGACATCCCGCTGATCCATGGGCAGGGCATGGAAGTGGTCGATGTATTCCGGAGATGTCATCTCCAAAGTGAGCTTGGTGTATTCCAGCGGGAAGTAGCGTTCTGAACGCGTTGCCCACACCAGATGATCCTCTTCTGGCAAGCTGCGCAGAAGATCCAAGAAGATTTCCGCGGCGCTCTGGCCGCTGCCGAGCACAGCAGTTACTTGCGGACCGGAACCTGCGGTCCGGGAAGATAGGAGTTTCTCGCGGTGGAAGGCGTAGTCGCTTGAGTGCACCACGTTGCCGGTGGCTTGTGCTTCCGTGGTGAGAACCGGCGGCAGATAAGGCTGGGATCCGGTGCCCAGTACCAATTTGCCTGCGGTGAAGCGGGTCAGTCCTGCGGCAGTGAGCACCGACAACCGGTAGACCCCGTCGTGGTATTCGGCTTCGAGCACCCGGTGCCCGAATCGTACGCTTTGAATATTTTCTGCGGCCCACGCCAGGTAGTTGGAATACTCCTCGCGCAGCGCGTAGAAGTCTTCGCGGATATAGAACGGGTAAAGCCGCTGTTTTTCCTTGAGATAGTTCAAGAACGAATGCTTGCTGGTCGGGTCCGCCATGGTCACCAGATCTGCCATGAAGGGAACCTGGAGATGGGTTCCGGGAAGCATCATGCCAGGGTGCCAGACGAACTTCTCTCCTGCTTCCAGAACTGCAACGTGCAGATCATCCAATCCATCGGCCAAGGCGGCAAAACCCAGGTTGAAAGGGCCAGCGCCAATAGCGATGACGTCAAAGTGCTCGGTAGGTTCAATCATTTCTTCTCTCCAAGGGTGCGTTCGGCCAGCAGTCCGGAACCAATCCGGCAGATAGCGTCGAGGATCTCGCTGATATCGGCCAGGGTCGTATTCGGGTTGAGCAGCGTCAGTTTCAGCAGGCGTTTGCCTTTGACCGTGGTGGCGGCGATCATCGCTTCGCCGCTGGCATAGAGGCGTTGGCGGATCTGGTTGGCCAGGGCATTGTGCTCGTCCAGTTCCAGTGGGTGCTGTGGATCTTCAAAGGAGAAGACCAGCGTGCTCAGCTGCACGTCGGCTGCCATCCGTAGCTGGGCGCGCATGGCAACTTCCTGTTGAGCGTCCTCTGCCAAGGCGATGACCTGGTCGAACATGGCACCCAAACGGCTGGCCCCCAAAGAGCGCAACGTGACCCACAGCTTCAGCGCATCGAAGCGCCGTGTGGTCTGCAGAGACTTCGAGACCTGGTTGGGGGTGGACTCGGCCTCCGCACGCGGGTTCAGATACTCGGCATAGTGGGCGATGGATTCCATGGAGGCCGCCGAGCGGACCACCAAGGCGCTGGAGCCGATGGGCTGGAAGAAGGACTTGTGGTAATCCACGGTGACCGAGTCGGCCAATTCAATGCCGTCCAGCCGGTGGCGGTGGGAGTTGGAGATGAGCAGGCCGCAACCGTATGCGGCATCCACATGGAACCACGCGCCTACTTCTGTGGCGATAGCACGCAGCTGGGGCAACGGATCGATGGCCCCGAAGTCGGTATTCCCGCTGGTGGCGGAGATGGCCATGGGCACCAAACCGGCGGCGAGGTCTGCGTCCAGGCGCACGCGCAATGCATGCGCATCCATGCGGTGCTGGGCGTCTGTAGGGATCGCCACGGCCGCGTCGTAGCCCAGGCCAAGGAGCATCGCGGCGTTGCGAATCGAGAAGTGCGCATCTTCCGAGCAATAGATCCGCAGATTAGCCAGCCGTTCAGGCAAGGTGCCCCGCAGCTTTGCGGTAGCGGTGTTTCGTGCGATCAGCATGGCCTGAAGGTTGGATTGAGTTCCGCCAGAGGTAAAGATTCCGTCGGCCTGCCCGGTCCCGAAGCCGATCAGATCGGCGGTGAAATCGATGAGCTTGCGCTCGATCAGTGTTGCTCCAGCGCTCTGGTCAAAAGTGTCCATCGAGGTGTTGATGCTCGTGACGAAGTTCTCGGCGACCACCGCAGGGATCACGACAGGGCAGTTCAAGTGCGCCGCGTACTTCGGATCGTGGAAGTAGACCGCGTCGTTGAAATACAACTCATTCAGCTCGGCGAACGAGTCCTGGGTTGAACCCAACGGACTATGCAGGTCGACCAGGTCGATGCGTTCCTGCAACTGCTGCGGAGTCGGTCCGGTCGTCGGCGCGTTCACCGATGCCAATCGGTGGGCCACGCGTGAAATGGCTTCACGCGACTCGTTTTCGTAGACACGGGCGGTGTCTGCGCAGAGCAACGAATCATCGTAGATCGGCAGTGGTAGATCAGGCATTTGCAGGGTAGGCAGTGAGGCACCCAAAAGCATGCTCCTCAGATAGAGACAATCAATAGTTGGTCAGGCTCACCTAACAAGAATCTATTAACAACACACTTCAATTAGTTAATGCAAGCCGAGTAATTCACTCTCTCCGCCAGGAGAAAAGTTTCTACATTTTCCTGCGGGTGGCGCCCGGCTGTGATAAGTTACCCGCTGACCTGCATCTGAGCGAGGCTGAAGTTGGACCCCTGCGAGGTTGAAGTGGAGAGAACTTCTCGACTTCCAATTTCTCGGAATTATCACTAATCGTTTGATTGCACTTTCAAGCTAGAACTGTATGATCAAACAGTTAGAGCAAGGGAGGGCAAGTGGCCACGGCAAGCCCAGGAAAAGTCCAGCGATCCCAGCGTCTGCTCCTCGGGTCGAACGCAATGGACGCGGCAGGACGCTCACTTTCTGATATCACGATTGATCTGCTGTTCGTGGGTACCCTTGGCGCAACTGCCATGCAGATGGGAGTGCTCAATGCGCTTGGTTCCCTTTCCTTTGTGCTCGCCAGCATCCCCGCGGGCCATTTGGTCGACAAGTATTCCGCGTTGCGGGTCCTGCGCATCGGTCTCGGGTCCAAGCTTTTCCTGCTGGGGTGCCTAGCGGCACTGTCCTTCGCCGAGGAACTAACGATCCCGCTGGGGATGCTGTTGTGCGCAATGCTCGGCTTCTGCAATGTATTTTCCGAAACTTCCCAAACCACTGCCGTTCCGCAGCTCATCGGAGATGAACCTGAAGTCCGAGCGGCGAGCATTAGCAAGCTGATCGCCTCGCTGGGAGCTGCGGACCAGTCAATGACCGTGATTGTCCCGGCCTTGGCGGGAACCGGCTTCGCGCTGTGGGGAGCGCCAGCGCTGCTGAGCATCTCGACGGCCCTGGGCCTGCTGGCAATGCTGATGGCGCTGCAGGTGCGTTCCTCTCGCCTGTCGCAAGGCCCTGGCCGCCGCCCCGGGCCGTCGACCGAAAAGGGCGGCATCCTGGCTGGCCTCAGGTATCTGGCCCGGCACCGCCTGCTCTTGGCAATTACCGTTGCAGTGATGTTCTCCAACTTGGGGCTGGCCATCGGGTCATCGGTGGAAGCGATCTTCATTATCAACGAGCTCGGCTTTGGCGAATTCGGGTACGGCCTTTTCGCCTCGGTGAGTGGCGTTGGCGGGCTAATTGGAGCTGCTATCGCAGGAACGCTGGCTGGAAAATTCGCTCCGGCAACCTTGCTGATCTACACCGGTTCGATGCAGGCAGTTTTGGCGGGCTGCGTATTGGGCGCGGCTTATGCAACCGAAATGTGGTCCATGGTGCTGCTGGGAATTTTCGCGCTGGGTTGGGGAATCGTCGTGCTGCTCTTCAACATTGCTGCCTCGTCCTGGATTGTGCAGATCGTTCCGGAGCAGCTGCTGGGCCGGGTCCTAAGCGCACGCCGGTTATTCACCTTTGGAGTCGTACCCGTTGGCGGATTGGCGGGCGGCGCATTGGCCAGCGCGTGGGGGATTACCGCTGGACTGCTTGCCTGGGTCGTTGCCGCAACCCTCTCAGTTATTAGCTACCTAGTGATGCGCGGCCCCGCAAGCCGTTAGGCTGGAAAGCATACGCACCACGAAGTAAAGGCAACCGCGCACGTGAAACTCGTTATCGACGCTCGATACACCCGCATCACCCACCATGATGGCATTAGCCGGTATACCGCCGGGTTGATCGAGGCCGCCAGCAAGCTTGCCGAGGTCACGATGCTGGTCAACGACACCAGGCAGCTGGCAATGCTCCCCGATGTTCCGTATCTGAAGATTTCCGGCCCCACGAGCGTGCTCGAGCCATTCGTCGCCCTGCAGATCAACAAGCTCAAGCCGGATGTCGTGTTCTCGCCCATGCAGACCATCGGATCGTTGGGGCGGAAATATCCCTTGGTCCTGACCCTGCATGATTTGATCTACTACTCGCATCCGCATGCACCGAAGTTCCTGCCTGCTCCGATTCGCGCTGGATGGTACTTGTTCCATCAGGTCTACTGGCCGCAGCGGATGCTCCTGAATCGTGCCGACGCGGTGGCTACCGTTTCCAACACCACAGCCGATCTCATGCGCAGGCATCGACTGACCAAGAAGCATATTGGACTGGTGTCCAACGCCCCCACCGGAAATTTTGCTCGTCGAGACCAAGCGAAGCGCCCCAAGAAGACCTTGGTCTATATGGGTTCCTTCATGGAATACAAGAACGTCGAGACACTCATCCGCGGCATGGCGCACCTGCCGGACTATGAGCTGCACCTGCTAAGCGGGATCAACGAGCAACGTCATGCTGAATTATCCAAGCTCATCCCCTCGCAAGCCACAGTGGTATTCCACCGCGGTGTCAGCGACGAGGAATACGAGCAGCTGCTCAGCGAATGCACTGCCTTGGTAACCCTTTCGCGAGAAGAAGGCTACGGGCTTCCCCTGGTCGAAGCGATGAGCATGGGAACTCCGGTGATTGCCACCGATATGCCGATTTTCAGGGAAGTCGCGGATGACGCCGCGCTGTACGCTTCGGCAGATGATGTACAAGGCTTCGCGGACCAAGTACGCACTTTGGATGAGCAGGCTACCTGGAGACAGTATTCGCAACGCGCCGTGGAACGAGCCAGGCACTATTCATGGGAACAATCAGCGCAGCAGCTGCTGGATTTGGCCAGATATGCGGCAGATCACAGAAAGTAGTTTGCTGCTGCTTGGTGGATAAGCATCCGGTCTCGCCCGGAAAATGGCGGAATTTCGGGGCAGGGAACGCATGCTCCGCAACGGGAACTTCCGATTTGAAAACGGCACTTGGCCAGTGCTAAAGTATTACTCGTTGCATTCCTCCATAGCTCAATTGGCAGAGCATTCGACTGTTAATCGAAGGGTTACTGGTTCAAGTCCAGTTGGAGGAGCCAAAGAAACCTCCCAGCTCCGCAAGTAGCTGGGAGGTTTTGTTTTACCCAAAAGCGGTCGTTGCCATGCGCAAATTCGAAGTGAAAACCCAACAACACCCGAACCTCCTATAACCACAGGTGATTAGACGATAGACTTTCGAATCGTTAACAGTTACACCCACAGCATGAGATAAATGCAGTGGGTTTTACGCCTGAAGACTGAGTCGTATGCGGCAACCGGGGTGTTAGCGTTTGATGTACCGGTTGCTGAGCGATCGAGAATATGGAGAAACCATGTCTGAAGCTGAATCGACGCAAGCTGACGAAAGCCTTAAGTCGAGTGTCAAGAGTGCTAAGACGCAGGTTGATGGTCTCAAGGAGCTTGTTCCACAACAGCTCTCGGACGAGATCAAACTCGCGACTACGGTACTCAAAGGCAAGGGAATCAGCATTGGCATGGCGGCGGCGCTCGCCGGAGCTGCACTGCTCGTAGTGCTGCTCTTCGTCATTGCTGTTGTAGTTACCCTGGTCAATGTATTGGCTCTCTGGTTGCCCGGTTGGGCAGCCGCATTGATCGTTGCAGGATTCTTCTTGCTGATTGCTGCCATCTTGGGATTGGTTGGATATGCCAAGGTCAAGAAGGCACTGCCGCTGAAACCGGAAGCAGCTATTCGCGGACTCCGCCACGACTTGGGCGTGCTCAAGGACGGCAGCGCCTTCGATGTCAGCACTCTTGATGAGCCGCTGAAGAAGAAGTCGGCTGAGGATGACGAGAAGGCTGAAAAGAAGAAGGAACCGAAGCCTCCGGCACCGAGTGTCGATGAGCTGATCCTTCGCACCAAGCGTCGCCGCCGCCAGATCCAGGCTCTGCGTGACAACCTGGGCGAGAGCGTGCAAGCGCCACTGGCCAAGATCGACAAGATTCGTTCCTTCACCCAGGGAGCTGGGGAAAAGTTCTCCGGAGCAGCTGCCAAGGCGAAGGGATTCGTTCGCCCTTCCTCGTCTTCGTCTTCCGAAGACCAATCGGAGGCTGACAGAGCCGGCTCAAACCGCTTAGAGCAGGCACGACCGTATATCGTGATGGCAGGTTCCGGGCTGGCGCTGATGGCTGTTGTCCGCGCATTGTTCAAGCGCTCCTAGGTCTTTCGCCGACGGGGCCAGGCATTAGCCGTACCAAGCGTGCGCGTGCCCCGTCGTATGAAAACTTAGGCTAGAAAGGCACTGACATGGTTTGGATCGCTATTGCAGCGGCACTATGCAGTGCCTTTTGTCTTGCCTTTGGAGCGCACTTCCAATCGCAGGCAGTCCGCAGTGCTGTTGGCGGTCTGGACCTGACAATTAAGAATGTCGGGAAGCTGGCCCGCAACAAACGCTGGATGAGCGGACTGGGGCTGATGGCTCTTGGCATGGCCTTGAATGTTTTCGCGCTAGCCAGCGCGCCCTTGACGGTGGTGCAGCCAATTGGTGCCATTGCATTGGTGATCACTGCGATGGTCAATGCCAAGGAAACCGACCTGACGATGAATCGTCCCACCGTATTGGCGATCATCAGCTGCATGGTGGGTTCGGTTGGCTTCGTGCTTCTGGCCGTCACTGCCACTAGCAGCAACCAGGAGGTAAACGACTACGAAGCGCACTTGATTGAAATGATCTTGGCGGTAGTCGTTGCCATCGTGGGATTGGCCACCATCTTCTTCCACAAGAAGCTCGGTGCGTTCTTCTTCATCCTCGGTGCTGGCGTTCTATTCGGATTCGTCGCCGTACTGGTTCGAACCATTGCAATCGCCGTGATGAATATCGGCGACGGCAGCTTTGTCCAGCTGCCTTGGCTGGCTGGCCTAGCGGTAGTTGTAGCTGGCCTTCTCGGCTCGTATTTTGTGCAAAAGGCCTACTCAAAGGGACCTCCTGACCTTGTCATCGCAGGGTTGACGGTGATTGACCCAATAATTGGCATTGCCATTGGAATCGGCATCCTCGGGGAGCTGCGTCCTGATGTTCCGGTACTGGTCACCGTGCTGATGCTGGTGGCTGCTGGTTTGGCTATCGTCGGTGTGACCGCACTGTCCAGGCATCACCCGGATGTTATTGAACGCCGGAACCAGTCTGAAGCAGAAAAATCCATGCCTGATTCCAAATAGACTGAAGCTGCAGATTTTAATAGAAACTACAACGCGTGTGAACGCCGAAGGATGCTCGTGGCCAAGGAAAAACCGCTGACCATCGTCATTGCTGCTGACACTTATCCGCCAGACGTCAACGGTGCAGCGATGTTTTGCTACCGGTTGGCTACTGCGATGCATGCACGCGGCCACCGGGTGCATGTGCTGGCGGCCCGTGGAGATAAGGGCAAGACCTACACCGAGATCCGTGATGAAGCAATTGTGCATCGTCTGGAATCGCATTCGGTACCTACCCACGAGTACTTCCGCATCGTGTTCCCGTGGGAAGTCAATCGGCAGATCAGCAAGCTGCTCTCGGATATCAAGCCCGATGTAGTCCATGCCCAGAGCCACTATATGATTGGCCAGCGCACGATCGGATGGGCTCGCAAGAACAAGGTTCGTTCCATCGCCACGAACCACTTCATGCCGGAAAACCTTGACCCATTCCTGCCTTTCCCGCAGTGGTTCAAGCGAATTGTCGCGCAGAATTCGTGGAGAGACATGGGGAAGATCTTTGGGCGGGCAGACGCCGTCACGACCCCGACTCCACTGGCGGCCAAGGCAATGCGTGAGCGTGCCAAACTGAGCCGGGTGCTTCCGCTGTCTAACGGGATCGAGATCGGCAACTACGAGCTGGCGGCAGGGGAAGAAATCATTAAAAACGAGTTCCCCACGATCTTGTTCGCAGGCCGTCTTGCCGTTGAGAAGAACATCAATGAACTCATCGAGGCATTGCCTTTAATGAGCCAGGTGCCGGATGCCATCATTGAAATTGTTGGCGGGGGAGAGCAACGCCCTCACTTGGAGAAGATCGCTGACGAATTGCAGCTGCGAGACCGTGTCCGTTTCCTTGGGCATGTAAGTGATGAACAACTGCGCCAGGCCTACCTGCGTTGCGATGTGTTCTGCCAACCAGGCACCGCCGAACTGCAGTCATTGGTAACCTTGGAAGCACTCTCGGCTTCCAAACCCGTCGTTCTGGCCAACGCGATGGCCCTGCCGCACCTGGTAGACGAAGGCATCAATGGTTACATGTTCACGCCGGGAGACCGGCAGGATCTGGCCAACAAGCTAGACCAGGTTCTGGCCTTGGATGAGCAGCGCCGTGCCAAGATGGGTGAAGCCGGGCATGAAAAGGTGAAGAACCACGCGCAGGAAAAGACGATGAACTCCTTCGAAGCCCTTTACCGCGGCCACGAAGTTTCCAGCCATTAATAGGTTCATCGTCATCGGGTGCGTCAAATCGGTGTTTCGGCTAGTGATGCCCTAGAATATTTCGAGTGTGGTTACACCGCTTCGGCGATGGGCCCATGTGGGGAGTTAGCTCAGTTGGTTAGAGCAGGGGACTCATAATCCCTTGGTCATGGGTTCAAGTCCCATACTCCCTACCAAACAAGATCGTCCAGCAGCTTATGCAAGAAAGCTGCTGGGCGATTTTTCGTTCCGGGGTATGGAAACTGGAAGAAGCAAGTTCCCGGCCATTGCGCGGTGCCAACTTGCAACTCTCATGGCAGTCCAAGGAACAGGCTGCGCGGCTGCGCGGCATGGAGCTCTCGCCAGGGGCAAGAACACGCAGAGGATCCGGTCTGCAAGACCCGCGACAGTAACCGTGGCTCTTCATGGTGCACCCCTGGGAGCCTTCACGGTCATTCGTGCAGCGGCAAGAGTATTGATGGACGCATGTCGCGGATCAGCAACACCGGGTCAATGTATTCTCCTTCGAGTCGCACGCCCCAGTGAATGCATCGGCCCGAGCAGTGCGCCCCGGTTGCTACCTGTCCCACCTTCGCGCCAGCCTCGACCCAATCGCCCACCGAGACTCCGGCGGCTACCGGTTCGATGCTGGTCTTGAATCCGGAACCGTGGTCGATGACCAGCACGGGTCGATCCACGATCACTGAAGCGAAGGCGACTTGGCCGCGCTGGGGCGCGAAGACCGAGTCTCCGGAGCTGGCAGCCAAATCCACGCCGCGATGACCGGGAAGCCAATTCTCCTCCGGCTTATCGAAGGGCTCCAGAATTTCCGGTTCGCCAGCTAGTGGCCAACGCCAGCCGTTGCCGGCGGCGAGTGCAGCTTGTGCTTGGACTGGTTGTGGCGCCGCAGTCAGGGGCGAGGCCGGAGGACCACTGAAGGCCAGCAGCAAAACCTGCAGCCCGGCGACTAGATACTTGGATTTCATGCTCTCAGGCTGGACCCAATAGCCGGATCTTGAGCAGTTGGAAGAGCGAATTGTGGGCAAGCGAATGGGCTGCAGATCACCGATATCGCCGTGTAAAGCGTTGAGTTCTCTGTAGTACACTTGAAACAGCAGTGTCCTGTCACAGGTGTGTCCAAAACTGGGTGCGTCGGGCAGGGGATTGACTTCGCGTATGAGTATCCACAGCTCCATGAGCTGTGGCCTGAGGTTCCAGTGGTCCGAGAGAATCGGTGGACCGAAGGCGAGATGCCAAGCATCTATCGGTATTCATGCTAGGGCGGATATCCACAATGGCTATCTGCATCAACCCGAACAAACAAGAGCAGTTACCGCGGGCGCATGCGCGCCCGGTCCGCCACTGCTGAAAGGAGTTGCGACATGCCAGTCGTAACCATGCGAGAGCTGCTTGACAGCGGCGTCCACTTCGGCCACCAGACCCGTCGCTGGAACCCAAAGATGAAGCGCTTCATTTTCACCGAGCGCAACGGCATCTACATCATCGACCTGCAGCAGTCGCTGTCGTTCATCGACCGCGCTTACGAGTTCGTCAAGCAGACCGTTGCCCACGGCGGCACCGTACTGTTCGTCGGTACCAAGAAGCAGGCTCAGGAATCGATCGCCGAGCAGGCTAACCGCGTTGGCCAGCCATACGTGAACCAGCGTTGGCTCGGCGGTATGCTGACCAACTTCCAGACCGTCTCCAAGCGCGTTCAGCGCATGAAGGAACTGGAAGAGATCAACTTCGAGGACGTTGCTGGCTCCGGTCACACCAAGAAGGAACTGCTGCTGCTGAAGCGCGAGCTGACCAAGTTGCAGAACAACCTCGGTGGTATCCGTAACCTGACCCGCACCCCTTCCGCTATCTGGATCGTTGACACCAAGAAGGAACACTTGGCTATCGACGAAGCACAGAAGCTGGGCATCCCAGTTGTGGCCATCCTGGACACCAACTGCGATCCGGACGAAGTTACCTACCCAATCCCAGGCAACGACGACGCAATCCGCTCCGTCAACTTGCTGACCCGCGTTGTTGCTGACGCTGTGGCCGAAGGCCTCATCGCCAAGAACAACAAGGCTGCCGGCAAGACCGAGGGTGCTGCTGAGCCAATGGCTGAGTGGGAGCGCGAGCTGCTTGAGGGCGAGAAGGCCAAGGCCGAAGCTCCAGCTGCAGAAGCTGCAACTGAAGCACCAGCTGCAGACGATGCAACTGAGGCACCAGAAGCCAAGTAGTCACCTCGGTGACTCCAGAAGTTTGCCTGGGCGCACTAGCGTGTAGCTCGGGGTGAACTTCACCAAGTCTTGTGGGACGGGCCGGAAATCCGACCCGTCCCATAAGCAAAATAAACTTGAAACTCCTAGCTGAATGGGATTGCACGTGGCAAACTACACCGCTGCTGATATCAAGGCACTGCGCGAGCGCACTGGCGCCGGCATGATGGACGTTAAGAAGGCACTGGACGAGGCTAACGGCGACGCCGAGAAGGCCATCGAGATCATCCGCGTCAAGGGCCTGAAGGGCGCTACCAAGCGCGAAGGCCGTTCGACCGCTGAAGGCCTGGTTGCTGCCAAGGTTGAAGGCAACGTCGGCGTCATGATCGAGATCAACTGCGAGACCGACTTCGTTGCCAAGAACGAGAAGTTCATTGCACTGGCCAACAAGGTCCTGGATGCCGCTGTGGCTTCCGGTGCTGCAGATGCAGAAGCACTGCTGGCTTACGAGCTGGACGGCAAGACCGTTGGCGACATCGTTATCGAAGAGGGCGCAATCCTCGGCGAGAAGGTTGTTGTACGCCGTGTTGCACGCATCGAGGGTGCCAAGGTTGCTTCGTACCTGCACAAGACCAGCAAGGACCTGCCAGCTCAGGTTGGCGTTCTGATGGCTGTTGACGCTGACAGCGAAGCTGCCGCAACCGTCGCACACGACGTTGCTGTCCACACCGCTGCAATGGCTCCTACCTTCCTGTCCCGCGAGGAGGTTCCAGCTGACAAGGTTGCCGACGAGCGCCGCATCGCAGACGAAACCGCTCGCGCGGAGGGCAAGCCAGAAGCTGCACTCACCAAGATCGTTGAAGGCCGCCTGACCGGTTTCTTCAAGGAAATCGTCTTGGTTGACCAGGCTTTCGCCAAGGACGCAAAGAAGTCCGTAGGCAAGGTCTTCGAAGAAGCTGGCACCAAGCCAGTTGCCTTCGCACGCTTCCGCGTTGGTGCCTAAGCTTTTACAGCTCTAAGCATTAGCCGTACGCATTAAGCGAACCGCGTTCAGGGCAACCTGAGTGCACAAGATCAAAGGGAGGTGAGCACCGAGAGAAAACTCGGTGACTCGCCTCCCTTTTCTTGAGCCCGGATCTCACGATAGCTTGGGATCTGGGAAGTAGTACCCCCAGCTTGATTCCGACCTCCAGGAGTAAGACACCTCATGCCAAGCACCCCAGAAACCAAACGACGCCGCGTACTGCTCAAGCTCTCCGGTGAAGTATTCGGCGGCGGCAAGATCGGCGTTGACCCGGATACCGTTCGCGGCATCGCCAAGCAGATCGCTGAAACCGTAGGCGAAGTAGAGGTCGCAATCGTGGTTGGCGGCGGCAATTTCTTCCGCGGCGCAGAACTCTCGGCCTCCGGCATGGACCGCTCGCGCGCAGACTACATGGGCATGCTTGGCACCGTCATGAACTGCCTGGCACTGCAGGACTTCCTGGAACAATGCGGCGTCGAAACCCGCGTCCAGTCGGCCATCGCCATGGCCCAGGTCGCAGAAAACTACATCCCACGCCGTGCCATCCGCCACATGGAAAAGGACCGCGTTGTCATCTTCGGCGCTGGTGCAGGCCTGCCGTACTTCTCCACCGACACCGTGGCCGCGCAGCGTGCCCTGGAAGTCGATGCTGACGAAGTTCTGATGGCCAAGTCGGGCGTCGATGGCGTGTACACCGCGGATCCGAAGAAGGATCCGACCGCCAAGAAGCTGGAGACCTTGACCTACAGCGACGCGCTGGTCAACGACATCCGCGTGATGGACCAGACCGCCATGACCATGTGCCAGGACAACAAGCTCAATATGCTGGTCTTCGGCATGGAAGGCGAAGGAAACGTGGCCGCGGCAATTCGCGGCGAGCGGATTGGCACCACCGTCACCGTCTAATCGGTGATCGTGGCTTAGGATTGAAGTAGATTTAATTTCCCGTAGCGGAAATACAGATGAAGTACTTGAGGAGTACCGGTGATTGACGAAACGCTGGCGGAAACCGCCGAAAAAATGGAACGCACCATTGAGGCCGCCAAGGAGGACTTCGCGACGATCCGTACCGGTCGCGCCCACCCAGGCATGTACTCGAAGGTCATGGTGGACTACTACGGTTCCCCGACCCCACTGCAGCAGTTGGCTTCCTTCGCAGTGCCAGAAGCACGCACCATCACCATCACCCCATTCGATGTGACCGCTATGCGCGCAATCGAAAAGGCTCTGGGCGATCCAGAAGTTGGGGCAAACCCATCTTCGGACGGAAAGATGATCCGCGTTGTCCTTCCAGTGCTGACCGAAGAACGCCGCAAGGAATACGTCAAGCTGGCCAAGGCCAAGGGTGAGGACGCCCGCGTTGCGCTGCGTAACCACCGCCGCAAGGCCAAGGACTCCATCGACAAGTTGGTCAAGGATGGCGAAATTGGCGAGGACGAGGGCACCCGTGCAGAAAAGGACCTCGACGCGCTGACCAAGAAGCACGTTGACGCAGTTGACGAGATCTTGAAGAAAAAAGAAGCAGAGCTGCTGGAAGTCTAATGCCAGGCTCGACAGACAACACTGAGGGCAACGCTTCGGCGGTGCCCTCAGTGGCATCCGGAGAATCCCAGCCCCTGACCCGACGTGAAGCTCGTGCCCAGCGCGAGGCTGCCGCCAAGGGGAAAAAACGCGGTTTCATGAAGAACCGCGCGGCTAGGGAAACTCCAGAACCTGCCACTGGAATCCAAGAACCGGTCACGACTGAACCGGCCAATCCGGTAGCTGCTCCAATGGCCACGCCAGCACCGGCACCAGCCGTGGAGCAAGTTGCCGGCACCGATGGCGTTTTGCCGACCCCTCAGCCAGGGGCTGGCGCGAACTCGGCAGCCGAGGCTTCCCCAGGCAAGGATGCAGCCGCTACGGCTGATACCGGGCAAGCGAAAGAGCGTGCCAAGGCAGCCTTCATGGCCGATACGTCCAAGCCAGTGACGGCTCCGGGGCCGGTAGCTGCCCAGCAGGCCGGACCAGCCGAGGAACCGGCTGAGCCCGTAGAACCGGCGGAACCCGGCAAAGCCAAGATCTTAGCGGCCCCAGCTGCCCGGGGTGGTAAGCCAGCGAAGGGCGAAGCGACCAAACCGGACGCCGAATCAGCGGCGCAGAATCCAGCGCCTGCCGAGGGCAAGGTGCCTGCTCCACCGGTTTCCGACTCCACGGACCTGGCCGAGACCGGCCAGCCCGACGCGGCAGAAGCAGACATCCCTGCCGAGCTGTTGGTAGGAACCCCGGAGCCGAAGAAATCGCGCGCCGGACGCAACCTGCCCGCGGCAATCGGCGTAGGCTTGCTGATGCTCGGCGTCGTCCTCGTTGGCCTGATGTGGTCGCAGCCGTTGCTGGTCATCGCGCTGATTGCGCTCAGCGGCATTGGCTGCTGGGAAGTTGCGAGAGCTACTACTCACGCCAAGACCGCGGTGCCTCAATTGCCGTTGTACCTGTCCTCGGTCTTGCTGCCGGTCAGTGCCATCTGGGGCGGGGTGGAAGCCCTTGGATTCAGCTACATTGCCTCTATCCTCATCGCTTTGCTCTTCCGGCTCATGGAAGGACTCAAGGGTGCTGTGGCCTCGGTGATGAGCAGCGTGTTCATCATCAGCTGGGTGCCGCTGCTGCTTTCCTTCGCCCTGCTGATTCTTGATTCCGAGAATGGCCAATGGCTCATTGCCACGCTTTTGCTGCTCGCGGTCGCCAACGACACCTTCGGCTACATCGTGGGTGTGCTAATAGGCAAGCATCCGATGGCGCCAAAGATTTCTCCGAAAAAGTCCTGGGAGGGCTTCGCCGGATCAATGATCGGTTCGATGGCTATTGGTGCTTGCGCAATGCACTTCTGGCTGGAAATGCCATGGTGGACGGGCGTCATCTTGGCGTTCTTCACCACCATTGCCGCGACCACTGGCGACTTCGCGGAATCCATGGTTAAACGTGAACTGGGCATCAAGGACATGAGCAACTTGCTGCCGGGCCATGGCGGAATCATGGATCGCTTGGACTCGATTTTGTTTGTCATTCCTCTGGGCTACGTGATTTCGCATGTGCTGGCCTGGAGCGTCGAAGTCTTCTGACCGGTCCCGCCAGCGGGTGTGATCCTCTACTGGAATACACTGGCTGGTGTGGCCATTAAGCCAACTATTGGCCCAAGCCAATAGAATATGAGGGGTATCGCCTTACCGGGGTACCCAACTGATATCTCTCTAGAGAAAAAGGAACTGTCGTGTCGCAGCAGCAAGATGCTCCGTTTTCCCGCGTACCGGACTCGGAATTCGGCTACAACGCAAAGCAAGTTGATGCATTCCTGAGCCGTGCCCGCGCCACCTTCAACGGTGGAGGAAACGACGACAGTGTGGTCACCAGCCACCTGATCCGCCGCACCACTTTTGCGCCGCAGAAGGGCGGGTACCAGGCCCGCGAAGTCGATGGCGCGCTGGACCGCTTGGAAGATGTCTTTGCCAAGCGCGAGCGCGACGACTTGATTGCCCATCAGGGCGAGGAGGTCTGGCTGCAGCAGGTAGGCCGCCTGGCCGCGATCCTGCGTGGCCGCCTGCACCGTGCCAAGGGTGAGCGTTTCCGTCGCCCGTCGCGTTCCAACGCGTCGAGCTACAACATCGAAGATGTCGATCGCCTATGCGATCAGCTCATCGACTATTTCGAGAACGACGTGCCCATGGCCGTTGACACCGTACGCCGCGTGGAATTCCGCTCTTCGCAGGGAACCGATGGCTACGAGGAATCGCAGGTCGATGCATTCCTTGACCGCGTGGTCGAGCTGATGGCTTCGATCGACTAGCAGCTGTCTCCAGCGCAAACGCATTGCCGCGCAGGGCAGTGGGAAATTCTTCCCGCTGCCCTGCGCGGCTTTTTGCATTCTTGGCGACGCGCTGGCCGATAAGGCTAGGGCCGGGTCTGTTCATAGTGGGCCAACCAGTTTCGCAGCATTTCTTCGAGCACAGGACGATCAGCGGGGGCCAGCTGGTCCACGAGGCGCTTTTCGTTGCGCATGTGGGCGGTAAACGCTTCATCGATTTTCTTCTTGCCGCTAGCCGTCAAGGAGATGCGGCGCCCACGCCTGTCATCACCGGATAGCGCGCGGGTGACCCAGCCGTTGCTGACCAGCTTGTCGAGCCGCTTGGTCATGGCTCCGGTGGTCACCATCGTCTGCTGTGCCAGCTCGCCGGGGGCCAGGGAGTGGGGTTCTCCTGCCCGCCGCAAGGCCGCGAGCACATCGAATTCGGCTTCGGTCAGCCCATGCTCTGCATAAACCGTGCAGAGCTCCTCGGTCAGGTAATTAGCCAAGCGATGCAGCCGGCCGATGATTCCCTGGGGAGCTGGGTCGAGATCCGGCCGTTGTTCTGCCCACTGCTGTTGAATGCGCGATACGTGGTCGTTTTGCTCCATGCCTTTATTATATCTTCCAAGGAAGCTAAAGTATCTTCCATGGAAGATACTTTGAATTCTGCGGGGCACCGGCTTCGAACGCTGGGCTGGGTAGCACTGACCGCGATAGCCCCGATCGCGTGGGGCTCCAATTACTATGTCACCAAGGAATTTCTTCCCGACGGCTCAGCGCTCTGGGGTGCGGCGATCCGCGCATTGCCGGCGGGCTTGGTGTTGCTGGGGCTAGCCAGGAAACTCCCGCAGGGCAGCTGGTGGTGGAAATCCGCGGTTCTGGGAGTGCTGAATATCGGTGCCTTCTTTGCCCTGATCTACGTGGTGGCGCAACTTTTGCCATCGGGTGTCGCTGCTACGACCATGGCGATTTCTGCCGGTGTGCTCATGCTGTTCGCATGGCTATTGCTCGGTGAACGTCCTGCACGTTGGCCTTTGGTTGGGGCCCTCTTGGGCTTCGTCGGCGTGGGCATCATGGTATTCGATGCACAGGCCGGCATCGATATCCTGGGGATCGTCTTGTCGCTGGTAGCAATGGTCCTATCCAGTGCCGGGTTCATCCTGACCAAACGATGGTCTGAAGGGATGCCGATTATCCGTGTCACCGCCTGGCAGCTGGTGGCCGGAGGGGCAGTACTGGTCCCCTGCGCGCTGTTCGTGCATGGAGCACCCCCTGAGCTTGACCTGCAGGCGATGGCGGGCTTCGGCTATGTCAGCCTCATTGCCACCGCGGCTGCCTATCTTGCCTGGTTCACCGGGCTGCGCCATCTCCCTGCATCGTCAGTTGGCCTCATTGGCCTGCTCAATCCAGTGACAGGGGTCCTGCTGGGAACATTGCTGGCAGCGGAAAGCCTCGGCCTCCAAAGCCTGATCGGGATGGGCTTGGTTCTCGGCGGAGTCCTTCTGGGGCTGGCCAAGGGATCCCGGCGCAGATCAGCTTCGGCACGCGAAGCATCTGGCCGCGACGCGCCTGCCGGAGAATCCGTGGAGACTGGCTAGAACTTCGTCCGCCAGTCCGGGACATGGAGCAACGCCATGACGCGTTCAACGTTGGCGGGCACGCTCCGCTTGGTGCTGCGCGATACGAAGATCATCACCATGAAGGCCAAGGGAACACTCCACGCCGCAGGCTGGCGCAAGAGGTGGATCCAGATCTCATCTTCCTGGGGCAGGAAGGCGCCGGTCATCAAGGCCAGCCCGCAGGAGATGCCGCCAGCCAGCAGTCCGGCAACAGCACCTCGAGCGGTCAGTGAACGCCACCAAATGCCCAAGAGCAGCAGCGGGCAGATGGTGGATGCAGTGAAGGCGAAGACGTTTCCAATGGCGCCCGCCAAGGCCAATGAATTGGTCACCACCGCGACCAGGACGGGCAGGGCGGTGGCCAGCACGGTAGAGATCCTGAAGCCCCGCACGGTACCCGAGAAGAATTCCTGGGACAGCGCACCAGCCAGGGATACCACCAAACCGGAGGTGGTGGAGAGGAAAGCTGCGAATGCGCCACCGACGACAATTGCGGTCAAGGCGTCGCCCAGGAATCCGTCGAAGAGGCGCCCGGGCAAGAGCAGGATGGTGGCATCGGTTTCATTGGTGGCACCGAGCTCCGGGGTGTAGAGCAAGCCCAGCACGCCCAAAGTCGTCGGCAAGAGGTAGAACGCGGAGAGCAGGCACAGCACAATCACCGTGGTGGTACGCGCAGTCTGGCCTGTGGGGTTCGTGTAGAAGCGCACCAGCACATGCGGCAGCCCCAGGGTGCCGAAGAGCAATGCCAAGATGATGGATACCGTCTCGTAGAGGTTCATCGCGTTCACGGACTCCAGCTGCGCATACAGGGCCTGGGCATGCCCGGATGCCGAATGCTCGGGGATGGCCCGCCCCAGCAGGAAAATCGTGGGAATAACCAAGGCCGCCAGCTTGAACCAGTACTGGAAGGCCTGGACGAAGGTCACCGAGCGCATCCCGCCGGACAGCACCGTCACGCAGACAACCGCGGCAACAATGACCGGACCGGCCCAACTCGGGAATCCGGTAGCGATGGATAGGGTCAGGGCTGCTCCGTGCATTTGCGGAACGATATAGAGCCAGCAGATCACCACCACCAGATAGGTGGTGATTTTCCGCAGCATCGGCGAGCCTTCGAAACGGATCTGCGCGAAATCGGGAATTGTGTATGCCCGGGAACGTCGCAGGGGAGCGGCAACAAACAGGAGCAGCATCAAGTAGCCTGCGGTGTAGCCGATGGGGAACCACAAACCTGATTGCCCAGAGAGCACAATCAGCCCGGCAACGCCCAGGAACGAAGCTGCCGACAGGTATTCGCCGCCAATCGCAGAGGCATTCCACCACGGGCGTACGGTGCGTGAAGCTACGTAGAAGTCGGAAGTCGTGCGGGACAGGCGCAGGCCGTGGAAGGCAATCAGCATGGTGGTGAGGCAAACGATCACCAGGGAGGAAACGGACAGCAGGCTAGCCACGGCTGATGCTCCGATACCGTTCTTCATTGCGTCCCGCGGCCCTGTTGTAGAGCATTCCGGCCACGATGATCAGTGGATACATGCCGATGCCCAAAACCCACCATGGCAGGGGCAGGCCTAGCAGGTGGATGTCCTCGAAGACCGGCCAAAAGACGAGCAATGCACTGATGCCTACCAGCATCGCCAGCAGGCCCGCCGCGACGGCACAGGCCAGCCGCAGCTGGGAGCGGATCAGCTGGCGAACATAGAATTCTTCTGCTGTGTGCTCGGGACGGTCGGGGGAGACAGTCAAGGATGCATCCTGCGGAGCCTGGACACGCACGCGTTTTGGACGCTGCTCAGCGAAACGTCCGGGCATGAGGGGCTCTCGCCGGCTGTTGTCTTGGGGAAGGTGCTCCACGGAAGGCCAACAGCTTCCTACAGCGGGCGGACGCGGTTGGCAGCCAAGCGTTCCCGCAGGTATGGCAACGCGCGACGAGAAATCGGAAGTTCGGTGCTGTTGACCAGCACAGCGGCCTTGCCGGTCTGCAAGCGAACGGTTTCGATCTTATCCATGCACACCAGGTAGGAACGGTGGATCCGAACGAAACCGGACTCGCCCCACTGCTGTTCCAAATCGTTGAGCGGAACCCGGATGAGATAGCTCGAATCCTTGGTGTGCAGCCGGGCGTAGTCTCCCTGGGCTTGAACGTAGGCGATATCCGCCCGAGGGATCAGCTTGGTGATGCCTCCCTGGTCCACCGTGATCATTTCAGGCTTGGCAGGGGTCTCCTCGACCAGCTCGCAGATGCGGCGAACGGATTCGGCCAGGCGCTGCGGGCGAATGGGCTTGAGCACGTAGTCGATGGCGGCCAACTCGAATGCTTGCAGCGCTTGATCTTCATCGGCGGTGACAAAAACAATCAGTGGGGGATTGGTGAAGCGGGAGATGACGCGGGCAATATCCAAGCCTGACAAAGCCGGCATGTGGATGTCGAGGAAAAGTGCGTCGACAGTATTTTCCTCCAGCGCCTTCAGCGCCGCGGCACCAGAGGTGGCGCGGTGAATTTTCCCGATGCGGGAATCCTGGCTGAGCAGAAAAGCGATTTCTTCTACCGCTGGAAGTTCATCATCGGCGACCACCACGTTAATCATGCGAAAATTCTACCGTTTATTGGATTTTTCTATGCATCGGAAGTGATCGTGTTGGGCGGACGGAACTTCGGGACACGCAAAGTGATCAGCGTTCCGGCCCCCGGCGCGGTCTCCACCACCAGTCCATTGGAATTGCCGTAGAGCTGGCGCATGCGCAGGTCGACGTTGCGCAGGCCTACGTGCATATTCGGGGTATCGCCAGCTAGCACACTGGACAGCTGCTCGGGATCCATGCCCATGCCGTCATCTTCCACGCTGATAACTGCGTGCATTCCGTCTTCGGTGGCCGTGATGGAGATGACTCCGCCATCTGGCCGGGCTTCGAGTCCATGGCGTACCGCGTTTTCAACCAGCGGCTGCAAGGCCAGGAAGGGAATTTGCGTGGGCAGCACCTCGGGAGCGATCTGCAAGGAGACCTTGATGCGCTCACCGAAACGGGCCTTTTCCAGCAACAGGTAGCGGTCAATGGCTTCCAGTTCCTCGGCCAGGGTGGTGAATTCACCGCGGCGGCGGAAAGAGTACCGGGTGAAGTCGGCGAATTCTATGACCAGCTCACGGGCTCGAGCGGGATCCGTATTGATGAACGAAGCGATCGCATTCAGCGAGTTGTAGATGAAGTGCGGGGAGATTTGAGCGCGCAAGGCACGCATCTGCGCTTCGAGCAGCATGGCCTTGGATTCATCGAGCTGGGCGGTGGACACCTGCGCGGATACAAAGACCGCTACCTCGGAAACTGCCCGAACGAAGCTGGCGCCGGCCCTGCGTGATAGCGCGGTCACCGTTCCCACGCTTTGATCTCCTACGGTGATCGGAGCGGACACGAAGTCCATGCCGGAGGAACGTTCTACCTGGGTTTTGCCGGTTGCCAGCGCGCTTTTGGAAACCTTGGAGGCTGCTTCTTCGAGTTCCGCGGTGAAATCGGCCCCTGCATCGGTGGCCAGCACATGGGTGGTGTCGCTGATCAGCAATACCTGGCAGTTCAAGAGCCTGCGCAGCGCCTTGGCGCTTTTGGCCGCCCCGTCCTCAGTCAGGCCGCGCTCCAAATGGGGAACCGCAACGGACATGTGGTGCAACGTCTTGTAGGTGGCTTCCTCGACGTCGGTACCCATTTCCTTGGTGGAGCGGGAAATCCTGAAACCGATGTAGCCGACAAGAGCGATTCCGACCATCGCAATGGCGACGATCAGGGTGACTTGCAGCGCTGGAGACATGTATCCCATCTTAGGGCCCTGCCTGATCTGCCGACCGTTCAGCGCGCCATGCTGCGCCGTTGGGCGCAGAAAGCAGTCCGTTGAGCCACGAGGTGTGCAAGCCCCCTAGTCGCCAACGGGTTTATCGCCAATAGTGAACTTAGTCACAAAACCGATGTGCGCCCAGTCACATCATCAACTCGCTCAAGGAGGGCATCATGAGTGCCAACCCGGAACACGGCGTCGCTGCTGACGTTGATTTCGTCAAGGAGAGCCAATCCGAGGAATTCCAGGAACTGCGAAAGACCCACCGCAGTTTTGTTTTCCCGATGGCAGTCTTCTTCCTCGTCTGGTATTTCGCCTATGTGCTGCTAGCCGACTACTTCCACGACTTCATGTCCATCAAGGTTCTCGGCAATATCAACATGGGTATTGTTCTCGGGTTGCTGCAGTTCGTGTCGACCTTCGCGATCACCGCGGCCTACGTCAGTTTCTCGAATAAGAAGCTCGACCCCAAGGCAACCAAGATCCGTGAACGCCTAGAGAGCGAGGGAGTGAACTAAATGAACCAGCTCAGTATCCTGGCCCAGGCCGCGGGAGAGTCGACCCAGGTCGGCAACCCCTTGGTCAATATCGCCATCTTCCTGGCCTTCGTGGGCGTCACCATGGTGATCGTGCTCCGCGCCTCCAAGAACAACAAGACCGCTGCGGATTACTATGCAGGCGGCCGTTCCTTCACGGGAACGCAGAACGGCACCGCAATTGCCGGTGACTACCTCTCGGCAGCCTCCTTCCTGGGCATCGTTGGCGCTATCGCCATCCAGGGCTACGACGGCTTCCTCTACTCGATCGGCTTCCTGGTTGCTTGGCTGGTTGCCTTGCTGCTGGTTGCGGAGCTGCTGCGCAACACCGGCAAATTCACCATGGCCGATGTGCTGTCCTTCCGCCTCAAGCAGCGTCCGGTGCGCATCGCCGCGGCCATCTCCACGCTGGCAGTGTGCGTCTTCTACCTGCTGGCGCAGATGGCTGGCGCCGGCGCGCTGGTTTCCCTGTTGCTGGGTATTGACGAGAAGCTGGGACAGTCGCTGGTGATCGTTATCGTTGGCGCATTGATGATCCTCTATGTGCTGGTTGGCGGCATGAAGGGCACCACCTGGGTGCAGATCATCAAGGCCTGCCTGCTGATCGCCGGCGCGCTGATCATGACCGTGTGGACGCTGGCCATGTTCGGCTTCAACTTCTCCGACCTGCTGGGCAAGGCAGCTGAAGTAGCCGGCAACCCCGAGATCCTGAATCCGGGCATGAAGTACGGTGTTTCTGAAACTGCCAAGCTGGACTTCATCTCGCTGGCCCTGGCCTTGGTGCTTGGCACCGCCGGCCTGCCGCACGTGCTGATGCGCTTCTACACCGTTCCTACCGCGAAGGAAGCCCGCAAGTCCGTCGTCTGGGCTATCTGGCTGATCGGCGCCTTCTACCTGTTCACCCTGGTGCTGGGCTTCGGCGCCGGTGCACTGATTGGCCCGGATCGAATCCAGGCGGCTCCAGGCGGCGTGAACTCTGCGGCACCGCTGCTGGCCTACGAATTGGGCGGCACAGTGCTGCTGGGCCTGATCTCTGCAGTGGCCTTCGCAACCATCCTTGCTGTGGTGGCGGGCTTGACCATCACCGCGGCGGCATCCTTCGCCCATGACGTGTACGCGTCGGTGATTGCCAAGGGCAAGTCCACTCCAGAGAAGGAAATGAAGATTGCCCGCCGCACGGTCTTGGTTATCGGAGTCTTCGCTATCGCTGGCGGCATCGGTGCCCAGGGGCAGAACGTGGCCTTCCTGGTGGCATTGGCCTTCGCGGTGGCCGCTTCGGCTAACCTGCCAACCATCTTGTACTCGCTGTTCTGGAAGGGCTTCAAGACCCGCGGCGCAGTGTGGTCCATGTACGGCGGCCTGGGTTCGGCTTTGCTGCTGATCATCTTCTCGCCAGTGTTCTCGGGCTCGGAGACCGCAATGATCCCAAGCATCGATATGGTGATCTTCCCGCTGGCTAACCCGGGTATCGTCTCCATTCCGCTGGCCTTCTTCCTAGGCTGGCTGGGCTCGGTTACCGACAAGCGTGTCGAGGACATTACCAAGCAGGCGGAAATGGAAGTTCGTTCGCTGACCGGTGTCGGTGCCGAGAAGGCAGTCGACCACTAAGGCGAAGAATTCATAAAACTCAATAGCGAAGTTCCGGGAACCAGCCAGCAGGCTGGTTCCCGGAACTTTTTGCTGCCCTGTGCGCTACGCGTTATTGGCTAGCGAGTGCTGAAGCAAAGCGGTGGTGCGGTAGGGGACGAGCTCGGCCATGGATAGTGCCGAGTCCGCACGATTCACTCCGTCTATATGCAGCAGCTGTCCATGGACCCGAAACAGCTCCTCGGCGTCTTTGGCCGCTACCCGCACCAAGATGTCGGCAGAGCCGGTGAGCCCGTGTGCTTCAAGCACCTCGGGGATGGCTTCGAGCTTGGCGGCGATATCCCCGAGATGGCGTTGCTCAACATGCAGCTCGACAAAGGAAAGCAGCCCGTAGCCCAGCACTTCGGGCGGGATGCGGCGGTCAATGGAATCAAGAACTTCATTCTCCAGGCGGGTCATC
Source organism: Glutamicibacter sp. NPDC088483 (assembly GCF_044753145.1). Taxonomy (NCBI): domain Bacteria; kingdom Bacillati; phylum Actinomycetota; class Actinomycetes; order Micrococcales; family Micrococcaceae; genus Glutamicibacter; species Glutamicibacter sp. NPDC088483. The sequence continues at coordinate 244,380 of NZ_JBIVMP010000005.1, forward strand.
CGCGTCTGCACGGTATTTCGCCCGAGGTTCAAAGCCGTGGCGATAGCCGAGCCGGTGCGTTTGGCTGCGGTCGAGAGGGCCAGCAGGATGCGCCGGTCGGTAGTGTCCAGAAGTTGCATAATGTGCACGTTAGCACTGACCGGTTCTCATAAACAGTGCGTTTTGCTCTAATTCCAAAAACACCATTGTGCATCCTGCCTTGCGTGAGTAGCATCACATTAAGCGGTGTTTGTGAATGAAAACCCGCAACCGACTACGTGAGAGTAAGGATGCCGATCGTGTCCACACAGCACATTGACGTAGCCGCCGGATGCCTACCCACGCATCAGCTGCTGAACGTCGACGGGAAACGAATCCCGGACGAAGAACTTGACCATTATCTGAAGGACCTCAAAGAAGCGGACCTTGCAGATTTCCTTCGCGACATGGTGGTCCTGCGCCGCATGGACAATGAAGCCACCGCATTGCAGCGCCAGGGCCAGCTAGGACTCTGGGCCCCGTTGCTCGGCCAGGAAGCCGCACAAATCGGCTCGGTCCGCGCCACCGAAGCGGATGACTTCATTTTCCCTTCCTACCGCGAGCATGGCGTCGCATGGGCCAGGGGAGTGAAAGCAGAAGATCTGCTCAGCGTGTGGCGCGGGGCCCAGGCCAGCGGCTGGGATCCGAATGAAGTCAATATTGCTTGCCAGCAGATTGTCATTGGCTCCCAGGCTTTGCACGCAGCCGGATACGGAATGGGAATCAAATTCGACGGGGGCAAGCAAGTTTCTGTGGCCTACTTTGGCGATGGCGCCACCAGCCAGGGCGACGTGAGCGAAGCCATGGTCTTCGCCGCCAGCTACCAGGCGCCAGTGCTGTTCTTCTGCCAGAACAACCAGTGGGCCATTTCCGAACCAGTCCACCTGCAAAGCCGCACCCAGATTGCCGACCGTGCCCACGGCTTCGGGCTGAAGACCTGGCGGGTGGATGGCAATGACATCCTTGCAGTCTACGCAGCCACCAAGGCCGCCCTGAATCACGCGCGCAACGGCCTGGGCCCAACCTTCATTGAAGCGGTCACCTATCGCATGGGGTCGCACACCACCGCCGATGATCCAACCCGCTACCGCAAGAGCGAGCAGCTCGAAGAGTGGAAAGCCAAGGACCCTATCGACCGCCTGGTGAAGTACCTGCATGAGATGGGTGCCGATGTGCAGTCCTACGAGCAGCGTGCCCAGAACGCAGCCGATGATCTGGCCGCGAAGCTTCGCGCCGCGATCACCACCATGGAGGACCCCAAGGTGGAAGAGCTGTTCACCAATGTATATGCCGAGAAGCACGAACCAACCGAACGCGCAGCCAAGAACTATCTGGACTACTTGGCAGATTTTGAAGGTGGAGAGTAACTGTGGTAACCACCATGCTCAAGGCGCTGAACAAGTCGCTGCACGATGCCCTGGACGAGGACGAGAAAGTCATCCTGCTTGGTGAAGACATCGGAACCCTCGGCGGCGTCTTCCGGGTCACCGATGGCCTGAAATCCAAATTCGGCGAGCACCGCGTCGTCGATACCCCGCTGGCAGAATCCGGCATTGTCGGCAGCGCCATCGGCCTGGCCTACCGAGGCTATCGCCCAGTAGTGGAGATCCAGTTTGACGGCTTCACCTACCCGGCCTTTGACCAGCTAGTTTCCCAGCTGGCTAAATTGCATTACCGTTCCCGGGGCCGTGTGAAGATGCCGGTGACAGTTCGAATTCCCTACGGCGGAGGAATCGGTTCACCGGAGCACCACTCCGAATCGCCGGAAGCATATTTCGCCCACACCGCCGGTCTGCGCGTCTTCGCGCCTTCAAGTGTCGAAGATGCCTATAGCATGTTGCGCCAGGCCATCGATTGCGATGATCCGGTCATCTTCTTCGAGCCGAAGCGCCGCTACCACGAGAAAAGCACGGCTGAACTTCTGGCTCCAACGCCAGACGGATCGCCAAAGGCCAAGATCATCCGACCCGGTGAAGATGTCACCGTGGTCGGCTATGGCCCGACCACCTACACCTTGGTGGATGCGGCCAAGGCCGCAGAAGATGAAGGCACCAGTCTGGAGGTCATCGACCTGCGCACCTTGGATCCGTTGGATATCGACACCGTGGCCGAATCCGTCAAGCGCACCGGCAAGCTGGTTGTAGTCCATGAAGCCAGCCGCACCAGCGGTATTGGTGCAGAAATCTGTGCCGAAATCACCGAGCGCTGCTTCGACTATCTGGAGCACGCCCCATTGCGCGTCACCGGATTCGATATTCCGTATCCGCCATCGCGGCTCGAAAGCCACCACCTGCCCGATTTGGATCGAGTGATGCACGCGGTCGATACCGTGATGCGCCACCACGAGGCAACCGAAGGAGCTGCCAAGTGATGACCGCCCACACATTCAAACTCCCGGACCTCGGCGAAGGGCTCACCGAGTCCGAGGTGCTGAATTGGAAAATCAAGGTTGGCGAGCATGTTGCGCTCAACCAGATCATTGCCGAAGTTGAAACCGCCAAGGCAGTGGTTGAACTGCCCTCGCCGTATGCCGGCTTCGTTCAGGCTCTGCATGCCACCGAAGGTGAAACAGTGCAGGTTGGCGGTCCGCTGGTCACTTTTGATCAGGAGCCAGGCGCTTCCGGCGGGCAGCCGCCAGCAGCAGGTCCCGGAAATCATGGGGAAAGTGCGGCCTTCGAGCGCACCCCAACCCTCGTTGGCTACGGTGCCCCGGCAGACACCGGCAACCGTCCAACGCGAAAAGCTCGTGGCTCCCGCAACGGGGGAGCGGCGCAATTGGCGGAACCAGTTGCATCCGCACCGGATGCCGCGCCGGCCAGTCCTGAGCGCGAACAACATGAGACGACTCGATGCACACCGCCCGTACGCAAGCTGGCACGCGATCATGGAGTCGATATTTCGGCGCTCGCCGGCAGCGGCGAGGGTGGGCTGGTGCTGCGTAGGGATGTTCAGCAGGCCATCGATTCCGTAGGTACCAGCACCTCATCGGCAAGGGGAAATGAGCCAGCGTCCTCGCCGGATGTGGACCGCCATGTGAAGATCACCGCCGTCCGCAGAGCCACAGCCAAAGCGATGGTGCAGTCGGCGTTTACTGCACCGCATGCCACCGAGTTCCTCACTATTGACGTCACCGAATCCATGGCGTTGGTGGAAAGAATGCGTTCGCATCGCTTGCTGAAGGACCGGAAACTCAACATCACAACGTTGGCGGCGCTCGTGGTGACGAGATTGCTGAAGACTTATTCTGCGCTGAACTCGACGTGGGATGAAAAGGCTGACGAAATCATTGAGTTCGGGTCAGTGAATCTGGGCATGGCTGTGGCAAGTGACCGCGGCTTGCTGGTTCCGGTGCTGAAAAATGCCCAAGCCAAGACGTTGCCCGTATTGGCAACTGAACTCAGCGAGATTATTCTCCAGGGCCGCGAAGGAACGTTGTCACCAGCCCAATTGACCGGTGGCACATTCTCCATTACCAATGTGGGGGTTTTCGGCGTGGATGCCGGGACCCCGATTCTACCTCCGGGGCAGGCTGGAATCCTGGCATTAGGCCAAGTGAAACGAAGGCCTTGGGAATACCAAGACCAAGTTGCCCTTCGCCATACCATGACTTTGGCTTTGTCCTTCGATCACAGAGTGGTTGACGGCAAGGAAGCAAGCGAGTTCCTCGCAGGTGTCGGCTCGGTATTGGAAGACCCCGGAATGATGAATATTTTTATTTGAGCTTAAATAAAAACTGACCCGGCTGAAGTTATTTCAGCCGGGTGAGTAACCCGATTTCAAGCATTGCTTTCATGACTATTCATTGGTTGTTTCGCAATGTTTGATGTAATCTCATTCACTACGTGCTATAGCTCACGCTTGCCTGCACGGCTCTGCGAAATGCAGAAGCAGCAACGATCTGTTGAGGAGAAATAGGATGCGATACTCGCACGCATCTAAGGCTGTCGTTTTATCTGCAGCCTTGGCGCTGACCCTGTCCGCTTGTGGCGGCGGTTCCAATGAAACCGCCGGTGGCGAAGGTGACGGCTCGTACGTCGTCACCGCAAACACCACCGAACCGCAGAATGGCCTTCTGCCGGCTAACACCAACGAAGTTGGCGGCGGCCGCGTAATGGACCTGATCTTCACCGGTTTGGTCAGCTATGACGCAAAGGGCGCTCCGGTCAATGAACTCGCTGAGTCCATCGAAACCGAAGACTCCCAGAACTACACCATCAAGCTGAAGGCCGGACATACCTTCTCGGATGGTTCCCCAGTAACTGCTGCTTCGTTCGTGGATGCCTGGAACTTCGGCGCCGCGGCAAAGAACGCACAGCTGAACTCGTACTTCTTCGAATCCATCAAGGGCTTCGATGAGGTCAACAAGGAAGGCTCCAAGAAGGAAGAGATGGAAGGCCTGAAGGTAGTGGATGACACCACCTTCACCGTCGAGCTGTCCCAGCCTGAGTCCGACTTCCCGCTGCGCTTGGGCTACACGGCGTTCATGCCGTTGCCGGAAGCGGCCTTCGAGGATCCAAAGGCCTTTGGCGAAAAGCCAATCGGCAACGGCCCATACACGTTGACCGAGTGGAACCACGATGTGAACCTGAAGCTGGACGTCAACGAGAGCTACGACGGACCACGCAAGGCGGCTAACGCCGGTATTGACTTCAAGGTCTACCAGTCCACCGACTCGGCGTACAGCGATCTGCAGTCCAACAACTTGGACGTGCTGGACCAGATCCCGCCAAGCTCGCTGGCTTCCTACGAGACTGATCTGGGCGACCGCTCGATCAACTCGCCCTACGCTGGCAACGCAACCATTACCATTCCGGGTTACCTGGAGCACTTCAAGCAGGGTGAAGAGGGCAACCTCCGCCGTGCAGCGATCTCCCGCGCCATTGACCGCCAGCTGATCATCGACAAGGTGTACAACGGCGGCAAGATCAAGGCCGACGACTTCACCGCACCGGTACTTGAAGGCTATAACGCAGAGGTTCCAGGCAGCGAAGTCCTGGACTTCGACGGGGCTGAAGCCAAGAAGCTGTGGGAAGAGGCTGATGCAATCAGCAAGTGGGACTCCGGCGATGAATTCTCCGTCGGCTACAACGTTGATGGCGCTGGCAACAAGGAATATGTCGAAGCTGTCGTCAACCAGTTGAAGAGCAACCTGGGCATCAACGCCGTGGCCAAGCCATTCAGCTCCTTCAAGGAATTGCGCGAGAAGGTCACCAGCTACGAGATGACCGGTGCATTCCGTACCGGTTGGCAGGCCGACTACCCATCGCTATACAACTTCCTTGGTCCACTATTCGGTACCGGGGCTGGTTCGAATGACGGCAAGTACTCCAGCAAGGAATTCGACGCCAAGCTGACCGAGGGCCTGTCCGCCACGGATCCTGTTGAGGGTGCGAAGATCTTCAACGAAGCACAGGAAATCCTGTTCAAGGATCTGCCGGCTATCCCGCTGTGGTACCAGGCAGTTCAGGGTGGTTGGAGCGAAAACGTGGATAACGTCGAGTTCGGCTGGAACGGTGTTCCTATGTACCAGCAAATCACTGGCAAATAAGTTTCCTTCAGCATTCGGCCTAATCAGAGCGAATAGAAGCTGAAAACTCGTCAAGGGAGATCCGAGCAGCTCAGGGTCTCCCTTTGGCGTGTCCGTCCTGCCTCGCAAAAATAAACGTCGATTACTTTATCGACGGAAAGAGGATAAAAATGGCCTTGTGCCCTCATGTGTCTCGAGGTGAGATGCAAGCATGTTAAGTTTTACCCTGAAGAGAATCGCGCAGCTGATCCCGGTGTTTATCGGTGCTACTTTGCTGGTGTACTTCTTGGTTTTCGCGACTCCCGGTGACCCAATCGCGGCACTCTCCGGCGGCAAGCCAATGAGTGATGCCACCAAAGCGGCCCTAACTGCGCAATACAACTTGGATAAGCCTTTTTGGGTCCAATACGGCCTGTACTTGAAGAACCTGGTGACTTTGGACCTGGGAACTTCATTCTCGGGCCAAGAAGTCAAGGAGATGCTCGCACGAGCATTCCCTGTCACTGCACGCCTGGCGATACTGGCGTTGCTGATCGAATCTGTCTTCGGCATCATCTTCGGCGTCATCGCCGGCATGCGCAAGGGCAAATTGTTCGACTCGACCGTCCTGATCGCATCGCTGCTGGTCATCGCAGTTCCAACCTTCGTACTGGGCTTCCTGCTCCAGTACGTGGTCGGAGTCAAGCTCGAATGGGCAAAGCCAACCGTTTCCGGTTCGGCAACCTGGGGCGAACTGATCCTGCCGGCCTTGGTCCTGGGACTCGTTTCTCTGGCTTACGTTTTGCGACTGACGCGTACCTCCATCATTGAGAACAAAACCGCTGACTATGTGCGCACCGCAACTGCCAAGGGCCTGAGCCGCAACCGCGTTGTCACCGTGCACATCTTGCGCAACTCGCTGATTCCAGTCGTGACCTACCTTGGCGCCGACTTGGGCGCACTCATGGGCGGCGCCATTGTTACCGAGGGTATCTTCAATGTCCCCGGTGTCGGCCACTTGCTCTACCAGGCAATCCAGAAGGGCGAAACCCCGACGGTGGTTGCCGTTGTAGGCGTCTTGGTGATCGTCTTCGTGATCGCCAACCTGATCGTGGATATGCTGTACGCACTGCTTGACCCAAGGATCCGTTATGCCTGAGAACCAGAACTTTAATCCCGAAGACGGCCTTCCCATCCGAAACACCCGTGCCGGCAAAGTTTCCAAGTACAAAATTGAGCACTACGTGGCCCCATTGGAGGAGACTCCGCTGCAGGCGGTGGATTCTGTCAAGGAAACCGGCAAGCCATTGTCCATGTGGGCTGAAGCATGGCGTTCACTGCGCAAGCAACCGCTGTTCATCATCTCCACGCTTCTGATCATCGCCGTCGTGGTTGTAGCTGCGTTCCCGCAGCTGTTCACGTCCATTGATCCGACTGGCAACCAGGCATGCTTGCTGGAAAATTCCAATGAGCCAGCACGCCAAGGACATATCATGGGCTTCAACCTGCAGGGTTGCGATATCTACGCCCGTACGATCTACGGCACGCGTGCTTCGCTGCTCGTAGGCGTATTCACTACCCTCATCGTGGTGCTGCTCGGCGGTGCCATTGGCGCCCTGGCAGGCTACTACGGCGGCTGGATCGACACCATCCTGGCTCGTCTGGGCGATATCTTCTTCGCGCTGCCGCTGATCCTTGGCGCCATCATCGTGATGCAGCTTCCTGCCTTCCGTGAAAACCGAAGCGTTTGGACGGTTATCATCACCCTTGCGATCTTCGGCTGGCCGCAGCTGGCACGCATTACCCGCGGCGCAGTGATCGAGGCCCGCAACGCGGACTTCGTGAAGGCCTCGCGCGCGTTGGGCCTGTCCAAGTTCAGCGCTTTGGTCAAGCACGTCATCCCGAACTCGTTGGCACCGATCATTGTTGTTGCCACGGTGAACCTCGGCGTATACATCGTTGCCGAGGCCACGCTGTCCTTCCTGGGCGTCGGGCTTCCGCCAGACGTCATGAGCTGGGGCAACGATATTTCCTCCGCACGTACCCAGCTGCGCAATAACCCGACCATGCTGATGTGGCCAGCACTGTTCCTTTCGGTAACGGTATTGAGCTTCATCATGCTCGGCGATGCAGTGCGCGACGCACTGGATCCGAAGGCCCGGAAGGGAGCCTAAGCAATGACTCAGAGTGCAACTCCCAAGCCTCTGCTGGAAGTCAAGGACCTGGCGATCACTTTCTCCACTCCTGACGGTCCAGTGCACGCAGTGCGCGACGCCAACTTCACCGTGATGCCCGGGGAAACCGTGGCCATCGTGGGCGAGTCCGGTTCCGGCAAGTCAACTTCGGCACTGGCTGCTATCGGCCTGTTGGCCGGCAACGGCAAGGTCTCATCCGGCCAGATTCTTTTTGACGGCGAGGACATCGCCCAAGCGAGCGAAAAGCGATTCGTAGAGCTGCGCGGCAACCATATTGGCATGGTTCCGCAGGATCCGATGTCCAACTTGAACCCGGTCTGGAAGATCGGGTTCCAGGTCAAGGAAACCCTGAAAGCCAACGGCTTGGCGGGGGATAACCCGAACAAGCGTGTAGCCCAGGTCTTGGCCGATGCAGGTTTGCCCGATCCGGAGACGCGTGCGAGGCAGTACCCGCACGAATTCTCCGGTGGCATGCGTCAGCGTGCGCTGATCGCCATTGGCCTGGCCTGCCGCCCGCGCCTGCTGATTGCCGATGAGCCAACCAGCGCACTGGACGTCACCGTGCAGCAGCAGATCCTGGACCATCTGGACACCATGACCAGTGAACTGGGCACCGCCGTGCTGCTGATTACCCACGACCTGGGCTTGGCAGCAGAGCGTGCCGAGAAGGTCGTCGTGATGTACAAGGGGCGTGTCGTCGAATATGGCCCAGCGCTGGAGATTCTGCGCAACCCCAAGCACCCGTACACCCAGCGCCTGATCAACTCGGCTCCATCGTTGTCAGCACAGCGTGGAGACAAGCACGAGGCGATTGTTGATGAGGTAATTCCGGGCAAGGCCGAGCCGCTGCTGAAGGTCAGCAACCTGACGAAGGTCTTCGATATCCGCAAGGGGTTCGGCAAGAAGGAGAAGTTCACCGCGGTGGACAACGTGTCCTTCGAGATCCCCAAGGGCACCACCACCGCCGTGGTAGGCGAGTCCGGTTCCGGCAAGTCCACCATCGCCCAGATGGTGCTCAACCTGTTGGACAAGACCGAGGGCGAGATCATCTTTGATGGCGAACAGATTGGCAACCTGAGCGAGAAGCACTTGTTCAAGTACCGCCGACGTGTCCAGCCGATTTTCCAGGATCCGTACGGATCCTTGGATCCGATGTACTCGATATTCCGAACCATCGAAGAACCACTGCGCATTCACGGTATTGGTAACGCGGCATCACGGGAGAAGAAGGTCAAGGAACTGCTGGATCAGGTTTCCATGCCGGCATCCACCATGCACCGCTTCCCGAACGAGCTGTCCGGTGGACAGCGCCAGCGCATCGCGATCGCGCGTGCTCTGGCCTTGCAGCCGGAAATGATCGTTTGCGATGAGGCTGTTTCGGCGTTGGACGTGCTGGTGCAGGCCCAGGTGTTGGAGCTGCTCGATGAGCTGCAACGCGAAATGGGCCTTACCTACCTGTTCATTACCCACGACCTGGCTGTAGTCCGCCAGATCGCGGACAACGTATGCGTGATGGAACACGGAAAGATCGTCGAACAGGGAACGACGGACGAGATTTTCGATGCGCCAAAGAGTGCATATACCCGCAACCTGCTGGCTGCGATCCCTGGAGCTTCGCTGATCTAGCAGCTCGGAAATCCGCTGAATGGGCCGGTGAAACCGTAAGGTTTCACCGGCCCATTTTGCGCTTAACCTGAGCTCAAGCAACGTCATATTCAACGAATATTTCAGATTTAATCAATCTGAAACAAACGTTGCAAAAATGTTATAAATCACTCCGCGAGTCAACATGCATGAAACAGTTGCCCGATTGATTTTTCCCAATCTGAAAGAAATCCTTGAAATCTCGGGGATGTGAGCTGGATCTCGTAAACCCGTGGGTAACAAGCGCGTTGCGAATGACTCTCAGGGGGAGAGTCGCGGCAATATCTGAAGCGCTTCTTTCTATATCCAAGCCAGAAAATTCGGGTTAGTCTATTGCTCAATGGATTGATCATGTGATCTGATCCACATTGGATCCACCGATCCAGCACTCGTATCGTTCAAGAACTCAAGGAGGCGAAATGCGGTTTCAGCGCGTTTCGAAAGCAGTAGCTGTAGGCGCAGCACTGGCCCTGGCCCTTTCGGCTTGTGCACCAGGCGGCGGAGACACAGGCGCCGATGCATCAAAGGATGCTGGCGCAGGTGGCGGCAACGGTTCGGCAGAAGCAGCAAACAGCGGCAAAGCCGATCTGGGTGATATCAAGACTGCCGAAGACAATATCAACGTCACCGTAGGTGCCCCGGAATTCCTGAGCTACAACGGCTTTACTCCGAACACCTATTCCACCTACAACTCGGCCATCGTGGACCGGATGTTCGCTGGGTTCAGCTACTTCGGTACTGACGGCACGCTGTACCCCAACGAGGCCTTGGGCAGCTATGAGAAGGTGAGCGACGATCCGCTCACCATCAAGTACACCATCAACGAAGAAGCCAAATGGTCCGATGGCACGCCGATCACCGTAGCCGACTCCGTGCTGGCATGGGCAGTGCAGAACCTGAACCTCAACGAAGGTGCCAAGGACAAGCCGCTGTTCAACTCGGTCTCTGTTGATCTCGGCGACACTGTTCCAGCTGGTCCGCAGGGCGACTGGGATGGCAAGGAATTCACTGTTGAATTCGCCGAGCCTGACCCGGACTGGGCCCTCCAGTCATGGATGCTCCACCCAGCACATGTGGTGGCCGAAGAGTCGGGCATGAGCACCGAAGAGCTCGTCAAAGCCATTCTCGGTGGGGAGTCCGACAAGCTGAAGAAGGCTGCCGATTTCTGGAACGAAGGCTGGATGACTGACCCGGGCAAGCTGCCCGATGAGAAGATCTCGCCTGTATCCGGCCCCTACAAGCTGGGTAGCTGGAAAGCTGGAGAGTCCGTAACCCTGGTTGCCAACGAGAACTACTATGGCCCCGCGCCTGCAACCAAGGAACTGACCTTCCGCTTCCTTGAAGACGCAAGCATGGTCCAGGCATTGCAGAATAAAGACGTTGACGTCATTAACCCGCAGCCCACCGTTGATACGCTCGCGCAGCTGGAGAATCTTGGCGACGCTGTAGCAATCCAGAAGGGCGACACCCTGACCTGGGAGCACCTTGACTTCAACTTCGCCAAGGGCAACGAAATGACCAATCTGGAACTGCGCAAGGCCTTTGCCATGTGTGTTCCACGTCAGCAGATTGTTGACAACCTGATCAAGCCGCTGAACCCTGACGCCATCGTGATGAACTCCCGCGAAGTCTTCCCGTTCCAGGATAACTACCAGGAAGTAGTGGACGCATCCTACGACGGCCGCTACGACCAGGTGGATATCGAAGGCGCCAAGAAGATCCTCGAAGAGCAGGACGCTGTGGGTACCGAAGTACGCATCGGCTACTCGGCACCTAATGAACGCCGCGCCAACCAGGTCTCGGCCATCAAGTCCTCCTGCGATGAAGCGGGCTTCAAGATCGAGGACACCGGTTCGGCTGACTTCTTCTCGCCAAACGGTGCGCAAGACCGTGGCGACTACGAAGTAGCACTGTTCGCTTGGGCAGGTTCCGGCCAGATCAGTTCCGGCCAGAACATCTACGCCACCGGCAAGCCGCAGAACTTCGGCCAGTACTCGAACGCTGAAGTCGATGCAGCATGGGCGACCCTGGCAAGCTCGCTGGACCCGGCTGTCCATGCCGAGCAGACCAAGAAGATCGAGAAGCTGTTGTGGGATGACCTGTTCGGCATCCCGGTATTCGCCCACCCAGGCTTGAGCGCCTCGGGTTCGGATATCCAAAATGTCCGTCACACCGCAACGCAGGACCAGATCGTCTGGAACGCCGAGCAGTGGGTACGTGCTGAGTAATTGCCCCTAGGCAACGTACTTGCACAATGTGAGTGAGCACATGTGGGGCCCGATCAAAAATCGGGCCCCGCAGTGTGTTCAAAGGTCCCCAACCTCAAGGGCCGGCTCACTTCCGTGAGATGAAAGTAGGACATTAGAACCGTGTGGAAATTTATCGCCAAGAGACTAGGCTCAGCACTTGCCGTGCTGTTCGCCGCATCGCTCTTGCTCTACGTACTGGTAATCAATTCAGGTGACCCGCTCAAGGACCTCCGCGAAAGCAACGCGGATAACCGCGAGTACTTGATGGCCCAGCGTGTGGAATACATGAACCTGGATGCACCCTGGTACGGACGCTACTGGGACTGGCTGACCGGCGCCAGCAAATGCCTGATTGGCCAATGCGACCTGGGACAGAATATCAACGGCGTAGAGGTCTCCGGCTTGCTGGCCAACGCCGCATCGTCCACCTTGCGGCTGGTAGTGCTCGCTACGGTGATCGCCGCGGTTCTGGGTATCGCCATTGGCGTTTTGACTGCAATCCGCCAGTACTCCGGCCTGGATTACATCGTTACCTTCATGACCTTCCTCTTCTTCTCGCTTCCCGTCTTCTGGGCAGCTGTGCTGCTCAAGGAGTACCTGGCAATCAGCTACAACGACTGGCTGGCGGATCCGCAGATATCCCTGGGGTCATCCATAGCCATAGGCATCGTCGTCGGACTCGTCCTGCAGATGTTCCTCGGGGGCTCCTTGAAGCGCCGTGGCATCACCTTCATAGCTGCCGCTGTTTTCGTCCCGCTGGTGCTGCAGTACAGCATTTGGCTGAATTTCTACCGCTACCCGCAAATGGGCCCCGCAATCATCATCGTGCTGACGGCACTCGTGGCCTTGAGCGCCACTGCCATGAGCGTTGGCCTGAAGGAAAAGCGCGTGCTGTACCCGGCGCTGATTACCGTCGTGCTGGTCTTGGCCATGTACTACGCGACCTTCTACATGCTGCTGGAACCAAACGCATGGATCCTCTTGTTCGGATTGGTCCTCGCGGTAGCGATTCCGGCAGTAGTCGGGCGCTTCATGGGCGGCCGCTTGCGCAAAGCAGCGATGTCCGTCTCCGTAGCCACCGGTGTTGTCGGTGCAGGATTGACCGTTGTCGATCACATGTTCCGCGCCTGGCCTGGTTTCCTGGACGTCAAGGGACGCCCCATCGCGACCATCGGGTCGTCCACTGCTAACCTCGAAGGCGGTTTCTGGGATCACTTCCTGGATAACGGCACCCAGTTGCTGATGCCGACCATCCTGCTTGCAGTGATTTCTTTGGCTAGCTATTCGCGCTACACGCGTTCTTCCATGCTCGAAGTGCAGCGCCAGGACTACATCCGCACCGCCCGTTCCAAGGGATTGAGCGAACGCACCGTGATTTTCCGGCACGCGTTCCGCAACGCGATGATCCCCATCGCCACCATTGCAGCCTTCGACTTCGCCGGCCTGATCGGCGGCGCCGTGATCACCGAGCGCGTCTTCGGCTGGAAGGGCATGGGCGAAATGTTCGCAACCGGCCTGGATCATGTCGACCCGGCACCTGTGATGGCGTTCTTCCTGGTTACCGGTACCGCCGCAATCATTTTCAACTTGCTGGCGGATATCGTTTACGCCCTGCTTGACCCACGAATCCGAGTCTAGGAGGCATGGACCAATGAACATCCTTCATGCCTGCAACCCTAAGGACCAGCGATGAGCACCCCGAACAAGAACTTGAACGAGAACGAGCCGCAGAACCTGAATTCCGTGGCCGAGGTGGAAGACGCCAAGCTGGCCCAAATCCACGAAAAGCCGAAGAGCCAGGGACGCATTGTTCTCGAGCGCTTCGTCAGCCACAAGCCGGCGATGATTTCCGCAGTGATCCTGGTCGTCATCACCGTTTTCGCTTTCAGCTCCATTGGCTGGGGACCGATCCCCGGCTGGTGGGGACAGAACTTCTACCACGCTGGTGCCGTTGTGGATGGCGGCAAGCCGACCTTGAGTCTGGTCCCCGCCTGGCTCGGCGGCGAAGGCATCCGCATCGGCGAGCACCCCTTCGGGCAGGACTCGGTCGGCAAGGACTACTTCGCCCTGGTCATGAACGGCACGCAGAAGTCCATCATTATCGGCGTTGTGGTTGGCTTGGTCGCCACTGTCCTGGGAACCGTCATCGGTGCTGTTGCCGGCTACTTCCGCGGATGGGTCGACGAAATCCTGATGCGCATCACTGACCTGTTCATCGTGATCCCATTGTTGGTCCTGGCCGCTGTTCTGGGCAAGATGGCTGGTGCATCCACCGGTTCCATCATCATCCTGGCCCTCGTGCTCGGCCTGGTGACCTGGACCGGCTTGGCCCGACTGGTGCGCGGTGAAATCCTTTCGCTGCGCGAACGCGAATACGTTGCTGCCGCCCAGGCCATGGGTTCGAAGACCAGCCGCGTGATCTTCAAGCACCTGATCCCCAACACCATGGGCGTGATCATCGTGAACGCAACCTTCGCGATCGCTGGCGCGATCCTGCTGGAGTCCTCGCTGTCCTACCTGGGCTTCGGCGTGAAGGCTCCAGAATCCTCGCTGGGCCTGCTGATCAGCCAGTACCAGAACGCCTTCACCACCCGCCCGTATTTGTTCTGGTGGCCAGGCATGATCATCGTTACCATCGCCCTGTCGGTGAACTTCTTGGGTGACGGCTTGCGCGATGCGTTCGACCCGCGCCAAATCGGAAAGAAGCGCCGCCGCCGCGCCGGCCTGTTCGCCCTTCCAACCCGCAAGGAGAAGCCATGAGCCACGCAGCACCAATGAACGAACAAGGCTCAGATGGCTACGCGCTGAGCTTCACCGACCTCAACGTCGTCTTTGCCACCGGTGGTGCAGACGTCCACGCAGTCAAGGGCTTGTCCTTGACCGTCCGCCCCGGGCAGGTCGTGGCGCTGGTTGGCGAGTCCGGTTCCGGCAAGTCCGTCACCTCAACTGCGGCGATGGGCCTGCTGCCGGAAAACGCCAATGTCTCAGGTGCCGCCAAGGTCGGCAACGTCAACGTGGTTGGCCTGGACGAAGGCAAGCTGCGCAAGATGCGTGCCACCGACATCGCGATGGTCTTCCAGGAGCCCATGACTGCGCTGAACCCGGTGCTGACCATTGAGCGGCAGTTGACTGAAGCGCTGGAACTGCACGACATCGCCTATGGCAAGGAAGCAACCGACCGGGCCATCGAGCTGCTGGACATGGTGGGCATCCCGGATCCCGCCAAGCGCGTCAAGCAGTACCCGCACCAGTTTTCCGGCGGCCAGCGCCAACGTATCGTCATTGCCATGGCGATATCCTGCGATCCCAAGGTGATCATCGCCGATGAGCCAACCACCGCACTGGATGTAACGGTGCAGGCAGAAATTCTCGATCTGCTGCGCGAGCTGAAGGATCGACTGAATACCGGCATCTTGCTGATCACCCACAACATGGGTGTTGTCGCGGATATGGCCGATGAAGTGGCCGTGATGTTCCAGGGCAACCTCGTCGAGACCGGCACCGTGGAGCAAGTTCTGCTGCGCCCGGAACATCCATACACCCAGCGCCTGCTGGCCGCGGTACCGCGCTTGTCTGCTCCGGCTGTTACTACTGCGACGCCCCCGCACAGCTCCGAAACTGCGCCTCCAGGACGCGAGCTGGTGCTGGAAGCCAAGGACCTCGTGCTGGAATACGACATGCGGGGAAAGATCTTCCGCGCCGTGGAAGAGGTGAGCTTCGATATTGCCAAGGGCGAAGTCCTAGGCATTGTGGGCGAGTCCGGCTCTGGCAAATCCACCGTCGCCAAGGCGGTGCTCGGCTTGTTGCCTGTGGCTAGCGGCAGCTTGTCGGTCCAGGGCCATGATCTGCCGAAACTTTCCCCGAAGGAAGCCCGTGCGGTTCGCAAGAAAATCGGCGTCATCTTCCAGGACCCGGCAGCATCCTTGAACCCGCGTTTCCCTATTGGCGATTGCATCACCGAACCGATGGTGGTTCACAAGGTTGGCAGCAAAGCAGGGCGCATCAAGCGTGCTGAAGAACTGCTCGATGCGGTGAAGCTGCCGCGCAACGTAATCAACCGATACCCCCACGAGCTCTCAGGCGGCCAGCGTCAGCGTGTTTGCATTGCTCGCGCGTTGACCTTGAACCCCGAGCTGCTGATTGCCGATGAGCCAACTAGTGCTTTGGATGTTTCGGTGCAGGCAGTCGTATTGGAAATGCTGCAGGACCTGCAACGGGACTTCAACTTCGCGTGCCTCTTTGTCAGCCATGATCTGGCTGTCGTTGACATGCTGGCTGATGCGGTCGTAGTGATGCAGTCAGGCAGGGCGGTTGAGCAGGGCATGGTGGATACCGTGCTGCATGCCCCAACGCACGACTACACCAAACGCCTGTTGGCCGCGGCTCCGGTGCCGGATCCGCATGAGCAGGCAGTACGCCGTGAGGCTTGGCGCTTGCTGAACAGCACGAAGTAGATGCTGAGCTGAACGACGAATAAGGGGGCTCGTTTCCAGATCTTTCACTGGAAGCGGGCCCCTTCCGTCTGCCCGGGAGAGCTGGACATGGCGAAAGCGGATTCCCCGGATCCGGCCTCGGTCCGGGAAAGCGATACAAGTACTTGCGGGCCTACGAGCAGGTGCTGGGCGGCGGAACTTGGACCAGCTGAACGAGAGGGAGTGCCTCGGGCTCAACACTCATCGCTGCAGGAATCACAGGATGACCCGCACTGGCGTTCTTGCACGGATCGTGCAGCAGAAAACCAGCTCGGGCGGAACCCGCAGACGCCTGCCTGGGGCTTTGCGCCGGGCGCGGGACGATGCTGATCCAGGAAAGGACCAAGGGAACCTCGGCGGTAGAGGCCCGTTAATAGGCAAAAGCTGGCTCTCTGCCGAGAGCCAGCTTTTGCCTATCTTTTGGAATCTAGTCCAGCTGCATGACGTTTTCGGTAACGACCTCTGCGCGGGCGTTGGAGAAGATCTGCTCGGTGCCAACGGTCTTGAACCCTCGGCGTTCCAGGACCTTGATGGAACCTAGATTGTCCTGGACCACATGCGCGGTCAATGGGCGCTTGGTGTATTCGGCGAGGAAGGTGTCTACCGCGCTGGTGGTCAGTCCCTTGCCCCAGTACTTGGTCGAAGTCCAGAAATTGATCTCTGGTACTTCGCCGTCGAAGACCAGAATGGATCCAACGACTTCGCCCTCATGCTCGATGGTGCGAACCAGAACATTCGGATCGTTCAGAATCGAGTTCCAGTGGTGGTCGAATACCGCGCGGTCGGCTGGGTTACGCGCTTGATAAGCGGCCATGAGGTTCGCCTCGGGTTCTTGCTGATGAGCGAAGAATGCGTCCAAGTCGGAAGGGCGGACTTCTCGTAGCTGCACGATAAAGGCCTTTCAATCGTGTGGGTCAGCGTGCCGGTATTGGCACACCAGTGAACAATGGCTTGAAACCTACACTACCGGGGAAGTGAGTGCGGCGAGTGCCATGTTGGACAATAACGGCTTCAGGCCGGACTTTTTAGTCCTCGGCGAGTGTGCGGAATGAGCAGTCGAGTTCAGCAAGCCGAAGACGGCGTGCGCGCGGAATCTGTGCGACTGCTTGCTTCCGGTGGGATGCAATTTGGCCAGTTCCGTAGTCCAAAGCCCGATATAGGAGTTCTGGAGTTTGCGGACTAATGCCAGTTCGGCCTTCGGGAGCGATTTCAAATCACGGTCCTGGACCTGCAAAATATCCGGGCGGGACAGCGAGAAGTCAGTGTGGAAATCAACCAGACGCGAAAGCACCTCCAGGGGAGTGCCGCCGGCTTCCGTGGCCGTGCAGCCCCCGGCATAGATATCTTTGGACATATCTACTAGCAGAGCGATAAGCACTGCCTGCTTGCCGGCGAAATGCCGGTACACGGCCGGACCGGAGATGCCGCAGGCAGCGCCCAGATCCTCCAGCGAAACACCCGCGTAGCCATTCAAGGCGAACAGTCGAGTGGCTTCGCGCAAGAGTGCTTCTCGTCGTTCAGCTTTGGCGCGCTCACGCTCTGTTGGTTCATTGAGCGACTGGTATTTGCTCGCCAACACAATCAACTCCTTACGTTTGCCAAGCCTCGGTCTGGACAAGTGTGACCGCTGCCACTAATGTCAAAAATGTAGCTGTTTACCCACCCGTAGGCAGCAACCAGTTAATAAATATTAACCATACGCGTCGCGGCGTGTGCTTCCAAGAAACTCACGCAACTGGCGCAGAACATGACCGCCACCGGTTTATGCACATCCCGCAGCCGATGCCGGTTCGTCCCTCAACGAAGAGAGAGCCTGATGATTGATCTCGAACTCGACGACCAGTATCAAGACCTGGTCGACATGGTCCGCGAATTCGCCCAGGAAGTCGTAGCCCCGCAGAGCGCGCAGAACGATGCCAACCATGCGTTCCCCTATGACATCGTCAAGCAAATGGGGCAGATGGGTCTCTTCGGGCTGCCAGTCTCCGAAGAATACGGCGGTTCCGGCGGCGACTACTTCCACCTCGCGCTGGCGCTCGAAGAACTGGGCAAGGTAGACCAGTCGGTAGCCATCACTCTCGAAGCCGGCGTCTCCCTGGGAGCTATGCCGATCTACCGCTTTGGCAGCGAGGGCCAGAAGCAGAAGTGGCTGCCAGCCCTGGCCGCCGGCGAACGCTTGGCCGGTTTTGGCCTGACCGAACCCGGTGCAGGCTCCGACGCCTCAGCTTCCTTGACCAAAGCGAAACTGGAAAATGGCGAATGGGTTATCGATGGCGCCAAAGAATTCATAACCAACTCCGGTACCGACATCACTTCCCTCGTCACGGCCACCGCTGTCACCGGTGTCGACGAAGCAACCGGCAAGAAGGAAATCTCGGCAATCATCGTGCCGACGGGAACCGAAGGATTCACCGCGGAGAAGGCCTACGACAAGGTGGGTTGGCGTGCCAGTGACACCCATCCGCTGAGCTTCAGCAGCGTGCGAGTTCCGGAGGAGAACCTGCTTGGCGAGCGCGGACGCGGATACGCCTACTTCTTGGAAATTCTCGATGAGGGACGTATCGCCATCGCGGCGTTGGCCACCGGAGCCGCCCAGGGTTGCCTCGACGAGGCGGTGAAGTATGCCAAGACACGGACTTCCTTCGGCCAGGCCATCGGCCAGTACCAAGGCATCTCCTTCATGATCGCTCGCATGGCTTCGCGCGCCCACACGGCCCGTCTGGCCTACTACGCGGCGGCGGCGAAGATGCTCGCCGGCAAGGACTTCAAGATCGAAGCCGCGCATGCCAAGCTGATTGCCAGCGAAGCGGCGATGGATAACGCCCGTGATGCTACCCAGATCTTTGGCGGCTACGGATTCATGAATGAGTCATTGGTTGCACGGCACTACCGCGATTCGAAGATCCTGGAAATCGGCGAAGGAACCACGCAGGTCCAGCAGATGCTCATTGCCCGCAGCTTAGGTCTCTGATTCTTGCCAGAGGGGGCGCTGCATCCTGATTTTGGGGTGTGGCGCTCTTTGGGCGCTCACAGTAAAACGAACCATAATGGGTAGGGTGAGCTCCCAGAAAACTTTCATTCCAGCCGGACATCCCCGTCGCGTCAGCCTGATCGGTTCCACCGGTTCCATCGGCACGCAGGGACTGGACGTCATCGAAAACGCATCCGGACAATTCTCCGTGGCAGCGCTGTCCGGTGGGTACAACCTTGAATTACTGGCTCGCCAGGCAATTAAGCACCGCCCTGCGCTCGTTGGCAGCGCCGTGGAATCCAAGGAGGAGCTTGCCGCGGCCATTAAGAGAGCCGCAGAAGATGCATCGGTAACCGGATACACTCCCGAGCTGGTGGCCGGCGCGCATGCGGCAACCGAGGTTGCCGCTTTCGCCGAGGCCGACGTGGTGCTCAATGGCATCACCGGTGCCATTGGCCTAGCCCCGACCATTGCTGCCTTGGAAGCCGGCCACCTGCTGGCACTGGCCAATAAGGAATCCCTGATCATCGGAGGCCAGGTAGTCAAGCGGATCGCGGCACCAGGCCAGATCTCGCCCGTTGATTCCGAGCACTCCGCCCTCGCCCAGGCCCTGCGCTCTGGCGCGTCCGAGGAAGTGGCCAAGCTGCTGGTGACTGCCTCTGGCGGTCCATTCTTCGGCTACAGCCATGAGCAGCTGCGTGATGTCACCCCCGCCCAGGCGCTGGCTCATCCAACCTGGGACATGGGGCGCATGGTCACCACCAACTCGGCCACCATGGTCAACAAGGCTTTGGAAGTCATCGAAGCCCACCTGCTGTTCGACGTGCCACTGGAAAAGATCGAGCCTGTGGTGCATCGCCAGTCAATCATTCACTCGATGGTGGAGTTCATCGACGGTTCGGTGATCGCCCAGGCGTCGCCGCCGGATATGCGCCTGCCGATCGCTTTGGGCATTAATTGGCCGCATCGGGTTGCCGGTGCCGCGAAGGCTTGCGATTTCTCCACCGCAGCAAGCTGGACCTTCGAACCACTGGATGAGGAGGTCTTCAGCGCTGTAAAGCTTGCCAAGCAGGCCGCAGCGTCGTCGGGAACGCATATGGCTGTCTATAACGCCGCCAACGAAATTGCAGTGGATGCCTTCCATGATGGAAAGATCCGCTTCACCGACATCGTTGAGACCGTGGAACGGGCCTTGGACGAGTACACCCCGATGAGCGCAGCGCTATCGGTCGAAACAGTGCTGGAAACAGACCGCTGGGCCCGCGCCCATGCAACGAAGATCATCGAGGCCAAAGCATGAGCGCATTGCTGTTCATCGGCGGCGTCCTATTCATGGTGGTAGCCGTCGGGCTGTCCATTGCACTGCATGAAATCGGGCACCTGGTACCCGCGAAACTGTTCAAGCTGCGCGTTCCGCAGTACATGATCGGTTTCGGCAAAACGCTGGTTTCCTTCAAGCGTGGCGAAACGCAATACGGCATCAAGGCCCTGCCCCTGGGCGGCTACATCTCGATGGTGGGCATGTACCCGCCACGCGACCAGGTCGTCTCGGATGCTTCCGGGAAGAAGCCGAATCTCTTCCAGAGAGTCTTCGGACAGATGGTGGATGACGCACGCTCGCAGGCCAACGAGAACGTGCTGCCCAGCGATGAAGGCCGGCTGTTCTACCAGCTGCCGATCTACAAGCGCGTCATCATCATGCTCGGTGGCCCAATCATGAACCTGGTCATCGGGTTCGTGGTGATCGGCATCGTGCTGACCAGCTTCGGCCAGGCTACGCCAACCACCACAGTCTCCGAGGTGTACCAGTGCATTGCCAGCGCACAGAACGCAGAGCAGGCCGAATGCACCGACAAGGATGTCCCAGCGCCGGCTTACGAGGCAGGCCTCCTGCCAGGGGACACGATCACCGCCGTAAACGGCACCGCTGTTGCGGAAGCTGAATGGAATAAGCTCACCGATGTCATCCGCGATCATCCAGGAGAACCCATCACCCTGGACTATGCCCGCGACGGGCAGATTCGCACCACCGAGCTGACTCCGTACCTGACCGAACGCCCGGCGACCGACGAAAATGGCTACGTGCTGCTCGATGAGCAGGGCGAATACATCATGACCAAGGTCGGTTTCGTCGGGATGGGCTCCTTGCAGCGGGACCTGACCCAGCCGCTGAGCGCGGTTCCCGGCGTGATCGGGGATCAGTTGCTGAGAATTGGCGATGTCATCTTGCACCTGCCCCAGCGGATGGTGGATGTCGCCCAAGCTGCTTTTGGCAGCGAGGAACGCGACCCGAATGGGCCGGTGTCCATCGTGGGCGTTGGGCGCATTGCCGGAGAGATCAGCGCGGAGGATTCCATCTCGGTAGCTGACAAATTCGCAACCTTGCTGTCATTGGTGGGCGGTTTGAACTTGGCCCTGTTCGCCTTCAACCTGATCCCGCTGCTGCCGCTGGATGGCGGCCACGTGGTGGGCGCGCTGTATGAGGGGCTGAAGCGCACAGTTGCCAGGATCTTCAGGATCAAGAAGGTACGGCCTGTGGACACGGTCAAGCTTTTGCCGCTGACTTATGTCGTGGTGGTAGCGATGCTGGTCATGGGCGGGCTCTTAATATATGCGGATATCTTCAAGCCGATACAGCTGTTCTAAGCAGGGAGAAATATGCTGTAGGCATGACTGTTTTTGCTGTTGAATACGCGTACGCCGAGAACTCCACCGAGCTGCGCAATGAACACCGTCCAGCACACCGCCAGTACCTTTGCGGCTTCCTCGGCGAAGGTGCGGTACGCCTTCTTGCTTCGGGGCCGACCCCGGTCAACGACGGCGCGCTGTTGATCTTCGCGGCAGAATCGCAAGCTGCGCTGGACGAAGTGCTTTCCAATGATCCTTTCCAGAAGGTTGGCGGAGTCGGCGCGGCCACCGTCACCGAATGGAACCCGGTAATTGGCCTGCTGGAGGATTTCGCGTCCTAGACGATAGGTACCTTGCACCAGCCTCCGCTGTTCTTTTCCGAGAACAGCGGAGGCTGCCTGCATTAAACGGCTTGGATGGCGCAGACTGGTAGGGGAGAGGAAGTGGAAAACATCATGGATGTGCAGATCACGTCAACGCTGGCGATCCCTGCAGCCGAGCTGAACTGGCATTTTTCCCGTTCCTCGGGCCCCGGCGGGCAGCATGTGAATACCTCGGACTCCCGGGTGGAACTCACCTGGGTAATTGGCGCTTCGCGGGCCTTGTCCGACTGGCAGCGTCAGCGCTTGCTGGCGAAGCTCGGACCTCGCTTGGTGGCCGGGGCCATCGTCGTGACTGCTTCCGAAGAACGATCGCAATGGCGCAACCGCCAGCTCGCCCAAGAGAAGTTGGGGCGCATCGTGGAAAAAGCGCTGGCGCCGGATGCACCGGCACGCAAGGCAACGAAACCTACCCGCGGTTCTCACCGGCGCAGGCTGAGTGCCAAAGCTACTCGCTCAGCCACCAAGCAACTTCGCCGCAAACCAGGGATGGACTGATCCCAGCGATCAGCTACTGTGCTTCATGTCACTTTGCTGCACGGAATGGTTGGGGTGGGGAAACGGTTGAAAGTAGGTGAAGCGTCAGCTTTCTATTATTTCTGCCTTTAGGAGAACACCCTATGACCACCAAGGTCCTCACCCTCGTCGGTTCCCTGCGCAACGGTTCGACCAACCAGCAGCTGGCCGAAGCCACTTCGCACAACGCACCTGAAGGCATGGAAGTTTCCGTGTTCAGCGGCTTGGAGAACATTCCTTTCTACAACGAGGACCACGACGTGGAAGGTGGCGTTCCTGCCGCCGCCCAGGCCCTGCGCGACGCAGCCGGTGACGCCGATGCGCTGATGCTGGTCACTCCTGAGTACAACGGCACCATGCCAGCTGTCCTGAAGAACGCCATTGACTGGCTGTCCCGCCCCTTCGGCGCCGGTGCGCTCAAGGACATGCCAACCGTGGTCGTTGGCACCGCTTTCGGACAGTACGGTGGCGTCTGGGCGCAGGACGAAGCGCGCAAGGCACTGAACATCGCCGGCGCCAACGTGCTGGAAAACGTCAAGCTGGCTATCCCTAACTCGGTAGTACGCTTCGCTGAACTGCACCCGAAGGATGACGCTGAAGTTGTCGAGCAGGTCTCTGGCGTGCTGAGCAGCATCAAGGAAATCGCCGAAGCCAACTAGGTTTTCACGATCCCCGGAAGCTCAATAGTGCAAGAAAGGCCACGGTAACCGTGGCCTTTCTCGCATGAGTACCCGCTCACCGCGATACGGTGACATACTTGGACTAGAGAAATACCCACAATCTATTCGGAGGCGTCCATTGACTTCGGTCAGCCTAGGCATGCCGGCAGGCCCACCGCCGGTACTCGCACCACGTCGCAAGACTCGCCAGTTCCAGGTTGGATCCGTAGGTGTCGGCTCCGACTCGCCGATTTCGGTTCAGTCGATGACTACCACCAAGACCCACGACATCAACGCCACCTTGCAGCAGATTGCCGAGCTGACCGCTGCCGGCTGCGACATCGTGCGTGTGGCCTGCCCAACGGATAAGGATGCGGAAGCGCTGAAGATCATTGCGATGAAGTCGCAGATCCCGGTGATCGCCGATATCCACTTCCAGCCAAAGTACGTCTACGCTGCCATCGAAGCAGGCTGTGGCGCGGTGCGCGTGAACCCCGGCAATATCCGCCAGTTCGATGACCAGGTCAAGGAAATCGCGCAGGCCGCCAAGGACCACGGCACCTCCATTCGCATCGGCGTCAATGCTGGCTCGCTGGATCGCCGCTTGCTGCAGAAGTACGGCAAGGCCACCCCTGAAGCGCTGGTTGAATCAGCTGTTTGGGAAGCTTCCCTGTTTGAAGAGCATGGATTCCATGACTTCAAGATCTCGGTAAAGCACAACGACCCTGTGATCATGGTCCGTGCCTACGAGATGCTGGCCGAACGCGGGGACTGGCCACTGCACCTGGGCGTGACCGAAGCCGGTCCAGCATTCCAGGGCACCATCAAGTCCGCCACCGCTTTCGGTGCACTGCTCTCCAAGGGCATTGGCGACACCATTCGCGTATCGCTGTCCGCTCCACCGGTAGAAGAGGTGAAGGTCGGCAACCAGATTCTGGAATCGCTGAACCTGCGCCCCCGCAAGCTGGACATCGTTTCTTGCCCGTCCTGCGGTCGTGCCCAGGTGGATGTTTACACCTTGGCCGAGCAGGTTACCGCTGGGCTCGAAGGCATGAAGGCTCCATTGCGCGTGGCAGTAATGGGCTGCGTTGTCAACGGACCGGGCGAAGCCCGCGACGCTGACCTCGGCGTTGCCTCCGGCAATGGCAAGGGGCAGATCTTCGTTAAGGGCGAAGTCATCAAGACCGTCCCGGAAGATCAAATTGTTGAGACTTTGATTGAAGAAGCCAACCGTTTGGCAGCAGAAATGGGACTGGACAATGACGAGAATCCTTCCTCGGGTTCTCCCATGGTCTCCGTCAGCTAGAACTAGCCGCCGGAGCGTCGAGGGAGAGCCGCGCATCTTGGGCCGTCGTGATACGACAGCCCTCATTGAGCTGCTCGATCGCGACCCCGTCGCCAATATATTCACCCGTTCGCAGGTGAGCATCCACCGGTCAGCAGTCCCAGACGGGTTTGCGCACATCGTTGGCTTGGACGGCAGCGAAGGTCTTGAATCGGCATGCTGGGTGGGCGCTAATATGGCGCCCACCGCCATGCCGGAGTCCGATGCCCAGAAGTACGCCATGCATGCCATCGATTCCCGACAGCGATTCGCCTCGGTATTCGGTCCGGCAGAAACAGTTCTGGCCATGCATGACGTCTTGCGGGATGGTCCGCAAGAAATTTTTGATGTCCGGGAAAATCAGCCATTAATGGCCATCACCCAAATCCCGGAGGGAATTCGCCGCAACCGGATTCGGCCGGCTCAGGTTCAGGAATTCGACCTAGTCCTGCCTGCCAGCGCTGCCATGTTCGAAGAAGAACTTGGATATTCGCCGTTGGAAAACGGGGGAAGCTTCTACCGCAACCGTGTACGCCAGTTAATTCGTGAGGGGCACACGCTCATGGACTGCGACCAGCGCGGCAACGTGATTTTCAAGGCTGATTTAGGCACCGTCACCGACGAAGTAGTGCAAATCCAAGGTGTTTGGGTGAACCCGATGTATCGCGGCCAAGGCTTGGCTGCCGGCTACATGGCCTCCACGGTGGACTACGCGATGCAGTTCGCTCCTGTAGTGAGCCTGTACGTCAACGACTACAACACCGCTGCAATCAAGACTTATCAGCGCATCGGCTTTGAACAGGTCGGCACCTTCGCAACGATCCTGTTCTGAACAGCAGTGGCACGGGCAACGTGGAAATCAACCGGTTCTGCTCTTGAGCCACCTGCAGCTACTTCGCCAGAAACAATTCCGCCTTACCGCGGATCTGGCTGGCTGCAAAGAATCCCGCAGGTGAAGGCGAAAACGAAGTTGATTGTGGATCCCGGTTCATCGTCAGTTGTGCAACGTTCTCATGACTAATACGGCGCTATAACGGGCCATTCGGTATTCGCGGCAGTCAGTGCTCCAGCTGCGCGGCCAATGAAGCCCGAGCATCGACAAATAAAGTCGCATGAACGACTGTTGCCGGAAGTTGAGCTTATCGCCGCGACCCACTTAGCCGCTATGAGTCCCCATTACCTGCTTTTCCTTTGTATCGCTGGCGAAGCTCGAGTGGCGGGAAACCTGTTTAGCATCCTTTGAGGACTTTCGCTTAGCTGCGGCAAGCATCCATTTCTCCGGCTAATGGAGAGCAATCCATTCGCTTAATGACCCGGCAAGGGAAACGGGGCCCAGGTGCTATGCAACTTGGGCTATTTCTTCTTCCGCTCAACGCGGGAGCAACAATGCCCATCGAATGATCATCAGTCTTCTAGACTCGAAAGTGTAAACGTGATGGTGATGGGAAAATTTGTGGTTCAAGCCATTGGTACTAAAGCGTATTTGGGTGCTGCTATGGGCGCAGCAGTACTCCTCATTGGTGGGTGCAGTTCGCCAGAAGTCGAAACCGGTGCCTCGACGGTCGCCCCAGTCCAGCTCGACGACGGACAGCTGGAAAATCTGCTTGAGGATTTCGCCAAAGACGAAGAAAACTCCCATGTCATCAACGACAAACAGCTACGCAAGAGCATTCCGCAAGCACAGGAGTGGATAGAGGACGTCCAAGTGAATCCCAGTAAATGCGGAGTTACCTTTGCTGAGCCGGTCGCAGATCAATTGCAGAGCGCCACGATGGGCGCCATCGAATTCGAGGACAGCTACCTATCTGTTGCAATCTACAAAGACCCTGAAGTTTTGCAAGCGCAATGGGTTGCCAAAACTGAGGCCAATGCTGATTGCTCGCGTTACACAGTCAAATTAGGCAATGAGACTCGCGCTTACCACATTGCAAAGCAGCCTATTGATTCTGCTGCAGGATTGGCCGACGGGTATGTAATTACCAGCAGTGATGGGTCGTCCACCAAACAGCAGCTCATCATTCGCTCCGCTAATTCGAACGTTCTGCTCGGCATTCAGCGTTCCACTTCTGCCGCGAACACCGCGAACGAAGTTGAAGAAGCATCCGGGATCCTCCAAGAACTCATGAACCGACTTACCCAGTAGTTCATTTCAAGACGCCATCGGTCTTCCGGTGGCAATTACGGAAAGCAATAGATGACTAAGCGTTTAGCCCTCTGGGCATTGCCATTGGCCACGACCATGATGCTGGCTGGATGTTCTTCGAATTCCGCGACAGAACCAGCGGAAACGGCTGTTTCGACGGCCCCGGCGGAAAGCAAGAAGACTTCTGCCTCGGGTGATGTGCTCAGTGCGGAGCAGGTAGAGTCCATTGCTTCCAAGCTTTTGGAAGGCGACAACGCAGTCCAGATAGTTGGCAATGAGCAGATGCAGAAGCAACTGGAAGTTGCCAAGAACGCTGAAACTCCCAGCGGAATCAAGCCGGAAAAGTGTGCCGAGATGAATGCCAAGTATTCAGTTACCGACTTGACGGCATCGGTATCCGCAACGGCGACCAGTTCCTCCGAATCCGTCGGCAAAGTCGTGCAGGTCTTCTCGTTGACCGACGAGGCCACCCGCAAGAACGTATCGGAGGCATTGACGCTGGATGATCTGGAGGGATGTGAAAAGGCCACTGTTGAGCTGGGCGGCGAGGAAATCGAAACTCAACGCCAGATCCTGCCGCTGGACGTCGAAGCGGATCAATCGTTGACCATGTCCACCCAGATGGATGCGGGTGGCGGACAGCTACTGACCTCGGTCGTTGTGCAGGCTCTGCAAGATGGCAATTTCGTGCTGGTTACCCTGCAGACCGGTTCGCAGCAACCAGCTGAACTGGCCGCACAGGCAGTGGAGCTGGCAGATCGGGCGTTCGCCGAAATCGAGGCGGCTCAGTAGCCGAACGGGCGGGGTATCCGTTTTATGGACTCTCCAACATCAGTTGGCCTTGCACCGAGGAGTGCAGAGCTCGTGGTTTAGCAGCCAACATGCCTTTTCCTCGAAGCAGCGTACCTCCGAGTCATATTGGCCCCCTTGGCAGATGAACGATAAATCAACTGCTGGGACCTTGTTTCTGTGCGGTGCCTGCCGATTTCTCTTTGACTGGTGCTTTTCCTGGCAACGGGTGGCAAGCGACCAACCCTTAACCATTCAAGTGAACTTTGGACTCTATTCCATTCGCTGCAACACTCTCTCATAGTCCTTTTATTTCCAACACATTGTGAAATACTGTGGATGGCTTATCATCACCAATGTGAGGAAATCACCATGAAGAAGCGTTCACTCTGGGTGCTGCCTGTAGCAGTTGCCCTTGCCTTGACCGGTTGCAGCTCGAATTCAGGGACCGAGGGCGCTGCTGGCTCTTCGGAGGCCCCTCAGGAGCAGGAAAGCGCGGGGGTGCCAGCGCTGACTGCTGAGCAAGCCGCTGCAGTTGCCAAAACCTTGGGTGGAGACGGACCGAATGTGCAGGTTCTGGATAGCGATGCACTTAGCGGCTCATTGGAAAGCGCCAAGGGCCTGATCGATCAGATGGAGATCGAACCTGCGAAGTGCGCCGAGTTCGTCTCGCAGCAGGGGACCCAGGACCTGGACGGCGTCAACATGGCCGCAGCGATCGTCGTTGGCGAAACAGGCGAGAGCAACAGCTACTCCGTCGCTGGCTACGAGGATACTGCCAAGCTGGATGCAATCAAGGACATGGTAGATGCCAAGGACCTGCAGGGCTGCGAGGACTTCTCGATGAGTGTTGCGGGCCAGAAAGTTTCTGCCTCGGCCAAGATCCTGGATGCTGAATCCGATGCGGACAAGACCATCGTAACCCACACTGCCATGACCATGAATGGCGAAGAGGTCCCAGGCGGTTCTTACCAGATTCAGGGCGTAGTCGGTGAAAATGTTGTGGCCGTTTCCCGCACCCAAACTGGCGAACAAGCTGATGGCGAGGCTGTGAAAGCACTCGTTGAGGAACTGAACAAGGCAGTTGAAGAGGTTAAGGCCACGGCCAAGTAGGCCTCCTTCAGCCGTTGAAGGCTCTTCTGGTTCCAAGGGAATCAGAAGAGCCTTCACTTCTTTGCGCGGCAAATGCTTCCCAATGATGCGCGAGTCATGGCATTCTCAATGGATGACCCTGGAACACGGTGCGCCACGCAAATCCATCGAGGCTGCCTTGACTGCGGGCGAGGATCCGACGCGCAAAGCCCGAAGCTTGAAGTCCCTGCATCAGCTCTGGGCCGAAGGTGCGTGCATCCCTGAAGTGGTTCGGCCAGTGGTGGCGCGTTCATGGTCCCGGGCCGGCAAGCTTGGAACAGATATCGTTCCTTTGGATACTTCTGAAATACGCGAGCGCAGGCAGACCAACGAAGAACTCAACGGACTGGTCGAGCTCTTCAAGGAGCGTTTGCTCTCCTTGGCCACCCAGGCGGGAAACCAGCTGGTCATCTCCGACGAGCAAGGATTCGTGCTCTGGGTGCTCGGGCCCTCTGCAGTACGCCGCCGAAGTGACGGCATCGGATTTGTCGCCGGTGCACGCTGGCGCGAAAGCGACGTGGGCACTAATGGGATCGGCGCGGCAATGGCCGAGCGTGCCCCGGTGCAGATTTTCGGCCCGGAGCATGCCCGGGAAGAACAGCACAACTGGGTCTGCACATCGGCGCCGGTCATGAATCCTGCCACCTCGGCGCTGATTGGCACGATCACGCTGGCAGGCTCGTTCCGCACGGCGCATCCGCACTCCTTGGCTCTGGTCTCATCCGTGGCCCGAGAAGCAGAATTATTCCTGCAAACCGAGCATGAATTGAAAATGCAGAAGCTCCAGCTTTCCACCCAACTGCCCGAAGGCGAGTACGTCCTAGTTGACGTGCAAGGCTCCATAGCCGCCGCCCAAGGCTACAGTGTTGGATCCAAGCTCAATTTGCCGATGTCCATGGAAGAAGGGCGGAACTGGATTTCCGGGCTGGGATCAATTGATGCGCGGCGGACACCGGGAGGCTGGCTGCTGCAAAGGGCAGAAGGCCAGGTGAGCCTCCAGCTGTACGCAGGAGCTTCACTGCAGGCTATTGTCCATTCGCCCGGTGGGGCGACGCGCATCAACTTGAGCGCGAAGCATTGGCAGATCCTTGAGCTGCTGGCTGCGAACCCTCACGGAGTGAGCTCAGGGCAGTTGGCGAGCCTGTGGCCTGCGGATACGCCGAACGTCACCATCCGCGCCGAAATATCCCGCTTGCGTTCCAAGCTGCGTGGCCTGATCGCCTCACGTCCCTACCGGATCGTGGTCCCGGTGAGCAGCCACTAGCAATCCCGGAGCAGCTGCAACCTATTGCAACGCTTTTCTTTTGTGACGCAGATCATATTCTTTCATTAGTCGCGGAGGGCCCGAATGGCCATCCATTGAATCCCGATGAAGAGATGAGACGCAAATGACTGACAATGATTGCTTGTTGCAAGCCCGGAGCTGGTTCCATTCCTTGCAGATAGCGTTGGAAGCGGGTGACGCGCCAGCAGCTGTACAGCTATTTTCGGAGGAGTGCTACTGGCGGGATCTGGCCTCGATGACATGGAACCTTCACACCAGCGAGGGCCGTGACGGGATCGAGAAGATGCTGCTTGGCGTTGAACGAGGCGCGTGGCCGCGGAACATCGAAGTCACCAGCGCACAAGAGGCTGACGGCGTCATTGAAGCCTGGTACACGTTCGAGAACGACGCATTCAACGGGCTTGGATTACTCCGCTTGCGCGATGGGAAGGCCTGGACCCTGCTGAGCACCGCGCAGGGCCTGCGCAAATTCCCCGAACCTGCTGGTCCGCGCCGCGAACTGGGCGCCGAGCACGGCGTAGCGATGAGCAAGGAAAACTGGCTTGATCGGCGCACCGCGCAGCAGCAGTCCCTGGGGATCACCGACCAGCCCTACACGCTGATTGTCGGCGGCGGCCAAGGCGGCATAGGCTTGGCCGCTCGGCTCAAGCGCATGGGTGTTCCTGCCCTGGTCATCGATAGGCATCCGCGTCCCGGTGACCAATGGCGTTCGCGCTACCATTCCTTGGCGCTGCACGATCCGGTCTGGTATGACCATATGCCCTACATTGATTTCCCCGACCACTGGCCGGTGTTCACGCCCAAGGACAAGATGGGGGATTGGCTGGAAAGCTACACCAAGCTCATGGAGCTGGACTATTGGTCCCTGACTGAAGCGACCAGCGTCCGGCAGGATCCGGAAGGAGAGGGGTGGATCGTCGAGGTAGAACGCGACGGAGTACCGTTGACCCTGCGTCCCACCCAGCTGGTGCTGGCCACTGGCATGTCCGGTATTCCGAACATTCCCCAGTACCCGGGAGCCGAGATCTTCAAAGGAGAGCAGAACCATTCCTCCAAGCATCCAGGCGGCGAACGGTACGCGGGCAAGAACGTCGTGGTCATCGGCGCCAACAACTCCGCACACGATATCTGCGCGGATCTGGTGCAAAACGGGGCCAAGCCGACTATGGTCCAACGTTCCAGCACGCATATCGTGCGCTCCGAATCGCTGATGAAGCATGTGCTGGGCGGACTGTACTCGGAAGAAGCCCTCGCTGCCGGCATAGACCACAACAAGGCAGACCTGATCTTCGCCTCCATCCCGTACAAAGTCCTCCCGGAATTCCATAAGCCGGTCTTCGAGAAAATCCAGCAGGAAGATGCGCACTTCTACAAGTCGCTGGCGGATGCGGGATTCGAGCTGGACTTCGGCGACGACGGTTCAGGGCTGTTCCTCAAGTACCTGCGCCGCGGCTCGGGGTACTACATCAACATCGGTGCCAGCGAGCTGGTGGCCGACGGATCGATTGCTTTGGCCCATGGCGAGGTATCGCACTTGACCGAAGAATCGGTGGTGCTGGCTGATGGCACTAGGCTGCCGGCGGACGCGGTGGTCTACGCCACCGGTTACGGCTCGATGAACGGATGGGCGGCGAAGCTCATCTCCCAGGAAGTCGCGGATGAAGTCGGAAAATGCTGGGGCCTGGGGTCGGGGACCGCCAAGGATCCGGGTCCATGGCAGGGGGAGCTGCGCAATATGTGGAAGCCCACCAAGGTCAAGAACCTCTGGTTCCACGGAGGCAACCTGCACCAGTCCAGGCATTATTCGAAGTATCTGGGCTTGCAGCTCAAGGCACGGTACGAGGGCATCGGAACTCCGGTGTATGCGCTCGCCGAAACCTATCATCAATCCTGATAACACCGTTTCCCTGCCCGTGAATCGGTTTCCCGGACCCGGAGCAAGCGCTGTATGGCGCTTCCTCCGGGTCACCCGCGCGTCTGCCACGTGGCGGTTTTCGGGCCTTATCCGGACGTTTCGTTGAACTGCAACGGCCTGGAAATCGCACAACGAATTGAACGGAAAGCCGGATGAACCATGATTCCCATGCTCCTGGCACCTGCGCAGTTATTGAATCGGCGCAGATCGCGGATGCCGCAATAACGCCGGTGCACCGGCCTGCGCGCCGCAGCCGACCCAGCTGCACCATGCTTCCGCGTAAGCCTCGCCATGGGTGCTTGCAAGTACAAATCGGCGGGGAACTGGCACCCGACTGGGATGTCCTTTGCTGGCAGCGACTCAACGAAACAGAACCCTGCAGCGCCCACCATCTATCCAGAGGCCCGCATCCGGCCCCGGGCACGCAACACGATTCCGCGCAAGCCCTTGAATTTATTGGGAAGTGGCCGAAAGCTGTAGCATTGATTAAGGCCAATTTTGCGGCCAAAACCCATTTGATTTTGCATAGCTAGTCGGCATCCGAAATTATTTCTGAAGTCGACGGACGGAAAAGGACACCCCGAGTGGTTTTGAAGCTTTCCACTACCTTCTTGCGCACCTTGCGTGAAGATCCGGTTGACGCCGAAGTCGCCAGCCACAAGTTGTTGGTACGCGCCGGTTACATCCGTCGTGCGGCCCCGGGCATCTACACCTGGTTGCCGTTGGGTTTGAAGGTCCTTGCGCGCGTTGAAGCTATTGTTCGCGAGGAAATGAACGCTATCGGCGGCCAGGAAGTCCACTTCCCAGCGCTGCTGCCACGTGAACCTTACGAACAGACCGGCCGTTGGACCGAATACGGCGAAGGCCTGTTCCGTCTCAAGGACCGCAAAGATGCAGACTACCTCTTGGCACCGACCCATGAGGAAATGTTCACGCTGCTGGTGAAGGATCTGTACAACTCGTACAAGGATCTTCCGGTCTACCTGTACCAGATCCAGAACAAGTACCGCGACGAAGCACGTCCACGCGCGGGCCTGCTGCGTGGCCGCGAATTCATCATGAAGGATTCGTACTCCTTCAACATCGATGATGAAGGCCTGGACGAAGCCTACATGGCTCACCGCGGCGCCTACCTGAAGATCTTCGAGCGCCTGGGTCTGGAAGTTATTCCGGTCTTCGCGCAGGCTGGTGCCATGGGCGGCTCCAAGTCCGAGGAATTCCTGCATCCAACAGCTATTGGCGAGGATACCTTCGTCCGTTCGGCCGGCGGTTACGCAGCCAACGTGGAAGCTGTCACCACGGTAGTGCCAGCGTCCATCGATTACGCCAACGCACCTGCGTTCGAAGTTGTCGATACCCCGGATACCCCGACCATCGAGACGCTGGTTGCCGCGGCCAACGAGCTGCGCCCACGCGAGTCCGGTGTTTGGGAAGCCAAGGACACCCTGAAAAACGTTGTCCTGGCGGTGACCGATCCAGAAGGCAACCGCCAGTTGGTAGTCATCGGTGTTCCAGGCGACCGCCAGGTGGACCTGAAGCGTGTCGAAGCTACCGTGGGTGCCCCGCTGGGCATCATCGGCGAGGTCCAGGTTGAAGCCGCTAGCGGTGAAGACTTGGCCAAGCACCCGGAATTGATTGCCGGCTACATCGGCCCAGGCAACGGCCTGGATCAGGCTGTTCTGGGTACCGAAGGCACCAGCGGCATCACCTACCTGGTTGATCCTCGCGTAGTATCCGGTACCTCGTGGATCACCGGCGCCAACGAAAAGGGCAAGCACGTTTTCGGCTTGGTGGCCGAGCGCGACTTCGGCTTTGACGGCACCATCGAGTCGGTCAACGTGCTAGAGGGCGACCCGGCACCGGACGGCTCGGGCCCATTGCGCACCGAACGCGGTATCGAAATGGGTCATATCTTCCAGCTTGGCCGCAAGTACGCTGAGGCTCTGGATCTGCGGGTCCTGGACCAGAACGGCAAGCTGAAGGTTGTCACCATGGGCTCCTACGGCATTGGCGTCACCCGTGCGGTAGCAGCACTGGCCGAGGCTTACCATGACGAAAACGGTCTGGCATGGCCAAAGCAGGTTGCTCCAGCCGACGTCCACATGGTCGTTACCGGCAAGGGCCCAGAGCTGCTTGAGGCTGCTGAGAAGTTGGCCGCAGAACTAGAATCGGCCGGTTTGGAAGTTATCTTGGATGACCGTCCAAAGGTGTCCGCGGGCGTGAAGT
This sequence comes from Glutamicibacter sp. NPDC088483, assembly GCF_044753145.1. Lineage (NCBI taxonomy): Bacteria > Bacillati > Actinomycetota > Actinomycetes > Micrococcales > Micrococcaceae > Glutamicibacter > Glutamicibacter sp. NPDC088483. Next base: position 278,431 of record NZ_JBIVMP010000005.1, read on the forward strand.
TCTCGGATGCCGAACTGATCGGCATTCCAACCATCGTTGTTGTGGGCCGTGGACTTGCTGAGGGCGTAGTTGAGGTCAAGGATCGTGCCACCGGCGAACGCCGCGATGTCAAGGTCGAGGACGTTGTCGCTGAGCTGAGCGCCTAAAAGGCTGTAGCCAATAACTGAATAGGGGAGTAGCGCGGTGCAAGAGTTCTTGGAATTGCTGTCCGTCAACGGTGAACCCGTCTCCTTCTGGCCCCTGGTGTTGCTGCTTCTTGCAGCTTTGGGCGCTGGATGGATTGACGCGGTAGTTGGCGGTGGCGGCCTGATTCAATTGCCCGCGCTGCTTCTTTTCCCCGGCATCACACCGGTGCAGGCGCTGGCCACGAATAAGCTGGGCTCAATCTTCGGAACGGCTACCAGCGCGGTGACGTACTACCGGCGCACCAGCCCGGATTTGAAGACCGCTATTCCGATGGCATTGACTGCCATGCTCGGTGCCTTCGGCGGAGCTGCGCTGGCCACAATTCTTCCCTCTGGAGCCATTCAGCCCATCATTATCGCAGCGCTCATTGCGGTGCTGCTGTTCACGATCCTGAAGCCCAAAGCCGGGGAGCTGTCGCGCCTGCGCTACGCCGGGCATGGGCATTATCTTCGAGCCATCCTGATTGGGCTGCTGATTGGCGGCTACGACGGGATGATCGGTCCCGGGACTGGATCGTTCTTGATCATCGCCATGGTGACAGTGCTGGGTTACAACTTCTTGCAGTCCTCCGCCAAGGCGAAGATCGTTAACCTTTGCACCAACGCAGGTGCTCTGCTGCTCTTCATCCCCACGGGGCACGTTCTAGTCGCATTAGGCCTGGCCATGGGCGTGATGAATATGCTCGGAGGCTATCTCGGGGCGCGCATGGCGATCTCCAAGGGCAGCGCCTTTATTCGCATTGTTTTCGTGATCGTCGTTTCGGCACTGATCATCAAGCTCGGCTCGGACCTGATCCTCGCCGGCAAGTGATAGCTTTAGCGGCCGCTAGCTGCTGATGTGTCGATTGGCGGGTATCCGGCGTAGTGCTGGACATGCTGGGGTTCAATGGCATGGACCATGGAACTGGTCGCCATTTGCGCGATCCTGAAAGTCAAGAAGCTGGAACCCATTGCAGTTTTGTAGAGTTGGGAAACCGTAGTGTGGCTTGCCAGCGGATCTACAACCTTCAACGCTGTGCAACCGATGGATACATACAGGAACCACAAATCGTTGTTCTCCGGATCGAGAGTAGCGATCAGAGCTGGCGGCTGGTGCGCGGCCACGAGCGACATGACGTCGTTGACTGTTTCCTCAGGTTGCGCAATGACAATAGGCATGCCTTGGACCCAACCATGTGAACTGAGTTGCGCCCGACCTTGCCTTGAACCGATCACTTCGCTGACCAGTTCTGCTGTCTTCGAACGCATGAATCGACCTGACATTACCCAACCTCCAATTGACGACCTAGCCACAAGTTGTTAGTTCCCCAATAAGTGGAAGAAAGCGGAGAATCCCGCTCCGTGTTATGGGAGCCAAATTCCGTATCTCAAGCACTTGATATTCACGATAGCCCCTTTTGGCGCGAATATCGAGAGCCAGTGAATAGGAACGAGATTCATATATCTTTGAAATCATTCCATGGCGGAGGAAATGGTGGTCGTTGATAAATTGGTTTCGGGTAATACCCCGTAAAACCCGCATGCCATATGCGGGTTATATCTTATAGTGCGGATGGAAATTACGGATCATCCGTGAATTTTAGTGCGCCTCGCGCTGTTTTGGCTCTACCCGAACCCGTGCTCTATTTCGACTCAGGGCAATTAGCAGTCGTGATTATTTCGTGATAATTCAACGAAACGTGAAATACGGCTAAATTCTAGCTGAATCCAAAACTATTTCCCGACTTCGCCAGTCTCAAGGATGCGGTATTCCTCATTCGATCCCTGCTGGCCATTGAGAGTCTGGAAAGCGACGGCGGAAATTTTTGCGCCGGCTGCACCATCGCTAACGCCCGCTGCTACGACCAATGCATCAGCAAAGTCCCCTTCGGCTTCCGCGGATAGGGCAGCCAGGTCTTCGAGGCCGCCTTTGGGTAGCGCATAGGCGGGTTCACGCAGGTCTGCGCACTGTTCGTCAACGGTCGCACGCAGGCCGCGAAGCTGGCGTCCCAGCTCGCTGCGTCGAGCTTCGATGGCTTCCTTGGCGCTGTCGGCACCACGTGCAGCCGTGAGCTGCAGAACGAAATCTAGTGCATAGCCGCGGTCCAGGGCCCGGGCGACGGCCGTTGGTTCGATGTTCTGCGCTTCGGTGATTTCCTTCGCGGGGTCCAGCAGCTCCTCCTTAGGCAGGCAGGCTACTGGCTGGTCTTTCTGCTCTTCTTCACCCGAGACTGCACTCAGTGGCAAGGCCAAGTCCAAATCACGCTCTTCTCCCAAAGATGCAACAGCGCTGCGGGCGTCCAGATTGATCTGGAAAGCAATCTGGGCCAGCTTCGAATCCCTGGACAGCGACGGTTCTGCGAAGGCAGGCATCACTGACGATGCGTCGGCGACATTCGTGGCAAGCGCAACCAGCGCGTCGGGGGAGAAGCTTTGCGGCAATGCCGCAGGCTCTTGGTCGTCGAAGCGCAATTCACCGAGCACCGCTGACCCCTGCGACAAGGAAGTCGCCAATGCGGATAGCCTCGAAGCGTTATCCTCGGGTGCCAGCTGGGCCATGGCTTGGGCCTGAGATGCCAGGTCTGCCAGCTTTGCTCCGTATTCCCACGTCATGCGGGCATCGGCGCTGGCCTCATTGACCTGTTCGGGCAGGCCCCGCTCCACCAGGGCGCCTCGGAAGATGGTGCTGCCAATGCCCCACGTCACGGCAACGGCAACTGCACCAGCCAGTACCGGAGCAATCCAGCCTGGAGCGCGGCGTACTTGCCTGTCGGTGCGACGGGCGGAATGGGGCGATTTTTCAGTCATAGCGTTTCGATCATGCCATGATCAATGCAGGTAAAGAGGGCAATAGCGGTGTCGAGCGCCACGATGGATAGAAAATGGGCGTGAGTTCCTTCACCTGTGCCCGTTTAGATGTTCTCAATGAGCGGAACGCAATATAGGCTTAACGGACAACATCGAATAGCGTGGGAGGATATCCATGACCGGAATGCCGGCCGATACCGAACAGGAAGCGCAGCGTCTGACTGCATTGCTCTCCAAGGAAGTAGAATCCCACGGGCTTCTCCTGGAGGAAGTCGCCTTGCGTCCCTCCGGCAAGCAGATGATCGTGCAGATCATCGTCGACAAGGCCGACGGTCACGAAACGCTGACTCTCGATGAACTTGGTGAAGTTACCACCACCATCTCCAACGCTCTGGACAAGGACGCCGTCTACGCATCGTCGGCTCCTTACGAACTCGAAGTCAGTTCCCCAGGACTCTCCCGCCCATTGACTGCCCAGCGCCACTGGATCCGCGCCCTCAACCGCATGGTCAAGATTTCGCTGGCCGACGGCACGAAGCTTCGCGGGCGCCTGCTTGAGGTCAACGACGGCGACGTGTTGATTGCTGAGCACCGCGAGCCGGCCAAGAAGGGCATGAAGGTCAAGGTGCTCGATCCTGCGGCCTATGCCTTTGAAAATATCCGTAAAGCTGTTGTCGATCCAGAGCTGAACTTCGATGACGCACTATTTGACACTGCCGATACTGAAGATTTGGAGGGCTAAGCGTGGATATCGATCTGAATGCGCTGCGCATCCTGGAAAAAGACCGCGACATCCCAATGGATGTTTTGATTCCGACCATCGAGTCGGCACTGCTGCTGGCTTACAACAAGACCGAAGGCGCCATGCCTGGCGCCCGCGCGCACATTGAGCGCAGCAACGGCCATGTGGCGATCCTGGTAGAGGACCGCGACAACGCCGGCGTGCTGCTGGGCGAATTCGACGACACCCCGCACGGTTTCGGCCGCATCGCCGCCTCCACCGCCCGCCAGGTAATCATGCAGCGCCTGCGTGAAGCTGAAGATGCGCAGGTTGTCGGCGAGTTCGCAGCCCGCGTTGGCACCCTGATCTCCGGCGTCATCCAGCAGGGCTACTCCTCGCATATGGTGCAGGTCAAGATCGGTGATCTGGAAGCGCTGCTGCCACCAGTTGAGCAGTCCCCAGGCGAGAAGTACCAGCACGGAAACCGCCTGCGCGCCTACGTTGTTTCCGCTGAGCGCGGCAACAAGGGCCCAGCCGTTACCCTGTCCCGTTCTCACCCGAACCTGGTTCGCCTGCTGTTCGAAATGGAAGTTCCAGAAATCGCTGACGGCACCGTCACGGTCGAGGCACTGGCTCGTGAAGCTGGCCACCGTACCAAGATTGCTGTGCGCGCAACCAAGGCCGGTGTCAACGCCAAGGGCGCTTGCATCGGTGAAATGGGAACCCGCGTGCGCGCCGTGATGAACGAACTGAACGACGAGAAGATCGACATCGTTGACTACAACGAGGATCCAGCGAAGTTCATCGCCGCGGCCCTGTCTCCATCGAAGGTCGTCTCGGTAGAGATCCTGGACGAAGCCGAACGCCGTGCTCGCGTGGTTGTTCCCGACTCCCAGCTCTCGCTGGCAATCGGCAAGGAAGGCCAGAACGCTCGCCTTGCTGCCAAGTTGACCGGCTGGCGCATTGACATCCTGGCTGCCTCGGGCGGCAAGGAACCGCAGCTCTAAGCAGCTGCGGGAAATAATTCCAGTTCAGCGTGTTGGAAGCCTAGCTGCGTGTGAGCCACAACTCATGCGTGCTATGGCGTCCAAACGCGCTAGACTAGTAGATGGCTCGTAATAACTAGGGAAGGTGGCGACGGCGCTCGCATGAAGCTGCATCAGCAACGCACGTGCATTGGCTGTCGAACCGTAACCAGTAAAAATGAGCTGCTCCGTTGGGTCCTGAAAGACGGTACACCGCTGCATGCGGTGAGTTTGGATCAACAGGGTTCCGCTTCCGGGCGGGGCACTTGGACCCACGGGACCGAAAAGTGTGTGCAGCAAGCGGTGCAGCGCCGGGCGTTCGCGCGGGCCTTCAGGTCTGCGGTAGACGATTCGCAGGTGCTGCAGGAATTCACTGCATACGAAGATCAGCTGGCAAGCAACCAGCTATCTGGCAAACATGATGAAAGCGGGTCAGAAATCTGATGGCAACCCGATGAGTCGGCAATGCTGAGCGCACAACGATGAACAATCAGTTCTGCGTGATCCACCGTGCGACGGAAGAATTTCACGAATTACACAGCTGATCTGCCAGACCGCTGATCTAAAGATTTATCTTTTGATACCGGGGTTTGAGCAGATCACATCGACACAGGAGAGATGTGGCTAAACCCCGCGTTCACGAGCTCGCTAAAGAGCTCGGAATCACTTCAAAAGAAGCACTAACCAAGTTGCAGGACATGGGCGAATTCGTTCGCTCGGCATCCTCGACCGTTGAACCGCCAGTAGCGCGCAAGCTGCGCGACGCATTCCCAGGTTCCAACGGTGCCGCTAAGCCAGCAGCTGCTGCCAAGCCAGCCGCCGCCAAGCCAGCGACCCCTGGAGCACCGAAGTCGGCTTCCAAGCCGGCTGCTACCCCAGGTGCCTCGGCCCCGAAGCCAGGCGTTAAGCCAGCTGCGGCAGCTCCGGCTCCTGCAGCCCCAGCTGCCCCAGCCGCACCTGCGGCGCCTGCAGCTCCGGTCGCGAAGGCAACCCCTGGCGCTCCATTGCCAGGTGCAGCCCCGGCACCGAAGCCAGGTGCCAAGCCAGCTCCGAAGCCAGGCGCTCCACGCCCAGGCAACAGCCCGTTCTCTTCCCAGCAGGGTATGCGCGGCGCTGAGTCCGGCGAACGCCGTGGTGGCGGCAACCGCGAAGGCGGTCGTGCCCCACGTCCAGGCGCACCTCGTCCGGGCGGTCCACGCCCAGGCAACAACCCGTTCTCCTCGCAGCAGGGTATGCGCGGCGAAGGCGGCCAGGGCGGTCCTCGCCCACCACGCGACGGCCAGCGCGGTCCACGCCCAGCAGGTGCCGGCGGTCCACGTCCGGCTCGTGACGGCCAGGGCGGACCACGTCCGGCACGTGACGGCCAGCGCGGTCCACGTCCAGCAGGTGCCGGCGGTCCACGCCCAGCAGGCCAGGGCGCTCCACGCCCAGCCGGCGCAGGTGGCCCACGCCCAGCAGGTGCCGGCGGTCCACGCCCAGGTGCTGGCGCAGGTACCACTGCAACCCCGCGCATGATGCCTAACCGCACCGATCGTCCAGCGCCAGCAGGCGGCGGACGTCCAGGTGCAGGTGCCGGCGGCCGCGGTCGCCCAGGTGGCGGCAGCGGTGGCGGCAGCGGTACCGGTGGCGGCTTCCGCCCAGGTGCACCACGCGGTCGCGGTGGCGTTGGCGGTGCTTTCGGCAAGGGAGGCGCCGGTCGCGGCAAGCAGCGCAAGTCCAAGCGCGCAAAGCGCCAGGAATTGGAGCAGATGAGTGCTCCGTCATTGGGCGGCGTGAATGTTCCACGCGGCAACGGCGACACCGAGATCCGTCTGCGCCGCGGCGCGTCGATCACCGACTTCGCTGACAAGATTGGCGCGAACCCAGCAGCACTGGTGACCGTACTGTTCCACCTCGGTGAAATGGCTACCGCCACCCAGTCGCTGGATGAGGCAACCTTCGAGGTGCTCGGCGAAGAGCTGGGCTACAAGGTGCTTGTCGTCTCCCCTGAGGACGAAGACAAGGAACTGCTCGAAGGCTTCGGCCTGGACCTGGATGCCGAACTTGAGGCTGAAGGCGAAGACGTGCTTGAAGAGCGCGCCCCAGTCATCACCATCATGGGCCACGTCGACCACGGTAAGACCCGACTGCTGGATGCTATCCGCAAGTCGAACGTTATCGAGGGCGAGCATGGCGGCATCACCCAGCACATCGGTGCGTACCAGATCAACCACATCCATGAGGGCCGCGATCGCGCAATGACCTTCATCGATACCCCGGGCCACGAGGCGTTCACCGCCATGCGTGCCCGTGGTGCCGAGGTCACTGACGTGGCCGTGCTGGTTGTCGCCGCGGATGACGGCGTCATGCCGCAGACTGTGGAAGCACTGAACCACGCACAGGCTGCCGGCGTGCCGATCATCGTCGCTGTGAACAAGATCGATAAGGAAGGCGCCAACCCTGACAAGGTCATGGGCCAGCTGACCGAATACGGTTTGGTTCCAGAAGAATACGGTGGCGACACCATGTTCGTGAAGGTTTCGGCACTGCAGAAGCAGGGCATCGACGAGCTGCTGGACGCTGTCCTGCTGACCTCGGACGTGCTTGAGCTCAAGGCCAACCCGGACAAGTCCGCTCGTGGCGTGGCCATTGAAGCGAACCTGGATAAGGGCCGCGGTTCGGTTGTTACCGTCCTGGTCCAGTCCGGTACCCTCTGCGTTGGCGACACCATGGTGGTGGGCACCGCCCACGGCCGCGTGCGTGCAATGTTCAACGAGAACGGCGAAAACCTCGACGTGGCACTGCCATCGCGTCCGGTACAGGTCCTGGGCATGTCCTCGGTCCCGCGTGCTGGCGACGGCTTCCTGATCACCGAAGACGAGCGCACCGCCCGCCAGATCGCTGACAAGCGCGAAACCGCAGAGCGCAACGCAATGCTGGCCAAGCGCCGCAAGCGCATCACCTTGGAAGACTTCGACAAGGCTGTTGCCGATGGCAAGATCGATACCCTGAACCTGATCCTCAAGGGTGACGCTTCCGGTGCTGTTGAAGCACTGGAAGACTCGCTGATGAAGATCGAGGTCGGCGACGATGTGCAGCTGCGCGTGATCCACCGCGGTGTCGGTGCGATCACCCAGAACGACGTCAACTTGGCAACCGTGGACAACGCCATCATCATTGGCTTCAACGTCCGCCCAGCCGAGCGCGTGGCAGAACTGGCCGACAAGGAGGGCGTCGACATGCGCTTCTACTCGGTCATCTACTCCGCTATCGACGACATCGAGAATGCGCTCAAGGGCATGCTCAAGCCGGAGTTCGAAGAAGTGGCCCTCGGCACCGCCGAGATCCGCATGGTCTTCCGCTCCTCGAAGTTCGGCAACATTGCCGGTTCGATCATCCGCTCGGGCACCATCAAGCGCAACACCAAGGCTCGCCTGGTACGCGACGGCAACGTCGTGGGCGACAACCTGAACATCGATTCGCTGCGCCGCGAAAAGGACGATGTCACCGAGGTCCGCGAGGGCTTCGAATGCGGTATCGGCCTGGGGTCGTTCAACGACATCAAGGAAGGCGACATCATCGAGACCTTCGAGATGCGCGAAAAGCCACGCGACTAATTGCCGACAAGCAATTAGCAGTGTGACTCACTGATTCGTGGGCGTTTGACCGATAAGCTTTGGTCAAGCGCCCACGAGTTTTGAACCATTAGGAGAAAACCATGGCTGATTCAGCCCGCGCCGCACGCCTGGCTAAGCGCGTACAGGTCCTCATGGCCCAGTCGCTGCGCAACGTCATCAAGGACGAGCGCATTGACAACGTCACCGTGACCGACGCTCGCGTCACCAACGACCTGCAGCACGCTACGGTGTACTACACCGTCTTTGGCGATGACGAGATGAAGAAGGACATCGCCACCATGCTGGAAAAGCGTGGCGGTGCCCTGCGCAAGGAATTGGGCCGCAATCTGACCATCCGCCTGACCCCAACGCTGGCATTCGTCGCCGACGAAATCCCCGAGGGTGCCTCGCACCTGGAGGAATTGTTGGCCAAGGCCCGCGAGAAGGACGCCGAGGTTGCAGCTCTGCGCGAAGGCAAGGACTTCGCCGGAGACCAGGACCCGTACAAGAAGGACGAGGACGCCGAAGAAGCCTAAGGGCTTCTGGGCTTCATCCTGACTGGACCAACGCCCCGGCCAGCACGCATTGCGTGCTGGCCGGGGCGTTGTGCGTTGGCCTCGATTACCCTCACAGCGAAGCGCGAATCCCTGCCGAAGGCTGGTCGCCGGGAAGGTGGTGGGATAGCGTGATCAGAAACCGCCGGATCCGACCAAAGGTGCAGCACATGCCAGAATTCACCACAACATTGAGCGCAACCGGCGGGAACAACGTGGGCATCGTGGTTCCCGATGGCATCGTGCTCGGATTCGGCCGCGGCAAGCGCGTACCGGTCATCGTGTGCATTGACGGGGACTACACGTACCGGAACAGCATTTCCTCCATGCACGGGCAGTTCCTCATTTCCTTCAGCTCCGAGACCCGTGCTGCCACGGGCAAGGGTGCGGGCGATGAAATCAGCGTGAGACTCGAACTGGACGAGGAACCGCGCACCGTCGAAATCCCCGAACCGCTGGCCGTGCTGCTCTCCGCCGAGCCAGAGCTGCTGGACGCTTGGAACAAGCTGTCCTACAGCAAGCAGCGCGGCCACGTGGACCCCATCGTGGCTGCCCGCGGCGAGGACACCAGGACGCGCCGGGTCGAGAAGGTCATCAAGACGCTGCGCAGCCACTAGCCTGCCGGGGCCATGCCCGCTGAGCCAGCAGGCCAGCCAGCCCCGGTCGCAGTCGGCAGCAGCGTGAGCAACCCACCGGTGCCCCGGAGCTACTGCACGGTGAATTGCAGGCGCTGCCAGCCGCTGGCGCCATTGGGCACCGGGTTGGCTTTCTCGCTGGTCTGCAGCGTGCCCTGTGCATCATAGGCGCGGACGGTTGCCGAGTGCGTTCCGGGTGCTGCGTCCTTCCATACGAAGCGCCACTGCCGCCAGGTATCCAGCGAGGCTTCGGTCGCCAGTTGGGCATCTGCCCACGGTCCGTCGTCGATCTGCACCTGCACACGCGAAATGCCCCGGGTCTGCGCCCATGCAGTTCCGCCCAAGACGACTTCTCCGGCAGGCACCTGGGCGAACGGGCGAGGGGTATCGATGCGGGAAGACATCTTGATTGGACCGCGTTCGGACCAGCCGCGAGTAGTCCAGTAGGCCGCCTTGTCTTGGAACCGCGTCACTTCCAAATCGACCACCCATTTGGTGGCCGACACGTAGCCGTAGAGACCTGGAACCACCATGCGCACCGGGAAACCATGCTCGAAAGGCAGCGGCTCGCCGTTCATGCCGATGGCCAGCAAAGCCATCCGGTCGTCGGTGAGCGCTTGGAGCGGGGTGGAGGCACTGAAACCGTCGTGCGAAGTCGAAAGCACCATATCCGCGCCGGCCTGCGGAACCGCGCGCTCCAGCAGCTTACGCAGCGGGTAGCCCAGCCATTTCGCGTTGCCTACCAGATCGCCACCGACGGGATTCGACACGCAAGTGAGCGTCAGATAGGTTTCCACGAGTTCTTCGCCCAGCAGCTCGTCGAAGTTCACGGTGAATTCCTTCTCCACCATGCCGTGCACGCGCAGCGACCACTGGTTCGGGTCGATCTGCGGCACCGAAAGCGCGGTATCGATGCGGTAGAAATCCTGGTTGGGAGTCACGAAGCGGGGCATGTCCGCTACTTCTACCTGCACACCTTCGGGCAGGGGTTCCGCCTTGGTCCGGGCCGCAGGCAGGCGCAAGGCCTTGCGTGCGGCGGCGGCCATATTCCGCGATGCCGACAGCGAGGTGGAAACACCGGTGGAGACGGCCGCGGCGGCCAGGGACAGGGCTGCGCCTATCAAGAACTTCCTGCGGCTTGGACCCGTCGCGTTGGCGCCCTCGTCCTGCCTTGGGGCCGCGGCCACAGCCAGCCGGGTCAGCCACTGCAGAAGCCCGATACCGGCGATCGCGCCCAGTACCGTCGGGATGATATCCAGCAGGCTGGTGGAAGCACGAGCGGCCACGGCACTGGAGAGCAGTACGGCCAAGCCGATGATGGCCGTGCAGGCCAGCGCAAAACTTCGCTTGGCGATCAGGCCGATCATCGCCGCCAGGACTGCGGCGGCTGCACCGATGGAAATGAATAACGCCAACTTGTCATTGGTCCCGAAGGTCGCGATGGCGAAGTCCTTGAGCCATGGGGGAGTCAGGTCGATAATGGCTGAACCCAGCGCGAAAAACGGCGAGGATGCATTGTTGAAAAATGCCGAGGCGAATTGGGCCACGGCAAACATGATTGCGGCCGAGCAAATTCCAGCCACCGCGTGGAATACGAGTTTACTGCTGCTGCGCTTCTGCCAAATGCCCACTGCCACTCACCTCATGCGTTGCGGTCCATGTTCCCCTGCAGAATGCAGGGGAACAACTTCTCACAGTGTTTTCGGAACGGGCAGCATTGCGGATTGGAACAGGCTACAAGAACTTCCGCACGCTCACAGCGATTGGACCATGATGGGGTCTGTTGTAGGGGCAGGGGAGCCGGTGGCCGGCTCGACCGTGATCCCGAAGTGCGTGATGCCCTTCATTGGATCCGAAACCATGATCATGCCGTTGGCATCACCGCCGGTGAGCATTCCCGCAGGAACCGCCCCTTCTGCCGAGATCAGCCACAGCTCGTAGCCCTTGTCGCTGGACAGGGCTGGCATGCCCGAGGTGGACACCGCCATCAGGCCTTCGTCGGCAGAATAGGACAGCGTGATTCGCGCGCCGTCGTCCAGTGTCTGCGTTTTCGACTTGGCATCCGGGGCAGCCAGGATCCGGCTGAGCTCTTCTTGATGCGAGGCCATGGCGGCCATCTGGCTTTCCAGCTCGCGCTGCTGGGAATTCTGGTTGATGGCCAAGCCGCCCAGGGCCACCGCTGCCAGCAGCAGGACGCCGGCGGCCAAGGCGAAGAAGCGCTGCGGGCCGCGTTCTGCGCCAGGTTGCGGGGCCTGGTGCGTTGCAGTGGTTTCGGTTTCCCGTTCAGCAGGAGCAGCTGGTTCAGCAGGAGCTATTGGGTCCTGTGCCTGGACGCCGTCGTGATCGAGGGCCGTCTCCTGCACAGGTGCCAATTGCTCGGTAGTGCGGATAGCGGCCATGATGTTGTTCTTCAGCCGGGCCGGAGGATTGACCGGTTGCGCTGACAAGCCGAGCAGTCCAGCAGTTTCCTGCAGGGCATCCAGTTCCCGGCGTGCCAGGGCAGAGTCGGGACCCCCATGCTGGAGGGCTTCGCGTTCCTTGTCTTCCAGAGCATCCAGGGCGAAGCTGTCGGTCAGCTCGTTCTCGTGCTTGTCCATTACGCCGCTCCCATCAGTTCTCGAAGTTTGCCCATTCCATCGCGTATTCGCGTTTTCGCGGTTCCCACCGGTATTTTCAGCAGCTCTGCGACTTCCGTGTGGGTGTATCCGCCGAAGTAGGCCAGGTGTATCGCCTCGCGTTGCGGGGCGGTGAGCCGCTGCAGGGCTTGGGCTACGCGCATGGTCTCGTCGTGCAAGATGGCATTCTCTTCCACGTCGTCGTAGCTGTCCTGGAATTCCTTGATTCCAACGCGCAAATCCCGGTCCTGGCTCGCTTGGCTTGCTCGCACCCGGTCGACGGCCCGGCGGTGGGCAATAGTCAGCAGCCATGATGCTGCCGTGCCACGCGTCGGATCAAAGCGCCTTGCCTGTTGCCACGCTTCGACAAACACTTCCTGGGTGACTTCTTCGCTCTGTGCATTATCGCGAAGCACCCGCAGCACGAGTCCGAAGACCCGTGAAGCCATGGCATCATAGAGCGATTCGAAGGCAGATTCATCTCCCAGCGCGACCTGTTGCAGCAGGACGTCTGGCGTTTTCACGGAATCGTCTTCCATGGCATCGAGTCTATTGGAACTCATGAATCCTAGGGTCTCATGCATCTGTGGCTAAGCGGCTATCTGCTGTGGCGTGGCGTTTTGCGAAAAGATCCGTCCAAGGGAACCAGGTTCCCGTTGCACCGGCGAAGGTGATGCCTGGAAGGTATTCCATGCACCACCTTCATGCCAGCGGCCTTGATGATTCTGGCGATACTACTTCTTTGCCGGTGGCATCAGGACGGTGTCCACCAGGTACACGGTTGCGTTGGCGGTCTGCACGCCGCCGCAGATGACCGAAGCCCCGTTGACTTCCAGATCGTCGCCGCTACCGGTGACTTCCACCTCTTCGCCCTGGACCGTTGCGTGGGTTCCGGGAAGATCATCTGGTGCAATCTGGCCGGAAACGACGTGGTAGGTCAGGATGCTGGTCAGGGTGTCGGCATCCTTGGCAACTGCGGACAGGTCATCCTTCGGGATTGCCGCGAAGGCGTCGTCAACCGGTGCGAAGACGGTGAATTCGCCGCCATTGAGGGTATCGACGAGATCGACATCAGGATTCAGCTCACCGGAGACTGCAGAAGTCAGGGTGGTCAGCAGCGGGTTGTTCGAGGCAGCGACGGCCACTGGATCCTGGGCCATTCCGGCTACCGAGCCATCACCGGTCGGGACTGCTTCGGCGTAGGCCGCGCAACCCTTGCCCACAAGATTGCTTGCTGGATCCATTGCCGATTCGCTGGCCATGGGCGAGCTGCTTTCCGAGGCGGACGCCGTGGGCGATTCCATGGTTTCCGAACCGGTCGAGCAGGCGCTCAGTCCCATGGCGGCGACTGCGATGAGCCCGAATGCTCCAGCGACTTTGCTGTATGTGCGCTTCATGATTTTCTCCTTGCTTCGCCGCGACTGATGTCGTCGGTCCTTTTCCTGTCCGTGCGGATCAGGTTGTCAATGAGCATTCGGGGCAGGTTGCCCGACGGATTGGATTCTCTTGGAAATTTTTTTTGCGTCTTGCTGGCAGGCCGTGAAGCTGCCGGATCCGCGGGCTGGCGGGCCCGGTCCCGGAGCATTGCCGGCTCATGGAAATAGGCTGCAAGTGGGATCTGCCACGCTTGGAACCAGCGACAGCCTTATTCTCTGCACAAGCCATATACTGGAAGGCGTGAGTAAAGCCGGGCAGAACACGCAAGAGCAGGCCTCAGGCCTCGTATTAGTCGACAAAGAGCAGGGAATGACCTCCCATGATGTGGTCGGTCGCATCCGCAGACTTGCAGGGACTCGAAAAGTCGGCCACGCCGGCACCCTGGACCCCATGGCCACCGGCGTGCTGGTTATCGGCGTGAACAAGGCAACCCGGCTGCTGACCTACATCGTCGGCCACGACAAGACCTATACCGCCACCATCCGGCTGGGGCAGAACACCGTCACGGACGATGCCGAAGGCGAAATCATTTCCGAGCGCATCGCCGCAGCGGTCAGCGACGAAGACATCGAGCGCGAGATCGCCCAGCTGCGCGGAGACATCGAGCAGATCCCGAGCTCGGTCTCGGCCATCAAGGTCGATGGCAAGCGTTCCTACGCTCGCGTGCGCGCTGGCGAACAGGTAGAACTCAAGGCCCGCCCGGTCACCATTTCGCGGTTCGAGATCCATGAGGTGCGCCGCGAAAACGGCGGCAAGATCCTCGACGTCGACGTCACGGTATCGTGCTCTTCTGGAACCTACATCCGGGCGTTGGCCCGCGACCTGGGCGAAGCATTGAACGTTGGCGGGCACCTGACGGCGCTGCGCCGTACCGAGGTGGGCCCATACAAGATCGAGCTCACCCGCACCCTGGAGCAGCTGGCCGGGGAATTCGAGATTCTCCCAATCGAAAAGGCTGCTGCCGCGCTGTTCCCGAACCGCACGGTCAGCGTCGACGAAGCCGTGGAATTGTCTTTCGGCCGCACCATCCCCGCCTCGCATCTGGGCATGGACATTGCCGAAGGCCAGACCGTTGCGGCTTTCGCTCCCAATGGCGTGCTGGTCGCACTGCTGGAAGACAAGGGCGACAAGGCGCGTACGGCCTTGGTCTTCACCGCTAAGTAATCCCGAAAGGAACTGGCTTGATTGCCGTCAATGGATTCTTCATCGCCGGAGCGGTGGTCTGCGCACTGGCATTGCTGGTGGCAGTTATCGCAACCGCTATCCGCAAGCACCCGGATGACTGGGCGCTGATCGGTGCGTTGGCCACCGAGCTTTTCCTGATTGCCTACGGCATCGCGGCCGCGATCCGCCAGGTCGGGGGAAATGCGGTGCAAGGCGACCCGGTGGAATTCTGGGGCTACTTCATCACAGCGCTGATCATGCCGCCGGTGGCCTTCTTCTGGGCGATCAGCGAGAAGAGCCGTTGGTCCAACGCCGTGCTGGCCGCGTCGGCCGCCGTCACCTTCGTAATGGTGTTCCGCATGGAACAGATCTGGCAGTAGGAGTACTCACATGGGTGAAAAGCCGCGAAATTCGCGAATCATGCAGGCCGCTCAGGCGCGCAGCACCAATAAGGCCCCCAAGCCAAGCCGGTCCACCGGACTGGGCCGGGTGATCATTGCCGTGTACGGCATCCTCGCCCTGGCGGCGAGCGTGCGCGCGGTGTACCAGATCATGAGCAAATTCGACGAAGCGCCGATAGCCTACAGCCTGTCGCTGTTTTCTGGCCTGGTCTATATCCTTGCCACATTCTCGCTGTCTTCAGCCAAGCGTGGTGCCTGGCTGGTTTCGCTCTGGGCGGTAGCCGTTGAATTGGCAGGCGTGATCGTGGTCGGCATCTTGTCGCTGACCCACCCCGAAGACTTCGCCCATCCATCGGTGTGGAGCGGTTTCGGCGAAGGATACGGCTACGTTCCACTGGTGCTGCCGATTGTCGGCTTGTGGTGGCTGTACCGTAACCGTAATGAGCGTCACGCCTAAAGACGTGCAAGAATTACCACGGTGGGTTTTCCATCCACCGCAGCAGAATTTCTGAAGGAGCAAAGTGCACTATTGGAAGGGCTTGGATGCCGTCCCCGCGGATATGGCTCCCACTGTCGTGACCATTGGCAACTTTGATGGTGTCCACCTGGGCCATTGCGAGGTGCTGGATGCAGCTGTCGCGCAGGCCAAAGCACGCTCGGCTCAATCGGTAGCGATCACTTTCGACCCGCACCCGGCGCTGGTGCACCGTCCCGATGATGCTCCTGAATTGATCATGGGTCTGGCTGACCGCGTGGACACCTTGGCCAGCGTTGGCCTGGATGCCACGCTGATGATCCACTACACCCTGGAATTCGCGGACCAGAGCGCTGAAGAGTTCGTTCGCTCCATCATCGTAGAGAAGCTGAATGCCGTGGCCGTTGTGGTCGGGCATGATGTGCGTTTTGGCCGCGGCAATTCCGGGGACTTCAGCTACATGCAGGAACTGGGCACCAAATACGGTTTTGAAGTCATAGGTGTCGAAGACGTAGGGGACAAGCGCCGCTTGTCCTCGACCTGGGTCCGTGAAGAACTAGCCGCCGGCAATGTCGAAGCTGCCGCCGCGATCCTCGGCCGGCCGCATCGCATGCGCGGTGAAGTAGTCCATGGCCATGCCCGTGGGCGCGAGCTGGGATTTCCCACCGCGAATCTGGACACCGAAGCCACTGGCATCATCCCCGCCGATGGGGTCTATGCCGGCTGGGTGATCGACGAGGCCGAGGTGCGTTGGCCAGCAGCAATTTCCGTCGGGTCGAACCCCACCTTCGATGGCGTCTCCCGAGTGGTTGAAGCCCACGTGATTGACCGCCCCGAAGAAGGCGTGGAAGATTTCGATCTGTACGGACAGCAGATTGTCGTTGAGTTCATTTCCCACCTGCGTCCGATGGTTGCCTACCGCGGCATCGAAGCCCTCATTGAGCAGATGACCGAGGACGTTGACCAGGCCCGTGCGGTGCTGGCTATAGAACGCCACTAGGAATCATGGCTGAGATACCATCATTGCCGCAGCGGGCCTTCGTCGTGGGCGCCCAGCGCCGCGACGAATTAGCTTCCGCTTTCCAAGCCGACGCTGAAAGCTATGACAAGATCCGTCCTTCCTATCCGCAGGAAGCCTTGGAATTCACGCTGCAGCACCGACCGGTGAGTGCCATTGACATCGGTTGCGGTTCGGGGATCTTCACCGAACAGCTCATCGGTGCAGGCCTGGAAGTCAGGGCCGTAGACCCATCGGCAGAAATGCTCTCGGTCCTGTCCAAGCGGCTGCCAGCGGTCGAGGTAACCTGCGCCGCAGGTGAAGCGACCGGCTTGGAGGCCGATAGCGCTGGCCTGGTGACCTATGCCCAGGCATGGCACTGGGTGGACCACCCTCAAGCCAGTGCCGAAGCGGCCCGATTGCTCCATGATGGCGGTTGGCTCACCCTGCTGTGGAATCAGCTGGATGTCGCCATTCCCTGGGTTCACCGCTTGGCACGCATCATGCATGCCGGCGATGTGCACCGGCCCGAGCTGGAGCCGCCGTTGGGACCGCAGTTCCAGAAGGCGGAGCATGGCATCTGGCATTGGTCCATGGAACTGGATTTTCACGAGATCGTCGAGCTGACCAAATCCCGCAGCTACTACCGCAAGTCTTCAGAGACTACCCGCGCCAAGGTGGAAGCGAACTTGGCCTGGTATTGGCAGGAGCATCTGGGGCACGAGCAGGACGCAAAGGTGCAGGTGCCCTATCTCACCCATGCCTGGAGGTCCCGCCGGCGCACCCGTCGGTGATATGATTGACGATGGTTCTCGCTGCAGTCCGCGGTTGCGAGTTTCCGCCGTGAGCGTCTCGACGTTCGCACCGACTTATGAACGCGGTCCAACTCTAGGAGTTTGTTATGGCATTGGATGCCACTATCAAGAACGAAATCATCAAGGCTTACGCTACCCACGAGGGTGACACCGGTTCGCCTGAGGTTCAGATTGCCGTCATGTCCCGCCGTATTTCGGACCTGACCGAGCACCTGAAGATGCACAAGCATGATCACCACACCCGCCGTGGCCTGATGGCTCTGGTTGGTCGTCGTCGTCGTATGCTCGGCTACCTGAAGAACACCGACATCGAGCGTTACCGTTCGCTGATCGAGCGTCTGGGCCTGCGCAAGTAGTCCTCTGCTTCAGAGCAAGAAATTCCCCGTCTCCGCTTCAGGAGTCGGGGATTTTTCTTTGCCTCCGGACCTTGGCAACGCCGTTCATGTGTTCGCTATTTGCCGGCACGAATCAAGATCAGTAATCGACAGAGGCAAGAATCGGATGAATTCCTGCTCTCCCAAGCTCATCCCGCAGGCAAGCACATGACGGAACAGGCGTCGGAGCGACCTTGGACGCACTCGCTAAGGTTTCCCCGGATTAAATTCCGCCCCGAATATCTCGGTATCTGACCTTCCTGTGGAGCCACGTACCGTTGGGCTAAGGCTAATGAGCCATCCCGCGACATTTTCCGAAACCTGAAGGTCACTTTGACCTCAGGTTTCTTCTCGTTTCTCCAGTTTTCCATGCCCTTTCCGAGGCGCCGCCGAAGTGGTTGCATGGCTACCAAGCACGGAAAAAGCGCGAAATAGAGGGGAACAGGGATGAATAATTTCAAACGGTTGAACTTTCGTAGCATGGGCACGGCGGCGGGGCTGACGGCAGCAGCGTTCTTTTTAGCCTCATGCACTGCGTCAGCTCACGGCACGGATCTTGAGAACCCTGACGGCACAATAACCGTCCGCTACGAAGGAAGCGCCAATACCGTGATCCTTCCGGAGCTGGCTGAAGACCTGGGCTACCTTGACGGTGTGTCCTTGGAATGGGTTGGCAACAACTCCAGCGGGCCCTCGGCGATCCAGAACACGGCCACCGGTGCCACCGAGATCGGCAGCGCGTTCTCCGGAGCAGTGGTGAAGCTGCAGGAAGCTGGATCGCCTGTCACCGCGGTGGTCTCATCCTATGGTTCCAATGCAGACTACTTTGTCGGGTTCTACACGAGCGAAGACAGCGGCATCGAAGAACCGAGGGACCTCATTGGCAAGACAATTGCAGTCAATACTTTGGGCGCTCATTCTGAAGCGGTCGTTAGCAGCTATCTGAAATCCGAAGGCCTGACGCCGCAAGAGATCGAGCAGGTGCAGCTGGTCGTTTTGCCACCTACCGACACCGCACAAGCTGTTCGCACCCATCAGGTCGACGTTGGCGCTCTTTCCGGGGCTTCCCAAGTGCATGCAGTGAAGC
This sequence comes from Glutamicibacter sp. NPDC088483, assembly GCF_044753145.1. Classification (NCBI taxonomy): domain Bacteria; kingdom Bacillati; phylum Actinomycetota; class Actinomycetes; order Micrococcales; family Micrococcaceae; genus Glutamicibacter; species Glutamicibacter sp. NPDC088483. The sequence continues at coordinate 297,299 of NZ_JBIVMP010000005.1, forward strand.
AAGGCGGCTTGCGAGAAGTTTTCAGGGACACGGAAGTCTTCAGCAACTTTGATGCCGGAGAGTACGTCCTTCGGGATGATTTCATCGCTCAATACCCTGAAGCAGCGCATTCCCTGGCCACTGGCATTGCCAAAGCAGCGGACTGGGCTTCGACGCATCCGCGCGAAGAGGTCATCAAGAGATTCACCGCAATCGTTGAATCCAGGGATCGCGGAGACGACGTTGAAGCCCTGCAGTACTTCAACGGCTATGGCTTGGGCGAACACGCAGCCATCGAAGACGAGGACTTCAGCAGATGGGCGCAATGGCTCAACGATGCGGGGATTATCGAAGGAGAAATCACCCCCAGCGAGTACTACACCAACGAATTCAACGACGTCGCAAACGAAGGGCAGTAATCGCGCATGTCTACCATTGAGATCAAGAACTTGGGCAAGAAATTCCTCCGCTCCGGATCGAGTGAAGATACTGCCGTCACGGCCATTGAATCACTGGATCTCCGGATCCAGGACGGAGAATTCTTCACCCTTGTCGGCCCCAGCGGATGCGGCAAATCCACTCTTCTGGATATCTTGGCCGGGTTGGCCGCGCCAACTTCGGGCGAAGTTCTCGTTGATGGCGAGCCGGTTTCCGGTCCCAGCCTGGAACGTTCAGTAGTCTTCCAGCAATACGCGCTCTTCCCATGGCTCACGGCAGTGGCCAATGTCGAGGTGGGGCTGGAGAGCCAGGCCCGTCGCGGTCGGGGACTGGACAAATCGGGAAGGCGGATCCGCGCTAACGAATATCTGCGACTCGTTGGCCTGCAGGGTGTGGAAGACAAGTACCCCCATGAACTATCCGGCGGCATGCGTCAACGCGTGGCCATAGCCCGTGCCTTGGCCCATGAACCCAAGGTGCTGCTGATGGATGAGCCGTTCGCCGCCCTGGATGCCCAAACACGCGAACAACTCCAGGACTTGCTGCTAGATATCTGGAGTCGCACCCGAACCACGATTGTCTTCATTACGCACGGCATCGAAGAAGCCGTGTACCTGGGGCAGCGGGTAGCGGTGATGTCCTCCAAACCCGGACGAATCAAGGAGATCATCAACATTGAACTCGACGGGCGCCACAGTGTTGATGACATCCGCTCGGCTCCCCAATTCAGCGATTACCGCCATCGCATCTGGACGCTGCTTCACGAGTCCGCTCCCAGTGCCGGCAAATCGCCGGTGAGCCACAAGTCGCTCGTTTCTCCAGGAGTACCAGCATGAGCACCTTAGCCGTACCGGACCAGCGCCTGCAGGGCTCCACCGGGGAGTCAAATCGGCCTTCTCCTTTCCTGCGTTTGGCCGGAAGACTGCGGTCAACGCTGTACCGTTCGGGTGCGATCATCGGTTTTCTCCTGGTGTGGGAGCTTGTCCCGCAATTCGTCCTGGAACCATCATCCCGGGTCTTTCTTCCTCCCTTGCATGAAGTACTGCAGGCACTGGGGAAGATGATTGCCTCAGGGGATCTGGGCACGCACATCCTGGCAAGCCTGGGCCGGGCGGCCGTAGGATTCACGCTCGCTGTCCTCATCGGCGTGCCCGTCGGATTGGTCGTCGCGTGGTTCTCGAAAGTCGGCGATTTCCTCAACCCGTTGCTGGAGGTATTCCGAAATACCGCGGCCTTGGCGTTGCTTCCGGTCTTCACGCTCCTTCTCGGTATTGGCGAAGTATCCAAGGTATCGATTGTCGTCTACGCGGCGTTCTTCCCGGTGCTTCTCAACACGATCCTTGGAGCACGCAGCGTAGATCCCTTGCTGATCAGGGCGGCAAAAACCTTGGGGCTCACCAGCTACGAGATCTTCGCGAAAGTTGTCCTGCCCTCGTCCGTACCCATCATCTTTACCGGCGTCCGGATGGCAGGAACGTCGTCCGTGCTGGTGCTCATCGCCGCCGAAATGATCGGCGCCAAGGCTGGACTGGGCTTCCTGATCACCAATTCGCAAGCCAGTTTCCTGATCCCGAAAATGTACGCAGCCATACTCACTGTCGCCATCCTAGGGTTCACGGTCAACGCAGCACTTGTAGCGCTGGAGCGCCACTTCTCGCGCTGGGCTCGCGCCTAGACAATCTTCCTACCGAAGGGACTACAACCATGACACGAACTTTGACTCTCAACGCGTTCTTGATGACTACCGGGCATCATGAATCCTCGTGGCGCCTGCCGCTGAGCGACCCTCTTGCCGGAACGGACATCGGCCACTACATCCGTTTGGCGCAGCTGGCCGAGAAAGCGAAGCTCGACGCGATCTTCTTCGCAGACGGCCCAGTGCTTCAAGGGCCGGTCGCCCAACGACCTGCAGGAATCCTCGACCCTGTGACAGTGCTTTCTGCCATCGCCCCGTTGACCCGGCACATTGGGCTGATAGCGACCGCATCAACCAGCTACAACGACCCCTATAATCTTGCCCGCCGCTTTGCAAGCCTGGATGTGATCAGCAATGGGCGTGCGGGCTGGAACGTCGTCACCACAGCAGGCGATGCAGCGGCGAGGAATTTCTCCCAATCCGCCCAATTAGACAGCTCGCAACGATACCGTCGCGCCGAGGAATTCCTGGAGGTGGTGAAGAAGCTCTGGGACTCCTGGGAGCCGGATGCAGTCGTTGCTGACAAGGGAAGCGGGATCTGGGCGGATCCGGGCAAGATACACTCCGCGGCCCACATCGGGGAGCACTTCCAGGTTGCTGGAGCGCTCAATGTCCCGCGGTCGCCCCAGGGGCATCCGGTGATCGTCCAGGCGGGAGCTTCGGCCGCCGGCAAGGAATTCGCCGGGCGATGGGCTGAAGCCATTTTCACCGCTCACCAATCATTTGAGTCTGCCAGGGACTTCTACCAGGAAATCAAGGACAAGGCAGCAGGTAACGGCCGAGCAGCGCATTCGGTCAAAGTCCTTCCAGGAATTGTTCCCATCCTTGGTTCCACGGAAGCCGAAGCCAATGAATTGGCGGATTCCCTGGATGAGCTCATTCTGCCGGAATACGCCAGGAATACGTTGGCCCAGCAGTTGCATGTGGAGCCGGCAATCCTTGAACTGGACCGAGAACTTCCCGCCGAGCTGGAGAATACCGTGGCCAAGGAGAAATCCACCTCCCGAAGGGATCTCATCTTGGATTTGGGTTACCGAAGGAAGCTCACAGTTCGCCAGATCATCCGGGAGCTAGGTCCTGGCCGGGGACACCAGACGTTCTCGGGTACGCCGGAGCAGCTGGCGGACCGGATCGAGTACTGGTTCAAAGCCGGAGCGGCCGATGGATTTAATATCATGGCTCCGGTCTTGCCGGCAGGTCTCGAAGTATTCACGGAGCAGGTAGTCCCGATTTTGCAGCAGCGCAAGCTTTTCCGTACCGAATACGAGCAGAGTACGCTTCGCGGAAACTACGGGTTGCCAGTACCGGCAAATAATCGCTTGGACTTGGCATTCTAGAGCCTGATAGTCGTGTACCGAAGGACGAGAGCCATTGCTCTCGTCCTTCGGTTGCCGGTGGGATCAGGCCCCGGCGGATACCGGTTGCTGGTTCAGCTGCGTCCTCCGGGAATGCCTTGGGCGATCAGCATGGAGAAACCGCAAGGAAAGTACTGGCGAGGGGAGCCGCACGAAGTTGATTCGACAGGGCTCCCACCACGGGCAGCAGCTGGTGAAAAGCAAATCGAAGTAGCGCGATTACTACCCGGCATCGCGCAAGAGCAATAAGAGCTTCATCAGCGCCAAGACCCTGGCCAAAACCAAGGCTGTCACCCGTGGCAAGAAGGGCAACGGCGTTTGGGCGCTTTCCAGGAACAAAGCAAAATCATTAGCTGCAGCTACTAAGGACGGCAAGGCGCCAGTTGGACCCGAAATCAGTGGAGGAGGCAAGAAGGGTACATGTGGCACTTCCACCCCAACAAGCGGACCCCTGACGTTCATCTCTTCTGCGGAAGCTCGACCTGGGAAAGAACTTGCACGAAGCATTGGTGCCGCAAGCTACTGTTGGCGGTACCAATAGTGCTTGAATTGGGGAACTATGACTGACTACCAAGAACTCTTGCAGGCTGCTCGTGCACACTACGGGGTTGGCGCTGCTCCACGCGTGTCGGAAGCTGCAGCACTTCTCACCTCGTTGGGTGGCAAGACCTTCGACTACTCCAGGTTCGCCGGCAACCTCATCGATGAATATGTAGACTCGGCACGTGTAGTTGCAGCCTACGATATTTCCGACCCAGAGCTCCTTGCTTCCCGGTCCTTGCCGGTTGAACGCGAAATGATGGAATGGCCTCCCGAAGAAGATGAAGACAGCTACGACGTTGTGTTCACTAAGGATGAAGAGCTGTGGAACGTCATTCAGGACGAGCTCGGTGGGATGAGGCGAGCAATTGTCTTGCTTGAGCATGCTGAAGGGGATGCAGGCGCTGTAGGCAACTTCCGTGTAGCTGGATTCGCACAGTGGCTAAGGGAGACGCTCTGGGCTGCTACCGGTGTCGTTCCGCGAGATCCAGGCTGGCCGGATGAGAGCGCCATTCTGTATGAGAAGGCTTTTGCGATGCAGGGACGGCCAGGTTGCGAACCAGACCCAATCGATTGACGAGTATTGTCGGGTCAATCCGAGACACTTTCCAAGCTGCTTGCATCACCAGCCACGCTTTCGGCAAGGGGTGCATGGCGTTGCATGGAGTACGGAATGCGTCATACAAAGTCCAGTAGAAGTCGAAAACGCTTGGATCCGCGAAGCTACACGGATCCAAGCGTTTTTTATGAGATTTCGGGCTGGGTTACGACTTAGCTCATTGTGCCTCGGCCTCGGACTCGGCGGCTGCGGCTTCAGCGGCCTTCTCCTGGTGGATCACTTCGGCCAAGAGCTTTTCCATTTCCTTGGCGACACCTGCGGCGGAAGCTGGGTTCTGTCCGGTGACCAGGCGTTCGGAGACTTGTACATTCTCTTCGAAGTTATCGGCGGCGATATGCGTGGCGCCTTGCTCGGTGAGCTTGTCGGCCAGGAAGAACGGAATGATCTTATCCTTGCCTACGGCCACTTCTTCATCGTTGGTGAATGCTGCAACGGTTTTGCCACTTAAGAGTTTCAAACCATGATGCAGCTCGACATCGAGCAGACCGGCCGGGCCGTGGCAGACTGCACCGACAACGCCGCCCTTGTTGTAGATAGCGCCGACCAGCTTTTGCAGGCCCTCATTATTGGGGAAGTCCCACATGGTGCCGTGGCCTCCCACGAGGTACACGGCGTCGTACTGTTCGGGGTCGACGACTTCAACCCTTGCGGTGTTGTACAAGCCGGCACGGGTCGTTTCGTCCTGGGTGAACTGGACCTGGACCGGGTCGTCCTGGTCCACTGTGTCGCGCGGGGGCTGTCCGCCTTTAATGGAAGCGAAGTCGACGAAGTGCCCGGAATCCCGGAACACCTTCCATGGATGTGCGGCCTCGGCGACGTTGTATCCGGTAGGTTCCTTGTCATTACCGATTTCGGAAACGCTGGTCAGGACCATGAGGATTTTCTTCAAGGTGTGCTCCTTTCGCATTCGTCCTTCCACCCTTGTACAACAGGCAGGCTGTCGCAAGGGCGATGCGCAAGTTGCCAGTTTGCTTTCCGGAATCGTGCTCCGGAGGGAGAACAAGTGGGACGTGGCTCCTGTTTCTAGCCCCGGAGCGAGTTTGGCGTGCGTTGCCAACTAAGCATGCGCTTAAAGCCAACGCCCTTGGGGCGGACTTTGCGAGAATGAATGCACCGGCCGGGATATGCCGTGCATCACTTCTTGAACCTTGGAGAGCCATCCCGGATTGGTATCTTTCGAAAGGATTGCACTCGTGAACACCGCCCCTAGCCTTCTCTTGGTCAACGGCACCATCCATACGCTGGATCCGCATGAACGCATAGTCAATGCGATGGCCGTCCGCGCAGGAAAGATTGTCGCGCTCGGAGAGGATGCGCTGGCGCTGCGTGGGCCGGAAATGGAAATTATCGATCTGGACGGGGCCACGATCATGCCCGGGCTGATGGACGTGCACAATCATCACATGCTTGCCGGGCAGATGGACCTGTTCGAGCTCAACGTTCCGCCAACTCTCAACCTGGACGAGTTCCTGGAGGCAGTCGCGGTCTGGTCGGATAAGCTGGCTGCGGACCAGTGGGTCATCGGTGGCAGCTGGGGTTCGGGCCTGTTGAGCGAGATCAATACGCCCCAGGCACTGGCGCGGCTGGATCAGGCCACCGGCGGCCGGCCGGCCTTGCTCAAGGATGATGCTAAGCACAACCGATGGGTGAACAGCCATGCCTTGGAGCTTGCGGGCATCACCGGCGCGACCCCTCACCCCGAAGGCGGGGAAATCATGCGGGATGCCGAAGGCCGAGCCACCGGCGTGCTGCTGGAAGCCGGCGGGGTCATTGTCGAACAGGTCCGCGAATCACTGAGCCCCACGCCGACTTGGCAGTTGGCCGAAGCGGCATCGCGGGGCATGGAAATACTGCATTCTTACGGCATCACCGGTTTCCAGGATGCTGCCGCCTCCTTGCAACTCATGCAGGCCCTGAAAGAACTCGATGAATCCGGGAATCTGCACGCCTGGGTGGTTTCCAGCATGCAGGCCAATGACTTCATTTTCGGGACCCATCCGCTGGGCGAGGGGATCATTGCCGAGCGCGAGCAAACCAGGTCAACTCATCACCGCCCGGATTTCATCAAGATCTTCCTTGATGGCGTTCCGCCGGCAGGGACCGGAGCCTTCATCGAACCGTATCTGGAGGGTGCGGGATTCCCTGAATGCCATTGCGGCAACACCACAATGCCTCCAGAAGAACTCGAGGGCTGGCTGATGAGCACGGCGCGGCGGGGCATTTCCGCGAAGATCCACTGCACCGGCGATGCTTCGGTGCGCCTGGTCCTGGACACAGTCCAAAAGGTGCGCGATGCAGGTCTGGGCGACCCGAAATACCATATCGCCCACGGCCAGTTCATTCACCCGGATGACCTGCCGCGCTTTGCAGAACTGGGAGTCACCGCGGATATCTCGCCGTCACTGTGGTTCCCCGGGGTGATTACCGAAGCCATGAAACTCGTCCTTCCCGCCGACCGGGCATCCAAGATGCACCCGAACAAGACCTTGCTGGCCATCGGGGCGCTAGTTGCCGGCGGCTCGGACTGGCCGGTGAGCGTTTCCCCGAACGCATGGGAAGGAATCTACGGTCTGGTCACCCGCAAGGATCCTACCGGAGCTTTCCCCGGAACGCTCTGGGAGGAAGAAGCCGTGACCTTGGCGGATGCCTTGCGCATCTACACGATCAATTGCGCCAAAGCGATGGGACTGGATGACCTGACCGGGTCGCTGGAAATCGGTAAGTCCGCTGACTTCATCATGCTCTCGGCAGACCCGTTTGAGGTGCAACTCGAAGAGCTGCCGCAGATCACTGCACAGCAGACCTGGTTCAGCGGGCAAAAGGTCTACGACCGACTCGGATCCTCGAGCGTGCCGGTGCGCTAATCGCCTGCCCAGCACGTTGTTCTCAGCCGGCCAGGGTATCGGCCGGAGCATCATCATTTACCCGCGGCAACTCGCCGCTGTCTCGAAGGAAAGCCATGGACTCGATACTGGCTGGCGCGCGCACAAAAACAGGCGGCGACCGCGGAACCTACATCTACATCGGTGCCTACAGCGCGGTGCTGTACATGGTGCTGCTGACCGCACCGGTGATCGCCTCCAAGCTGGTGGCGCAATTCGGCCTGACGGCTACCCAAGTAGGCGGGCTGCTGTCCATGGAGCTCGGGGCCTTCAGCTTGGCGACTATCCCCGCCTATCTGTGGCTCAAGCGCGTCAACCTCGTGACGGCAACTCGTGTCTTCACGCTGGTTGCCGTGGCCGGAAATGTGGTCTCGGGCTTTGCGGACAACTACGCGCTCTTGGCGGTGTGCCGCATTGTGACGTCCCTGGCTGCTGGCTCGATCACCGTGGTGATCCTGAGCTTGAGCGGCAGGAGCGCGAACCCAGGACGGGCCTATGGGTTATTCGTTGCGGCCCAGCTGGTCATGGGCGCCGTGATTCTGGCGCTCTTCCCGGTGCTCTTCGCGGATTCCGCGGTGTCTGCGATCTACTGGACCATGGCTGGGCTAGCCCTGTGCTGCATGGCGGTTGCGCACCGCATCGATGGCAACGTGCTGTTGGGAAGCACCGCTGACCCGGCTGCCGATAGTGCCAACTACGGGCACCGGCCGGCCCCGAGATCCAAGGCGTTTCTGGCCCTGGCGGCGGTAATGCTTTTCTACGTAGCGTTGAGCGGGGTGTGGTCGTTCATGGGGCAATTCGCGGCGTCCGCGCAGATCAATTTGAGTACGACGAGCCTGATTCTCGCTGTTGCGACAGTCCCGGGAATTGCTTCCTCCTTGCTGGCCACATTCCTGGGCGACCATCCGCGCCGCCCGCTGTTCCTCATTCTCGGTTATCTGGCGATGCTGCTGTCCATCGGCTTGCTGTTCGGGTTGAGCGGAGCCGTGCAGTTCGCGGCCGCGGCGATCATCTTCAAATTCTCCTGGACCTTCATCCTGCCCTACTTGCTGGCCACGGTCTCCGACCTGGACTCCAGCGGCCACCTGATGAATTCCACGAACTTGATGATCGGCACCGGGTTCGCGCTTGGACCAGTTCTGGGCGGCATGCTCATCGAGGCTGCCAGCGGCTTTGGCGTGCTTCTCGTCGCCTGCAGTGTCGGAGTGCTGCTGTCCATGACCTGCGTGGTTCTCGTCCAGGGCCGCCATCAGCACGGCTTGCCCCAGCGCGTCGCTCCAATGGGAATTCCTGAATAGCAGTGCACGGTCCACCACCGGCACATGCCAACCAGTGGAAAACAACGACTTTCCAGGACCTGCGCCGCTGGTAAAGGTGCCGAGGCATGTTCAGGGACCACAACGATTCGCCCAGAGCGCCATGAAGCCCCAGCCGGTGTCCTCGATCCTGTAAGGTTCACGGACACCCGCTGGGGCCCAGGCGCGCTTTTCCGATTGGCGAGGCGCTAGACTGCCAGCTTGCGGCGGATGAATCCGGACGCCTGGTCAACGACGATGATCAGAATCAGCACGATGATGATGTGCGTAAGCATCGTATCGAACTGGAACGACTTGATCGCCTGGTTGATGAGCAAGCCGATGCCGCCAGCACCGACCAGGCCCAGGACCAGTGACGATCGGACGTTGACGTCGAAGCGGTACAAGAGCAAGCCAACGAACTGCGGGATCACCAGCGGCAGTGCGCCATGGGTAAGCTGCTGAACCCGTGATGCGCCGGTGGTGGACAGCGCTTCCTGCGGGCCCTGATCGGTTTCTTCCAGGGACTCGGCCCAGAGCTTTCCCATCACTCCCGTGTTGTGGCAGATCAGCGCCAGCACACCTGCGAAGGGACCCAAGCCCACGGCGGTGACGAAGATGAGCGCAAAGACGATATCCGGTACCGCGCGGAAGAAGGACAAGATGCTGCGTGCTGCTTGGTAGGCCAGCGGATGCGGCGTCGTGGTGCGGCATGCGAGCACAGCGAGCACCAAGGCCGTAGGAATGGAGAAGGTCGTACCCAGCAAGCCGATCCACAAGGTGACCAGCGTTGCCTCCAAGCCAGGAAGTATGACTTTGTCCCAGCTCAGATCCGGCGGGAATGCGTCGCTGATGAATCGTGCCATCCCGCGCCAGCCTTCCACGAGCAGCGCCGGATCAAAATCAGTTCCCGCGATGGCCAGCAGATGAAGGGCGGCAATCACTGCAACTGCGGTAATCCAAAGGGTACGCCGGGCGGCCTTGTGCGGGTCCCTGGGCAGTGCTGGGGCGGATTTTCCAGCGATCATTTGCGAAGTGCTTTCCACTGCCTGCTCCTTGATGCGAGTCCGGGTATGGAGGCTCATGCTGCAATCCTCTCGGGAGAGTAGAGAACGTCCAAGAAGTCGTCGCCGAGATTCTGGACCGGACCGTTGAAGGCGATACGTCCATGCAGCAACCCGATCGCCCGGTCTGCGTAGCGTTGTGCAAGCTCTGGCTGGTGCAGAACCGCGGCGACTGCAAGGTTTTCGTCGTGCGCCAAGGTAGCGAGCAATTCCATGATGTTCTCGGCCGCATGCGGGTCCAGAGCAGAAACCGGCTCATCGGCAAGCAGCACCGACGCGCGCTGGCACAGGGCCCTGGCGACGGCTACGCGCTGCTGCTGTCCGCCAGAAAGGCGCCCGACCTTGTCCAGGGCGCGGTCGGCCATGCCAACCCGGTCCAGGCAGGCCATTGCTTCTTCCCGCAGTTCGCGGGAGAAGAAAGCGGGGGAGAATGAGGCCAAGCCGGTGACACGGGCCAGGGCGCCTGCGCAGACATTGTCCAGTGCTGTGCGGCGGGGCACCAGATGGATCTTCTGGAACACCATGGCTGCCCGGGATCGCGCACGGGCTAGATCGCGGCCATGGAGATCGGCCAGGTGGATGCCATCCAATTCGATGCTTCCCGAATCCGGCGTGGCCAATCCCGCGACGCACTTGAGGGTGGTGGATTTTCCGGAGCCGTTGGCACCCAGAAAGGCCACGAGCTCGCCGCGGTTGACGGTGAAATCGACGTCATCAAGCACGCGGCGCTGGTTGAAGGACTTGGCCAGGGACTTCACCGAGAGGGCCGGACGGGGCAATTGCGTGGTGTCCATGGTTAGATATCGTCCTCGGTGAGGCCCATTTCGGAAGCCAGGTCGAACAGCGGGCCGTAGGTTTCCTTGGTGACTTCCAGCAATGGGCCCGGAGGGGTCACATCCAGGAAAGCTCCTACCTGGGCGATATCTTCCTCCGGCAGGTTCAGCAGCGCGTGCTTAACGGCTTTCTTCAGTTCCGGGTCGGCATCGGCGCTGATGGTGATCGGGTCATTCGGGATGGGTTCCGAGGTCCAGATCTGGCGGTAGTCTTCCGGGTTGAAGGTACCTTCTTCTTCGGCAACCGCCTGGGTCTGCGAGTTGAGCTGGGCGGCGTCGACAGTTCCGTTGGCCAAGGCCAGCAGTGATTCAGGATGCCCTCCTGCGTAGTTCAAGTTGACTTCGGACTCGGCAATGCCGGCAGTCTTCAGCGCGTAGCGCGGCAGGACATCTCCGGAGGTTGAGCCCACGCCGCCAAGTGCGAAGTCCTTTCCGCGCAGGTCTTCGAGGGTCTTGATTTCTGAATCCTTCGCAACCCAGATGCCACCGGTGTAGGTGCTGAGCTCGCCTTGGGCGGTCCCGAAGGACACGAGCGGTTCAGCGCCGGCCTGCTGGCTGGCGAACACGTATCCCACGGGACCGAACTGGCCAAGATCCAGTTTTCCATTGCGCATTGCCAGTACCTCTGCGGCGTAGTCCTCGACAACTTGGACCTCGACTTCGCATCCGAGCTCGCGCTCCAATGCGTCGGCGAGCACGCCGTACGCCGGTTCGAGCTTGGCTGGTGCTTCGTAGGGCTCGATGCCGAAATTGATGGGCCCATCGGCGCAGAACGCGGGGGCAGCGGAGTCGGCCTGCTCATCCGCCTGGGCGGACCCGCAAGCGGTGAGGGCCAGCAGGCCCAGCGAGACGGCAGAGAATTTAAATGCCTGAGAGATCTTCATGGTTTGCTCCAATGCGTGGTGTAGCTAAGCTAGGCGGTGATCGACGAAGCCATGGCCGGCTTGGCGAGGTTTTTGATGTTCTTGTCGGCCAGGCCGAAGGACAGGGTCATTCCGACTCCGGCGGTCACGGAGACGACGGTAATGGCGTCGGCGGCATTGCGGATGAGCAAGGGGCCGATAGCGCTGGAGGCATAGATTCCTTGCCAGCGTTCAATGACTTTCAGCTCGGTGCCACTCATGTAGCCCCCGATGGCCGAGAACAATGTTTGCGAGGTCGCTTCCTTGAGGAAGGGAGCTTGGGTTGCGGCGTAGCTGTGCGAATCTCCCATGAGCAGGGTGCCGTCGGGCCTTTGGGTGAACATGACATTCGCCTGGATATCCAGCAGCTCCGGGTGCTCGGCGAGAACTTCAGCCTGCAGGGCCTTGGCTGCTGGCACTTCGGTGAAGGCCTCGTAGCGCAGCATGGAGGTGGCGGTGAGGACGGCCGGCTTCAATTCCAGGTCTTCGGAAGCTTCTGCGCGGAGCATCTGCAGCGCGCACCGGGTGATCTGGTGCTCCTGCGCGATCTGCGGGAAGAGGTAGTCCACGTCGTGGCCGACGCAAACGAAAACCTGGTCGGCTTCGAAGGCGCCGCGATTAGTTTGCACGCTGGCCCGGCGATGCCGGCCGGCACCGAATCCCAAGGCGCTGGTGCTGAACTGGACGTTGCCAGCAACATGGGCGTTGACCCACTGGGCCAGCTTGGCCACCGTGGTGCGCGGGTCGACGCGCAGGTCATCACGCAGGAACGCGCCGCCGAGGAATCCTTCGGTGCTTTCGCGTCCGAGCTGTTCTGCGATGTCCTGCGCGTTGAGCATCTCGACCTGCCCGGTTTCGCGGCGTGCGGACAGTTCGCGCAGGACCTGCAATTCCGTTTCTGTCGAGGCCACCACGACAGCTCCCGATTCAACGGCCCAGAAGCCAGCGCGTTCAGCGTAGTCAAGCCACAAGGGACGTCCTGACTGCGCCAGGTCGTAGAGTTCGCCGGACTGCGCGGTGATGCAGCAGTGGCCGAAGTTGCGGACCGATGCGCCGATGGCCTCATGGTCACGTTCAATGACGATTACCGAGAGGCCGGCGTCCAGGGCTCGAGCGGCATGGGCCAGGCCGACAATGCCGGCGCCGATCACCAGCACATCTGCGTGGTTGGCGACTGGCCGGGTCTGCGGGAAATTTTTTTCGTTGCTCACGACAGTGATCATCCATGCCCGGGATGAGCGGATTCAACCCAAAATGGCACTTGTTTGAACAAGTTTGCCTAGAGTTCAGAATGGGGTCCGTCTATTCACTTTCCGTTCACTGGAATGTCTTGTGAATCGCTGATTTCACAATAAAACCACTTGTATGATCAAGAGGTGATGGAGAACAAGAAGCAACCCAAGTACCAAGCCCTCACCACCTGGTTGCGGCAGGAAATAGCGGCTGGCACATGGCACGAAGGAGATGTCCTGCCCAGCGAGGCAGAACTCTGTGCCCGCGCCAATGCCTCGCGTGGCACGGTCCGGCATGCGCTCGCCCAGTTGCGTTCGGAGGGCCTCATTGCGGGGGGACAAGGCAAGCCGCCAATCGTGGCGCAACAGGTGCAATCCCAATCGTTTACCACCTTCATGTCCTTTACTGATTGGGCGCGCTCCATCGGATTGGAGGCTGGACAGGAAACGCGGGAATTGGCGCAGCGCCCGGCCGATGCCCTCGTGGCCGAGCAGCTCGAACTCGAAGAAGGTGCCAAGGTGGTGCAGATCCTGCGCCTGCGCTTGCTCGATGGGAGCCCGGCGATGCTGGAGCGGACTAGCTTTACCCAAGAAGTCGGTCGGCTGCTCTTCGAATTCGATGCGGATGACGGTTCGATTTTCGAGTACCTGCGGGAGCAAGGCGTAGACCTCTACCGAGGCAAGCACACCATCGACGCGGTGGCGGCCGATGAACTGGACGCGCAGCTGCTGGGTGTCCGGCTCGGCGCCCCGCTCCTGCGCGAACGGCGCGTGACTTCCTCCAAATCGGGGCAGAAACTTGAGTACTCCGATGATCGGTATTTGCCGGATCTGGCCAACTTCACCATTGAAAACACCAGCGAGCATCGCGCCTCATTGAGCCGTGTGCGAAGCATTGCTATCTGAACAGGAAAACACGATGAAACGAGAAGACATGTTTGAACTCATTGCCTGCGATATGGCTGGAACGACCATTGACGAGCATGCCGATGTGTACCGGGCTCTGGAGAATGCGGTGTGCGAATTCGGTGTTGAGGTCAAGGAGGAGGATCTGCAGCATTGGATGGGCGCCGAGAAGAAGGAAGCGATCAAAGCGCTGATTGAACTTGGCGGAGCTGTTGCCAGCGATGAGCAGGTGCAAGTGCAGTTTGGCCGTTTCCGCGATCTGCTGCTGGGATATTACCGGGAGAATCCGCCCGTCGCATTGCCAGGTGTCGTGCAAGCGCTGGAACGCTTGGCTGCCAGCGGCAAGAAGATCGCATTGACAACGGGGTTCTCGCGCGATGTTGCCGATATCATCCTCGATGGCTTGGAGTGGAAGGTCGGTCCTGGCGAACTCCTCGACGCAGTGGTTGCCGGCGATGAAGCAGCAGCGGGACGCCCTGCGCCGTACATGATTCATCGAGCGATGGAGCTGACGGGAATTCGCGATGTAGCCAAGGTTGTTGCCGCAGGCGACACCGCCAACGACCTGCTGGCCGCGCATCACGCGGGGGTGCACGGGATCGGTGTGCTGACCGGGAAGCTGGGCCGCGAAGAGCTGGACCGGTTCCCGCATGCCGCCATCCTCGAATCCGTGGCGGAGCTGCCGGATTATCTCGAGGCGATCGAGCCCGCGGCCGTGTAGTTCGACCCGAGTAATTTTGCAATGCGGAAGATATGTTTCGTTTCGGATTGGGATGCGGGATATGCTGAGCTCTAGTTGGAACATCCCATTGAGATGAAAGAGAGTCGTCATGAGCAAGACTGTTCTTCAGCGCCACCTGTTCGGACCGGGTCCATGCAACCCGTATCCCGAGGCAACGGCAGCGCTCGGCCTTCCGCTGCTGGGCCATCTGGATCCGGAGTTCATTGCACGCATGGATCGCGTTGCTGATGGTTTGCGTACTCTCTGGGGAACCGGAAACTCCCGTACCTTGCCTTTGAGCGCCACGGGCTCAGCTGGCATGGAAGCCGCTTTCGTCAACACCATCAACCCAGGCGACGTAGCGGTCATCGCGATCAACGGCTTATTCGGCGAGCGCATGTGCGAAGTTGCTGCGCGCGCTGGCGCTGAAGTAGTCCGCGTCGAGCATGAATACGGCACGCCGATCGATGCCGAACGCGTTGCCGCGGCGCACCCGAACCCAACCGTCATTGCCGGCGTGCATGCTGAAACCAGTACCGGAGTTGTTTCCGATATAGCCGCGCTGGGCGCAATCAAGGGCGATGCACTGCTGATCACCGATGCAGTGACCTCCATTGGCGGCATGCCGGTGCTGGCTGATGAATGGGGGATTGACGTTGGCTATGCCGGCACGCAGAAATGCCTCGGCGTGGCTCCGGGATTGGCACCATTTACCATTTCAGACCGTGCTTTCGAGCGCCGCGTCCAGAAGCCCCAATCCTGGTATCTGGATCTGGGCTTGCTCGGCGGCTACGCCACAGGTTCCACCGGGGGCCAACGCACCTACCACCACACCGCACCGGTCTCGATGGTCGCATCGCTGGAAGCCGGCATCGACCGCATCCTGGCCGAGGGCCTGGACGCGGTCACCGCCCGCCATCAGGAAGCGGGAGGCTTGCTGCAAGATGGCTTGCAGGAAATGGGCCTGGAGCTATTCGCCCAGGAGGGGTACCGCCTGCCGCAGCTGACGACGGTCTACGTTCCTGAAGGCGTTGATTCGGCGAAGGTCCGTGGATACCTGCTCGACCGCTTCAATATTGAAATCGGCGGCGGTGTCGGCAAGTACGCGAGCACCGTATGGCGCGTCGGCATGATGGGCCCCAACGCTAATCCGGGTTCGGTGGCGCTGCTGCTGGCTGCGCTGAAGGAAGCGATCGACAAGGCCTAAGCCCGTGAGGGCCGTGGCCTACTGAGCGCAAAGCAAGGCGGGGCCAACCAGGAGATGGAATGGTCCCGCTTTTTGCCGTGGCCCTTGGGCTAGCCCAGCTGGTCTTGTGAATGCGCAAAGTGCAGCTGCACCGAATCGTCACCGGTCGAAAGCCTGGCGTAGCCGCCAATCGGCAAGGTGAACATCGGGGAAGTGTGGCCGAAATCGAGGTTGGCCACAACCGGGATGCGCTGCAGGATCGGGTGCTTTGCGATGACTTGCTCCAGCAGGCTACGGGTGATGCCGGATTGCCGCTGGAAACGCCCAATGGCCAGCCCGGTCAGGCCAGCGGCGCTAGGGGACTGCAGGAAAGAGGCGAGCTTCCGGGCGATTTCGTGGATGTCTTCGGAGGAGTCTTCCTCGATGAAGAGCATCGCCCCGTGCAAGGATGGCATGAATTCGCCGCCCTGCAACAAATGCAGCGTGCCCAGATTCCCTCCAATCACCGTGCCCGTGGTCGCTCCTTGATTCAGGATCCACGGTCCGCCGGATGCCTGGACGGACCTGTTGTCTTGATCCATGAACCACAAATCGTCGGTGAATTCGCTGGCGTGCTCGATGGTCCACGCGTGCTCGTGGGTTGCGGTCCGGAACCACTGTCCGGTTGGTTCAAAATGATCACGCATGCCGAAGCTGGACCAATGCGCGCCGACATAGGTAACGAGGCCGGTCTTGGCATGCACGGCGTTTGCCAGCGCGGTGAAATCCGAATAGCCGCAGAAGACCTTGGGATTGGCGGCAATGAGATCCCAATCGAGGTAGGGGAGCAGCTCGTTTGAATTGAAGCCGCCAATGACCGAGATGATTCCGGCGACAGAAGGATCGGCAAATGCGGCGTGCAGATCGGCCACGCGCGACGGGATCGGCGAGCTGTCGAAGTCATCGTTCTCGTCTACGTGATCTCCGAATTCCTGCTTGAGCCCCATGGCCTCGAAGCGTTCAGTGATCCACTTCGTATTGTCGAATTCCATCACGAAGGCGCGGGAGCACGATGGCGCGATGGCCCTGATGGTGTCTCCGGATTGCAATCGGGCTGGGACGATGGTCGGCTTCTCATGGCTTGTCATGCAATCAGTCTAGGGTCTGGCTTGGCAGGGGATAATAACCCGCACGCAGTCGCAGGCGACTAGTTGGCGAAATTTTCGCAACAAATGAAGATATTCCGCTCCAGCTACTGGGAGAATACTGCGAAATTCGATAACGTGGGCGGGACAGCGCAATTTCTCTAAAGAAAGAAGCAAATAAGGTGAAGTCCCTCTTCGACTTGGAATTCAAACAATTCATCACGCCATCGATCATCAAGATCGTTTACATCCTGATCATGGTCCTGTTGGCGATCGGCTACCTCGGAATCGTGATTTCCGGGTTCATGGCTGATGCAATGCTCGGCTTCCTCATGCTCCTGATCGTGGGTCCTTTGGTGTCCCTGGTCTATTTGGTCCTGGTCCGTGCAGGACTCGAATCCTTGCTGGCACAGATCCGCACGGCAGAGAACACCACTGAACTCGTTCGTCTGGCCGGTGGCATCCCGCCGGCAGAAGGCGGCTACCGCCCGCACCCGGGTAATCCTCCTGCTCCCCAGCAGCCGCAGGATCCAACCGCCAATGGCGGCGGCACTCCGCCAGCCAACCCTTACCAGAAGTAAGTCCAACGGCCAATGGCCCGCACCCGTGGTGCGGGCCATTGGCCGTTGTTGAGCGAACAGCGTGCAGAACTACCAGTCGCTGGACGCTTTGAGCGACAGCACTGGGCAGGAAGCCTGGAGCAGAATCCGTTGCGCGTTGCTTCCCATGAGGAACTTGCCCATTGCCGTCCGCTTGCGCAGGCCGATCACGATCAGCTCGGCTCGTTGGGCCTGGGCTACATGCAGGATCTGGTCTGCCGCATCGGCACCCTGGGTGTGGCGCTCAATCCAGAAATCGATGCCGGCATCAGAAAGGCGGGCTTCCAGCTCGTGGTACTGCTTCGCGTCAATGAGCCTGTCGTCAACGAGCTGATCGCCCTTCGAAGAGTTCACTACGATCAATCGCACCTCGCTGCGCCTGGCTTCGAGAATGGCTCGTTCCAAGGCGGCTTCGCCTTCTGGCGAGGGAATATAGCCCACTACGATCGTCATGATTCATTCCTTTCAGCATCCTTGCTATTCTCATTTCCGTGGCCAGGCTTCGCCTGTTCCGGCTCGGGGCCGCCAGCTGCATCGTCGCCCAGCAGGGCCTCGGCGGCGGCAGACGCTGTCCCGCGTTTGCGCCGAATAGCGGAGATCAGCACTGGCAGCAGGAGCAGGACGGCGATGAGCACGTAGATGCCCACGGCCAGCGGCTCGCTCCAGAGACCTGAGACTTCACCAGCAGAAAGCTGGAAGGTCTTGCGCAGCTGTTCCTCGGCCATGGGGCCGATGATGACACCAAGGATCAGCGGAAGCACTGGCAGGCCGAAGCGGCGCAAGGCAAAGCCCAGCAAACCGATCAGCAGCAGCAGCCAGAGATCAGCTACCTGCATGTTCACCGAGAAGGCGCCCAGCGTTGCGAAGAACAAGATGCCTGCGTACAGGTAGGGGCGCGGGATCTTCAGCAGCTTCGCCCACAGCGGCGCTAATGGCAGGTTGATCAGCAGCAGCAACGTGTTGCCAATGAACAAGCTGGCAATCAGGGCCCACACCAGGTCTGGTTCATTCTCGAAGAGCAGCGGACCGGGCTGGATGCCTTTCATGGTCAAAAACGCCAGCATCACCGCAGCGGTGGCATTGGTGGGCAAGCCCAAGGCGAGCATCGGAGTCAGGGTGCCAGCGGCAGAGGCATTGTTCGCGGCCTCCGGGCCGGCAACGCCCTCAATGGCGCCGTGGCCGAACTCCTCAGGATGCTTGGACAGCTTCTTTTCGGTGACGTAGGACAGGAAGGTCGGAACTTCGGCACCGCCGGCAGGCAGCGCGCCGAAGGGGAACCCAAAGGCGGTACCGCGAAGCCAGGGCTTCCACGAACGCTTCCAATCTTCCTTGCCCATCCACGGGGCACCCACCGGAATGGTGCGGGCCGGGCTGGTGCGCAAGTGCGCGGCAATCCACAGCGCCTCGCCAATGGCGAAGATCGCCACGGCGACCACCACGATGTCCATGCCGTCCACCAGGGGAGCGAAGCCGAAAGTCAGGCGCTGCTGCCCGGAGACCGGGTCCATGCCGACCAGGCCAATGGCCAAGCCCAAGCCCAGGGAAGCGAACCCGCGGATCTTGGAAGAGCCCAAGACTGCGGTGACAGTTACCAAAGCGAGGACCATGATGGCGAAGTAGCTCGGTGCGCCAAGGCCCACCGCGAACTTCACGACGATCGGGGCGACGGTCACCAGCAGCGCGGTACCGATGGTTCCTGCAACGAAGGATCCAATGGCCGCGGTGGCCAAGGCCTGTGCCGCACGGCCGGCCTTGGCCATCTTGTGGCCTTCGATGGCCGTGATGACTGTTGCCGATTCGCCCGGGGTATTGAGCAGGATCGAGGTGGTTGACCCGCCATACATCCCGCCGTAGTAGATGCCGGCGAACATGATCAGTGCGCTGGAAGTTTCCATGCCGAAGGTCAATGGCAGCAGCAGTGCCACAGCCATGGCCGGGCCGATGCCCGGGAGCACTCCTACAGCGGTTCCCAGGATGACACCGGCGAAAGCGAAGAGCAGGTTAATCGGGGTCAGCGCCGAGGCGAAGCCGCCCATCAATAAATCCAGAGTTTCCAATTAGAGCACCCCCGAGAGGATTCCGGCCGGAAGCTTGATGCCCAGACCCAGATAGAAGCCGTAGAACGAACCAAGCGCCAAGGCAAGCGAAATAACCAAGGTCAATACCCAGCGCCGTGCACCCAGGCAGGTGGCCGCGCCGAAGAACATGATGGTTCCCGAGATGACCCAGCCAGCCCAATTAACGATCAGCAGGTTCAGCACGAAGATGCCGATCAGCGGGAGCAGGACCTTCCAATCCGAAGGTTGGCTCAGGTCCACGTCTTCGCCTTCTTCGCCCGCTGCAAGGTTGCCACGCATGACGGTGATGGCCAAGGCAATGGACGAAAGAATGAGAATGCCCGAGACGACGTAAGGCAGGGCCTTGGGACCTACAACGTCTGCCTGGGAGTACGTCACATGAAGCTGCGACGCGTCAACAAACACGATGATTCCGACGATAAGAAGAAACGCGGCGAACAGGAGTTCGACGCGTTTCTTCTTTGCGGTGCCTACTTCGCTCACGCCAGGCCCAGGGTCTTCAGGACGCTGGCAACGCGCTCGTCCTGGTCGGTGAGGAAGGCGGAGAATTCGTCACCGGTCATGAAGGCGTCGCTCCAGCCGTTGGTCGCCAGGGCTTCCTTCCACTCGGCCGAATCATGCATTTCGGTGACCAGGTTGACCCACTTGGCCTTGTCCTCTTCGGAAATCTCAGGTGGAGCCACCAGGCCGCGCCAGTTGGAGAACGCCAGATCGATATCCGATTCCTTCAGGGTCGGGGCATCTACGCCTTCCAGGCGCTCTTCGCCGCTGGTGGCCAGTACGCGAACAGAGCCCTCTTCGATCTGCTGCATGTACTCGCCGGCACCGGAGGCAGCGAAGGCCAGCTTGTTGCCCAGGATGGCCGGCAGCAAGTCGCCGCCGCCATCGTACGATACGAAGTTCACGTCCTTGGGATCAATGCCC
The DNA here is from genome assembly GCF_044753145.1 of Glutamicibacter sp. NPDC088483. Taxonomy (NCBI): domain Bacteria; kingdom Bacillati; phylum Actinomycetota; class Actinomycetes; order Micrococcales; family Micrococcaceae; genus Glutamicibacter; species Glutamicibacter sp. NPDC088483. The sequence goes on from NZ_JBIVMP010000005.1 coordinate 317,672, forward strand.
ACGGCTTCGGCCAGCTGCATTGGCAGCAGATGGTCCGGGCCGCCAGGGGAGGAGCCGCCGCCGACCGAGAGCTTGCTTGGGTCGTCCTTCCAGGCCTTGACCAAGTCGTCAATGCTCTTGTACGGAGAATCCTTGGAAACCATGATCGCTCCGGGCTCTTCGATGAGCTTGGCAATCGGGGTGGTATCGGTCAGCTTGGAGTCCGTTTCGTTGGTGTAGCTTGCACCAACCACGCCCAGGCCCATGAGCATGGCCAGATCGCCATTGCCCTTCTCATTGACAATGCGGGCCAAGCCGACGGTGCCGCCGGCACCGGCAAGGTTGAAGACTTCCGGGTTGCTGGCCAGCGATGCGTCATCCATGACCTTGGCGGCAACACGGGCAGTGGTGTCGTAGCCGCCGCCTGGGGTGTTCGGCACCATGATGCGGAGGTTCGCGATGGGGCCCTTGGACTCTGCGGCGTCAGTGCTGGAAGACTCTGATGTCACGCCGCAGCCAGTGGCGGTCAGGGCCAGTGCAGCGGCAGCTGCCAGCGCGCTCAGCGCACGGAACGACTTGAAGGGTTTCATGGGGATTCAGCCTCTTTGCTTTCATCGGGGTTGCGAGTGATACCAACTTACGTGCCATCGTGAGCCGGGTCACTCTTGCGTACTCAAAGAAAATACTGTTCATTGTGTAACCGGAAATTGTGATCTGAACCATTCGAATCTTCGGTAAGGTAGCACAGTGCCCGGATGCAGGTGCCAGCAAGGACCTGCCGGGTGCAACGTGGATTTCAGGAATATTGGGGGCGAGGCAATGGGTGCCGTGCGTTTCTGGCTCGCTAATCTGTACACGCGCCGCAAGCTGACCCTTGCAGGGCAGTACCTGATACTGCAATTGCTCATTATCGCGGTGGTGCTGGCCGGGGTCATCACGGTATCGCTGACCCAGGCCACCAATAACTTCGAAAAAATCGAGGGGCGCCGCAGCCTCTCGGCCGCCGAATCGCTGGCTGCGAACCCCCTGCTGCGCGTGCTCCTGCCCGAGGCGGAGCCGGAAATGGGTTCGGCGTTGCCTGCCATGGGCGAATCGGTGCGCAGCACCTCGGGTCTCCAATTCGTGACCATTGCCGATCCCCGGGGAACGGTCGTCACCTCCAGCTACCCGGATGAAGTCGGAACCTCGATACTGCACCCTGAATCCGCCGTCACCGAAGGCCGCGGATGGACCGGGGAAATCTGGCGCAATGGCAACCACGTCTTGATTGCGCAGGTTCCGGTGCTGGACGACGAAGGGAAGATGGTCGGCATCGTCAGCGCCGGCCAAAGCTATCCCAGCACCGGCGAGATGATCCAGGAGATCGCTCCCAACGCCTTGTTCACCCTGGTCATTTCCCTGCTGCTGGGCACCGCCGGCTCAGTCTTGCTGGCCCGCCGGGTCAAGCACCAGACCCGTGGGCTTGAACCGCGGGAAATTGCAGAGCTTTTCGAGCATCGCGAAGCCCTGCTGCACGGAGTCAAAGAGGGAATCATCTCGGTGTCGCCGGATAGCCGGGTGATGCTGGCCAATGATGTCGCCATCGAGCTGCTCCAGCTGCCCAGCCACTGCGTGGGCAAGACCCTGGACGAATTGGATGTTGTTCCGCAGGTGCGCCATGCACTGACCGCCAGCCAAGAGCTGCCCGACCGGCAATTCCTTGTCGGCGAGCGGGTATTGGTCTTCAACCGGATGCCGGTCAAGACCGCCAGGCGGGATTTGGGATCGGTCACCACCTTCCGCGACAAGACCGAACTGACCCTGCTGGAACAAGAACTTGGGGACAGCAAGGCCACCGCCGACATGCTCAGGGCGCAGACCCACGAATTCGCCAACCAGCTGCACGCAATTTCCGGGTTGATCCAGCTCGGGGAATACGACGAGGTCGTGGGCTTCATCGATGGCGTGAGCTTCAGCCGGAGCAAGATCTTCGAGGACGTCTCCGCGTGCATCGCCGAACCCACGATTGCCGCGTTGCTGATTGCCAAGTCCAGCGTGGCCGCCGAGCGAGGGGTGCACCTGAAGATGGCGCCTAGCTCAACCTTGGGCAGGTGCGAGGACCAGCTGGCGCGAGATCTGACCACCGTGATCGGCAATCTCGTCGATAACGCGATGGACGCGGCCGCTGCGGCTGCCAATCCGGAAATCCAGGTCGGGATCGAGGAAACCAGCGAGCTGGTGCGAATCACCGTGAGGGACAATGGAGAAGGCATCGCGGAAGATGCCATGGACGAGATCTTCACCCAAGGTTTCTCCACCAAGGACAGCGCGGTTTCCGGCGGCAGGGGCTTCGGCCTTGCCATCAGCCGCCTGGTTTGCCGCCGCCGCGGTGGAGAGCTGGCCGCGGCCAATGTCCAAGGTGCCCGGTTTACCGCCACGCTCAGGAAGTAGGAAGCAAGAAGTGATCAAAGTACTGGTGATCGACGATGACTTCATGGTCGCCAAGGTGCACGCTGGATTCGTCAACAGCGAACCGGGGTTCACCGTGGTCGGCGTGGCGCACTCCGCCGGTGACGCGATCAAGGCCGCCGGCGCGCTCTCGCCGGATCTCATCTTGCTCGATATCCATTTGCCGGACATGAACGGCCTGGACCTCTTGCAGCGCCTGCGCGAAGTCCAGCCGGAGCTCGATATCCTGGTGATCAGCGCGGCGCGGGAAATGGATACCGTGCGCCGCGCGCTTCGTGGCGGCATCGTCCACTATCTGATGAAGCCTTTCTCGCGGGATGACCTGCGCGAACGGCTGGAGCACTACGCGAAGGCCTACCAGCCACTGGGCGAAGCAGCGGACCAGGAATTGCAGCAGGCCGATGTGAACATGCTCTTCGGGCTCGGCGGACAAAAGCGCCGGCCTCTTCCCAAAGGCTGCAGCGCCGAAACCATGGAACTGGTTGAGAGCATCGTCAAGGAAGCTGCCGAACCCATCTCGGCCACCGAAACCGCGCAGAAGCTGGGCACGTCCCGGGTGAGCGCTCGCCGGTATCTGGAATACCTGGCAGAGGAAAACCTGGCTCAGGTGAACCTGCGCTACGGGGGAGTCGGCAGGCCCGAACGCCGCTACTCATGGAGGAGCTAGCCCCGGAACCTGGGTTTTGCAGATCAGGAAGCACTGTGGCTGCGTCCAAAAGCACGCAGCCACAGTGCGCGGTTCCGCTCAGCGCTACTTTGACGTGGCCTTTTCAGTCGCGGCCAAGTCTTCCACGCTTTCGGACGGAATGGGAGCCATGTAGCGTTCCAAGCTGTCGTCCAATTCGCTGAGCCACGGCGTATGGTGCGTGGCTGCCATGGTACCGGTCATGACCGAAGGATAAACCTTGTCCCGGTAGGTCATGATGTTTTTCTTCTTGTCGTTCTTCCATGCCATGAAGGTACGGGTGACCTCATCCAGGTCGAACATGGGGTAATCGGTCTGCTCGATGAGATCGCGAATGTAGTCGGCCTGGAACTTCACTTCGTCTTCAGCAGTTTCAATGGCATTGAAACGCCTCAGCCACGCATCGATGCTCATCCGCTGGTCGCCCGCTGCGGGGATCGAGGCCTTCCCGGTAATCAGATCACGGACGTACCATGCTTGGGCATCGAACATGTTGAAGGTAAACCACTGGTCCTGGGCGCCCAGATAGTACAGCTTGTTGTTGTTCTCGGATGCGACACCACGGTACAAGGTATCCGGATAGACATTGTTCGGCGAGTCCAGAGCCAACCCGGAGGGCAAGAACGGGTAATGGTGGAGGTAGCCGGTGCACAGGATTACCGCATCGAACTTGCGTGATACGCCATTGCTGAAATGGGCCGTGGACCCTTCGAAGCGATCGATGAGCGGAAGCTCCTCAATGCCCTGGGGCCAGTCGAAGCCCATCGGAGCGGTGCGGTAGCTGTAGGTGACCGAGCGCGCACCCATCTTGAAGGACTGGACGCCGATGTCCTCGGCAGAGTAGCTGGCGCCGATGAGCAGGATGTCCTTGCCGGCGAAGCGCTCGGCTCCACGGAAATCGTGGGCATGCATGAGCTCGCCGGGGAAAGTGCCTATTCCTGCGAATTCAGGAACGTTAGGGAAACTGAAGTGGCCGGTTCCGACCACGACATGGGTGAAGTCGCTGGACGCAGTCTTGCCGGTTTTCAGATCTTCAGTGGTGACGGTGAAGAGCTCGGTGCTTTCGTTGTAATCTACCCAGCGGACCACGGTGGCAAAGCGCACGTACTTCTTTATATCGGATTTCTCTGCGCGGCCATTGATGTAATCCCAGAGCACGGCTCGTGGCGGATAAGACGAAATCGGCCCGCCGAAATGCTCATCGAAGGTGTACTCGGCGAATTCCAGGGCTTCCTTCGGGCCATTGGACCAGAGATTGCGGTACATGCTCGAGTGCACTGGTTCGCCGTATTTGTCGATCCCGGAGCGCCAGTTGTAGTTCCACTGGCCTCCCCAATCATCCTGCTTTTCGAAGCAGACGATTTCTGGGATATCTTGCCCGGTTTTCTTGGCAGAATCGAAAGCCCGCAGCTGGGCGATGCCGCTGGGTCCTGCTCCAATGATTGCGACGCGTTGAGTCAAGCGTTCCTCTCCGGCCTGTAAGCCTTGAAAATCTCGCGCAGGCCGCAGTACCGGAATCCGGGATATTTGGCCGCGCGTTACAACAAATGTGCTCTAAACCAGTTCTCTAGCCGTGCGGACGGGAGGTGCAGATTTCTATATGAAAACCTTCCATAGGCACAGGCTATAAATCCCCATTCTACCAGCCGTCAATTATATGGATCTTGAATGCAGAGGTCAGTGGGCATTTTCGGAATGAGTCAGCCGGAAGAATAGCGTGCAATCGAATGCCAAAGAGGGTGGTCAGGAGTTGGTACAGAGCAGAAGGGAACGCTGTGGTGCAGCCCCGATGGAACCCGGATCAGCTGCACAGCGGAATGCGGGTGCTGGAACTTTTGCGAGAGTCTGAAAATACAGGGGCGCAACGTTGAAAACCGCGCGTAATCATGTCGTTGAAAGGGGAGCTGTGGCTGGGCTGAAGGGTCCAGTAGCTTCGTCGCGGTGCCGGGACATGTCCGGAGGAATTAGCTCCAGGGATCAAACGAAGGACGCTACAGTATTCTGTCGGTGCTCGCTGGCCGGATAGGAGCCGAGGATCTTGATTTCCCAGGTGAAGAAGTCCAGCTCCTCCAGGGCTCGGCGTACCGGAAGATCGTCGGGGTGTCCTTCGATATCAACCATGAAAGTTGTGGCCGCGAAGCCGGAACCCACCATGTAGCTTTCCAAGCGGGTGAGGTTCACGCCGTTGGTAGCGAAACCACCCAGGGCCTTGTACAGCGCACTAGGAACGTTGCGAGCCTGGAAGACCAATGTGGTGATCACGGATTCTGGCATGGTGGAGCGACTCGGGAGATCCTGCCGGCGTGCAAGTACAACGAAACGAGTTGTATTGGTCTGGTCATCCTGCACCCCTGTAGCCAGCGCTTCCAAGCCATAGAGTTCTGCTGCCAGAGGTGGCGCCAAGGACAGCTTGGTGGGATCATTCCAATCGCGCACCTCGCGCGCGGAACCTGCGGTATCCCCAGCAATGATCGGAGTGAGCTGATGCTCGCGAATGATCTTGCGGCACTGGCCCAGCGCATGGATGTGGCTGTGCACTTCAGTAGCGCCCGAAATGGTGCTGCCTGGCAGCCCCAGCAGATCGAATCGGATTCGCAGGTAGTGCTCGGCCACGATCTGCAGCTGCGATTCGGGCAGCAGGACGTGGATATCGGCAACGCGTCCGGCCAGCGAATTCTCGATGGGGATCATGGCCAACTCAGCTTCGCCGTTTTCCACCAGGGCGAAAGCATCCTCGAAGCTGGCGCAGGGCACGGCTTCCATATCGGGAAAAAGTTCTGTGCAAGCCATATTGGAATTGGAACCGGCTTCGCCCTGATAGGAAATCTTGTTGCGCATTGAATCAACATAACCCAGTGCCCCTTTCCTGATGAAAAACTTGTGTCAAGGTTGCGGGGACGGGGCTTCTGGACGTCGAGGGCGCGACACCTGACGATGCTTGCGCCCCTTGCCGAACGGAGCTTGGAGTGCTGATGAATTACGGCAAGGTATGCGGATCGGCGACGAATTTTCACGCGAACATAGTTCCGTTCCTCTGCTCCTGGGCCAATTGCGGTCGTTATGCTGTAGACCACAGTGCAAAGGAGCATCAACCATGGCGAGCATATTGGTTCGGCAAGATGACGGGGCATGGTTTGAACCCCAAAAAATTGGGTATGCCTTGGAATCAGAATTACAGGAGATCCTTGAGAACCACCCGGAACTGATTCCAGGCGTGAGTTCCGAAGCGAAAGCCTGTCGCGAATTCCAGTCCGAGGTCGGCCCCGCAGATATTGTCGTGGTGGATGCCGGAGGGGAAGTCACCCTCGTCGAATGCAAGTTGGCGTCTAATCCGCAGATCAGGCGTGAAATCGTTGGCCAGATGTTCGACTATGCCTCGCGTCTATGGAAGATGGACGTCGACGAATTTGCGCAGCGCTGGAGAGACCGTTCTTCCACGCCGCTTTGGGATGAAAATACTGAGACGGCGACGACACTGAAAGAGTCCCTTGCGCTGAACCTGACGCAGGGAAATTTTCGAATCGTGCTAGCGGTCGATGCAATCAATGCCCAGTTGAGACTCATGGTTGAATACTTGAATATGATGGCCGGCCCAGGAACATCGATCGTTGCAGTCGAATATGCCCGGAGGCGGCATGGGGAGCTTGAACTCCTGTTGCCTCACGTATTCGGCGAAGAATTGGCCAATGCGAAATCAACACCGGAGAATCGCCAGACCACCCGGTGGGAAGCAAGCAGCATCCGCTCCTGGCTTCTTGAGAGTGACAGGCAAAGCCTGGAAGCGTTCGACGAACTGATTAATTCTGCGCTCAAGTCGGAATTGCCATTCCTAGGGTCGAGGTCAAAATACCCCGCGGGCACGATTCCCATTTTCGATTCAATGGGAACTCGGCTTGGCACCGTATCGATATTCTATTTCAGTGTGCAAGGGCTGTCCCTGGAATTCAATTTCAAGCCTCTTTCCCAGTTGCCACTCGAAGAAGCGCCTGAATCTGAGGCCAGAGAATTCTTCTTGAATGAGCTGATTGGAATCCCAGGACTGGAAGAGGTCGGAAGGAGCCTGCGGCGCAGCAGCTTTGCCAGTCGAAAGCCTAACGTTCCGCTCTCGCAGATTCCCCCGGATTCGGTGCAACGCGTCGTCAATGCGCTAAGGATTTTTACAAGCTTTGGATCGCAGCAATCCTATTGAGCTGGAGCTAATCCTCCGGAGGAAAAGCTTGCTCACCGCCGGTAGTGCTCCGCCAGCTTCTCCAGACCCTCGTCAATGCCTACCGCAGGTTTCCAGTCCAGGACTTCATGGGTTTCGCGCTGGTCGAACCAATGCGCGGTAGACAGCTGCTCGGCCAGGAAACGGGTCATCGGCGGCTCATCATGAACCAAGTTGCGCGAACCGGCTGCCAACCACAACTTCTCGATCACCGAACCGGCCGCACGGGCCAGCCAGCCCGGAACGTTGAGCTTCGGAGCCGGGGCGCCGCCCGCCTTGCAGATGCCGGCGATCAGCTCGCCCACCGGCCGAGGTTCGCCATTGGTGACCACCAGGGCTCGCCCGTGGGCGTGGTCCATGCGTTCCAGACCGCGGACAATCGCCGCAGCGGCATTGTCGATATAGGTGGTGTCGATCAGTGCTGCGCCCTGGTCCAGCAGGGGCAGCCGTCCGGCCTTGGCCCGCTGGATGACGCGTTCCACCAGCTGGGTATCGCCGGGTCCCCACACAACGTGCGGGCGGATGGCGGTGACGCGAAGTGCTGGCGAATCGGCGCCCAGGGCATTGAGCTCGGCCGCTGCCTTGGAGCGTGCATAGAATCCATGCGCCTTGGCCGGATCGGCCTCGCCCGCACCGGCGCCCGCCAGAGAATCGCCGAAGTGCGCCACGGAAGGGGAAGAGACGAACACGAAATCCTTGATTCCTGCGCGCTTGGACGCTTCGAGCAGATTGCTGGTTCCCGCGATATTGGTGGCGGCGAAGTCTTCCCATGCACCGGTGAAGGAGACCTTGGCTGCCAGGTGGATGACCGCGTCCATGGACTCCACGGCCGCGGCGACAGCCTGCGGATCCGTAAGCGAGCCGTGGACTTCATCGATGGCTGATGCCGAGCTGCCGCGCTGGAAGGTGCGCACATGGTGGCCCCTGTCGCGCAATAGCTGGGCTACAGCGCCACCCAGCATGCCACTGGCTCCGGTGACCAGAACGCGACGGGCAGCGTCTTCATTTTTCGATGGGCTCACGGATTGCGGATCCTTCCACCTGCGAGGGACGCGGCAGCCCAGTGGGCGAGCGCGGCCCGGTCAATCTTGGAGTTGTGCCGGATATCGGTGGGCAGGCTTGGGACTACCAGGACCGCTGCCACCTCGGTGCCGGTAGCCGCGACCGCGGCGCGAACCTGGCGGGCCAGATCGCTGGCGGCCGGACCGGATTTGCGAGCCGCGGGCACCGTTTCCATGACGACCACCGCGGCCTGGGTTCCGTCAGGTCCCACGCCGACCAGCGCGGCACGGCCAGCGCCAGCAACCGACTCGACAGCGTGCTCGGCGGCTACCGGGGTAATCGCGCCCTTGGCGGTGCGCAGTACGTGGCCAAGGCGTCCTTCGACCCACAGGCGTCCGGCCTCATCCAGGTGCCCGACATCGCCGGTGCGATGCCAGCCGGGGATGGAGACGCTGAGCTGTTCGGTGATCCACAGCCGGTCGTAGCGGTCCTTGACGTGCGGGGCGCGGACCAGGATTTCGCCGGTGGCATTCGGGGTGTATTCCGGCTTGTCTCCGGCCACGCCCAGGGCATCAATCGGTGCGATGGCAACGGTGGCTCCGGCGACAGCGGTGCCCACGCACACGCCATTGCCCGCTCCGGCAGCGCGGATGCCGGCCAAGTCGATATCGGTGACCGGCAAGGCCTCGGTCATGCCGTACGGGGTGTGGACCCGGGCATTGGGAACCAGATCCTGCACCTTGGCCAGCAGATGCTCGGGAATCGGGGCGCCGGCGGACAGCATCAGCGCGACGCCTTCCAAGGTTTCCCGCTGAGCCTGGTTCAGCGCATCCTGGGTTTCCAGGACATTAGCCAGCGCGGCGGGGGAGGCGAAGACGGTGGTTGCATCCACTGCGAGGGCGGCATCTGCCAACGCGGCGGCAGTCAAGGTCCGCGGTGCGGTGACGTCCATGTCCGGGGTGACCGAGGTGGCACCCAAAGCAGGGCCCAGCAGCGCGAACGGCGCGAAGCCTGCCACCAGCGCAGAGCCGGCCTTGAGGTTGTAGGTTTCACGCAGGGTATCGCGCATGGCGGCCAGTTCGCGATGCGTGTACACCACTCCCTTGGCCGGACCGGTGGAGCCGGAGGTGAACAGGACCGCCGCATCGGCATCCGGATCGGATGGCTCGAAAACCCGGGACCCGGAAGCGGCCTGGCTGCCGGCTTCATAGAGCTCGGGCAGGGTATGGGCTACCCCCAGCAGCTTGCGCTTCGCAGCAGGCAGGTCTCCAGCGGCAATCCTGGTTCCCGGCCAGCCGAACAGCCGCGCACCGGTGAGCGCACGGTCGATGCCAATCAGGTAGCTCGGGCCAGCGCCCTTGATGGCTCGTCCCATGCCCTTGGTGCCAAGGCCGGCATCGGCCACCACAATGACCGCCCCCAGACGCAGGCAGGCGTAGATCAGGGTGGTCAGTTCAATTCCCGGTGGAACCAGCAGGTTCACCCGGTCGCCAGCCTGCACTCCGATCTGGCGCAATCCTGCGGCCAGGGCATTCACGCGCTGGCCCAGTTCGGCCCAGGACAGCGATCGCGCAGGATTGATGTCCACCACCGCGGCCGATTGGTCCTCGGTGCGCGAATCGAGTTCGGCAAGCATCGGACGGTATTCGCCCAGGGATTGGGCACGCGAGGTGTTCTTGGAACTCTTCTCGCCGGCAAGCCACTGGAAGATCGGGGTGGCAATATCGTTGTCTTCGCCCACCAAATGGCTGGAGCCTTCAAAGCGGTGTACCTGGGCGTGGGGCAGTCGCGACATCAAATCGCGCAGGTAGCGGTCGGAGAAGACCGGGTCCTTGGGTCCCCAGAGCATCAGGGCCGGGACCTTCAAGGAGCGCACTGCTTCCGAGATCTCGTCCAAGGCCGGACGGCTTGGGTGGTCCTGGGAGAACGGGATATCGGCGACAAAGTTGGCTACGCCCTCACGCTTTTCAGCGTTGGTGTACGGGGCCATGAAGGCCTTGCGGATATCCGGGGCCAAGGCCGGCTGCGCCAGCGCGTGGGTTACCTGCAAGAAGGCAGGGGAAGTCTTGGTGCCCCAACCGTGCACCGCGGGATGGGACGCGAGTTTCAACGCGGCGGGAAGCTCGAAGCCTGCAGGGTGGATTGCGGTGTTGGTCAACACCACGTTCTCCAGCTGGTCCGGGTGGGAAACGGCCCAGCCCAGGGAGATGATGCCGCCCCAGTCATGGCCCACGGTGGTAATTTTGCCGGCCAGCCCCAGTGCGCCAGTCAGATCGTCGAGATCGTTGACGCGGTCGGCCAGGCGGCGGAACTTGCCGCTGCGCTCGGAGAAGCCCATGTCCAGCTGGTCCACTGCCACCACTCGCCACGGCAGCCCGTGCTCGGACACATGGTTCAGCAGGCTGCGCCAGAGGTAGGACCAGGTGGGGTTGCCGTGCACGCAGAGCAAGGTGCCGGCCGGCTCAATTCCGCGTTGCTTCAGTTCTTCGTTGTTATCCAGGACGTGCCACCGGTGCCTAGTGCCCGGGGAGTCCACCTGCGACGTGGACGGTACTTCCAGATACTTCGAATAAATGGCATCTACACCGGGGAAAAGCTCGGTCACCAGGCAATCTCCATCATCGCGGTGTTCAGGCCGGAACCCACACCCATGCACAGCACCCGGTCGCCCTTCTTCAGCGAGTCGGCTTCTTGGGACAGGGTCATGGGCAGGGAAGCCGGTCCGACGTTGCCCCACTTGGAGAAAGTGATTGGCACGCGGTCCTTGACCAGGCCGACGGCCTTGATAATGGCATTGGTGTAGGACTTGGAAACCTGATGGGTCACGTAGCGGTCCATGGACTTCCAGTTCCATCCGGATTGATGGGCTTCATCCCAGGCATCCACGACCAGTTCGAGGCCGTTATCCAGCAAGCCCTTCGTGTCCGTGTACATGCCCGAGGGTCCGCCGACACACAGCTCGTGGTGCTCGGTGCCGGCACGCGATACGCCGCCGACGATGCGATGCGCTTCCGGGTGCGCATCCGCTGGGCCAATGACCGCAGCGGCGGCGCCGGAGCCCAAGGTCAGCGTGGCGAATTCACGCATGTAGTCATCGCGCGTGGAAGTTTCAGCGTTCAGCCGCTGGAAAGTGGTTTCCTGCGTTGGCTTGGCGTCTTCGCCGGCAACAATCAGGGCGTACTTGATCTGGCCGGAGTCGATCATGTTCGCTGCCAGGCTCATGCCGTTGACGAAGCCGAGGCAGGCGTTGGCCACGTCGAAATTCATGGCGGAGGATGGCAAGCCCAAGCCGTTGTGCACCTTGGAAGCCACCGATGGCTCCAAGTTGCGGCGGGTGACCGAAGTGTTGATCAGCAGGCCGATTTCGCTGGCATCGACACCGGCCTGGGCCAGCGCCTTCTTGCCGGCAAGAATTGCAGCGTCGTCGAATTCAACGCCATCGGACCACCAGCGGCGTTCCTTGACCCCGGAAACTCGTTCCAGAAGCTTCTTGGACAGGCGAAGGCGTTTCAGGCTAGGAGCAAGTCGCTCGTCGAATTCTGCAGAGCTCACCACCTCGGGTGCGAGGACGCTGTTCACTGATAAAAGCGCAACGTTGTGGTGCTTAAAGGTGGCATTGCCGTTCAAAATGGTGCCTTCGTTTCTGCTGGACTATCTATGTGCTGCGTGCTGCATTGAAACGTCGTGGCCGATGGGTGTGCGCCATCGGTTGCGTATGTGTTCTCCCTAGGTTATTCCCTGCATGACGCCAAGACCTATTTGAGCGCGTGTTTTCAGCCGAAAGCTGGAATCAGTGCCTATGCAGACTATATCGATCCTACAGACTAGTCCTATGAGAATCATGGCAAGTGGGGGCGATCGTTCTGTGGGCCTGCTTCCATCTGCGCAGCCACAGGAAGCGCGCAGAAGCGCTCATCTGCGCGAAGTCTGAAACTCCGGACAATTAAAGCGATCCCCGTCACATTGCTGGGCCAGAGTCGCGTTGTATGGATAGCGCATCAAATCACGCTGATGCCCTCGCCCTCATCGACAAGGCGGTATCCAATGACAACTTCAAGCGTTGAAGCACAAAGCACTCTTCCGGTCGTTCTGCGATTCGTGATCTATAGCCTTATCGGTATCTTGTTCTTCTTCCTCCCCATCACCATCAACGGCAAGAGCACCATCCCGCTGGATCACTTGGTGACGTGGATTCAAACTGCCGCGGCACCGGTCGTTCCGTACATTATCTTGCTGATGCTCATCTGCGGGACAGTTATTCCCTTCGTCACCGGAGGATGGAAGGCATCCAAGGTACGTGGCATATTCGCATTCCTGAACATCTTCGGGCTGGCTGTCGGCTGTTCGCTGCTCTTCAACTTTGCCCCGGCGTGGCTCAGCGATCCGGACATGGGTCCTTTTCTGCTGGACAAATTGGTCATTCCCGTTGGCTTGATCGTTCCAGTAGGTGCCATCTTCTTGGCCTTGCTAGTTGGCTACGGGCTGATGGAGTTCCTTGGTGTCTTCTGCCAACCGGTCATGCGTCCAATTTGGCGCACCCCGGGACGTTCGGCCGTGGATGCCGTGGCTTCGTTCGTGGGAAGCTACTCGCTGGGTCTGCTGATCACCGACCGCATGTACCGTGGCGGCCGCTACACGGGTCGCGAAGCTGCCATCATCGCTACCGGTTTTTCCACGGTGTCAGCCAGCTTCATGGTTATTGTTGCCAAGGCGCTGGACCTGATGGACCACTGGAGCCTGTACTTCTGGCTGTCGCTGGTCGTCACCTTTGCGGTGACCGCCATTTCGGTGCGCATTCCGCCTTTGAGCCGGATTCCAGACACGACGTACCTGGGCATGGAACATGACAAGGAAAAACTGGTCACGGGCAATCGTGCACGCGTTGCCTGGAGCGAAGCCATGGGAGCCTCGCGGCGAGCGCCATCGCTGCTCAAGAATGTCGGCGCCAACGTATGGGATGGGCTGAAAATGGCCATGGCAATTTTGCCGTCCATTCTCTCTGTCGGATTGCTCGGACTGGTGGTTGCCCGCTTCACTCCAGTTTTCGACTGGCTAGGCTACCTGTTTGTCCCATTTGCCTGGATCGTCGGGCTGGATGACCCGTTGCTGGCTGGCAAGGCTTCGGCTACCGGCATTGCTGAAATGTTCCTTCCAGCAACCCTCATTGCGGGACACGAATCCATCGAGCTGCGCATGGTGATCGCCATCGTTTGCGTCTCTGCAATCATCTTCTTTTCAGCATTGGTGCCATGCGTCCTGGCGACGCAGATTCCGCTGAACATCCCGCAGATGGTAGCTATCTGGTTCGTGCGCGTTGTCCTGACCATCCTCATCGCGACACCAATCGTGCGCATGCTGCTATAGGTCGGCTGCGCTGGCGCACGGCAGCTTGCGAAACCAATGGGTTGAACCGAGTGATGCTTTCCGATTCGACGCGACCACGCCATGTCGCGGCACTGTTGCAGCTTTGCGATTCCTGAATGCCGTTGCAAGGCGGAGACGATCCGTCGTTGAATGGTCGAACCGATACGACGGAAAGCAGGTTCCAATGAATCACTTACACGAATCAGGTGCTCCGATGCAGGGTGATCCGAGTATTCCCGACCAGCCAGAACCGCCAGCGCAACCGCCGACACCAGATGCTCCGCCAAGCCCGGCGCAGCCGGACGTACCACCAAGCCCTTCGCATCCGGATGGGCCGATCCCGCCCCCGGGCCCGCAGGATCCCACGGAGCCGGCGCCGGGGCACCCAACTGACCCCACGACTCCGCCACCGCCTGCATTCGCCTAGGCGCAACGACCGAGGCTGGCGACAACCAATGCCCTGCAGGAACCTGGTTCCTGCAGGGCATTGGCCATAACTGCAAGAAGTTGGGTCAAACGCCTATCGAGATCAAGGAGATCTGCCTCCGCTCGGCGATGCCCGTGAGCGCTTGCAGCAAGCCGGGACAGCGACGAAGCCAACCGGGTGAGCTATTTACCGAAGTCGGGATCGCAGGTAGAAGCGGAACGGTTATCGTGACCGCATCAATGTCCTCGTTCGCTATTCCGGTCGACGACGCAAGGACGCAAATCAACCGTGGGAACGCTACCGGGGCCGCTCAGGTAGCTCTACTGTCGCCGCGCATCGTTACAGTGGATCCAAGCAGTATTACTCTGCATTGGCGACCACCCTGTGAAAGGCGCAAATGGCACATTCAGTACAGGTGAAAGATCGAATTCGTGGAGTCCTGACCGGGATGGCTGCCGGAGATGCCCTGGGCGCGGGCTACGAATTCAACGCACCGTTGCCCGAATCCGCCAAAATCTCGATGATTGGTGGCGGGTTGGGCGATTTTGCGCCCGGGGAGTGGACCGACGACACCTCAATGGCCATAGTCGTTGCCCAGGGCCTGCTGGATTCCAACGGCAAGCTTGATGGTGCCGCGAGCAACTACATGGTTCGGGAATGGGCCAAATGGGCCACGAACGCACCGGACGTCGGCAACCAGACGCGGGCAGTCCTTGCCCACGCCCAGCATGTTGCGTCTGCTGACGGAAGAGCCGAGCCGACCGCTGATGATGCGCTAGCTGGTTCTGAACAGATTCACCGGAGAACTGGCCGCTCCGGCGGGAACGGCAGTCTCATGCGCACAGCGCCCGTGGCGCTGGCTTATCTGTCTGAACCGCCTGCTGCCGCATTCGAAGCTGCGGCAGCTATCAGCAAGCTGACCCATTTTGATGATGAAGCCGCTGAGGCCTGCGGGCTTTGGACAGTAGCCATTCACCACGCTGTGCGCACCGGCGCACTAGATATTCGCAGTGGTCTTGCGATGCTTGAACCAGAACGCGCACAAGCATGGGAGCAGCGCATCCACCAGGCCGAAAACCATCGACCTCGGGACTTCACAAATAACGGTTGGGTCGTTGAAGCGTTCCAAGGTGCTTGGAGCGCGATCGCCACCGCCGAACCGGAAGACGGGAACGCTCGCTTGGTTCCGGTGCTGGAAGCGGCTGTTCGCGGAGGCGTGGATACCGACACTGTGGCAGCCATCGCCGGATCGCTCATTGGCGCAGCTTCAGGGTTCTCGAGTGTTCCGGCGCAGTGGGTGGATATGGTCCACGGTTGGCCCGGAATGAGGATGCAACAGCTTGTCGATATTTCGAGTGAGCTCGCGGGCTAAGTTCTCCTGCGGGATCTTGCTTCTAGTCCCGGGCTGGTCGTCGAGCTTCCAGCTTCTGTGGCAGCACGATGCTGACTTCGTGGCGCACCCCACGCGCACCGAGGCCAGTCAGATCAATCGCTAGAAACCAGGGTCCGGAATGGGGCACCTTGATTCGGTATGGAGCACGGCGTGCCAGTCCACCGTATGCTTCGAATTCTTCTCCGTCCTGGAATGCCGCGAAATTTTCCGGATCCATCAACCGCAGATGAGCCGGTCCACTGAGAGTCACTACCAAGATGCTTCCCCGCTCAATGAAATCCCAATAATGTTCAGCAAAATTAGGCTCCGCCAATGCCAGCCTCCTCGATCCCAGGTGATCCGCCGAGCAGCGGACCCAGACCCATTAACTCAAATTCAGGCCAGTGTCGCCAACGCACCCAAGGCAAGAGCACTGTACCGGTTCGGGCATTTGCAACGGCAAAGCTGCAGGAGTCTGGAGAACGAGGCCTTCTGGTCTTTGGGGTGCGTCGCGTTGCCACCTCAACCGATGCCAGATCCGCGATCGCAAGAGGGCTAGTGGCAATTACCATTCGAGCTGCCGGCAGGTGGCATGAGCCGATCGCTGCATTGGACGAGCCGGAAGCCATCGGCTATTGGGTCCCGGATACCGGGGCAAGGAAGCAATATGACGACTCGAACGATTCGATCTCAACCGGATTGACGTGCTAGGCGGCAATTAATCCGCTGCTCGCGATAGCGTACCTAAGTGGGATGAAGTAACGCACAACTTGGGTCATGGCGGCCCAGAGCAATGAGGCAAAGTTCATGGATTTACTGACGGGCATTGGCCTGGAACAACTGCGAATGTGGATTTGGATTCTGGTGATTGGTTTTGCCGTGGCGGCGGGGCTATGGCGGCGGCACCAGCTAGTGGCGGTCGCCCTGGCCTCGGTGCTCTTATTCGCCGCTGCCAGCGCCGGTGCCGGGATCTATATCCTGAAGCGGCCAGGTGATCCGCGATGGACCATGGGCGAGCCTCCGGTGAATGCCCCTGATCTTTCCGGAATACCAGTTGTGGGCAAGCAACTGGCTCCCGTGGAATCTGCATTGGAATCGATTGCCGGGGGAGTGAATTCCTTCTGGGAATTCAATCAGGCCCTGCCGGTGGCCCTCGACTTCTTTGAACGCAGCGGCTGGGCCCTGCTCGCGGCCATTCCGCTGATCATCGCCATGATGATCAAGACTTTCAGGGCTGCCAGCCGCCGCAGGCAGGAACTCAAGAACCTCAGTGGTGCCGTGGCGCAACTCCAATCCGAGCTTGCCGCGATCAAGGGGAATTTGTCTGAGCAGGGCACTGCGGCCGAGGCTCCAGAACAGGGCAGCCAACGGGAGAACGCAGGCACTCGTAGATCGCGCGGGGGCGAATGAACGTTAATTAGCCAGACGCGAAACGGCGCCGGATCTGTCCTGCACTGCTGGACAAGACCGGCACCGTTCTCTGCGACCCGAGTGAGCTGGGGTAACTAGGCCAACGTCGCGGTATCGATTACGAAGCGGTAGCGGACATCGGATGCCAGCACGCGCTCGTAAGCCTCATTGATCTGCGTGGCACCGATGACCTCGATCTCTGCGCCAATGCCATGCTGGGCACAGAAATCCAGCATCTCCTGGGTTTCCTCGATGCCGCCGATCTGCGAACCTGCGAAGGAACGGCGTCCCCCGATCAGTGCGAAGGCATTGACAGGCAACGGTTCTGCCGGAGCACCAACGTTGACCATGGTGCCGTTCACGCGCAGCAGTCCGAGGTAGGCACTGACGTCGATGGAAGCGCTGACGGTGTTGATGATCAGGTCGAACTTCTTCTGCAGATCCTTGAAGGTGTTCTCATCGCTGGTGGCCCGGTAGTCGGTTGCGCCCAGCTTCAGTCCATCATCCTTCTTCTTCAGCGACTGCGACAGAACGGTGACCTCAGCGCCCATGGCACTGGCGATCTTGACCGCCATGTGGCCCAGGCCGCCGAGTCCCACGACGGCAATCTTCTTGCCCGGCCCTGCACCCCAGTGCCTCAGCGGGGAGAAGGTGGTGATGCCGGCGCAAAGCAGGGGCGCGGCAACATCCAGATCGATGCCTTCAGGAATGTTCAGGGCGAAGTTCTCGGTAACCACGACATGCGTGGCGTAGCCACCTTGGGTCATGCTGCCATCACGGTCACGAGCCCCGTAGGTACCAACACTCTGCTCGCAGAATTGCTGGTCTCCGGCAAGGCAGTTCTCGCATTCCATGCAGGAATTGACCATGCAGCCCACGCCAACGCGGTCGCCCACCTTGTGCTTGGTTACCTCTGGCCCGACTTCGGCAACGATGCCGGCAATTTCGTGGCCCGGGACCAGCGGATAGTTCTGGTTTCCCCATTCTCCGCGCACCGTGTGGATGTCGGAGTGGCAGATGCCGGAGAACTTGATATCAATCAAGACATCGTGCGGACCTACTGCACGACGTTCAATCTGCGTCGGAATGAGTCCATCAGTCGCAGAGTGCGCTGCGTATGCATTGACCATAGTTGCCATCAGGTTTTTCCTTTGTCTTGCGGGTTGCGACTGGAAATGTTCTGGACTGCGGCGATTGCCGCGGTCCGTCAGGGCAAAGCCCATGGAGAACAACAATCGACAGGCTATGAATAATCCCGGCTGGAGAAAATTTCCTTCCGCAGGTTTCCCTGCCTAAATGAGGGTCAACGCGCACCGTGCTGATTGCGCCCGGGGATCGCCAGGGCAGCAGCGCCGCATGATCTTCGCTGGTTGCCCAGGTTGCAAGGCCGCTCTCAAACGATGAATGGCAGCGACGCAAGTGGCTGGCACGCGCCTATCGCCCAAGAACTGCGTCTTTTGCCAATTCCCGGTAGGCTAGTACCTGGGTCTGCATGTTCTATGCGGGCCCCAAAAGAAAATAACTCCCAGGGCTGACTGACCGTTGGTCCCGACCGCCAGTTTCGCGGTCCTCGGTAGTGACTTTCGCTAGGGCAAATATGCGCCTCAGCGCGGGTCTCGATCGAAGACCAGATCTGGGTAGGGCCACACGGTTCGCTCATCCACCACGTGGGAGCGATCGAAAGGAGCACCCCCTTAATGGAGGGTCCAGAAATCCAATTCGCCGAAGCACAGATCGACAACGGTCGCTACGGCACCCGCACCATTCGCTTCGAAACCGGCCGCATTGCCAAGCAGGCTGCAGGTTCGGCAATGGTCTACATCGATGACGAGACCGCACTGCTCTCGGCAACTACCGCTGGCAAGCACCCACGCGAAGGCTTCGACTTCTTCCCACTGACCGTGGACGTTGAAGAGCGCATGTACGCAGCCGGCCGCATCCCAGGCAGCTTCTTCCGCCGCGAAGGCCGCCCATCGACCGAAGCCATCCTGGCTTGCCGCCTGATGGACCGCCCACTGCGCCCAGCCTTCGTCAAGGGCCTGCGCAACGAGGTCCAGGTTGTCGTCACCGTGCTGTCCATCGAGCCAGATGAGCTGTACGACGTCGTAGCGATCAACGCTTCGTCGATGTCCACCCAGCTTTCGGGTCTGCCATTCTCCGGCCCAATCGGCGGCGTTCGCGTTGCACTGGTTGATGACGGAAACGGCGCACAGTGGGTTGCCTTCCCACGCCACTCCGAGCTGAAGAACGCTGTCTTCAACATGGTTGTTGCCGGCCGTATCGCTGGCGACGACGTTGCCATCATGATGGTGGAAGCTGAAGCTACCGACAACGCTTGGGAACTGATCAAGGAACGCGGCGTCCAGGCTCCAACCGAAGAGGTTGTCGCTGAGGGCCTTGAGGCTGCGAAGCCATTCATCAAGGTCCTGTGCGAGGCCCAGGCCGACCTGGCTGCTCGCGCTGCCAAGGAAACCGTTGAATTCCCAGTCTTCCGCGATTACGAAGAAGATGCCTTCGCCGCTGTCGAGGCTGCTGCTTCGACCCGCCTGACGGAGATCTACACCATCGCTGACAAGCAGGAGCGCGACAACGCTGCCAGCGCATACAAGGAAGAGATCGTTGCATCGCTGGCTGGCGAAGGCAACGCTTTCGCAGGCCGCGAGGGTGAAATCTCCAAGGCATTCGGCGCTGTTACCAAGCACATCGTGCGCCAGCGCATCCTGACCGACCAGATCCGCATCGACGGCCGCGGCCTTGCTGACATCCGCCAGCTCTCGGCCGAGGTCGAGGTTCTGCCTCGCGTTCACGGTTCGGCAATCTTCGAGCGTGGCGAAACCCAGATCATGGGCGTCACCACCTTGAACATGCTGAAGATGGAACAGCAGATCGACTCGCTGTCGCCGGTGAAGACCAAGCGCTACATGCACAACTACAACTTCCCTCCATACTCGACCGGTGAAACCGGCCGTGTTGGTTCGCCTAAGCGCCGCGAAATCGGCCATGGCGCACTTGCTGAGCGCGCACTGGTTCCAGTGCTGCCTAGCCGCGAGGAATTCCCATACGCAATCCGCCAGGTCTCCGAGGCATTGGGCTCCAACGGCTCCACCTCCATGGGCTCGGTTTGCGCATCGACCCTGTCGCTGCTGAACGCTGGCGTGCCACTGAAGGCTGCCGTTGCAGGCATCGCCATGGGCCTGGTTTCGGACACCGTAGACGGCGAAACCCGTTACGCTGCCCTGACCGATATCCTCGGTGCCGAAGATGCCATGGGCGACATGGACTTCAAGGTTGCAGGTACCTCCGAGTTCGTTACCGCGATCCAGCTGGACACCAAGCTGGATGGTATTCCGGCATCGGTTCTGGCCGCCGCGCTGACCCAGGCTCGCGAAGCACGCCTGCACATCCTGAACGTTCTGAACCAGGCTATCGACGCCCCGGATGAACTGAACGTCAACGCTCCACGAATCATCTCCGTGAAGATTCCAGTGGACAAGATCGGCGAGGTCATCGGCCCTAAGGGCAAGATGATCAACCAGATCCAGGAAGACACCGGCGCTGACATCTCGATCGAAGATGACGGCACCGTGCTGATCGGCGCAACCAACGGCGAGTCCGCTGAAGCTGCCCGCTCGGCCATCAACGCTATTGCCAACCCTCAGGTTCCTGAGGTCGGCGAGCGTTACCTGGGTACCGTCGTGAAGCTGACCACCTTCGGTGCGTTCGTTTCGCTGACCCCGGGCAAGGACGGCCTGCTGCACATCTCCGAGCTGCGCAAGATCAACGATGGCAAGCGTGTCGAGGACGTCGAAGACGTCGTCGGCGTTGGCCAGAAGCTGCAGGTGGAGATCACCAAGATTGATGACCGTGGCAAGCTGTCGCTGGCTCCAGTCGTCGAGGAAGAAGCTGAAGAAGCAGTTGCTGCTGAGTAGTCTTTAGATTCTTGCTGAAAACCCCGATTCGCTTGGCGAATCGGGGTTTTTGCTTATTCTTGCCCGGGAGCAGGTTCCTGCCAAAGTCTTTGGCGGTCCTGGATGGAGGCATGACCTGATGACGCAGCCAATTGAACTCTCATAGATCTTCTCCAAGTTCCAAAGCGGGTGCCGCTTGGCGGAGAGAACCTATCGCGGGGGCTCACGCTTCCAATTCAAGAAGCATCTGCAGTGCCTCGCGAGAAATTGTGCGCAAGGCATTTCCACTGCGCCACGCTGCCCTGGCTAGCTAAGGTGCTTGTCGTAGAACTCGCGCAGCTGGACGCTCTTCTGCTTGGCGATGTCATCCCATTCGTCGATCGACGCCGAATCATCCGCGTAATCGGAAGGGATCTTGAAGATCTGCAGCGGCACGTTGAAGCGCTGGCAAATGCTTGCGTAGGCGTAGCCCTCCATATCGACCAACGAGGCGCCCAAGGAGTTGATGTGGATACGCTGCTCGTCATTCGAGACGAACACATCGCCGGTAGCCATGGTGACCTGGAAATCAGGAAGCAGGATTGGACCGGTAGGTTCCACATCTGCCGAGGGCAGCGGGAAATCATGCTGGATCAGTTTGGTGATCTGGTAAATGGTGTCCAAGCTCGGACGGTCTTCGCCGGCATGGCCAACAACGCCAGCGGTGCCAAGCACGACGACGTTTTTGATGCTGCCTTCAGCAAGCGCGCCAGCCAAGGCTACCGACGCATTGACCTTGCCAACACCGGAAATCAGGTGCTCGACATCTGCAAAGGCTACGGCTTCGTCTGCATGCGCAAAGACGAGCAAGGACTTCTGGTCCGACATGAACTTCCCCTCTAAAGAAATCAGTTCGGGGATTGGTGCCCCGAACGTCCTAAGAAGTCTATCGGTTACCTCCCGCGTTATGCTCTCGATTCGCCAGACGGTGAGCAGATAGACTTTGCATATGAGTGATATTGAACTTGCTGAAGTTGAAAGCTTTGCACTGGACCACACCAAGGTCAAGGCGCCGTATGTGCGCAAGATCGGGGTTGAGCACGGTCCCAAGGGAGACGCCATCTCCAACTACGACATCCGATTAGTACAGCCAAACCACGGTGAGATTCCCACGGCAGGTTTGCACACCATCGAGCACACCATGGCTGGCCTGCTGCGTACCCGCATCGATGGCCTGATCGATTTCTCGCCATTTGGCTGCCGCACCGGCTTCCACATGATCTTGTGGGGCGAGCCAACCCCAGAGGTCGTCGCCGCAGCCATCAAGAGTTCGCTGGAAGATATCGCGCAGAAGGTTACCTGGGAAGACGTACCCGGAACCGAAGCCGTCAGCTGTGGCAACTACCGCGACCATTCCCTGCACTCGGCTCGCGAGTGGGCCAAGGTCGTCCTGGAGCAGGGCATCAGCCTTGATGCATTCGATCGTTCCAAGCTTGCCTAGGCTATAGCTTGAGATCTGAAAATCCCGCGTGTTCCATTTGGAACGTGCGGGATTTTCTTTCTTAGCCGTCCCTTCGCCAAGTGGAAACGCTGGCCGTCAAAACGCAGATTCGCAGCGTCTCGTCGGCAGCAAGGACGCTATGCGCAAAATTCGCTTCTTGGCCGCGGCACTAGACGCCAGGACACTAGCTATCAGCGGATGCGTGAATTTTGATGCAGAGAGCACTGTTTATCTTGCCGGCTCATCTAGCGACCCGGAGCTGCAGACCCCAGCGCGCGCTGACGCAGAGCAGCGCGGATATCTTGACGCAACGTAGTCCGCTGACCTAGCTGGAGCGTATTTGCGCAGGCCCGATCCGATCGCCTATTTTCCTAGAATGTGATGGCTCCGTCACCACTGGGCTATTGCTTTCAAACCGCGGTTCTATGGGAGAATGAAAGACAGTGTACTTAGCTTGAAATGGCTATTCTCGACGACTTAAGGACGTATATTCGTGGCCATGATTCCATTGCCGTTGCATTCGGTGGAGACCGCGCAGTTTTCTCCGATTGACCCGGCGGACCCGACGTTGGTCCACCGAGGCGAAGGCGGCTCTGAAGTCCGGCGCAGCATCCTGCCCGGTGGCGTACGAGTCCTGACAGAAGCGATGCCCGGACAGCGGTCCACCACAGTGGGCTTCTGGGTACCGGTCGGTTCCCGCGACGAGGAATCAGGGCACTTCGGCTCCACGCACTTCCTGGAGCACCTGCTGTTCAAGGGCACTGCCAAGCGCACTGCCTTGGAAATCGCCCAGTCCTTCGATGCCGTGGGCGGCGAATCAAACGCAGCCACCGCCAAGGAATCGACCTGCTATTACGCCCGCGTCCTGGACACGGAGCTGCCAATGGCCCTTGAGGTCATCGCCGACATGGTCACCTCGGCAGTTATCGACCCGCAGGAACTGGAGCAGGAACGCGGGGTGATCATCGAGGAGCTGGCCATGGATGCAGATGACGCGATGGATGTCGCCCACGAGCGGTTCGTTGCCAATGTCTTGGGCGATCACCCATTGGGGCGTCCCATTGGAGGAACTCCTGAAGAGATCATGGAGATCTCCCGCGAGGCAGTCATGGAGCACTATCGTGCGCACTACCGCCCAAGCGAGTTGATTGTTACTGCCGCCGGATCCCTGGAGCACGACAAGCTGTGCGAGCTGCTTCTCAAGGCGCTGACCGAAGCAGGCTGGGAACTGGACCCGATGGCTGTGCCAGAACCACGCCGCATGGGTGAACCAGCGCAGATCACTTCGAAGGCCGGGCTGGAAGTAATCAACCGTCCGGGCGAGCAAGCCAACATCATCATGGGATGCTCCGGCATCACCGGCCATGATGACCGCCGTCAGGTTCTCGCAGTGCTGAACGCTGTTCTCGGCGGCGGCATGAGCTCAAGGTTGTTCCAGGAAATTCGCGAGAAGCGTGGACTGGTGTACTCGACCTACTCCTTCTCCGCCGCCTACACCGATGCCGGCTACTTTGGCATGTACGCGGGCTGCGCCCCGGCTAAAGCCGCTCAGGTTATCGGGCTGCTGGGGGCCGAGCTTGATCGGTTGGCCAAGGACGGCATCACCGAAACTGAATTGGCGCAGGCCAAGGGCCAGCTATCTGGTGGAACGGTGCTGGCTCTGGAGGATCCAGGAAGCCGCATGTCCCGTTTGGGCCGGGCAGAAATGATTACCGGAGAATTCCAGGACATCGACGAAGCACTGTCTCGCGTCAATGCCGTCACGGCCCAGGAAGTTCAGGATCTGGCCCAGGAACTGGCCTCCAAGGATCGAGTGATCACCGTGGTGGGACCGTTTGAAAGTGAAGCCGACTTGGGCCTCTAGAGTTGGGTGCCGTGCCCCTGGAATCGAATCTGAGGATTTCGATTCCAGGGGCATGACCGTTTTCTCTGGGTCATGCCGCGGCATCTACTAGCGCGGCAAGCTCGGGCGCATGAGAGAAATTGAACCCATGCGCACCATGATGCATGACAGTGAGCTTGGCTTGCGGTGTTCTTGCGACCAGGCGAAGACCGAACTCCGGTGGAGACAGCGGATCCCGGGTGCCGCACACGACATCAATCGGGCACTGGACCGTACGAAGCAATTCAGCGGTGGAGTAGTCCAGCATCTGGGCGCAGCTTTTGGCCCACCATGGGATGCCGCAGCGCAGGTAATCGACGAGCAATATTGCCTTCACCGAGTTCAACTCGTGCGGGAAATCTTCAAAGAGCCGGCGGGCCTGCCTGAACAGCGTCGCTTCACGGTCGTTGACCGCAGGAGCTGCAATGACCAGGTGCTTGACCAGATCCGGCCACGCGCGAGCTAGCTCAATGGAAACCTGCGCGCCCATGGAATGCCCGAGGACGATAGCGTTCTCAACCTTCAGCTCGCGCAACGCCAATGCTACTTCGTGCGCGAAACGCGGTACGGTCACCGGGCGGCCATCATCCAGATTCTTGCCGTGGCCTGGAAGTTCGGGAACGATCACTCGATACTTCTTAGCCAAGATGTTGGCCAGCGGAGTGAAATAGCGGCTGGATGCTCCGAGCCCGTGAATCAGCACCACGTCAGGGCCATGGCCCGCGACACGAACCGAAAGCCTGGTCCTGAGGGATTCGGGCAATTGCCCAAAGTAATCGTGGCGCACGCCAGCCTTTCATCGTGCGAAAAGTGCGCACACACTATCGGTAGGGAAAATCGGCACGCTCACCTGAAATGGCGAGACAGGCAAAAAGGAATTAACCGCCCGCCCCGGTCGAATGCTGGGTAATAGCGGAACGAAGGTCTTCCGGGAAGAGCTCCTGCACGCCTTCCTCGTATTTGGAACCGTCATCTGGACGGCGCAGTTCCTGCCCGTCAATGCGGAACGGGAAGGCATCCGCCTGGGCAGCGGTGTCCGCCGAGTCCTGGCTATCGGGTGCGCAAGTAGCCCAGCCGTAGGTCGTGGAGTCCTCGATACGGAAAACCTCAACCTGGCAAGTCGGCGAATCGATGACCGTTCCCTGTTCTTGGACGACATCAGTAATAGTTGCTCGCTCGTCATCGGACAGGGTGATTGGTTCATCGCCTGAACCGCAGGAAGTGATTGCAAAGGTCGCGACAAGCGTTGCGCCGATGCCGAAACCAAAGCGCTTAATTTTCTGACCCATGGCCCTGCTTACTACTTGGAGACTCCTGACACATATTTTTCCCCTATTTGCTAGGCAAAACAAGTTGGGCTGGCCGTAGGGAACAAGCAGAATCAAATATCTGGGAAATCGCCTCAGGGTATTCGCTGCAAAACTCGCGTGAGATCACGTAATCGTTGGCAAGGCAGGTGCCTGCAGGGCGATAGGCTTAAGCCCATGAGTGCACAGATCAAGGTGGCCGTGCTCGGCGCGGCCGGACGAATGGGCTCGGAAGCGGTCAAGGCCGTAACTGAGGCTGCAGACATGGAATTGGTAGCAAGCTTGGGAAGAGGCGACGATTTGTCGCAGATCCTTGAAGCCGGCGCAACGCACATTGTTGACCTTTCTGTGCCGGCATCCACCGAGGCCAATGTGCGTTTTGCCGTCGAGAACGGGCTTCATGCAGTGGTTGGCACCACTGGCTGGGATGATGATCGCCGCGCGAATTTGGAAGGGCTGCTGGGCAAGCATCCGCAGGCAGGTGTGCTGATTGCGCCCAACTTCGCCCTGGGCTCGGTGCTCGCCAGCGCTTTCGCGGCTACGGCCGCCAAGTACTTCGAATCCGTAGAGATCATTGAGCTGCACCACCCGAACAAGGTGGACGCGCCTAGCGGCACCGCGGTGCGTACCGCTGAACTGATCGCGAAGTCGCGTGAAGCCGCTGGAGTCCCCGCGAGCCCGGACGCTACCGAGACCCAGCTCGATGGCGCCCGTGGCGCAGTCGTCGATGGAATCAACGTTCATTCGGTACGCCTGCGCGGCCTCGTAGCCCACCAGGAAGTGCTCTTTGGCGGCCCGGGGGAGCAGTTCACCTTGCGCCATGATTCCTTCGACCGTGCCTCGTTCATGCCAGGCGTCCTCCTGGGCCTGCGTACTGTTGGCTCCCGCCCGGGCCTGACCTATGGCCTTGATGGCTTCCTGGAGCTGGGCCAGTGAAAACGAAACTTTGGGTAGGCGGCATTCTGCTGCTGTTCGCGCTGTACATTGGAATGACCTTCACCCAGGCGATCCGTCTGCTGAAAACCGGGGAACTGGTCGCGCAGGTCATGGGCATTGCAATCCTGGTTATTCCTGCACTGTGCGTCTGGATCCTCATTCGCGAGGTGCTCTTCGGGCTGCGCACTGAGAAAATGGGCAAGTCCTTGGCCGCCTCAGGTGAGCTGCCAGAGGATCTTCCCCGCATGCCGTCGGGACGTTTCCTCCGTTCGGCCGCCGACGCTGATTTCCCTATCCATCAGCAGGATGTGGAAGAGAACCCGGAATCATGGAAATCCTGGTACCGTCTGGCACTGGCGTATGAAGCCTGCGGTGACAAGCCGCGCGCCCGCAAATCCATGCGTACTGCGATCGAATTCTGGCGAGCAGACCAGAAGGTCAGCCAGTAATTGCATAAAGCAGCATCATGTTGATGGCCCGGACTCACGAGAGTCCGGGCCATCGCTCTAGAATTTGCTCTTCGTCTCGGGGGTGCTGTCAGCTCCGCTAAACACCCGGACGCCATATTCCAAAGGGCCAGAGGCCTTGCTGAAGCCAAGCCAAATTCCGAAGACGGCCGTCGTTGCACAGAGAACCCACCAAATCACCATTGGGTCCAAGTGCTCTTTCAGCGCCGGCAGCAAGATAATGTGCCCTGCATACAGGGTCAGCGGGGCCCGGCCGGCGCCAGCCAGAATCCGGCCGAGCGCACCCAGCCGACCAATAATCAGCTGGAGCAGGCCGATGATAGCGACAGCGCAGGCGGCGTTGTGCAGCGTGGAGAGCGAAGAATTGCTGTGACCGGTCGGCAGCCAAAGATAGGCTGGATTGTCCAGGAACGGATCCAGGTTGGCGCCCGGCAAACGCCCGGTGGTGATCATTGTGGGAACGAGGGATAATTCCAGGCCCAGTTCACGGGCTATGAGCCCGGCATTGTGCATGCTCACCGAATGGCCCGCCCATTGGGTTGCCGCCGCGATAATCGAACCGCCCAATGCAAGCAGGCTCGCAGTCCTCGTGCTGTGCAGGTTGCATCTTGCGATGGCTATTCCAAGAAGGCCGAAACCGAACCAGACCATCAATGGGTAGTATCCGGTGACCGTTAGATCCTTGAGGAGCAGTTGCGGGGTGAGAATGTCGCCGAAGCTCGGATTATGGTCCAGCGAGTCCGCAATCCAGTTGCTGGCCAGCGGTCGCCAAAGAACCGGCATAAGCAGCAGCCAAAGGGCCGAGACTACCCAAATGGTTGTTCTCGACAGCTTCAGCGCCAGTGGAAGCAATAGAAACAGTAGCCCATAGTGGACAAGAATGACCGCGATGGCTTCATTTACTGACCCAATTGCCATTCCGAGCACGGCAATAATTAATGCTCTCAGCACAAGGACTGAGTAAACCTTAGGGTGGGAACAGCCCTTTCGAGCCAAGGATTTCGAGAGCAGGACCAAGGATAAACCCGCCAGCACCATGAACAGGACAGATGCTCGGCCGGAGGCGAAAGTCCCGGTAAATGTTGGGGAGTAGGCGGGTGCGCCGCTGGTTTCATAGAGCGCGAAAACGTGCGCGGCGAACATCCCGAGGATGGCGGCAAGCCGTGCCGCGTCCACGCCCAGCAACCGCTGGGAACTACCCAAATCGTTCATGGAATCATCGCACCACGAATTGCGCGGGGGATGCCATTGCAACATGCGCGAGTGTAGATTTAATGCCATGGCTAC
Source organism: Glutamicibacter sp. NPDC088483 (assembly GCF_044753145.1). NCBI lineage: Bacteria > Bacillati > Actinomycetota > Actinomycetes > Micrococcales > Micrococcaceae > Glutamicibacter > Glutamicibacter sp. NPDC088483. Next base: position 345,833 of record NZ_JBIVMP010000005.1, read on the forward strand.
AAGTGCAATTGATAATCAGGCATACCCGTTCGGTACCGTGCTGACCGCTATGGTCACGCCCTTCGATGAAGCGGGTGAAGTTGATTACGCGATGGCTGCCAAACTGGCAACGAAGCTGGTTGATGATGGCTGCGACGGACTGGTCGTCACCGGCACCACCGGCGAGACCTCGACCCTGACCGATGAAGAGAACATCGAGATGTTCCGTACCGTCGCCGACGCGGTGGGGGACCGTGCCGCAGTGCTGGCCGGTTCCACTACCAACGACACCCGTCACTCCATCAAGCTCTCGCTGGCTGCCAAGGAAGCGGGCGTAGACGGTGTGCTGTTGACCACCCCCTACTACAACAAGCCAAGCCAGGCCGGCGTCATCGCCCACGTCAAGGCCATCGCCGAAGCCGTTGAGCTGCCCATCATGCTCTACGACATCCCGGGGCGCACCGGCATCGCGCTGGCGCCCGAGACCATCATTGAACTGTCCAGGATTCCTCAGGTCATTGCCCTGAAGGACGCCAAGGCGGATTACCAGTCCACCACCACCGTGCTGGCCACAACCGATCTGCACGTGTACTCCGGCGACGATGGGCTGACTTTGCCGCTGATGGCGGCAGGTGCTGTCGGCGTGGTTTCGGTCACCGCTCACGTTGCGGCCGCTAAGTACCGTACGCTTGTTAATGCAATGCATGCAGGAGATCTGGCGACTGCACGCACCACACACTTTGAGCTGGACGCGATCCAGCGCGGCATCATGGGCCACATTCAGGGCGCCGTGGCCGCAAAATATGGACTTCACTGGCAGGGTGTCCTGCCGAACACCGTCGTCCGACTGCCGCTGTTGGCACCGTCGGACGCAGAGCTCGATGCCATCCGCGCGGACCTACGTGAAGGTGGATGGGATCTGTAACGAAAGGGACTAACCACATATGACTGAGAGTTCAGTAGGCAAGGCTGACGCTGCGCGTATGCAGACTCCGGCGAAGCTGAAGAAGGGAACAATGCGAATTGTTCCCCTCGGCGGCTTGGGCGAGGTCGGCCGAAACATGACCGTTTTCGAACTCAACGGGAAACTGTTGATCATCGACTGCGGCGTGCTCTTCCCCGAGGAGCACCAGCCTGGCGTGGATCTGATCCTGCCAGACTTCTCCTACATCAAGGACCGCTTGGACGACGTGGTGGGCCTCGTGCTGACCCACGGCCACGAGGACCACATCGGTGCTGTTCCGTACCTGTTGCGCCTGCGCGAAGACATCCCTCTGTACGGGTCGAAGCTGACCCTGGCCTTCGTCGAAGCAAAGCTGGCAGAACACCGCATCAAGGCCAACACCAATATCGTGGTGGAGGGCGAGATCGCGCAGGTTGGCAACTTCGAATGCGAGTTCGTAGCTGTGAACCACTCGATCCCGGATGCCTTGGCAGTATTCCTGCGCACCGAAGCCGGTACGGTGCTGCACACCGGCGACTTCAAGATGGACCAGCTGCCACTTGACGGCCGCATCACCGACCTGCGCCACTTCGCGCGCCTGGGCGAGGAAGGCGTGGACTTGTTCCTGCCGGACTCCACCAACGCCGAAGTTCCGGGCTTCACCGTTGCCGAACGCGAAATCGGCCCGGTACTCGAGGCCAAGTTCGCGCGCGCCCGCCGCCGCATCATCGTCGCTTCGTTCTCCTCGCACGTCCACCGCGTGCAGCAGGTTCTGGACGCCGCAGCGGTGCACGGCCGCAAGGTGGCCTTCATCGGCCGCTCGATGGTGCGCAATATGGGCATCGCCGAACGCTTGGGCTACCTCGAAGTGCCACAGGGTGTCCTGGTCGACCTGAAGCAGATCGATTCGCTGCCAGACCACAAGGTCGTGCTGATGTCCACCGGTTCGCAGGGCGAGCCGATGGCTGCACTGTCCCGCATGGCCAACGGCGAGCACAAGGTCCAGATCAACCCGGGCGACACCGTCATCCTGGCCTCCAGCCTGATCCCGGGCAATGAGAACTCGGTCTTCCGCGTGATCAACGGCCTGATGCGCTTGGGTGCCGAGGTCATCCACAAGGGCATGGCCAAGGTCCACGTTTCCGGTCACGCATCGGCTGGCGAATTGCTCTACTGCTACAACATCCTGCGCCCGAAGAACGTGCTTCCGGTGCACGGCGAAACCCGCCACCTGATTGCCAACGGCCGCCTGGCCGCGCAGGCCGGTGTCCCGGAGGACAACGTGCTGCTGGCAGACGACGGCTCGGTCATCGATATGAAGGACGGCGTAGCAAAGCTCGTTGGCCAGGTCGAATGCGGCTACGTCTACGTTGACGGTTCCAAGGTCGGCACCATAACCGATGATGACCTGAAGGACCGCGTCACCCTGGGTGAAGAAGGCTTCATCTCGGTCATCACCGTCATCAACCGCCAGAACGGCACGATCATCTCCGGCCCGGACATCCACGCACGTGGTGTAGCCGAAGAGGACTCGGTCTTCAACGAGATCAAGCCGAAGATCGCAGCTGCGATTATGGAAGCGGTGGGCAACAACCCGAACCACTCCACGCACCAGCTGCAGCAGATCACGCGCCGCGTGATCGGCTCGTGGGTATCGCGCAAGCTGCGTCGCCGCCCAATGATCGTTCCTGTAGTGCTCGAAGCCTAGGCTTCCAAAAATATTGCCTCGAACCAATTAAGGTTCGAGGCAATATTTTTATGGGAAATCAAGCGCAAGGCATGCACCACAGCTCAAGCGTCAGCCAAAGAAGCCCAGGTATGCAGGACTTGGCGAGTCATCGAGCTCGATTGCCGGGGCGGGACTTTGCGGCAGGATTTGTCCTGTTTGCGCGTCTACTACGACGACCGAATCCCACTGGTCCATATCGATCTGCTCCAGCACCTCGCCGGTGCGGGCTTCCATGGACACTGAGCTGTCCCAATCACCGGATGGGGCGACGTCTTGCTGGCCAGCGAGTGCCGGTGATGAGAGTGCCAGGGCGCCAACGATTAAGGTTGCTGTCGCGATGCCAATTGAGCGTATGCGCAAGGTCTTCTCCAAATGCAGTAAAGATGATTTTCACTGACTCTACCGATGTTCCCGAAGGAAACCGGGAACCACCACGCAGCCTGAAACTGGCTATTTCCCGGACATCTGGTGCTGTCACAGCACTTTTAAGGCAGAATTGGGCTCAACGCCAGCTCAAGGAGACGGAATATGCCCGGGCATCACCCAATGGGTTGGATCGAAGCCGCTGTGGAGGAATGTGCATGATTGAGTTCGATAATGTTTCCAAGCACTATCCGGATGGCACCGTTGCCGTCAAGGATTTCAGCCTGCAAATTCCGGCCCACCGCACCACTGTCTTCGTCGGTTCCTCAGGCTGCGGCAAGACAACATTGCTGCGGATGATCAACCGCATGGTTGATCCGAGCAGCGGTACGCTCCGTATCGATGGCGAGGACATCGCCAGCAAGCCGGCGGTGGGCCTGCGCCGCAGCATCGGCTACGTGATGCAGAACTCCGGCCTGCTGCCTCATTTCACTGTCGCACAGAACATTGCGACCGTGCCGCGGCTCATGGGTGAAACGAGCAAGGCATCACGAGCGCGTGCCTTGGAACTGATGGGCACGGTTGGGCTTGCCGGCTCCATGGCCGACAGGTATCCGCATCAGCTCTCTGGAGGCCAGCAGCAACGCGTTGGCGTGGCACGCGGGCTGGCCGCCGATCCGAACATCCTGCTCATGGACGAGCCCTTCGGCGCCGTGGACCCTATCGTTCGCGCCGAGCTGCAAGAAGAATTGATTCGTCTCCAAAGAGAACTCGATAAGACCATTGTTTTTGTCACCCACGATATTGATGAAGCCTTCCTCCTGGGGGACCAGGTGGTAATTCTGGCGGCGGGCGCACAGAAGCTCCAGGTCGGCAGCCCGAGTGAGATCATTGAAAATCCGGCCAATGATTTTGTCGCCTCCTTCATTGGCGCGCAGCGTGGGGCACGGGCGCTGAGCTTGAAGCAGACCGAGCACGGAACCGTCCTGGTTGATGCGCAAGGCCGGACTCAAGGCAAGCTCGTCGAGGATGGGTCAGTCCAGTGAACTGGGTCCTGGAAAATCTCGGACTCATTGGTTCGCTATCGCTGGAGCACCTGCGCCAGTCCCTGATAGCAATCATTCTCGGATTCATTCTGTCGATTCCGCTGGGTTGGGTGGCCTGGCGCTACAAACTGGTGCGCGGACCGGTCGTGAGCATCACCGGATTGCTCTACACGATCCCTTCGCTGGCTCTGCTGATGATCCTGCCCGTACTCACCGGGATGAGCGCGATCAGCGAAGCCAATCTCATTCTCGCCTTGGCGATCTACGCGATAGCGATCATGGTGCGCAGCGTGGTCGATGGGCTGAACTCGGTGGACCCGGCAACCAGGTCGGCCGCAACTGCCATGGGCTACGGATCGGCACGCCGCTTCTTCGCTGTCGACCTTCCCTTGGCCGGTCCCGTAGTTCTGGCTGGTCTGCGAGTGACAGCGGTCAGCACCATCTCGCTGGCAACCGTCGGCATCCTGGTCGGGGTAACCAACTTGGGCTACCTGTTCACCAACGGTCTGCAGCGTCGCATCATTGAAGAAGTCCTGGCGGGGATCATCGCGGTGGCAGCGATCGCGTTGCTCGTTGACCTGTTGTTGCTCCTGGCCGGCCGTTGGCTGATGCCTTGGGCTGCAACGAGCACCAGGCAAAAACGAACTGCAGCGCAGCCATCCACGCAGAAGGTGTCCTCATGAATCTGATTTCCGATGCGCTGGCGTGGATCTTCGCTCCCGAGCAGTGGCAGGGCGATGGGGGACTGGCTAGCTTGCTGGGGCAGCACTTGCTGTTCACCGTGGCTGCTGTGCTGATTGCTAGCGCGATTGCCATCCCTGCCGGATGGGCCATTGGGCACACGGGGAAAGGAAGGGAATTGGCCGTCGGGCTGGCCGGCGTTGCGCGTGCGGTGCCATCCTTCGGCCTGCTGATTCTGCTGGTGCTGCTTCTGGGGGTACTGCATAAGCCAGAAGCGGCCATGCTGACCTTCGTCGTGCTGGCAATTCCATCATTGCTGGCCGGAGCCTATACCGGCTTCGAAGCAATTGACCGCAAGACCATCGATGCTGCCCGGGCCATGGGGATGACCGAATGGCAGATCCTCGTCAAAGTCGAGATCCCGCTGGGACTTGCGCTGCTCGTAGGCGGGATCCGCTCCGCAGTGCTTCAAGTGGTCGCCACCGTTACTGTTGCCGCCTACGTGAATCTCGGCGGCCTGGGATTGCCCATCATCACCGGTCTGAACCTGCGGCGCTTCGACATGGTCCTGGGCGGCGCCTTGATGGTTGCCGCGCTGGCCTTGGTGCTGGATTTGGCATTTGCCATCGCCCAGAAAGCGGCTGTACCCCACGGGCTGGGCGTGCCCTCGAAGAAGAAGAAAACTTACCAAGATACCGATGACTCAATCACCCGCGAAAGGGAAATGTCATGAGAACCAAGAAGATATTGTCCACGAGTGCTCTCGTGCTGGCCGGAAGCCTCGCACTCGCTGGATGCTCCGGTGCGGATCCGTTAGCCACCGAAAGCGATGCCACCCGGGAGGGTGGGGAAGCGATCGTTGTCGGTTCGCAGGCCTACTATTCCAATGAAATCGTTGCTGAGATCTATGCCCAGGCGCTCGAGGGAGCCGGCATGGAAGTGGAACGGAAATTCAGCATCGGGCAGCGCGATGCCTACATGCCCCAGCTGGAAGACGGCAGTATTGATGTCTTCCCTGAATACACCGGCAACCTGCTGCAGTTCTACAAGGAAGACACCGAAGCACGCTCCGCCGATGAGGTGTACAGCGAGCTGAAGGAATCCTTGCCGGATTCGCTGGCCGTGCTCGAAGCCGCGCCAGCTTCGGATCAGGACTCCTACACGGTGACCAAGGAATTCGCTGAAGCCAATAAGCTTGCGAGCATCGAGGATTTGGCCGGCATTTCCGAACCCTTGACCGTGGGCGGCCCGCCTGAATTGGCGCAACGCCCCTATGGACCCAAGGGCTTGGAGAGCGCATATGGCGTCAAGGCCGAATTCTCGGCAACTGGCGACACGACCGTTGAAGACCTGGCCGCTGGCACGGTGAATGTCGCCAACGTCTTTACCGCGGATCCGCGGATCCAGACGGAGGACTTGGTAGTCCTTGAAGACCCGAAGTCGCTATTCCTGGCATCGAATGTGGTGCCATTGGTGGCCGCTGATCAATCCGGGGAATTGGCAGAAGTCCTGAATCCGGTCAGCGAAAAACTGACAGCGCAGGTTCTGGTGGACCTCAACGTGCAGAGCACCGTGGACAAGAAGTCTGCCGCCGACATCGCTTCGGCATGGCTGACGTCCGAGGGGCTGTAGCCCGGCAACCCAGCACGAGAATATAGCTTCACAGCAGCCGCACCGCCCACGCAATGACGGGCAGTGCGGCTGCTTTTCCTTGTCCGGAAACGGCAGCGGCTTGGCTGAGTGGGTATTCCGTGGCTTGCTCGTTTTGACAATTGATAATGATTCTCATTAGTGTTTAGCTCTGTTGGCAGAGGAGCTCGCCGGATCTCGGCGGCCGAGGCCTGCCCGCCATGAATGGAGCACTGATAGATGAAAAAACTCAATCCCTGGAAGTTGGCCGTGCCGGTTGCCATCCTGGCCCTGGCCACCGGATGCGGCGTGCCAGCCGGATCTGCCAGCGGTGCACCGCAGGGCACCGGCGCCAAGAGCATTTCCCTGGACAGTTGCGGAAGGCAGGTCGTCTTCGACAAGGCGCCGGACAGCGTTCTTGCAGTCGGGTCGGAAGCCCCGGCCCTGCTGGCCGCCGCTGGAGCGGGAGACAAGCTCACGCACTACGCAGGCAGCTGGCAGGTGCCTTTCGACGAAGAAACCATGGCGGCAGTGCGCAACGCGGAGCGGATTACCGAGGACTCGCATGATGTCTCCTACGAAATGATCCTGGACTCGGGAGCAGACGTGGTGATCGGCACCGATATCGCTGCTGGAATCGATCTCGACTCGTTGGCTGAACGCCTGGAAAGCGCCGGAGTGAAGATGCTGACCGTCAGCGGATATTGCGCCGGATTCGAGGACCGATCCACCGGCGGGCTCAGCGGCTTCGACCAGATCTACAAGGATGTCCAGTCCTACGGCCAGCTCTTCGGCACCGAGCAGGCGGCCGAAGACTCCGTGCAGCAGATGCGAGCACGCGTCGAGCAAGCCGCGCGCAGCGTCAAGCAGGAAAGCCAGCAGCGCGGGATGCCGCTGTACGTGCCCACCGCAGGCACCTTGGGATCCTACGGCCATGAATCGCTGGTTGCCGAGCAGATGGAACTGCTTGGCCTTCAGAACGTCTTCAACGACGTGCCCAAGCGCTACTTCGAGCCCTCCACCGAAGAACTCGTGAACAGCGGCGCCGACAAGGTCTTCGCCATGTACCTGCCGACAGGCTCCTCGAACTTGGAAACCGACCAGCAGGTCATCGAGGCGCTGCGCGACCGCCCCGAATTGGCCGGATTGCCCGCCATCGAGCAGGACAGCGCCATCGTGCCGCTGAACTACTACTATTCCTCGCCCGGTCCGCTGGCAGTGGACGGGGTCGAGCTGATCGCCGACCGGCTGGCCCGTTGATGAGCCAGCCAGCGGCGCTGCGCCGGCAAGCGGCCTCATCGCGCCGCGTGGCCCGCCCGGGGCACGGACGCGGCCCCAACCGCGGCCTGGTCCGGGGCGCCACCCCCGTGGAATTCGTCAAGCTCAGTCCGGCATCGAATACCACCGTGCTGGTGACCAGCCGGCACCCGGCGGCGCACTACCGCAGCATCGCTGACCGGCTGCTGCGCGCCGAACATGTGCACGCCGAGCAAGTCGGGTTCATCCTGCCTCCCAGCTCGCCCCGGGCCCAGGCCCGGCTGCGCATGGCCGGTGGCGAATTCTGCGCCAATGCCGCGTTGTCGCTGGCCGCGCTGCAGGCCGCGCGCCGCGCCCGCAGCGGCCCGCTTGAGCTGCTGATCGAAGCCTCCGGCGCCGCGCAGCTGCTAGGCTGCCGGGTCGAGCCGGACGGTGCCGTCTACCGCTGCCAGCTGAAAATGCCCTGGCCGCTGCGCATCGACCCGTACCCGTTCCCGGGCGTCGCCGGCGCCGGGCTGGTGCGCTACGCCGATGCGGTGCATCTGGTCGCCGAATGCGACGGCTCGGATCCCCAGCTGCGCGGGCGTGCGCAGCAGCTGGCCCTGGATCTGGGCGCCAGCGAAGCGGTGTCCGTCGTGGGCATCATGCTCTACGATCCGGACCGCGGGCAGCTGGCCCCGCTGGTCAGCGTCCCGGCACTGGGCAGCCTCATCTGGGAGGGCAGCTGCGGCTCGGGAAGCGCCGCGCTGGGCGCCTTCCTGGCAGCGAAAGCCGGCGCTCCGGTCAATGCCAGCGTGAAACAGCCCGGAGGCACCGTGCAGGTGCACGCCGATGGCAGCCGCGCCAAGGCCACCGCGCTGCAGATCAGCACCGAAGTAAGCATCGTGGCCGAAGGGACTGCATATATCCATGACTGAAACACCACTGGCCCCTCAGGCCGCCGCCGGCCTGGCCGGCGTGCTGCACGGCTACCTCGGACGGTTCGCCGAAGCCGCCCGAGACTATGACGGATCGACGCGGCACGCGGCGGCGCTCGAAGAGCTGCTGGCCGGCTATGCGCAGCTGGTCACCGACCCGGCCAATGAACCGGGCTATGTCCAGATGGCCGCCACCGACCAGGGCACGGCGCTGGTGGCGGCGCTGCGCACCGAATCGGCGCGCTGCGTCGCAGTCATCGAGAAGTACCGGGCGCTGCGCCTGCTCGAAGGCCGCAGCGGAGCCGAGGGCTACTTCGCCAACATCGAATCGTGCATCGCCGGGGAATTCGGCGCCGTCGCCCCGGACTCCAGCTCCAAGGTGCTGCTGGTCGGTTCGGGTTCCTTCCCGATGACCCTGCTGAACCTGGCCTCGCGCACCGGGGCCAGCGCCGTGGGGATCGACATCGATCCCGAAGCGCTGGAGCTGGGCCGCCGGGTCGTGGCGCAGTTGGGGCAGGGCCTGGACATCGGCCTGCAGGGCGATCAAATCCACCAGCTGGACTTCCTGCCGCAGGCCACGCACATCGTCTTCAGCTCCACGGTGGCCGTGAAATACGAGCTGCTGCACCAGCTGCACGCGCGCACCCGGCAGGACGTGGTGGTCGCGATGCGCTTCGGCGACGGGCTGAAGTCGCTGTTCAACTACCCGATGCAACCAGTGGACCCCCGGCGGTGGCAGCTGGACGGAACGATCCGCCAGCCCGGGCAGGTCTTCGACATCGCGCTGTACACCAAGGCGCGCACGAGAACGGAAAGCAATTAGCCCATGGATGAACTGGGAAATATCCTCATTGCCGGAACCGGACCGGTTGCGGTGCAAAGCGCCGTGCTGCTCGGGGCGCTGCCCGGGGAACTGGGCATTGCCGGGCGCGCCTCGCAGCGCTGCGCCGCCTTCTTCGACGCGCTGGAGGCCAACGCCGGCACCGCCCGCGTCCAGGTGCAAAACCCCTCCCATGCCGCACTGGCCGGGCAGGTGCGCATCGAGCACCGCTACCGCGGCTACCAGCAGGTGCGCGGCGGCTGGGACACCCTGGTACTGGCGGCCACCGCCGACGCCTACCTGCCGGTGCTGCGCGAACTGCCACCGGGGGTGCTCGCATCGCTGGCGCGGATCGTGCTGCTCTCGCCCACGCTGGGCTCGGCGGCACTGGTGCGCGAATTCGCCCGCCGCAGCGGCGTCGACCCGGAAATCATCAGCTTCTCCAGCTATCTGGGGGACACCCGGCAGGTGGAGGGGACCGGCGGAGCGCTGGTGCTGACCGCCGGCGCCAAGGCCCGCATCTACGCCGGCTCCACTGGCGGGGCCACGCCCGCGCTGCAGCGGCTGCGTGCGGTGCATGCCGCGGCCGGCACCGAAGTGCAGCTGGCGGGATCGCCGGTTGAAGCCGAGGCGCGGAACATGTCGCTGTACGTGCATCCGGCCCTGTTCTTCAACGAGCTGGCGCTGCGCGCGGTCTTCGCCCCCGCCCCGCCCGTCCAGTACGTCTACAAGCTCTATCCCGAAGGCCCGGTCACCCCGGCGCTGATCCACTCCATGGCCGAGGCCTGGCGGGAACTGTCGGCCATCACCGCCGCACTGGGCGGCCAGCCGGTCAACCTGCTGGCCTTCATGCTCGATGACGGGTATCCGGTGCACCCCCAGAGCATCGACCCGGGGAAAGCGGCCAGCTTCGAGCAGCTGCCGGCCATCGAGCAGGAGTACCTGCTCTACGTGCGCTACGCCTCGCTGCTCATCGACCCCTTCTCGCAGCCCGACGCGCAGGGCCGCTACTTCGACTTCTCGGCCATCGCCTTCCGCCCGGTCTTCCGCGATGACCAGGGCCAGTGGGATGTGCCGCGGATGCCCAAGGAAGACTACTACCGCACCAGGATCATCGCCGGTCTGGCCCGGGAACTGGCCGTGGCCTGCCCGATGATCGACGCGCTGCTCGCCGCCTACGAAGACGCCCTGGTGCAAGCGGCCTCGGCCCGGGAGGGCCAGGGCTGCTCGCCGGCCTTCGCGGTGCAGGATTTCGCCGAGGACCTGGCCATGATCAGCGCCGGAATCGGGAGTGCGGCATGAGCCAGCCAGAAGTCGAAACAGCGCAGCAGCTGCCCAGCGAACGGCGCATCATCGCCGAGATCTGGCCGGCGCTGCTGGCCTCGGCGCTGGGCCTTTTGCCCTTCACGGTGCTGAGCACCTTCCTGGTGCCCATCGCCGACTGGGCCGGGGCCGGCTATGCCGAAACCGGCACCCTGCGCGGGCTGGCCGGCGTCGGCGCGGTGCTCGCCGGGGTTGCGCTGGCCCCGCTGATCGGGCGCATCGCCCCGGGCACCGTGGCCGCCGCGGCGCTGGGGCTGATGGGCGCCGCCGCCATCGCGGGGACCTTCTCGGGCCTGGCGGCACTGGCAGTTTTCTGCCTGGCCACCGGGGTGTCCAACGCGCTGCTCTACCCGGCGCTGTCCACCGCGGCCGCGGACCGCTTCGGCACCACCCCGGCCGCGGGCCGGGCAGCCACCTTGGTGATGACGGCCCAGACCCTGGCCTCCACGATCGGCGCGCCGCTGCTGGTGCTGCCGGCGATGTTCTGGGGCTGGCAGGGAAACCTGGTCGCCATCGCCGCCATCAGCATCGCCCTGATCCCGGCGATGCTGCGCTACGGCCGCCGCGGTGCCGGGCACTGCGCCGCAGACCCGGCTCCGGCTCCAGCCCGGCTGGGCTACCTGGCTGCCTTCCGCACCCTGGCTGGCGTGCCCGGAGCCCTGGCGCTGCTGCTGGTCTCCTTCGGCCGCGCCGGCGCCTTCATGGGGCACCTGGCCTTCCTTGCCCCGCTGTACGCGGAGAAGTTCGCGCTGACCGCCAGCTGGTTCGCGTTCATCTGGTCGGTCAGCGGCGGGGCCTTCTTCCTGGGGCACCTGCTGGCCGGGCGGATGCTCAACGCCGGGGATTCGCAGCGGCGCACCCGTGCGGTGATGGTTTTCAGCCTGGGCATTTCGCTGGTGGCGCTGTTCGGCGTCTACCTCTCACCGGTGCTGCCGCTGGCGGTGGCCGGCACGGCGCTGCTTTCGGCTAGCCACGCGGTGGTCGCGGCCGCCGTGATGAGCCTGCTGGTGAGCCGTTGCACGCAGGTGCGCGGCACCGCGCTGAGCCTGAACGCGGCTGGCATGTCCCTGGGCCTGTTCCTGGGCACAGCAGCCTCCGGAGCGGCGCTGGCCGCCGCCGGATACCTGGCCGCCGCTGCCGTGCTTGGCGCATTGACCCTGATTGCGCTGGGTGCCGCACTGGGCCTGCGCACCGATTCCATTGGCGAAACCCCCGAAAGGCAGCCATGACCCCGTTGGAACCTATCGTGCGAGAACCCCGGGAACCGCTGGCCTGCGCCGGCGATGACCTGGACCATGACCGGCGGGCCCGGCACACCTGGCTGTGGATCGCCGGGCTGCTGGCTGTACTCGTGGCCACCTTGCCGGTGGCCGTAGGGCTCGGCCCGGTGTCCATCGAGCCGGGCACCGTGCTGCAGATCCTCAAGGCGCACCTTTCCGGGATGCCCGCACCTGGTGCATTCAGCGCCTCGGACCAGTCCATCGTCCTGCTGCTGCGCGTGCCGCGGGTGCTGCTGGGTGCCGCCGTTGGGGCCGGGCTGGCCCTGGCCGGGGTGGCGCTGCAGGCGCTGACCCGCAACATCCTGGCCGAGCCCTACCTGCTGGGCGTGACCTCCGGGGCCTCCACGCTCTCGGCGGCCGCGATCCTCTTCGGCGCCACGGCCGGCATCGGCACGGCCTCGCTGGCCACCAGCGCCTTTGCCGGTGCGCTGGCCGCCGGGATCTTCGTCTACCTGCTGGCGCGGGTCGGTTCGGAGATGACGTCCACCCGGCTGGTGCTGGCCGGGGTGTCCGTGGGCTATGTGCTGCACGCGCTCACCTCGCTGCTGATCTTCGCTTCGGATGATCCCAATGCGGGCCGTTCGGTGCTTTTCTGGACGCTGGGTTCACTGGCGCAGGCGACCGGGCAATCGGCAATGATCACCTGGATCGTGGTGCTCGGGACCGCCACGCTGCTGGCCTATTGGTCGCGGCCGCTGGACGCGCTGGCCATCGGCGATGGCACCGCGCAAGCGCTGGGAATATCTCCGGCGAAGCTGCGTGCGGCCGTCATGGTGGTGACCGCGGTGTGCGTGGGCGCGCTGGTCGCGTCCTCCGGCGGCATCGGATTCGTCGGGCTGGTGATTCCGCACGTAGCCCGGCTGTGCGTCGGTGCCACGCACCGCACCCTGATTCCGGTAGCCGCCCTGCTCGGCGCGATCTTCCTGGTCTGGGCCGATGTGCTGGCCCGGACGGCCATGGCACCGCAGGAATTGCCGCTGGGAATCGTCACCGCATTGCTCGGCGCCCCGCTGCTGTTCGCGCTGGTTCGCAAGCTCAATGCGGCCCAATAGGAACCAAGGACCTGGAAGAAGGCAAGAACCATGATTACTGCTACAGATATTTCGGTGGGCTATGGCGGAAAGCTGGTCATTGAATCGGCGGGGCTGCAGGCAGGCCCCGGGGAAGTGGTGGGGCTGATCGGCCCCAACGGCAGCGGCAAGTCCACCCTGCTGCGCACGCTCTATGCGGCGCTGCGGCCCACGGCAGGGCTGGTGCTCGTGGACGAGCGCCCGGTCAGCGGACTGCGCGGCAACGAACTGGCCCGCAGGATTGCCGTCGTGGCCCAGGAAACGCCGAGCGAACTGCCGGTCAGTGTCGCCGAAATGGTGCTCCTGGGCAGGGTTGCGCACCGCAAGGCGCTGGCCGCCTTTGCCCGCGAGGACCACCAGGCGGTTGCTTCGGCACTGTCCCGGGTCGGCGCCCGGCATTTGGCCGACCGCCGCTACTCGACCCTGTCCGGCGGCGAGAAGCAGCGCGTGCTGGTTGCCCGGACACTGGCCCAGCAGGCCGAGCACCTGCTTCTGGACGAACCCACCAACCACCTGGATATCCGCTACCAGCATGAGCTGCTGCGCATGGTCGGGGAACTGGGAACCACCACGGTGGTGGTGCTGCACGATTTGAATCTGGCCGCCCGCTACTGCAGCAAGCTGGTCATGCTGGCCAACGGCGGGGTCATCGCTGCGGGCACGCCCCAGGAGGTGCTGGACCCTGGGCTTCTGCTGCAGGTCTACGGGGTCCACGCGGAGCAGGTGCTGGTCAACGGCATCGTGCAACTGGTCTTCAGCCTGGCCGATGAGCCCAAGGTGCAACATAGTGGCACTCCAGTGCCCGGATGATAGCCTGCCCGGTAGGCAAGCATTGGCCAAGCGCCTGCCTGCCGGGCCCCAGCATTGACCGTGAAAGGTATCCCTGCCATGACGAATTCCGCCGCATTCGAGGCTGATAAGCACTACGATCTGATCATCCTCGGCACCGGTTCGGGCAACTCCATCCCCGGTCCAGAATTCGATGGAAAATCCATTGCCATCATCGAGAAGGGCGCTTTCGGCGGTACCTGCCTGAACGTCGGCTGCATCCCGACCAAGATGTATGTCTACGCCGCAGACGTGGCTTTGGAAACCAGGCAAGCGGCACGGCTGGGAATCGAGGCGCAGGTCAATTCGGTGGACTGGCCAGGCATCGTCAGCCGGGTCTTCGGCAAGCGCATCGATCCCATTGCCCAGGGCGGCGAGGACTACCGCCGTGGCGCGCAGACGCCGAATATCGATGTCTACGACCAGCACGCGCGGTTTGTCGGCGAGCGCACGCTGCGTACCGGGCAGGGAACAGAAGCCAGGACCATCAGCGCGGACCAGATTGTCCTGGCCGCCGGGTCGCGCCCGTTTATTCCGCAGGAAATCATCGATTCCGGCGTAGCCTTCCACACCAACGAGGACATCATGCGCTTGGCCCGCCAGCCCAAGTCCATCGTGATCATCGGTGGCGGCTACATTGCCATGGAGTTCGCCCACGTCTTCGAGGCACTGGGCACCAAGGTCACCATCCTGGCCCGTTCCGAGCTCATGCGCCAGCTGGATGCCGATCTGCGCGGTCCATTCAACCAGATGGCCGCAGAACGCTATGACGTGCGCCAGGGCAGGAGCATGGTCAGCGCCGTGCAAGAGCCCGACGGGGTGAAGCTGACCCTGGATGACGGTTCCACCGCCAGTGCGGAGGTGCTGCTTGTGGCCACGGGGCGCATCCCCAACGGCGACCAGCTGGATCTGGACCGTGCCGGCATCGACTCCGAGGACGGCCGGGTCAGCGTGGATGAGTACGGCCGTTCGACATCTGCCGAGGGCATCTGGGCGCTGGGCGATATTTCCTCGCCCTTCCTGCTCAAGCATGTGGCCAACGCGGAAATGCGCGCGGTACGCCATAACTTGCTGAACCCACAGGACATGAAGCAGATGCCCCATGAGCACGTGCCAGCGGCGGTCTTCACCCACCCGCAGATCGCCTACGTCGGCATGACCGAGGACGAAGCCCGCGAGGCAGGCCATGACATTACCGCCAAGGTGCAGAAGTACGGGGATGTGGCCTACGGCTGGGCCATGGAAGACAGCACCGGTATCGCCAAGCTCATCGCTGACCGGGAAACCGGCAAGCTGCTGGGCGCGCACTACATGGGACCGCAGGCGTCAACGCTGATCCAGCAGATGATTACGGTGATGGCCTTCGGGCTGGATGTGCGCGAGGTGGCCGCCAAGCAGTACTGGATCCACCCTGCACTTCCCGAGGTGACCGAGAACGCCCTGCTCGGCCTGGACTTCTCCTAGCGGCGGCCCGGCCTCCCGGCAGCGAACCGAGGCCACCTGGCAGCTGAACCCGCTGGCAGTAGCAAATATTGCCTAGTCGTCCTAGGCTGTAGCCATGAATGGGAAAACTTCAAGGACCGTGGCCTCGATGACCCGAAGCATGTTCGCGATCGCTGCAGGGGTGGGCATGGCGCTCGGTGCGCTGGCGGTGCTCTGGATGTTCTGGCCGATCCGCGGGGACGGCTATGGCAGCGGCCTGGGTGATCTCGGCCTGCCCTTGGCCTACGGCGCGCTCGCAGGAGTGGTGGTGGGCCTGATCTGCTGCAGCGGTGCGTATGCGGCCATTGAAATCCAGGCCATGGGGAACCATCCGGTCTCAGCAGCCAGGCAATCGGCCGCTGCTGGGATCGGCGCGGGCATCGCTGCACTGCTTCCGGCGTCGGCAGTGGCCGCGCTGGGCTGGGGCGAAATCGATCCGGCCCCGTTCCTGGGCACAGCCCTGGGGCTGCTGGCGGTGTGCTTCGCCACAGGATTCGCCATCCGGGCTGGGCTCAACCGCTGCGCGGCCCGCGGCTGAGTCCATTCGGGCTGCGCAGCCAGGCGCTGGCTGGATCTTGGCTGGACGCCGCTGGCAGTGCAGGGCCGTGCTGTGGCACCTTGGGAAGCGGGCGCTTGGCCCAAGCGCCCGGCACGAAAGCAGACCAGGAGTGGAAATGAAGTTCAAGAGCCATCTCGCCGCAGGCGCGGCGGCAGGAATGCTGGCCGGGGCGGTGGGGCTGGCCGGAATCCCGGGGGCCCACGCCAGCGGCACGACCTACACCCAAGAGGTCTCAAGCTCCGGTACCTGCGCCATGATGGAAACCGCCACGGTGGATGCCTTCAAGGCGTCCGGGTACGAAGTCGGCAGCCACGCCTGCCTGGAAGGCAATGGCCGCTACACCTTGGTGATCGAGTACTCGCAATAGTTCCCGGGCGCCACGTGACGATTATCTAGCTGCTGGCGCACCCCGTGCAGACGTGTAAATTCGGGGCGCATCCAGCCGGGGGCGATACCCTTGGAGTATGGCCCCACGTACCCAGTCTCAGGGGACGAAGAAGACCGCGGCGCGCAAACCCAAGGCGCCTGGCTCCTCGTCCTCCAAGAAAACGCCCGAGAACCCGGATGCGGAACTCGCCCTGCCGCTGCGCGCAATACGCAGCGTGTGGATGGGCATTGCCCGGATCTTCGGCGGCGCATTCCGCCGCATCGGCGGAACCGTCAAGCCTGACTACGAGCTGCGCCGCGACGGCACCGGACTGTTCCTCGCGCTGATCTCGATGATCGTCGCGATCATCGAATGGTGGGGCCTGCGCGATGCGGGCTGGTTCGGTACCGGCGTGCACGCGGTCGCCGGCGGCACCCTGGGCTTCATGGCCGTGCTGCTGCCGGTGATCTTGTTCATCGGCGCCTTCCGGCTCTTCCGCTACCCGGAGGCGGTCACCGCGAACAACCGCATCGGCATCGGCCTGCTGATCATGACGCTCTCCGGCTCGTCCATCGCCTCGCTGGCCAACGGCTCGCCAGCGGTCTCCGACGATTTCCAGGCCCTCTGGAATGCCGGCGGCATGGCCGGTTCCATCCTGGGCACCCCGCTGGGCCTGCTGATCTCGGTCCCGGGCGCCATGGCCGTGTTCATCTTCCTGGTGGTCATGTCCATCCTGATCGTCACCGCCACGCCATTTACGCAGATCCCTTCGCGCGTGCGTTCGGGCTACAACCGCCTGCTCGGCCAGGACCCGGACGCACCCCGTGCCGCCCGCCCCACGGCCGCAGTGGAACTTGATCCAGCCGGCGAGGACCATGACCAGTCCTACCTCTACCCGCAGGACGAGGCTCCGGCCCCCGCTGCCAGGAAGAAGAAGCCCGGCTTCTTCGAACGCCGGGCCGCGGCCGCCCGCAAGGTCACCGAGGTCTACGACGTGGACGGCGGCGAGCACGCTGAACGCCCCGGCGATGTCGCCTACGACAAGGCGGTCATCGGCCAGGATGATCCTGCCGAGCAGTCCACTGGCGCGATGCCTGCCGTCAACCGCAACTCCGGCAAGATCTTCGACGCCGACGAGGCCGCCACCCAGGCCATCGCCCGCCCGGACTTCGAGTCCGCCGCCGCCCCGGCCCAGGAAGACACCGCCACGGTGGCCATCCCGAAGCCCTCCGGTCCTCCGCCCGGGGTCAAGCGCCCGACCAAGGCCGAATCCGAGATGGCCGAGATCATGGCCAATATCGGGCTGAAGGCCGAGCCCGAGGCCACCACCTCCGCGATGGGCCAGGTCTCCTCGCGCGCCGCCGGGCTCGCCGCATCCCCGCAGGCGCCGATCCCCGCGCGCAGCGAGCAGCTGCAGCTGTCCGGGGATGTCACCTACACCCTGCCCGAGGAGCACTACCTTCCTGCCGGCCCGCCGGCCAAGGAAGCCTCCGAGGCCAACCAGGTGGTGGTCGATGCGCTGACCAACACCCTGCAGCAGTTCAAGGTCGACGCGAAGGTCACCGGGTTCTCCCGCGGGCCCACGGTGACCCGCTACGAGATCGAGCTGGCTCCGGGCACCAAGGTGGAGAAGGTCACCGCGCTGTCCAAGAACATCTCCTATGCGGTGGCTTCCTCGGATGTGCGCATCCTCTCGCCGATTCCGGGCAAGTCAGCCATCGGCATCGAGATCCCGAACACCGACAAGGAAGTCGTGGCGCTGGGCGATGTGCTGCGCAGCTCCAATGCCCGCAAGACCGAGCACCCGATGGTGATGGGCGTGGGCAAGGACGTGGAAGGCGGCTTCGTCGTGGCCAACCTGGCCAAGATGCCGCACCTGCTGGTGGCAGGCGCCACCGGCGCGGGCAAGTCCTCGTTCGTGAACTCGATGATCACCTCGATCCTGATGCGCTCCACCCCGGACGAGGTGCGCATGGTCATGGTCGACCCCAAGCGCGTGGAGCTGACCGCCTACGAAGGCGTGCCGCACCTGATCACCCCGATCATCACCAACCCGAAGAAGGCCGCCGAGGCACTGGGCTGGGTGGTCCGCGAAATGGACACCCGCTACGACGATCTGGCCAACTTCGGTTTCAAGCACATCGACGACTTCAACAAGGCGGTCAAGGCCGGCAAGGTGCACCCTCCGGAGGGTTCCAAGCGCGTGCTCAAGCCCTACCCGTACCTGCTGGTGATCGTCGATGAGCTCGCCGACTTGATGATGGTCGCCCCACGCGATGTCGAAGAGTCCATCGTGCGCATCACCCAGCTGGCGCGTGCCGCCGGCATCCACTTGGTGCTGGCCACCCAGCGCCCCTCGGTGGATGTGGTCACCGGCTTGATCAAGGCCAACGTGCCCTCGCGCATGGCCTTCGCGACCTCCTCGGTCACCGACTCCCGTGTGGTCCTGGACCAGCCCGGGGCCGAGAAGCTGCTGGGCCAGGGCGACGCCCTGTTCCTGCCGATGGGCACCTCCAAGCCGATGCGCGTGCAGGGCGCCTGGGTGACCGAATCCGAAATCCACCGCGTGGTCGAGCACGTCAAGAGCCAGCTGAAGCCCGAGTACCGGGAAGACGTGATCCCGGCTGCCGAGAAGAAGAGGCAGATCGATGAGGACATCGGAGACGATCTGGATCTGCTGCTGCAGGCTACCGAGCTCGTGGTCACCAGCCAGTTCGGCTCCACCTCGATGCTGCAGCGCAAGCTGCGCGTGGGCTTCGCCAAGGCCGGACGCCTGATGGACCTGATGGAATCGCGGGGCGTTGTCGGCCCTTCCGAGGGCTCCAAGGCCCGCGATGTGCTGATCCAGCCCGATGACCTGCCCATGGTCCTGGCCGCGATGCGCGGCGATGACCCGGCGACCAGCACCCCGTCGGCCACCGAGGCCGCGCTGGTGGCCGAAGCCAACGTGAACCACGCCGAGCCGGTCACCGACTATGCCGAGGACCTGGTTGCCAAGGATCTGGAAGATCGCCCGCAAGCCGTCGACTACTTCGATGGCTCCGACGAACCTGGCGAAGACGCCTGGGACCTGACAGGAAGAAACTGAAACCCATGAGCGAGCAAGCTGGCCGCAGTGCCCAGCCACCGGTACCGACGCTGAATATCGCCAACGTGCTCACTACCATCCGCATCATCATGGTGCCTTTCTTCGTCTGGGCCCTGATGGCCGATAACCGCGAGCAAGGCCTGTGGCGCTGGGTCGCGCTGGGACTTTTCGTGGTGGCCATGTACACCGACAAGCTCGACGGGGACCTGGCGCGCAGCCGCGGGCTGGTCACCAACTTCGGCAAGATCGCGGACCCGATCGCCGACAAGCTGCTCACCGGTTCGGCGCTGGTTTGCTTCTCGATCCTGGCCGAGCTGCCTTGGTGGGTCACCATCGTGATCCTGGTGCGCGAATGGGGCATCACCTTGCTGCGCGTGGTGGTCATCCGCTACGGCGTGATTGCCGCGAATATGGGCGGCAAGATCAAGACCGTGTTGCAGGCCATCGTGATCGGCCTGTACCTGTTGCCCTACACCCACACCATTGACTGGCTGGGCACCGTGGCGTGGTACCTGATGCTGCTGACCCTGGCCGTCACCGTGGTCACCGGACTGGAATACCTGGTCAAGGCCGGCCAGCTGGCAGCCGCGGCCAAGAAGCAGAAGTAGGGCCGGCACCATGAAGCCCCAGGCACCCGAGGTGATCGCCAAGGCCATTGAAGGCGATGTGCAGCTGGCTACGGCCGAATCGTTGACCGCTGGCATGATTGCCGCGCGCCTGGCCGAGGTGCCCGGCGCCTCGGCGGTGCTGCGCGGGGGAGTTGTCAGCTATTCCTCGGCGGTGAAGTCATCGCTGCTGGGCGTCGATGAGTCGCTGCTTGCCTCCAAGGGATCGGTGGATCCCGAGGTTGCCCGGCAGATGGCCGTGGGGGCGCAGCGTGCCTGCGGTGCAGACGCCGCGATTTCTGCAACCGGGGTCGCTGGACCGGACCCGCACGATGGCAAGGCGGTGGGAACCGTGTATATTGGGTGGGCCATGGGCGCTGACTCGGGATCCGAAGTCCACCACTTCGTGGGAGACCGGGCACAGATCCGCGAGCAGAGCACCCTGGCGGCACTTCACCAGTTCGCTGCCATCTTGGATAAAGCTTCTTCACAGTAAGACGCGAAATACTCTTCTTCCCGAGATGTTACGCAAAAATCACGGCAAATGTGGCGTAGGTCGCATTTAAGTGATTAGGGTGAATGTACGGGAACAAAATCGTATGACCTGTCGTTGTACGAATTGCAGGGCCGCAAGGATGGCCCCCGTATTTGATCAGATCTTCGAGATGGACCTAGGAGCAGAGGCTAAATTCATGGTCAAGCAACCCGTAACTGTCAATGGTGTCGTCCGTTGGCGCGATATGGGAGAAGCCCATATGGTCCAGCCCGAGAAGGAGGAGCACAAAATGGTAGTACTCCGTCATGAAATCGGCGATGTTCTGCGCGACGTCCGTCAGCGCCAGGGACGTACCCTTCGCGAGGTTTCGCATAGCGCACGTGTTTCCCTTGGCTACCTGTCCGAGGTTGAGCGTGGCCAGAAGGAGGCCTCTTCGGAGCTGCTCTCCTCGATCTGCGTGGCGCTGGAAATCCCATTGTCCCTGATGCTCCGTGAAGTATCCGAGCGCGTTGCCCTGGCAGAGGGCATTGCTATCCCGGATACCGTCCCTACGGATATGGCCGACGAGTTTGCGGCCAAGAGTGGCAACAAGCCATTGGCCTCGGTCTAGAACCAAATTTTTTTAGGGCTACCGCTACTCAGTAATCGAGACTGCCGGCAGCCGTGCAAGGAGCCTGCGCGAAATGCGTGGGCTCCTTGCCTATGCGTGGGAGAATAATTAGGTGAAAATCAGCGATTTCTGGCGCAACATGGAAAACGAGTTCGGCGCGCGGTACTCCCACGTGCTAGCCGATTCCATGGCCCTTACCGAACTTGGCAGCCTTACCGCCGCGCAGGCGCTGGACAAGGGCATCAAGCCCAAGCAGATTTGGGAAGCCCTGTGCAAGGCGCAAGACATTCCGGCCGAACGCTGGCTTGGCGTGGATATCGAGCCGAAGGAATCGTAGCGACTCCGTTCGAAAGTCCCGGCACTGGATCTTCGAACATGCCGTGTTGAATTTCGAACACCTGTTCGGATAGGGTTATCCTAGAAGCAACGCAGGAAACTGCACCAAGAACTTAAGCACTGAGACTGTCCACACTTGAGGGCTATCGGAGTCCAAAGTGTCGGTGGGCAAGCATACTGTCTATTGCAGGACAAAATTCATGAGCAAGTACGTAGCAGGCTTGCAAGAGCAAAGGTGAACCATGGCAGCAAAAAATGATCGGGAAAAGGCGCTAGAGGCTGTCCTGGGCCAAATCGACAAGGCCTACGGCAAGGGCTCGGTCATGCGCCTGGGCGATGAAACCCGTGCACCTATTGAAGTAATTCCTACCGGTTCGGTTGCCTTGGATGTCGCCCTTGGCATTGGCGGCCTGCCACGCGGCCGCGTGGTGGAAATCTACGGCCCTGAGTCCTCGGGTAAAACCACGGTTGCCCTGCATGCAGTCGCCAGCGCGCAGAAAGCCGGCGGCGTTGCGGCATTCATCGATGCTGAGCACGCGCTTGATCCGGAATACGCCAAGAAGCTGGGCGTCGACACCGACGCACTGCTGGTCTCCCAGCCGGATACCGGCGAGCAGGCTCTGGAAATCATGGATATGCTCGTGGGCTCCGGCGCGCTGGATATCATCGTCATCGACTCCGTGGCAGCACTGGTTCCACGTGCCGAAATCGAAGGCGAAATGGGTGACAGCCATGTCGGCCTGCAGGCCCGCTTGATGTCCCAGGCTCTGCGCAAGATCACCGGCCGCCTCTCGGCCTCGAAGACTACCGCAATCTTCATTAACCAGCTGCGTGAAAAGATTGGCGTCTTCTTCGGCAGCCCGGAAACCACCACTGGCGGCAAGGCGCTGAAGTTCTACGCTTCGGTCCGCATCGACATCCGCCGCATTGAGACCCTGAAAGAGGGCACCAATGCGGTCGGCAACCGCACCCGCTGCAAGGTCGTCAAGAACAAGATGGCGCCTCCTTTCAAGCAGGCTGAATTCGACATCCTGTACGGCCACGGCATCTCCCGCGAAGGTTCGCTCATCGACATGGGTGTCGAGCACAACCTGGTCAAGAAGTCCGGTGCCTGGTTCACCTACGACGGGGACCAGCTGGGCCAGGGCAAGGAAAACGCCCGCCGCTTCCTGCGCGACAACCCGGATCTGGCCGACGAACTCGAGCGCCAGATCTTGCAGAAGCTCGGCGTTCTGCCACAGGAAGAAGTTGAAGAAGACGAGACCGAACTGCGAGTCGTCGAGGGCGATAAGTAGTGGCCCCAGGCTTCCAGCGACGTAGCGTCCGACCCGGAAAGAATTCCGGGTCGGACGCTACGTCCGTTTCCAAAGAGTTCCAGGGGGATCCCGAGGACATGCCGGACTGGGCAAAACCCAGCCCGGAAGAAGTGGAAGCACAAGCGGCTGAGGAATCAGCTAGGCGGGAACGCGCCGCCCGGCGCGCCGCAACCCCAGCCATGCCAGCGGGCAGCACCTCCCGCACCATTGCCAGCTTCCCGGAGGAATCCAGGAAACCGGGCAGTGTTGAAGAGCTGCGTGCGGCGATGGAACAGATTGTTGCCGCGCCCGCACCGGCCAAACCCTCGAAGCAGGAACGCCGCGAAGCACGCGAAGCGAGAAAAGCGGCGCGCGAAGCGGGGGAGCCCGAAGAGCTCAGCGATGACCACTGGCGGGAAAAGGCGCGTGGCATTTTGCTGCGCCAGCTCACAGCCAGCGACAAGACCGCGAAACAGCTCAAGGACAAGCTTCTTGACAACCAATGCCCTGAGGATATCGCTGATGAAGTCATCGACCGGTATGCCGAGATCAATCTCGTTGATGATGAACGCTTTGCGAAGTCGTGGGTAGTTGCCCGCGCGCGCTCGCGCGGTTTGGCCCGTGGGGCGATCAAGCGCGAGCTGCGCACCAAGGGCGTAGACGATGAACTGGCCGCTGAAGCGCTTGAGCAAATTGATGATGAGGCCGAGGAGCAGCGGGCCCGTGAACTGGTTCGCGCGAAACTTCGCCCGGAATCCATGGGCGCAGATCGGGATAGGGCATTACGCCGACTAGTAGGGATGCTGGGGCGTAAAGGCTACAACGGCGGCTTGGCCTTCAAGGTCGCGCGCGAAGAATGGGAAGAGCGCTTCGGTAGCCGCTACTGATTGCGCTTCGGATCCTGGGCAGGTGCTTTGCTGCGGCGTCCAAGCCAATCGTCGATGCCCTGGTATGCCCACAGGATCAAGGCGGCGATCCCGGCAAGCACCGAGCCAACACCGATATTGAACAGCAGGTCATCGGTCTCGTGGTCCATCGGCGGGAGGAGGCCGATGGCGATCGGGATGGCGAAAAGGAAAAGTGCGGATATTCCGGCCATCCAGATATGGAAGACCTTCATGCCGCGTGACAAGCGCAATGGGCGGGATTTCTCGGGTTCCGGTTGTGGGCGGGGTGAATGGTTTTCCACGGAAATCTCTCTCATAGGCCGAATTGGCTAGTTGATAGTCTAATTCAATCCTAACCCTTCCGAGGGAAGCGGTGAATTCGGCGATTAGCGGGCACGCGCTGCGAACAGCACGCAGGAGCGCGTCCTATGGTCACCTGTATTTCAGCAGTACCCAATCTTCGGTAATCTTGAAGAGTGACTGAGCAACATACCTTGAGCAACATCGGCAGTGGAGAACTACCCCGTACCTATGAAGTACGTACCTTCGGCTGCCAAATGAACGTGCACGATTCCGAGCGGCTCTCCGGTCTCCTGGAAGATGCGGGCCTAAGCCGCAAATCCGAAGAGCTGGCCGAAGAAGCAGCCGACGTCGTCGTCTTCAATACCTGCGCAGTGCGTGAGAACGCAGACAACAAGCTCTATGGGCATCTGGGCCTGCTGAAGAACCTGAAGGCCGAACGCCCCAATATGCAAATTGCCGTCGGCGGGTGCCTTGCCCAGAAGGACCGGGACACCATCGTCAAGAAAGCCCCATGGGTAGACGTGGTGTTCGGCACGCACAATATCGGTTCGTTGCCTACGCTGCTGGCCCGCTCGCGCCACAACCAGGAGGCGCAACTGGAGATCCTGGAATCACTGGATGTCTTCCCATCCACCTTGCCGACTCGACGCGAATCCGTGTACGCAGGCTGGGTCTCCATTTCCGTGGGTTGCAACAATACCTGCACCTTCTGCATCGTCCCATCCTTGCGCGGCAAGGAGCGCGATCGCCGCCCGGGCGAGATCCTCGCCGAAATCCAGGCCCTGGTCGATGATGGGGCCATCGAAGTGACCCTGCTGGGCCAGAACGTGAATTCCTACGGCGTGGAATTCGGAGACCGCTTGGCCTTCGGCAAGTTGCTGCGCGCTTGCGGCGAAATAGAAGGACTCGAACGCGTGCGCTTCACCAGCCCGCACCCAGCGGCCTTCACCGATGACGTCATCGATGCCATGGCCGAGACCCCGAACGTGATGCCGCAGCTGCATATGCCGCTGCAGTCCGGCTCGGACAGGGTGCTCAAGGAAATGCGCCGCTCCTACCGGTCCAAGAAATTCCTGGGCATCCTGGAAAAGGTTCGCGAACGCATCCCGCATGCCGCAATCACCACCGACATCATCGTTGGCTTCCCGGGCGAAACCGAAGAGGACTTCCAAGCCACCCTCGACGTGGTTGAAGCGTCGCGATTCTCCTCGGCATTCACCTTCCAGTATTCCAAGCGGCCGGGAACACCGGCAGCCGACCTGGAAGACCAGCTGCCCAAGGCGGTGGTCCAGGAACGCTACGAGCGCCTGACCGCGCTCCAGGACCGCATTGCCAAGGAAGAGAATGCGAAGCAGCTGGGCCGTACCGTAGAAGTGATGGCCACCGAGCAGTCCGGACGCAAGTCCGGGGAAACCCGGCGCCTGTCCGGACGCTCGCAGGACCAGCGCCTGGTGCACTTCTCTGTGCCTGACGGAGCCCAAGCCCCGCGCCCAGGCGATCTGGTCACCCTGCCTATTACCGAAGTGGCATCATTCCACCTGATTTCCGATCCCACCGCTGACCAGTACTCCCTGCGCTGTTCGCGTGCCGGGGATGCCTGGGGCCGTGCCCAAGCCGAAAGCTGCGGGGTACCTTCCCCAGCTGCGAACGGTTCCATCGGCCGCACGAGCTTGGGCATGCCAACCTTGAAAGTGCGTAGCTAAGTACATGACCAATTCGAACCTGCCGGTCATCGCCATCGTCGGCCCCACCGGCACCGGCAAGTCAGATTTGGCTATTGCCCTGGCCCGGGAACTGGGCGGGGAAATCGTCAATTCAGATGCCCTGCAGTTCTACCGCGGCATGGATATCGGCACCGCGAAGCTGCCGGTGGATGAACGTGGCGGCATCGAGCATCATTTGCTCGACACCATGGCCATCACCGAGGAAGCGTCCGTCGCGGCCTTCCAAGCCCAAGCCCGCGACCACTTCGCCCGAATCCGGGCCCGCGGCAAGATTCCGGTGATGGTCGGCGGCTCTGGACTGTATGTGCGCGCAGCACTTGACGTCATCGATTTCCCGCCGACAGATCCCGGGGTCAGGAAACGGCTGGAGGCTGAGGTCGAGGCCGAAGGCGACGTACCCCTGCGCCGCCGATTGGCCGAGGTGGACCCGGTGTCCGCTGGGCGCAACCTGGATTTGCGCCGCGCGATCCGGGCCCTTGAAGTCTACGAGATTTCCGGGCGGGCCTTCAGCTCCTTCATGCCGCAACGCGAGTATGCCGCACCGGCAATCCAGATCGGTTTGAACTATGACCGGCATGCATTGCACGAAGCCCTGGAAGCCCGCGTGCACAAGATGGATGCCATGGGATTAGCCGAAGAAGTCGCAGGACTTCTTGAACAAGGATTACGCGAAGGCAAGACCGCTTCGCGTGCCATCGGGTACCAGCAGTACATTGACTACTTGGATGGGCAGATCACCCGAGCCGAAGCCATTGACCAGACGATCATCGCCACGCGCAAGTTCGCGCGACGGCAGATCACCTGGTTCAATGCAGACCAGCGGGTCAACTGGCTGAACCCGATCGAACCGGGACTGCTGGAAAAAACGCTGAAGATCATTGGCTAGCCAACATACGCAGGAAAACTCTAGGAGCATAGATGTACCGCACCGAACTAGGACAGCTGGCTGGACAACATTTTGCCAAGGGCCACGCTACCGGCAACGACTTCGTACTGGTTGCAGACCCTGAAGCAAAGCTCGACATCACCCCCGAACAGGTAGCGGCCCTGTGCCATCGCCGATTCGGCATTGGCGGCGACGGGCTCATCCGTGCCGTGCCAACCTCCAAGGTTCCGGGATACGAAGAGCAGTTCCTGGAGAACCCCAAGGCCTACTGGTTCATGGATTACCGGAACAACGACGGTTCCATCGCCGAAATGTGCGGCAATGGCGTGCGTGCCTTCGCGCACTACTTGATTGCCGAGGGGCTGGTGAGCCTCCAGGTGGGGCAAAGCTTCCAGATCGGCAGCCGTGCAGGGGTCAAGGAAATTACCCGCCTGGTCGATGGCTACGCAGTGAACCTGGGTCCTTGGGGCCTGATCTTCGAGCAGGACGCGGCCGAAAAATCCGTGGACTCCATGGTCAAGCCGCGTGGCTGGGAACAGGCCCTGCCTGCCTTGAGTATCACCATGGGCAATCCGCACACCGTTGTGGCGTTGCCCGATGCCCGAATGCTCGAAGCATTGGACCTGTTCCAGGCACCAGAGGTATCTCCCGTTCCTGCCCACGGCACCAACGTGGAATTCGTGGTTCCATCCGAACCGCTGATTGAAGAAGACGGAGTTGCCCAGGTCCAGATGCGCGTCCATGAACGCGGGGTAGGAGAGACCCTCTCTTGCGGTACCGGTGCCTGCGCGGCTGCAGCTGCCGTGCGGTACTGGGCGCGCAGCACCGCGCTGATCAACCAGTGGGCTGTTGCGGTGCCAGGCGGCGTGGTCGGCGTTGAATTCCGCGGCAATGCAAGCGGCCGAGAAGATACGATCCTCAGTGGCCCCGCGGATCTGGTGGCACGCGGGATCCTCGGTGCGCAGTAGAACTGATCCGGTTCTTCGCAGAACCGCAGATTGGCTCGGCTAGCCGATCTGCGGTTTGCCTTCGGTCCTCTAGGCCGGGCGCGCTACCTTCAGCACGCGGAAGGCCTTGGCGGTCGCTTCGCGGGTGATCTTCCACTCCGAGGGAAGCTGCTCAACCAGCCACTTCTGCAACGAGTCACTGCCAAGGTTCTTCTGCACCACCATCCAGGCCTCGCCGCCCGGCGCCAAACGCGGCAACCACAGCATCAGCAGCTCATGCAGGGCATCCTTGCCGATGCGAATGGGCGGGTTGGACCAGATGGTGTCGAATTCCAAGTTCGGATCCACGGATTCAGGAGTGCCGACAACAACGTTGGACAAGCCCAACGCAGTGGCGTTCAAGCGGGCCAGATCGATGGAACGCTCATTGACGTCGACGCCGTAGACCTCGGACTGCGGGGACTGCTCGGCAGCGGCCAAGGTGATGGGCCCCCAGCCGCACCCGATATCCAGGATGCGTCCGCGAGGGGCCGGCACGTACTGCAGTAATACCGCTGTGCCCTTATCCAGCCCGGCAGGGGAGAAAATGCCGGAGGCCGTCTGCACTTTGCGCAGCGAGCCATTGAGCTCGACTTCGATGGTGCGACGTTCGTCTGCCGAGGCCGGGCTGGCGGTGAAGTAGTGATCCGAGGTCATAGGCAAAGTTTATCGCCCAGTACGGTTACCCCAAAGAACGGGGTCGCCAACGTGAGCAAAGCGATATAGGCACGACACGATATCACTGATAGAGTTTTCCCTATGACTTTCATTTTCGTCTAATACGTAATCCTCTTGGTTACCCGCGATTCCACGAGCTGGCCGTGCACTTCTTGCGCGCCCACCTGCATGAATCAGCAGACAGCAAAGTCATTTCCCCTTCTTGGCAGTTCTTCTTTTTGGAACCCCGCATTCGCCTTTGCTCACCGGTAACCATGCATTCACCTGTCTGCTCATAGACCTTTACTCCTTGCAAAGGACCACGAATGTTTGATGAACCAACCGAAACTGAACGCGCCACGTCGCAAAGTGGGGCCCACCCGCACTATTCTGGAAAGCGAAGTACTTCTAAGGAGACCATGACTAACTCCGAGTCACACGAGCACGATTCGGCATCTATGGATGATGCCCAGATCCAGGCCGCCATCGATCGAATCCTCGCAGCCGACGATGCGCAGAGCCCGCAGGTCCAGCACTTCGGCGAAGAAGAGAGTTCCATCTTCGCCGGGCAAGCCTCTGCACTGAACCGTTTTTCCTCCGGCCTCACCCATTTCGACGGGGACCAGGAAGATTTGGACGACCGCCGTGCGCTGCGCCGCGTCGCAGGCCTGTCCACGGAACTGGAAGACGTCACCGAAGTCGAGTACCGCCAGCTGCGCCTGGAACGCGTCGTGCTGGCTGGCATCTGGAGCGACGGCACCGTCACCGACGCCGAGAATTCCCTGCGTGAGCTCGCCGCTTTGGCAGAGACCGCCGGCTCGGAGGTCCTGGACGGGCTGGTGCAGCGTCGCAGCAAGCCGGACCCATCGACTTTCCTCGGCTCGGGCAAGGCTGAAGAGCTGCGCGGAATTGTTGCTTCCACTGGCGCCGATACCGTGGTTGTCGATGCAGAGCTGGCTCCTTCGCAGCGTCGCGCCTTGGAGGATATCGTCAAGGTCAAGGTGATCGACCGCACCAGCCTGATCCTGGATATCTTTGCGCAGCATGCCCAGTCGCGAGAGGGCAAGGCGCAGGTTGAACTGGCCCAGCTCGAATACCTGCTGCCGCGCCTTCGCGGTTGGGGAGAATCGATGTCCCGCCAGGCCGGTGGCCGCGTGGGTGCCGCCGGTGGCGGTATCGGTTCGCGTGGACCGGGTGAAACCAAGATTGAAATGGACCGCCGCCGCATTCGCGACCGCATGGCGAAGCTGCGCCGCGAGATCAAGGCCATGAAGCCTGCGCGCGAAGCCAAGCGTGCCAACCGCAAGCGCAATGAGGTTCCGGCCGTAGCCATTGCCGGCTACACCAACGCTGGCAAGTCATCGCTGCTTAACCGACTGACCAACGCCGGTGTGCTGGTGGAGAACGCGCTGTTCGCTACCCTGGACCCGACCGTTCGCCAGTCGGCGACCGAAGACGGGCTGACCTACACCCTGGCCGATACCGTGGGATTCGTTTCCAACCTTCCGACCCAGCTGGTGGAAGCCTTCCGTTCCACTTTGGAGGAAATCGCCGATTCGGATCTCATCCTGCACGTCGTTGACGGGTCCCATCCGGATCCCGAAGGGCAGATCCAGGCCGTGCGCACCGTGCTCGGCGAAGTCGACGCGTTGAACATCCCAGAGATCATCGTGGTGAATAAGGCTGATGTGGCTGATCCGTTCGTTATCGAACGCATCCGCAACAAGGAATCCAACACTGTGGTTGTCTCTGCGCATACCGGTGAAGGCATCCAGGAGCTGCTGGAAAAGATCAGTTCCTCGATTCCACGCCCCGGAGTCCAGGTTGAGGTACTCATTCCCTACAACCGGGGGGATTTGATCGCCAAGCTGCACCAGAGCGAATCCGAGATCCTGGAAAGCGAACACCTGGAGGAGGGCACCCGGCTGATCGTCAAGGTGCGCGATTCCTTTGCCGCAGAGTTGGAGACCTTCAACCTTCATGGATAAGCAAGAGCAGGCCCTGGGGCTCCTGGAGGCCGCGGTCACTTCCATGGGCGGCGCCATGCGCACCGGCCAGCAGGAAATGGTCAAGCACGTGGTCAGCGCGTTGGAAGACGAAAAGCATTTGCTGGTGCAGGCCGGTACCGGAACGGGCAAGTCCATGGGCTACCTGATTCCGGCACTGGCCCACGCGCAAACCAGCGCCAAGCCAGTGATCGTCTCCACCGCGACATTGGCGCTGCAATCGCAGATTGTCGGCCGTGACGTACCGCGATTACTCGACTCGCTCAAGGGCAAGCTCTCGCGCCCGATGGATGTCGCGCTGCTCAAGGGGCGCTCGAACTACCTGTGCCAGTACAAGCTCGGCGGCGGATACCCGGATGACGAAGGCACTCTTTTTTCCATGGACGAGCCGGCGATACCTGCCGGCACCACTTACTCGCCGCTGGCTAGCGAAGTAATGAAACTGCGTGAATGGGCCGAAGAGACCGACACGGGTGACCGCGATGAACTGGTGCCCGGGGTTAGTGACAAGGCTTGGAAGCAGGTCTCGGTTTCGGCCATGGAGTGCCTCGGCTCGCAGAAGTGCCCGATGGCGGACGAATGCTTCTCGGAAATGGCGCGTGCCCGTGCCGCCGAGTCCGACGTGGTCATTACGAACCATGCGTTGCTGGCGGTTTCGGCCTTCGAGGGGCTTTCGGTTCTCCCGGACTTCGAAGTCGCGATCATCGATGAGGCCCACGAACTGCAAGATCGCGTGACCAGCTCGGTTTCGGGCGCGCTCTCCTCGCGCATGGTGCTTACCGCCGCTGGCGGTGCCAAGCGCCATTGCGGTATCAATGCGGATGAGATGGTCAAGGCCGCAAACCGCCTGGAAAAGTCGTTGACCGGGTTGCCGACAGGCTTGCTGGAACATGGTCTGCGCGAAGACATGGGCATTGCCCTGAACGACATCGTGGAGCAGGCCCGGCTGGCTCTGGCGCTGTCCAAGCCCGAAGCCAATGCACCGGCCGATGGCGGCCGCCAGACTGCCCGCTCCCAGCTGCAGGCCGTGATGGATGATGCGATTCGCATGCTCGAATCCGAAGAACGCCGCGAGGTCCTGTACACCACCCGTCCGCGGGAGTTTGTCGAAGGCCGGGGCTACGTCGAGGCCGATGAGAGCCAGCCTGCAACCTTGAACGTGGCACCGTTGTCGGTGGCCGGCAAGTTGCGCGAGGGCCTCTTCGACGGGCGCACGGTCGTATTGACCAGCGCCACCTTGGCCATTGGCTCGCAGTTCGACTCGGTAGCAGGCTCCTTGGGCCTGATGGGCGCCGGCGCTCCATCATGGACCGGCGTAGATGTTGGCAGCCCTTTCGATTACCCCAAGCAGGGCATCCTCTACGTGGCCAAGCACCTGCCCAAGCCAGGACGCCAACTGGCGGCGGAGACGCTGGATGAGATCGAAGATCTCATCAAGGCCTCCGGTGGCGGCGCCTTGGCGCTGTTCACTTCCAAGCGTTCCGCCGAGGAAGCGGCAAGCATCTTGCGCGAGCGCCTGGACGTGGAAATCTTGTGCCAGGGTGAAGCCAGCATGAAGTCGCTGGTCGAACAGTTCAGCAGCGAACGCGACACCTGCCTGTTTGGAACCATGACCTTGTGGCAGGGCGTGGACGTGCCAGGCGATTCTTGCCGGCTGGTCATCATCGACAAGATTCCTTTCCCGCGCCCGGATGATCCTATCTCCAAGGCCCGTTCCGAGGACGTGGCCAAGCATGGCGGAAATGGCTTCATGCAGGTTGCCGCCACCCATGCGGCGATTCGCCTGGCCCAGGGTGCTGGGCGCTTGATTCGTTCGGTCGGGGATAAGGGCGTTGTGGCGATCCTTGATTCGCGCATGGCCACGGCGCGGTATGGCAGCTTCTTGAAAGCTACCCTGCCTCCGATGTGGCCGACTGTCGATAAGAAGGTCATTACTGGTGTTCTCAAGCGATTGAACCCGGGCGGGAAATAGCCGCAACCAGAATATGAACTTGAGCTGTCCTTCGGGACAGCTCGTGTTCTTTAACCGGTACCAGCATGATGCTTCCAGATGCACTAAGGTCTGTGACAAGAACTGATGAAGCTCGAATCGGAAGGCACCATGGAGTCCATGCAGGAATTGGCGCACCAAGCCGCGATCGACACCCACCAGCGGTTCGGGCATCGCCTCATGGGGTTGCCCGGAACGTGGATTGGACAGAGCTACAGCAAAGCGCATCGGTTGCGCGACGGAAGCATGCTCAGCAATCTCAATGGTTTCGCGCACCCGCTTGCGGAGTGGAACTATTGGTGGCAGGCGCACTATCTGGATGCCATCATCGATGAGGGCCGATCGTACTGGGACGAAGGCAACGAACACCGGGCGCGCGAAGCGCTTGCCCGGGCCAACGGCCTATTGCGCGGCATTCGAATTCGAAACTTCGGGATCTTGCCCAACTACTTCTTCGACGACATGGCTTGGCTTGCCCTGGCCAGCGGCCGCCTGTCAAAGTTCACGCAGCTGGTGACGGGGCACAGGAGCCGTCCTGCCGAGGCGGCAGTTCGGACGCTGGGACGGCAGCTCCATGCCGGCATGGATGGGGTGCTGGACGGCGGCCTGTACTGGTCCAGAAAGCGGGATTTCAAGAACACGCCAGCCAACGCGCCGGCGGCACTGTTCTTTGCCCGTACCGGGGAGAAAGAGACCGCGCGAGAGCTTCTCCAGTGGCTGGAAAAGAATCTGTTCAGCGTGGAGCGAGGACTGTATCTGGACGGACTTCGGTTGACCACGCAGGGACACGCCGTGGAACCAGCGGTCTACACCTATAACCAGGGCCTGGTGCTCGGGGCATTGCTTGAGCTTGGCGAGCCTGCTGATCTGGCTCACGCTCAAGTACTGATCGATGCCACCACGAAATCGCTGTCAACTGCTGCCGGGGTCCTCTCGTTCAACAGCGGGGGAGACGGCAACCTGTTCGCGGGGATACTCTGCCGATATCTGGCCCTCGCCGGTAATGATGTCCGCTTGGAAGCCCGGAGCCGGGAGCAGGCCAGGAGGCTGGTCATGGCAACGGCGCGCCATCTGGCTGACCAGGAGCCACGCCGGCTTTCGGCGGCAATCCAACGCTGGATGATCTTCTCGGCGGCCGCTCAATTCGAGTTGAACGCCGGCCAATAGCGGGTTAAACGAGAATTGCGCTGGTGCCAAGCACCAGCGCAATGACCGTACGTATTCTAGAGCGAGCGCATCACCGAGACGACGCGTCCCATGATCGTTGCGGCATCACCCAAAATTGGTTCGTAGCGCGAGTTCTGCGGAAGCAGCCAGGTGTGCCCGTCACGCTGCCGGAAAGTCTTTACCGTGGCTTCTTCATCGAGCAGGGCAGCTACGATGTCGCCGTTGTCCGCCGTCTGCTGGCGGCGGACAACTACCCAGTCGCCATCGCAAATCGCAGCGTCAACCATTGAATCGCCGGAAACCTTGAGCATGAACAGTTCGCCGTGGCCTACGAGCTGACGAGGCAACGAGAAAACATCTTCGACGGACTGTTCGGCAAGGATCGGACCGCCGGCAGCGATACGGCCAACCAGGGGAACCATGGTGGTGTCAGCGGAAGTGCTCAATTCAATGATCTTGGCGTCTTCGCTGGCATCTGGCTCGACCGGCTTCGAAACTTCGGCCTTCTCGGCGTCTTCGGCCAGCTGCAGAGGCAGCAGGATTTCCATTGCGCGCGGACGGCGTGGATCTCGACGGATATAGCCGAGCTTTTCCAGCTGGCTCAGCTGGTGGGTGACGCTCGAAAGGCTCTTGAGCCCCACTGCGTCACCAATCTCACGCATCGATGGTGGATAACCGTTCTTGCCGATTGACCGCTGGATCGTCTCCAGGATCTTCTTTTGGCGAATCGTCAGCGAACGTGCATTCGATCGGGGAGTGCGTTGTGAAGCTGACATGAGATTTTGCCTTCCCTAGCAATCATTCGAAAGTTCGTAAGTCCAAACTGTCGGCGCTAGATGGTGAGATGTTTTCATTGCTCGTCTACTTCGAAATCTTAGTAGATAAGCGAGCTTCTTTCAAAGATTTGTTCGAAAACTTCTGGACAAGTTCCGCAAACCTCTGTTAGAACAGATATACGAGGTTCGAACAAGTTTTCGAATCTACGCTTTCGAATACAAATTCGCATCACTTGAATTTCTTGAGGAGACAAAGTCATGGCAACCGTCGCACTTGACTCAAATCAGACCCAGGCACCACTGAAGATCCGCATCAACCGTCGCGGATGGGCCGTGCTTGTGGGTATGCCCATTTTCGCACTCACCATCGCCGCAGCTTTCTTCATCTCCATGTTTGCCTCTGACGCGCATGCCGCAGCCGATACTCCTGTTGGAGTCGGAACCGTTGATGTCACCGTTATTCCAGGGGATACGCTGTGGAGCCTGGCCCGGGATTACGCCACCGGTTACGACGTGACCTCGGCAGTGGGCCACATCGCCGAACTCAATGCCCTGACCGGCAGCGAAATCCAGGTCGGCGAAACCCTCTCGATTCCGGTCCTTGCCGGCTAGCTTCCCCAGCTTGCTTCGAGTTTGTTACCTGTGGCCGTAGCGGATTCACCGGCAGGCGCGCTGCGCACGTAGACTTGATGCGTGAATGACCGCAGTGAACTTTTGAGTCAGCTGCCCTTGCGTGAGAATCTCCGCGGGCTATCCCCTTATGGCGCACCACAAATTGACGTGCCCATCCAGCTGAACGTCAACGAGAACACCCATCCGTTGCCACCGACAGTCGTCGATGCCATTGCACAAGAGGTGGCCAAGGCGGCGGCAACGTTGAACCGGTATCCGGACCGCGAGTTCACCGAGCTTCGCGAACTCCTAGCCGATTACCTCGGCCACTCGCTCACAAAGGACAATATCTGGGCCGCTAACGGTTCCAATGAAATCCTGCAGCAAATCCTGCAAGCCTTTGGCGGCCCCGGCCGTGCCGTGATGAGCTTCGGCCCTACCTACTCCATGTACCCGCTGCTTGCCAGTGGTACTGACACGAAATATATCGCCGGTGAACGCGCCGCAGATTTCACGTTGTCCGCCGATTCCGCAGCCGCACAGGTTCGCGAGCACAAGCCGAACATCGTTTTTCTCTGCTCTCCGAATAACCCCACCGGCACGGCCCTTGGCCTGGACGTCATCACCGCGGTATATGAAGCCATGAGCGAGCATAACGGCATGGTGATCGTGGATGAGGCGTACGCCGAGTTCTCCTTGGCCAGCACCACCTCGGCGCTGAGCCTGCTCGAAGGCCGCCAGCGGCTGATTGTCTCGCGCACCATGTCCAAGGCTTTCGGCCTGGCCGGTGCGCGCGTAGGCTACCTGGCCGCTGCGCCAGAAGTCACCGATGCCATCCGCTTGGTGCGACTGCCATACCACCTGTCGGCAGTGACCCAGGCAACCGCCATCGCGGCCTTGAAGAACATCGAGTTGCTGTTGGCCCAGGTCGAGGACATCAAGTCCCAGCGGGACCGCATCGTCGCGCGCCTGAAGGAACTTGGCCTCAAGCCATCGGTCTCCGACTCCAACTTCGTCTTCTTCGGTGGCGTCGAAGACCCCCGCAAGATTTGGGAAGGCCTGTTGGAAGCCGGCATCATCATCCGCGACAATGGAATCCCGGGAACCTTGCGTGTTACGGCAGGAACCGAATCGGAAACCACAGCCTTCTTGGAACGACTTGCCGAACTGCTCGGCTCGCAGAAGTAATCAAAGACAAGCGAAGGAAGACATGTCTGCCGAATTGATTGGCGCACGTCGCGCCCGCATGGAACGCGTGACCAGCGAATCGTCCGTATTCGTTGAACTGGACCTCGATGGCACCGGTGTCTCTGAGATCAGCACCTCGGTGCCGTTCTACGACCACATGCTGACTGCGCTATCCAAGCATTCGCTCATCGATCTCACCGTGCGTGCAACCGGCGATACCCACATCGACGTTCACCACACCGTCGAGGACACCGCGATCACCATTGGCGAAGTACTGCGCGTGGCACTGGGCAACAAGGCCGGCATCCGCCGCTTCGGCACCTCCTACGCTCCACTGGACGAAGCCCTGTCCCGTTCGGTAGTCGATGTGTCGGGCCGGCCATACCTCGTGCACTCCGGCGAGCCTGCGGGCCAGGAATACCACCTGATCGGTGGTCACTTCACCGGTTCGATGACCCGTCACGTCTTCGAAGCCATCACTTTCCACGCACAGATCTGTGCTCACATCGAGGTGCTCTCGGGTCGCGACCCGCACCACATCGTTGAAGCGCAGTTCAAGTCCTTCGCGCGCGCATTGCGCGAAGCGGTAGAGCGCGATGAGCGCATGGGCGACAAGATCCCATCCACGAAGGGTGCACTGTAAGTGGAAAAGAAAACAGTAGTTGTCCTGGATTATGGTTCCGGCAACGTCCGCTCCGCTGTGCGCGCTTTGGAAGCCGCCGGCGCCGAAGTGGAACTGACCGCAGATCCGAAGAAGATCGTGGCCGCCGACGGCCTGGTAGTCCCCGGTGTTGGCGCCTACGCCTCGGTCATGGAGCAGCTGGCCAAAACCGGTTCCCTGCGCTGGATCGGTCGCCGCATTGCCGGGGGCCTGCCGGTTTTGGGTATCTGCGTGGGACACCAGGTCTTCTTTGAAGAAGGCGTGGAACACGGTGTGAAAACCGAAGGCATTGGCG
Source organism: Glutamicibacter sp. NPDC088483 (assembly GCF_044753145.1). Lineage (NCBI taxonomy): Bacteria > Bacillati > Actinomycetota > Actinomycetes > Micrococcales > Micrococcaceae > Glutamicibacter > Glutamicibacter sp. NPDC088483. Next base: position 382,674 of record NZ_JBIVMP010000005.1, read on the forward strand.
AATGGCCGGGCAAGGTTGAACGCCTGCAGTCGGATGTCATCCCGCACATGGGCTGGAACACGGTACGCCCGCCGGAAGGATCCAAGCTGTTCGCCGGCATCGAGGGTGAACGATTCTACTTCGTGCACTCCTACGCTGTTCAGAAGTGGGAATTCGACGTAACGCAGCCAGCGATGACCCCGCCACAGGTGACCTGGTCGACGCACGGAACGCCCTTCGTGGCCGCCGTCGAGAACGGCCCGCTATCGGCAGTGCAGTTTCACCCGGAGAAGTCCGGGGACGCTGGCGCGCAGCTGCTTCGCAACTGGTTGGGGACGCTCTAGGCATGTGGACCCTCATTCTGGGCGTTGTCGGGGCCTTCCTGATTGGCGGAGCCATTTCGCTGAAGAGCCAGAAGGCCCATATCTCATGGATCATCGCGCTGTGGGTACTTGCAGGCCTGAGCCTGATCGCAGCCTGGTCATTGACTTACTAATCACATTACTTCTTCACTAAGGACATCATGAGCGAGCAACCAATCCTCGAACTTTTGCCTGCAGTAGATATCGCTGGCGGACAGGCAGTGCGCCTGGTCCAGGGCGAAGCCGGTTCCGAGACCGGATACGGCGACCCGCTGGAAGCTGCGCTCTCCTGGCAGAATGCCGGCGCTGAATGGCTGCACCTGGTCGACCTGGACGCAGCCTTTGACCGTGGCAGCAATGTTGAGATTGTCCAGCGCATTGCCAAGGAACTGGATATCAAGGTCGAGCTCTCCGGCGGTATCCGCGATGACGCTTCACTTGACCGGGCCCTGGAATTCGGTGCTACCCGCGTCAACCTCGGAACCGCCGCGCTGGAGAACCCGGAATGGACCAAGCAGGCCATTGCCCGCCACGGTGACAAGATCGCCGTGGGCATGGACGTGCGCGGAACCACCTTGTCCGGCCACGGCTGGACCAAGGACGGAGGCGACCTGTGGGATGTTCTGGCCCGCCTCGAAGATGCCGGATGCGCCCGTTACGTCGTCACCGACGTGACCAAGGACGGCACCCTGCGCGGACCGAACGTTGAACTATTGCGCGAAATCGCTGCCAAGACCAGCAAGCCGATTGTCGCCTCGGGCGGCATCTCCTCGCTCGAAGACCTCCGGGTCTTGCGCGAGCTGGTTCCAGAAGGCATCGAAGGAGCCATCATGGGCAAGGCGCTGTACTCGGGCCAATTCACCTTGCAAGAAGCGCTCGATGTAGCAGGTCGCCGCTAGGCCCCATGCTGCAGCAGGGAAAGACGATTCAGAAGCTCGTGCTTTTGAATCGTCTTTTTTTATTCGTGAAAGCGGATCCCGGTCTTTCCCTCCTCGGGCCCGCGACTGCGCGCAGGTGCTGGGAAAGAAATCTGAAATCATCGGATAGGGGTGTCCAAGCTCATGACTGCAGTTTTGAAACTTCCCTCCAACAACCCCGAAACCACCGATAGCATGGAGCTATGAGTACCGAGCAACCTGAATCTGCACCCAAACGCCACCTGCCGGGACATATTGTCGCTGCACTGGCGCAGGCAGGCTCTAGCACCGACTCTGCCGGTCAGGACTGGGAAGGCCGGGACCTGAGCGGTGAAGGCAACCCCCTGCATAATTTCGACAAGGACGACGGCAAGGCCGACGCCAACGTCGTTGCCGCACTGGCGGCCTTGCGCGATGGCAGCGCAGGGGAGGGCGAGGTGCATAAATCCTTGTCCGAGGCACGCGTTTTCGTTGCGGTGGTAGCCCAGCTCGGCGAAGAAGCCATGACGGAACACGGCTTCGCATCCGACAAGGAAGCCGATATGGCGCTGGTGAAAATCAAGGCTCCAGATGGCCGCATGGCCCTGCCGATCTTCACGACCGTCGAACGATTGCAAGCTTGGCACAAGGAAGCTCGACCAGTGGCGGTTTACGCCCCGCGGGCGGCCCTCTCGGCAGTCAGCGAGGAATGCCAGCTGCTGGTACTCGATCCCGGAAGCGAATTCACCTTCGTACTTCGACGACCGGGGGTCTGGAACCTGGCGAAGCAGATCGACTGGATTCCGAGTTATCAGAACCAGCAGATCGCCAACCTGGTGCAGGATGCAACCGAAGGCTTTGGCCAGTTGCAGACCGTCAAGGTTGCCCCGGGCAGGGGAGTCGGCTCACGCAGCAAGGACGGGCAAGTGGTCCTTGGCGGAGGTCCCGGACCGGAACTGAACTTGCAGTTTGTTTTTGCTCCCGGAACGAGCGAGAACGACGCTCGCGAGACGACTCGCGCAATCCACGGACGTTTGTCCCAAAACACCGAATTCGCTGAAGCAGTGGATTCCCTCGAACTCAGTTTGCACAGCGCGCCGAACTAAACCGGCGGGCTCCTTTCGACCAGACAAGGAACTTTCCGGGCATGAAAAGCTATTGGCAGATTTTGCGTCAACCGCAGATCTCACTTCTGTTGCTGATTGGCATGATTGCCCGACTTCCGCACTCTGCATTGAGCATGCTGCTGCTCCTGCACCTGGTGAACAACCTCGGCCAATCCTGGGTTTCGGCCGGTCTGGTCACGGCCGTCATGACCTTGGGCATCGCCATTGGCGCCCCGTGGCGCGGTGCCCGCGTTGATGTCTGGGGACTGCGCCGCGCGATGATCCCATCGGTGATCGTCGAAACACTCGTCTGGTGCACGGTGCCGCATGTTCCACTGGTCTGGGTGTACCCGCTGGCCTTCATCGGCGGACTCTTCGCGCTACCGGTCTTCTCAGTGGTGCGTACCGCGCTGGGCATCATGACCACCGGCGAACAACGCCGTACCGCCTTCGCCTTGGATGCCACCGCCACCGAACTGGTGTTCATCGTCGGACCTGCAAGCGCCGGCATTGTCGCCACCCAGATCAGCAGCGTCATTGGATTGAGCGTCATCGGCGTGACCTCGACGGTTGCCGGGTTGGCGCTGATGATCCTGAATCCGCCAACGCGCAGCGATGATCCCAAGGCGATCGCCTCGCGGGCCAACGTGCACGAGGAACGCTTGGGGGCGGAGGCCAGCTTCATTGCGGCCGCGCCGATGGGTGTACCCGAAGTCGAGGGCGAGCTGATCGCAGCCGGCATGAAGTCTGCCCGCGCCCGCATCAAGCAGCGTGGCCGCAACTTCAAGAACCGTTTCAACTGGGTCAGTGCTTCGGTCCTGGCAGTATTCATTGCCGCGGCCGGAGCAGGCATGCTGCTCACCGGCACAGAAGTGGCCATCGTGGCCGAATTGGACGCGTCGGCGCAGAGCCACCAGCTGGGTCTGGTGTTCTTCTTCTGGTGCGGAGCCTCGCTGGTCGGCGGCCTGATCTACGGGTCGATGAAGCGGGTTATTTCTCCACTGGTGCTGCTGCTGAGCATGGCCGTGCTGACGATCCCCATGTACTTCGCGTGGGATACCTGGTCATTGGCGCTGTTCTCCGCACTTCCCGGCTTCCTGTGCGCGCCGACGCTGTCGGCGGCCTCTGAGTGGCTCACCGACTTGGTGGCCGAAAAGCGTCGCGGCGAAGCCATGGGCTGGTATGGCTCTGCGATGACCGCTGGCACCGCGTTGGGATCGCCGATCACCGGCATATTCGTCGACAACCTCGGACCCGCCCCGGCCTTCCTTGGCATCGGCGCCATGGCTGCAGTGGTCGTGGTGATTGCCTTGATTGCGCAGCAGATCCGCCGCCGCGTTCGCCGCGCCCGCCGCCGTCGCCTGGAAACGATCGCCTAGGCTCGTGGAGCTGCCCTGAGCCGCGAGTACATGTACATGTCCCTGCGTGCGGTGCCCACCTGTTCCCAGCTGCGCAGCAAGCCTTCACGCTGGAAGCCGCACGCTTCAGCGGCCCGCCACGACCCCTCGTTCCACGGCTCCACGTAGAGCTCGATCCGGTCGATTCCCGGATGCTCCAATGCCCAGGCGCCGAGCGCTGCCAACGCGTGCTTGGCAATGCCGCGCCTGCGGTGCTCCGGTGCGATCCAGTACCCGATGCTGGCCCTGCCGTGGTCGGCATTGCGCAGCCACAAGCCGATTTGCCCGACGGCACGATCCGTGGCCGTTTCGGCTATGGCAAATGAATACCCGCTGCCCTCGGCCACCCGGCGGTGCTGGCGCTCGATGAATGCCGCATAGCCGGCTTCAGTTCCTTGCGCCGGGACCGTGGTGATTTGCGTAATGTAGGGGTCCGTGGAGGCCTGCCTCACGGCAGGAATGTCGCTGGGCTGGAAGGGGCGGAGCCGGAAAGCGCCGGCGACGATCACTGGTTGTTCGAGCATCTGCATGATTCCAACCTAGCGTGGTGATCCAGACAACAATGGACCCGTTTCCCTGGGGAAACGAGTCCATGATGTTAATCTCTTAAAATTCAGCCAATATTACCTAGTTGACCGGTCCGGTGAACTTCTCGCCCGGGCCCTTGCCTGGTGCATCCGGGATGATCGAAGCTTCGCGGAAGGCCAGCTGCAGGCTGCGCAGGCCGTCACGCAAAGGCGCTGCGTGCTGCGAGCCGATCTCAGGCGCACCGGCGGTGACTAGGCCTGCCAGTGCGGTGATCAGCTTGCGGGCCTCATCGAGATCCTTCAGCTCATTGGCATCTTCGCCCTCTGCAAGTCCGCACTTGACTGCTGCTGCACTCATCAGGTGGACGGCGGCCGTGGTGATGATTTCAACGGCTGCAACTTCTGCGATATCGCGCACCTGCTGGTCGACAGCGTGCTGGTGCGAGTTGGTGTCTTCGTTAGTCATACTGCTAAGCTTGTCACAGACCGACTCGATGCCGGTACTTCTCGCAGTTCTCCAGCTAGCACTGGATGAGGGATTCGTACTAGTATTGAGCCATGCAAGTGGAGGCCAACTCCCACCCGCTGTCGCCGTTTCCAGGCTTCCGGGTATTTCGGCAGGATTGCAGCAATGCATTCCCCAAGCGCTTACGCAGGAGCAATCCCGTGTTCGGCTTTGTCGTTCTTTTTGGCCTTCGCCTGCAATCGCAGACGGGGGCCTTCTTTGTTTGCGGTCATGGATTACGAATTTCAGGAGTGACACATCAGCGATCCACGCATTAATGAGCGCATTCGCGTGCCAGAGGTACGTCTCGTCGGCCCTAATGGCGAGCAGGTAGGCATCGTCCGTATCGAGGACGCGCTTCGTCTTGCTCTCGAGTCCGATCTGGACTTGGTCGAGGTGGCACCCAGCGCCAAGCCTCCAGTGTGCAAATTGATGGATTTCGGCAAGTACAAGTACGAAGCCGCTGTCAAGGCTCGCGAAGCTCGTAAGAACCAGACCAACACGGTCTTGAAGGAAGTCCGCTTCCGCCTGAAGATCGACACCCACGACTACGAGACCAAGGTTGGCCACGCACTGCGCTTCCTGGGCGCCGGCGACAAGGTCAAGGCCATGATCCAGTTCCGTGGTCGTGAGCAGCAGCGTCCAGAGATGGGCATTCGCTTGCTTGAAAAGTTTGCAGCAGACGTCGCCGAAGTTGGAATCATTGAATCCAGCCCGCGCATCGATGGCCGAAACATGGTCATGGTTGTTGGTCCGCTGAAGAACAAGGCAGAGGCTCGCCGCGAACAGCAGCAGAAGTCGGGTGGCCGCAGCGCGGCCAAGCGCAAGATCCGCACCGACGCGCCGGCTGAGACCGAGGGCCAGAATGTCGCAGCTTCCATGGATGATGAAGCCCGCGCCAAGTTGGAGCAGGCACGTCAGGCAGCTGAAGGCGACGCCTAGCCAAGCCTGTTGGGCTTTCGAGCCCGTCACCGTTCACGGTGAAGGATCTTCTTCCGGGAAGGTCCAACTACAAGAGAACAACAGCGGTCACCTTTATCGGGGCCCGCTTCGGATGATCCCCACCCGGTGCTTTACCGGGTGGAGCACGTAAGGAGAACGGCAGCTATGCCGAAGTTCAAGACTCACAGTGGCGCCAAGAAGCGCTTCAAGCTCACCGGTAGCGGTAAGCTCGCTCGCCAGCAGGCCAACCGTCGCCACTACCTGGAGCACAAGTCCTCGCGCGTTACCCGTCGCCTGGCTTCTGACCAGATCGTCGCTAAGGCCGATGTAAAGACCATCAAGCGGATGCTGGGCCTCTAAGCTCTCCCTTTCGCAATACGGGGAAGCAATACCCCACCACCCATAGATTTCACCCATCCCGCAAAATCGCGGGCACTGGGGAACTGACTTGAAGGAGTACACACGTGGCACGTGTGAAGCGGGCAGTAAACGCCCACAAGAAGCGTCGCGTCGTTCTGGAACGCGCAAAGGGTTACCGCGGTCAGCGTTCGCGCCTGTACCGTAAGGCCAAGGAGCAGCTGCTCCACTCGTTCGTTTACAGCTTCAACGACCGCCGTAAGCGCAAGGGCGACTTCCGCCGCCTGTGGATCCAGCGCATCAACGCTGCATCCCGCGCCAACGGCATGACCTACAACCGTCTGATCCAGGGCCTGAAGGCTGCTCAGATCGAGGTTGACCGTCGTATGCTCGCAGAGCTGGCTGTTTCGGACTCGAACGCTTTCGCTACCCTGGTAAAGCTTGCCAAGGATGCACTTCCAGCTGACGTCAACGCCCCAAAGGCTGCCGCTGCTGAGGTTGCTGCACCTAAGGCTGCCAAGGCTCCAAAGGCTGCTGCCAAGTCCGTCGAGGGCGAAGGCGTAGTCAAGGCCGTTGAAGGCGAAGACGCACCTGAGGGCTTCATCATCAAGGGCAACGCTGGCTCGAACAAGTACCACGTTCCAGGCTCGACCTGGTACGACCAGACCGAAGCCGAGTTCTGGTTCAACTCCATCGAAGCTGCCAAGGCTGCAGGCTTCGAACCAGCTGGCGGCGAATCCCGTCAGCAGATGAAGTAAATCTCTTCTCCCTTTGAGCTGAGGCTCAGGTAGGACAGATCACACCGAAGGGTGGGTCCCGCGCACAGCGCGGACCCGCCCTTTGCATGTTTCTACCGGTATTCTCGAGACATGAGCAGTTTTCCTCCAGAAGTGATGTCCAATCCACGCGCCGAACGAGTCAAGGCCATCGCGCGTCTGGCCAAGAGCAAGGGGCGCGAAGCCACCGGCGAATACCTCGTTGAGGGCCCGCAGGCGGTACGCGAAGCACTCAAGGCCCATCTGGAGGACGACAACCTGGTCCAGGGCGTCTACGTTGTCGGCGGCTTTCTGGAGAGCCACGAAGAATTCGTGCAGCTGCTCGATAGCGCCAAGGTTCCAACCCGCATCGTCACCGGCGAAGTGCTGCACGCCATGGCTGACACCCAGACCCCGCAGGGCATTCTTGCCGTGGTCGCCATGTCCCAGCCGCAGCTGAGCGAGGTGCTGGACACCAAGCCGAAGCTGATCGCCGTGCTCTGCCGCATCCAGGACCCGGGCAATGCCGGCACCATCCTGCGTGCCGCCGATGCCGCCGGAGCCGATGCGGTGATCCTGACCAAGGGCAGCGTGGATATCTACAACCCGAAGGCCGTGCGCTCCACCGCCGGCTCGCTGTTCCACGTACCGGTGCTGAACAACATCGAATTCGACCACCTGGTCGCCGCCGCGAAGACCACCGGAAGCCAGATCCTGGCCGCCGACGGCTATGCGGCGCACAACCTGGACACCCTGCAGGATGCCGCCGTGCTGCGTGCAAGCCAGCCAGGCACCGAAGCGCCAGAAGCACAGCCGGTGCTGGAAGCGCCAACCCTGTGGCTGTTCGGCAATGAAGGCCAGGGGCTGGAGGAGCACGAGAAGGACGCCGCCGACTACCGCGTGGCCGTGCCGCTCTACGGTGTTGCCGAATCCCTGAACGTGGGTACCGCATCCACCGTCTGCCTGTACGCTTCGGCCCGCGCCCAGCGCTCAGCGAATCGGAGCGCACTGGACTCCCATGGCAGCTGAACTCAAGCAAATTGTTGCCGTGGCCATCGTCGATGACCTGGCCCGGCCCACCAAGCTCCTGGCCGCGCGCCGCAACCGCCCTCAAGCCCTTGCCGGGCTCTGGGAATTCCCCGGTGGAAAAGTCGAACCCGGCGAGAGCGAAGTCCAGGCCGTGCACCGCGAGCTGCGCGAGGAACTCGGGGTGCAGATGCGTCTTGGCGCGCCCATCCCAGGCCCGCATCCCCAAGGGTGGCAGCTGAACGAGAAGGCCGCCATGCGCATGTGGTTCGCCCAGATCACCGAGGGCGAGCCAGCGACCCTGGACGGGCATGACCAGCTGGCCTGGCTGGAACTCGATGACTCGCTGTCCGCCGTCGTCCCGTGGATTCCAGCCGATGCGCCGATCGTGGCGGCATGCCTGGCCCAGGCACGTGCCGGGGCGCAGCACTAAACACCCGTAAGCTTGTTACCGCGCCAACTTCTGGCACTGTGGCTATAGCCGATATTTTGAGGAGCACTTTTCGTGAAGCGATTTATGAGCGTTATCGCTCTGGCCTTCGCCGCCGTCCTAGCCCTTTCTGGTTGCGTCAACATGAACGCAGAAGTCGACGTCTTGGGCAAAGACAAGGTCGCCGGGGCCATGCAGCTGACCCTGCACAAGTCGACGCTCAATGGCGTCAGCTTTGAAGAAGTCCTCGAGAGCCAGATCGACATCGAAATGATGGAACAGCAGCTGGGGGACCAGTGGAGCTACAGCAACATCGATGATGGCGAAAACGTCGGCCTGCGCTTTGAAACCACCAGCCCGATGACCTACGTCCAGCTGGCTGACGCATTCCGCGTCTTCGGCTTCGAAATCAACCTGGGCGATGACGGGAAGGAATACTCCTTCTCGATGCCGGGCGACAAAGCCACCGTGGATTCTTCCTTCACCGAAGCGAACCTGCACGTCACCTTCCCCGGCGCAGTCACCTCGCACACCCCGGGTACCGTCGAGCACCACACCGTCACCTTCGACATGATCAAGGGCGCCGCCGCCTACCAGGCCACCGCCAAGGTCGACCACACCATGTTCTACTCCGCAGTATTCGGCGGGGCGCTGCTGGTTTTGACCTTCGTCTTCGTTGCCGCTTTCGCGCCAAAGGGTGCCAAGGAATCGCATTAATGAGCAGCAATCCTGCTTCAAGGTAAGAAGCTTCACGCCAAGGGCCCGTCATCGGTGAAACGATCACGGGCCCTTAGCCATAGAATGGAAGCAAAGTGTTCTACGCGTAAGTACAAGATAAGAGTAAGGATCGATCGATCCCATGTCTGATCAGACAACTGAACAAGCTCCTGTCGGGGAGTCCAATGTTCCGCACCCAACCGATGAAGCCGGCATCCAGGGCGCGGTCGACGCCGCCCTGGCAGCCATCCAGGCCGCTGGCGACCTGAACGAGCTGAAGGAAGCGCGCCTGGCCCACACCGGCGAGAAGTCCGCGCTGTCCCTGGCCAACCGCCAGATCGGCAAGCTGGACAAGACCCAGAAGGCTGTTGCCGGCAAGCTGGTCGGCGGTGCCCGCGGACGGGTCAACAAGGCCCTGGCTGCCCGCACCACCGTGCTCGAAGAAGCCGAAGCCGCCCGCATCCTGGTCGAAGAAACCGTGGATGTCACCGCGGCCGCCCGCCGCCGCAGCGTTGGCGCCCGCCACCCGCTCTCGGTCCTGCAGGACCGTGTATCCGACATCTTCGTCGGCATGGGCTGGGAAATCGCCGAGGGCCCGGAAGTCGAATCCGAATGGTTCAACTTCGACGCGCTGAACTTCAAGCCGGACCATCCTGCCCGCGAAATGCAGGACACCTTCTTCGTGGAGCCTGCCGACGCGCACCTGGTGCTGCGTACCCACACCTCCCCGGTGCAGGTCCGCTCGATGCTCGAGCGCGATGTGCCGGTCTACGTGCTGTGCCCTGGGCGCACCTTCCGCACCGATGAGCTCGATGCCACCCACACCCCGGTTTTCCACCAGTTCGAAGGCCTGGCCGTGGACAAGGGACTGACCATGGCCGACCTGCGCGGCACCCTGGAGCACTTCGCCCGGCAGATGTTCGGTGCCGAAGCGCAGATCCGTCTGCGCCCTGCCTACTTCCCGTTCACCGAGCCATCGGCAGAGCTGGACATCTGGCACCCAGGTGCCAAGGGCGGACCGCGCTGGATCGAGTGGGGTGGCTGCGGCATGATCAACCCGAACGTGCTGCGCGCAGCTGGCATTGATCCCGAAGAGTACTCCGGCTTCGCCTTCGGCATGGGCATCGAGCGCACGCTCATGTTCCGCAACGATGTCCCAGACATGCACGACATGATCGAGGGCGACATCCGTTTCAGCCAGCACTTCGGGATGGAGATCTAAGCAATGCGTATTCCACTATCTTGGCTGCGCGAGTACGCGCAGGTACCAGCCGACGCATCGGCTGAAGACGTCATGGCAGACCTGGTCAAGGTCGGCCTCGAAGAAGAAGACGTCCACCGTCCAAGCGATGAGCTCTCGGGCCCCATCGTGGTCGGCCAGGTGATTTCCCTGGAAAAGGAAGTTGCCTCCAATGGCAAGACCATCAACTGGTGCCAGGTTCGCGTGGTTCCAGAAGGCGCCGAGCAGACCCTGACCGGCAAGGGCATCGACCCCTCGGGCGTGCAGGGGATCGTGTGCGGTGCGCACAACTTCGTCGAAGGCGACAAGGTCGTTGTCACCCTGCCCGGCGCCGTGCTGCCAGGGGACTTCAAGATCTCGCCGCGCAAGACCTACGGCCACACTTCGGCGGGCATGATCGCTTCCTCCCGCGAGCTGGGCATCGGCGAAGACCACGACGGCATCATGGTCCTGTCCAAGCTGGGCCTGGACCCGGAACTGGGCACCGACGTCTTCGAGCTCTTCGGCCTGGATGACCAGGCGGCGGAGATCAACGTGACCCCGGACCGCGGCTACTGCTTCTCGATCCGCGGCGTAGCGCGCGAATACGCGCTGGCCACCGGCACCTCCTTCACCGATCCCGCATCGATCGTGACCGTTTCGGAAACCACCGAAGCCGGCCATGAAGTAGTGCTCCGCGACGAAGCGCCGATCTACGGCGTACCGGGCTGCACCCGCTTCGTGACCCGCGAGGTCACCGGCATCAACCCGAGCCTCCCGACCCCGCGCTGGATGGCTTCGCGCCTGCAGCTGGCCGGCATGCGCTCGATCTCGCTGGTAGTCGATATCTCCAACTACGTCATGCTGGAACTCGGCGCGCCACTGCACTTCTACGATGCTGACAAGCTTGCCGGTGCGATTACCGTGCGCCGCGCCAACGCCGGCGAAAAGCTGGTGACCTTGGATGCCAAGGAACGCGAGCTGTCGGTCGAGGACCTGCTGATCACCGATGAGTCCGGCGCCATTGGCATTGCCGGCGTCATGGGCGGCGCGGCCACCGAGGTCTCGGATTCGACCAGCCGCGTGCTGGTCGAAGCCGCGCACTTCGACACCGTGTCCATCGGCCGTTCGCGCCGTCGCCACAAGCTGCCTTCCGAAGCCTCCAAGCGCTTCGAGCGTGGCGTGGACCCACGCATCATGCAAATCGCGGCCCAGCGTGCCGTGGACCTGCTGGTGCAGCTGGCCGGCGGCACCGAAACCACCAAGGCCACCGACGCGGGCCAGATTCCTTCCGACACCCAGATCCAGCTGCCGGCAGGTTTCGCTGGAGCCCTGATCGGCGTGGACTACACCGATGAGCAGACCATCACCGCGCTGGAAGGCATCGGCGCGAGCGTTGAGCAGAACGCCGAGGGCTTCCTGGTCACCGCACCAAGCTGGCGCCCGGATTTGGACATCAAGGAAGACCTGGTCGAGGAAGTAGCCCGTGTAGTCGGCTATGACAAGATCCCGGCGACCTTGCCTGTGGCCCCTCCGGGCCGTGGCCTGACCCGCGCCCAGTCCCAGCGCCGCCGCCTGCTGCAGGGCTTGGCAGATGCAGGGCTGACCGAGGTCTTGAACTACCCATTCGTTTCCGAAGCGCAGAACAGCACCTTTGGTGCTGCGCAAGCCGGTACCGAGGTCAAGGCCATTTCGCTGGCCAACCCGATTTCCAAGGAATTCCGCTTCCTGCGCACCTCGCTGCTGCCGGGCTTGCTGGAAACCGCTCGCCGCAACATCGGCCGTGGCTTCCGCGACCTGGCACTGTATGAAGGCGGCCTCGTCTTCCTGCCAGGTACGCAGCTGGGTTCCTCGGTTCTGCCTCCGCTAGGTGAAAAGCCAAGCGATGAGGTCCTGGCCGAACTGTTCAACGGCGTCCCTGACCAGCCATGGCACCTGGCCGCGGTTCTCACCGGCCGCGAAGCATCGGCTGCGGCCGGCTTCGCACCGCGTGCCTGGGACTGGGCCGACGCGCTGGATGCGGCGCACTGCGCAGCAGATGTCCTCGGCGTTGAGCTTGAGGTTGCCCAGGGCAGCCACCAGGCCTTCCACCCGGGCCGTGTTGCAGTACTGAAGGTTTCCGGGCAGGTCGTTGGCTACGCCGGTGAACTGCACCCGCAGCTGCTCAAGGACCAGGACCTGCCAGCACGTACCGTGGCCATGGAACTGAATGCTGCCGCACTGATGGCTGCTGCACCTGCAGTGGTTGTTGCCCAGCAGCACCTGTCCGCCCAGCCGCTGGCTACCCAGGACGTGGCCTTGGTTGTCGACCAGGACGTCGTGGCTGGAGATGTGCTTGCCGCCCTTCGCGAAGGCGCCGGTGAACTGCTCGAAGACATCGCGCTGTTCGACGTGTACCAGGGCCAGGGCATCGAAGACGGCAAGAAGTCGTTGGCCTTCGGCCTGAGGTTCCGTGCCGCCGACCGCACCCTGACCGCCGACGAGGCCTCCGAGGCTCGTGCCGCCGCGGTGGCTGCGGCTACCGAGAAGTTCGGCGCTTCCCAGCGCTAGGCTTTCGGCCTGCCAGATGCCCTGCTGCTCTCCCGATGATCGGGAAGCGGCAGGGCATTTTGCTTTGTCGCCATGCCCGGGTTGGCCAGGTTGAGGACTACACTTGATCTGGGATATCCCGACAATGCGACTAGATGAGGGAAGAGGCTTGAAGTGAAGGGATTGCGTTCATGCGGTACTGTGCTGCTGGTGTTCTTCCTCGGGATCCTGGCCGTTGCCGTCCTCATCGCGGCAGGCTGGGCAGCGGTGCTGTTTATCCAGCGTGGCGCCGGAACCCACCTCGAAGAACCGGCGACCCCGAGCGCTACGGTAGAGGAAGAAGCACCCGATAGGCTCCGCCCATCGGAAACCTACACGCCCTAGCTGGCAGGTGGCACCGGTACAGTGGGAAGAACCCGTGTCAACGTTATGAGCCCAGGGCCTTCCTTCGCCTGCGCGATGAACCCGTAACGGGCAAGCACTTTCAGCGAGGCGATATTCGAGGCATCGGCACGAGCGATAAATGCGCTTCGACCGGTTTCCTGCAATTGCGCGAGCCCCTCGCTGACTATTTCCTTCGCCAAGCCTTGGCCCCAGCATTCCGGGGCGATCCAATAGCCGATTTCGGTGGCATGCCTGCGTTCGGTAGCGGTGAAAAGTCCAACCGGAGAATTCTGGCGGCGCGCGATAAACCAGGAGATCTCCGGACTGCTCAGGGCATGATCCACGCGTTGCGCGGTGTACTCCAGGCTCCATGTGCTTCCGTCGCCGATATGGGCCATGACGCGTTCGTCTGCAGCCAGGCGCGCAACGAAATCTGCATCCGCCTCGGTCATTGGCGTTAGCAGCAGTGAAGGACCCATGGGTTCAGCCTATGCGGGAACGAAGCGCGCGCAAACTTGTTTCATTGGCCGTAGTTCTTCTACGAGTCCTTCGGGATGGAAGCCGACTTCACCGGGGACTTTCCGCAATGCCCCGGATTCAGCCTGGACTTGCGCCCGCGGCAGTAGCTTCGAAACAAAAGCAGGGAACGGCGAAAGTTCGCCGTTCCCTGCTGAAATTCAAATACTTTACTTGGCTGCGCCAGCGGTAACTGGTGGCAGATCCGACCATGGGAAGGTAATCCACTTGTCGGTGCGGCGCCATTCGTAATCCGGGACCATGATGGTGCGCGGCTTGGTGTACAGGCAGACGGTCTTGACCTCGGCGCCCCAGGCAGACACCAGATCGACAACCTTTTCAAGGGTGCGGCCGGAGTCGGAGACATCGTCAACGATCAGGATCTTCTTGTCGCGCAGGTGGCCATCGTCCAGCATTGGAGGAAGAACCACTGGCTCCGGCAGGACGGTGCCGATGCCGGTGTAGAACTCCACGTTCAGCGCACCGCAGGCCTTGACGCCCAGAGCGTAGGAAATCGAGCCGGCCAGCAGCAGGCCGCCTCGTGCTACTGCCAGAACGATGTCCGGCTCGAAGCCGTCGTCGACAATGGTCTGTGCCAGTTCGCGGGAAGCTTCACCGAAGGTGTCCCAAGTGAGGATCTCGCGCTCTGGTTCTGAAAGGACGGATGCCCCGGAATCGTCAATGCTAGTCATTCTGCAATTTTAGCCCCGAATTTGGTGCGGTGCTGTCCAGTTCAAACCAATCGATCATTTTTTCCTCCCATGCCCGGAGGATTCCCATCCGTTGATCAGGCATGAATAGGCATGCAATGCACCTGCTTGAGGAATCCATCACTTTTCGGCGAATCCCGGTTGGAACAAGCGCGTTGCGGCCCCAATGCGCCGAAAGCCGTCTTAAGGATGATCGATGCCACACCCCGGCTCGCTAGGATAGGAGAAAGGCCATCAGCCGGAGATAACCCGGAACTCGAAAGAAGGAGACGCATCGTGGGCCCACGAACCCGAAGCATTCGAATAGCCGTTACCGCAGCGGCACTTTCCTTGGGCCTGGCTGGCGCCCTGCCTGCCGCGCAAGCTGCCACCGGTGTGCAGGTCGTGGCCGGGCAGAACCTGGAATCAGTCACCATCGAGGATTCCACCGGCAAGCTCAATGAGCAGCGGCTGCGTGATGCACTGGACGAGCTCGATTTCAACGAGCCCACAGACGTGGCAATCTACGCCCGCAACGGAGAATACTCCGATGACATCAACACCAAGACGCTGGAATACGCCAAGTCATCCCATCCGGAATGGATATCAGGGAAGCCCGAAGACTATGGCGACTACTGGGCCGACGGCCTGTTCATCATCACCTTGTCCATCGAAGGAGAAGGAGATGGACAGATCGGCACGTACTTCGGCGAAGACCGCAAGGTCTCAGAGAGCTCCATGGAGAGCATCCACGAAGCCGGCTACGACGACTTCAATCTATCCCGGTGGACCGACGGCGTCATTGCGGTAGCCGATCAGGCGGCCGTGATCATGAATCGGCCCTGGTACCAGCACCCGGCCTTGTGGATATCCACGGGCGTCGGAGGCCTCGTGGCTGCCATTATCGGCGGCGTCGCACTGCACACTCGGTCAACGCGGCGGAAAACCTTCGCGGAAGAACTGCATCAGGGGACCTTGCACCTGACCAACGTCACGATGGATCTGGAAGAAACCGAATTGGCGGCTCGTACGCTGCCGTCGGCTTCAGGGCATGCAGCCGAGCTGGAGCAGCGCTTCACCAAGTTCATGGCCAAATACCGTGCTTGTTTTGAAGCGCAGCAGGCACTGGAAGACTCGGGCAAGAAGGAGCGCTCCGGCTCCGAAGGCGTTCGCTTCGCCAAGGAGTTCCGCGAAACAGCGCAGTCCCTGGACCTGACCGATGACGCCATCATCGCCGCGGCGGCGCTTTATACCCGTTCAGCATCCTGGGAAGAGGCGTGGCATGCACAGACCGAGCCGCTAGAAGAGGACCTGGACGAGATCAGGGAGTTGCTCAACGACGTAGAGCCGGAATTGATGGGCAGCGCGGCCGCCTTGGCTTCCTACCGGGAAATGGCAACCACGCAGCTCGGCGAACTGTCAGCGCAGCTGAAGGAAGAATCGATCACGGTGGATCAAGCGCTCGATGGATTATCGGAGTTGCGTGCCGAATTGACCGAAAAGCTGGATGTCTTCGGCCAAGCTCAAATCGAAGTGTATGCGGAAAGTGCCGAAGAGAAGGCCGACATGCAATCGGCATTGAAGAAATCCCGCTACGAATCCGGGGCATATGACGGCCGTTCCGGCACCATCCTGGACGTTTTGAATCCCGCATCGATGTATTGGCGGGTGGGTGGCTACCACCACGGATATTCCGCGGGCGTCAGCGCAGTGGCCGAGTCGCGTGAAGCAGCGAGCTCGTCGGGCGGAGTCTCCGGCGGATACTCTGGGGGCGGAAGCTTCTCCGGCGCTGGCGGATCTTCGCGCTTCTGATGGAAGGCAACGATATCTTCGCAGAGCTGCTGCCGTCTTCGGTACATGTGGTCCAGTCGCGTACCGAGCTGGAAGACGGCCGATCCTATGGGGAAGAAGAACGGTACATCGCCGAGGCGGTGCCTGAGCGGCAGCAGGAATTCCGTACTGTCCGTGTCTGCGCTCGCCGAGCGCTGGCACAACTGGGCCATGCGGGCGTTGCCTTGGTTCCAGATCAAAAACGGGCACCGATCTGGCCAGCTGGCGTGGTGGGGAGCATGACCCATTGCGCTGGCTTCCGTGCAGCGGCAGTAGCCTCCGCCAACGATATTCGCGGCCTTGGCATCGACGCCGAACTGCATGCTCCGCTGCCGGCAGAAATCCTCGACATCATCTTGCTTCCCGAAGAGCAGGTGATGGCCGCCGAGCTATCGGCGCACCATCCGGGCATCGCCTGGGACCGGCTGATTTTCAGCGCCAAGGAAAGCGTCTTCAAGGCGTGGTTCCCGCTGACCAGGCAGTGGCTGGATTTCCTGGAATGCGAGATTCGCGTCGATGCGCAGTCCCGCCGTTTCCACGCAGGAATCCGGGCTACGGGACCGGTTGCCGCGCGGCATGCTCTCGCATCGATGAGCGGTCGCTGGAACGCCGAAGGACCGCGCGGCCAAGGGCTGCTGGGGACCTGCGTCATCGTTCCCTAGCAGCGGTGCACCGGGAACGGATCTAGAATTCTTCGCCGTGGGTAATCACATTGGCCGCGCGGCCCACGATTTTCGGATCGGGGGAGCCCACCAAGTGGTGGTCCTTGCCCTTGTACTCGAAAAGGTTCAGCACGTGGCGCATCGCCTGCAACCGGGCGCGCTTCTTGTCGTTGGACTTCACAACGGTCCACGGGGCATGCTCCGTATCGGTCTTGAGGAACATTTCCTTTTTGGCTTGGGTGTACTTTTCCCACTTATCCAAGGACTCGAGATCCATGGGCGAGAGCTTCCACTGGCGCAC
This sequence comes from Glutamicibacter sp. NPDC088483, assembly GCF_044753145.1. Taxonomy (NCBI): domain Bacteria; kingdom Bacillati; phylum Actinomycetota; class Actinomycetes; order Micrococcales; family Micrococcaceae; genus Glutamicibacter; species Glutamicibacter sp. NPDC088483. The sequence continues at coordinate 399,803 of NZ_JBIVMP010000005.1, forward strand.
CGGATCGATGCGGCGGATGGTGAATCGGGTCAGCTGCTCGCTGGCGGACACCGAGAACCAGAACTTCACCAGGTCGATGCCCTCGTCGACGACCATCTTCTCGAAGGCGGGAGTCTGCTCCAGGAAGTGGTCCACCTGGGTTTCGGTGCAAAATCCCATCACGCGTTCGACGCCGGCACGGTTATACCAGGAGCGGTCGAAGAGCACGATCTCGCCAGCCGACGGGAAGTGCTGCACATAGCGCTGGTAGTACCACTGGGTGGACTCGCGCTCGCTCGGCTTTTCCAAGGCCACCACGCGGGCGCCACGCGGGTTCAGGTGTTCGGTGAAACGCTTGATCGTGCCGCCTTTGCCGGCCGCATCGCGGCCTTCGAAAACGATCATAATCCGGCGGCCATGGGCTTTCGCCCATTTCTGCAGTTTCAGCAGTTCGATCTGCAGTGCCCGCTTTTCAGCCTCGTAGGTGGCGCGATCCAGTTTCTGGAAATACGGGTAGTTCTCCCGCCAGGTATCGACGATGCTTCCATCGGCGCGGACCAGCACCGGATCGTCATCGTCGTTATCGAGGACGGAATAGCCCTGGAAGGCTTCATCGAGCAGGGGGATCTCTACAGTCATGCAATGACCGTAGAGCCATCCGGTGAACAGCTTGTGAACAAATGCTGAACAAGACCAAGCCAGAGGGTTGTTTGTGATGAAGGACAACAGCCCTGCGGACCTGGCCGGAACATCATGGCGCCGTGCGCCGATCAGGCAGGGAAGGGCGGAAGCGCCTCGGAAAACAGCCATGCGTCCAGGATGGCCTGGATCTCTTCCGCCGGTGCGTAGTGGCCCAATAGGTCAGCGAACTTCTGCGTGCTCACCGTCGAATGCTGATGCGTGGCGGTCCATTGGCGAAGCATCGTGTAGAAGTCCGTTTCGCCCAACCGCCGCATCAGCGCATACAGGGCCAGCGCTCCGCGCTTGTACACCCGGTCATCGAACATGTCCTGGGGCCCGGGGTCCCCGACCATGATGTCCTGCGGCAAGCCTTCGAGCAGGGCCCACGCGTGGCGGGCACGCTCGTCCAACGCCATCACCTGGGCTTCTTCGGAGTACACCCATTCGCTGAAGCAAGCGAAACCCTCGTTGAGCCAGATATCCTTCCAGCGCCCCGGAGTCAGGGAGTTGCCGAACCACTGGTGCGCGAACTCGTGGGCGATCAGGCGCTGGGCTTCCCACTGCAACGACAAGTGGTTCTTGCCGAAGATGCTCAGGCCCTGGGCTTCGAGCGGGATCTCCAGCTCGTCATCGACCACGACGATCTTGTAGCTCTCGAACGGGTACGGGCCGAATTTCCGCTCGAACAGCTCGGCCATCGCCGTCTGCTTCGCGAACGCGCCGCGCACCGGCACCTCGGTTCCCGGAACCGAGTAGGCCACCAGGTGGCCGCCTTCATCGAAAGGAATCTGGCTATAACGGCCGATCTGCACGGTGGCGAGGTAGCTGGCCATCGGCTCACGCTGCTCGTAGACCCACGTCTCGCGGCTGGCCGAACGGCGATGGTCCACCAGCTGGCCATTGGCCACGACGCGGTAGCCGGCATCCGCTGAGATCTCGAAGCGGTAGCTGGACTTGTGGCTGGGGTGGTCGTTGCACGGGTACCAGGTCGAGGCGCCTACTGGCTGGCCGGAGACCAGGATGCCATCGGTGAGCTCTTCCCAGCCAAGCTCGCCCCACAGCCCGTTTTCTGCCTGCGGGCTGCCGGCATAGCGCAGGTTCAGCTCCACGCGCTCGCCGGCTTTCACCACTGCTGGCAGGGAAACGACCATCCGGTGGTGCTTCTTGGCCACCGGCACCTTGCGCCCCTGGCAGGTGGCCTTGATGATCTTCAATCCGCTGAGGTTCAACGCGACCTCATTGATATCCTCCAAGGCGCGGATGCGCAGCATGGCCCGGCCATCGAGCAGGTTGCTGGCAAGCTTGATGACCAACGACAGGTCATAGTGCTCCACCGTGTACGTCGGGGACCCATGGTGCTTGGTGTACTCATCGAGTATGCGGTGGGGCATCGGCGGGGAATCCTCAGGCTTGTTGGTCAGCCGGTTGCTCGGCTTTGGTCTCGGGTTCGATGTTCCAGCGTACCGCCGGATTGCCGCGCCAGTAGGTATTTGCCGGAAGCACCTCGCCGCGCAGCACCAGGCTGGCTGGCCCGGTGGTGGTGCCTTCGGAGATCCGCGCGGCGGGCAGGATGACGCTGTGCGGGCCGAGCGTTGCCCCGGCGCCCAGGGACACCGCGTCGATGGACATGATCCGGTCGTGGAACAGGTGGGTTTGCAGGACACTGCCGCGGTTCACCGTGGCGTGGTCTTCCAATGTCACCAGGTCCGCTTCCGGGAACCAGTAGCTCTCGCACCACACGCCATGGCCGATCTTTGCCCCCTGCGCGCGCAGGAACCAGACCAAGGCCGGGGTGCCCGAAGCCAAGCGGGCGAACCATTGGGCGCAGACCAGCTCGGTGAAGGAATCCACCATTTCGGTGCGCCATATGAAGGAACTCCACAATGCGTGCTCGCCCGGGCGAATCACGCCAACCACCAGCCACTTGGCGGCGACCGCCACCAGGGCGGCGACTGCTCCGGCCAGGACCAGCACCGCGCCGGAAAGCAGGATCGCGACCAGCGGGTTGAAGTAGGCGGTCAAGGCGGACAGCGCCCAAAGCACGCCGCCGGCAATTCCGACCGTGGTGAACACCGCGAGGCCACGGGTCAGCTCCCACCCCGCCCGCATCGCCTTGAGCTTCAGGGTTGGGCGGTAGGTCAGATCCGATTCGCCTTCCACGGTGGTGCGGCGCAGCTTGTGCGGGGGCGAGCCGATCCACGAGGTGCCGGCCTTCATCTTCTTCGGCGTGGCCGACAGCACCGCGATCAGCGAGCGCTTGGGCACCCGGCGCCCGGCATGCAGGATGCCGGAGTTGCCCAGGAAGGCCTTCTTGCCCACGCGAACCGGGGCAATGTGCATCCAGCCGCCGCCGAGCTCGTAGGAAGCAACCATGGTGTCATCGGCCAGGAACGCACCCGAGGAAATGGTGGTCATTTTCGGAATCAGCAGCACCGTGGAGATCTCCACATCGCGGCCCACCTTGGCACCGAGCAGGCGCAGCCAGATCGGGGTGAAGAGCGAGGCGTAGAGCGGGAAGAGCAGGTCGCGGGCGGTATCCAAGACGCGTTCGGTAGCCCAGGCCTGCCAGCCAACGCGGGAAGTGACCGGATGCCACCCCTCTGCCAGGCCGATGGAAAGCAGGCGGACAATAACGATGGTCAGCACCATGGTGGCCAGGAACCACACGGTGGCGCCTAGCAGCACGGCCGGAATGAACCGCCAGCCGATCCCGGCCAGCGATTGCGCGCTGCCAAGTACCGGGGCTATGGCCAGCAACGCGGCGATCACCGGGAGCCACTGTGCGAGGTTCAACGCCATGGAACCGATGCCGCCCAGAATACGGGGCAGCGCCTTGTGCTCCGGTTCCTGCGTTGGCCACTTCGGCTTGGCCTTGCCTTCGCGCTGCGCCGGCGAACCGGCATAGCGGGAATGGCTGCGGGCCTGGCCGTAGACCGCGGATCCGGCTTCAACGATGGTGTGCGCACCGATGGCTGCCCCGGGGGCCAGGGTGCTGCGGGCGCCGATGGAGGCGTGGGCGCCGATCTCAATGGTGCCCACGTGCAGCTTGTCCCCGTCGATCCAGTAGCCCGAGATATCCACCTCGGGCTCGATGGAGGCTCCGGGGCCGACTCGCAGCATGCCGGTGACCGGTGGCAGGGTGTGCATGGTCGCGGTGCGGTCGATCTGCGCACCGAGCATCCGCGCATACCAAGGCAGCAGCGGAGCGGACGCCAAGGACACCGGATCGACCACGTCGGCGATGTGCTGGGCCACCCAGAGGCGCAGGTGCACCGAACCCGAGCGGGGGTAGGTCCCCGGCTTCAAGCCGCGGAGCAAGAGCTTCGTGGCCGCGATGGACAGGCCCATGCGCCCTACCGGGGTCACGAAGACCAGCCAGAGGCCGGCAAGCACGTACCACGGGGTCGGCAGGTGCGCCTCGAAAACACCGAGGAACACCAGCAACAGGTGTCCGAGCATGAGGTAGGTGAACCAGCGCAGGCCCGAGAGGATGAACAGCGGCGCGGCGGCCAGGGACTGCGCCCATTGGGTTTCCCGCTGGGTGCGCTTGACCATGCGAGGCTGCGCCGGCGTCGCGGATGGCTGCTGGCTGCCGAGGTATTCGAGCAGTGCACCAAAACGCGGGTAGTCGTAGAGCTGCGCGACGGTCAGGTCCGGGTAGCGGGCACGCAGTGCCGAAACCAGCTGGGCCGCGGCCAGCGACCCGCCACCGGAAGCGAAGAAATCGGCGTCCAGGCCGGCGGCCGAAGCGCCCAGCGCGCCGCGCCAAGCTCCGGCAATAAACTGCCCGGTCTCATCGAGTTCGGGCAGGCCGGAGCCCTCGGCAGCCAGTTCGGCGCCCGGCAACGGCCACGGCAGCGCATTGCGGTCCACCTTGCCGCTGGTCTTCATCGGCAGGCTGCTCATCACCGCCAGGATCGGCACCATCGGCGCCGGCAGGTCGGCAAGCAAGCGGGTGCGCGCTGCACCCAGATCATAGTTTTCCGCTGCCTGCAAGTAGCCGACCAGGACCTTGTTGCCGGTGGCGGTCTCGCGTACCGCTACCGCCGCGGAAGAAACTTCGGGAAGGGAGTTGAGCGCGGCGTCGATTTCGCCCAGCTCGATACGCCGTCCGCCGATCTTCACCTGGTCATCCACGCGGCCGATGAAGATCAGCCCCAGCGGGTCATTGATGACCATATCGCCCGAGCGGTAGGCGCGCTCCCAGCCCAAGGTGGGCATCGGCGCGTACTTCTCGGCATCTTTTTCCGGATCCAGGTAGCGGGCCAGTCCCACGCCGCCGATGATCAGCTCCCCGGATTCCCCTTCGGCGACCGGGATCCCCTCGGTATCAACCACCGCCAGATCCCAACTGTACAGCGGCAGGCCGATGCGTACCGGCACGCTGCCGTCCATGGTGGCGCCGCAGGCTACCACGGTCGCTTCGGTCGGTCCGTAGGTGTTCCAGACTTCGCGGCCTTCGGTGGCTAGCCGCCCGGCCAGTTCCGGCGGGCAGGCCTCGCCGCCGAAAATCAGCAGGCGCACCGAGTCCAGGGCCTGCGCCGGCCACAGCGCCGCCAAGGTGGGCACGGTGGAAACGGCGGTAATGGAACGGGAAATCAGCCACGGGCCCAGGTCCATGCCGCTGCGCACCAGGGCGCGCGGGGCCGGGACCAGGCAGGAGCCGTTGCGCCAGGCGATCCACATTTCCTCGCAGGAGGCATCGAAGGCGACCGACAGTCCGGCGAGTACCCGGTCGGTGGTGTTCAGCGGATCGCCGGGCAGGAACATCTTCGCTTCGGCATCCACGAAGGCCGCTGCCGAACGGTGGGTGACCGCGACGCCCTTGGGCTTGCCGGTGGAACCGGAAGTGAAGATGATCCATGCGTCATCTTCCAGTCCAGGCATTCGCGGGTTCGCAAAGGGCTTGGGGCGCTGGCTATCGGCCACGACGGTATCGCGTCCCTTGATGATGCCCGCGACTTCGGCCTCGGTGAACACGGTCTTGGCGCGCTCGTCGGGGTCATCGGCATCGACCGGGACATAGGCGGCCCCAACCCACATGATCGCGAGGATCCATTCATACAGGTGCCGGGTGCCCGATTCAACGCGCACGCCGATGCGGTCGCCGGCGCCTAGGCCCTGGGCATGCAGCCGCCGGGCCTTGTTCTTGACCTCTTCGAGCAGCTCCGCGTAGCTCTCTACGCGTTCGCCGTCGTCAATGGCCGGCGCATCGGGATGAGCCTGGGCGGTGGCCTGCAGGATGTCCATGAGGGTGCGCGCAGCCGGCGCCAGGGTTCCGGAGGGGAACTGGGGTGGATGGATTGGTGCATCCGGCGCTGGAGTTCGTTCGTTGTCCATGCTGATCGGATCCGCCCTTCACTAAGAGTGCAAGATGGGTCGCTGGGGGAGAGCGTCCCGGAAGTGAAGTGGATCCTGGAGGGGTGGAACGCAAGGGTTCCAGTCACCATTAAAGCGTGCCGCGGGCGGCCCGCACCAAGAATATGGTTGAACTGTCATGCATCTCTCAACTATTGCGCACCGCCTGCAGCAATTTGCGCGGGGTGTGGTGCAGCACGTCGCGCATCCAGTCCGCGCCCAGCCCCCAGGATTCCAGCGCCTGGATCTGGTGGCTGTAGGAGTAGGGGATGTTCGGGAAGTCGGAGCCGAACACGATCTTGTGCGATAGCCCGGCCACGAGCTGCGGATACTCCGCCGGCAGTGGGGCGATGCGGTTCATGAATCCGGTGCCCACCATGGTGGTATCCAGGTAGACGCCCGGATGCTGCACGGCCAGCTGCGCGAACTGCGCATAGTCGGGCAAGCCGGCATGGGCGATGACCAGCACCAGCTGCGGATGGCGGGCGAGAAGTTCGCGGATCGGCCCGATCCCGGTGAACCGCCCGGCATGCGGCCCATGGCCGCAGTGGATCACCACCGGCGTCCGGGCCTCGGCCAGCAGCGCCCAGGCGCCTTCGAGCAGCGGATCGAGCGGGGTGAAGCCGCCCACCTGCACATGCACCTTGAACACCTGCACCCCCTCGGCCAGCGCGGCGCGCACCAATTCGGTGGCCCCGGGCTCCGGGTAGAAGGTCCCCGAGCGGATCGCCTCGGGATGGCGGTCGGCGAACTGCCGCGAGTATTCGTTGAGCCAAGCGGCCATGTCCGGGCGGTGGGCATAGTTCAAGGTGCCGTAGGCGATCACGCCCAGTTCCCTCAGCGCGGCAACGCGCTGGGCCTCGGGCAGCCGGTAGCCGATCGGCCAAGGGTATCCGGCGCGCTGGGCTTCGCCATCGAAGTAGGACCAGACCTTGGCCAGCACTTTCTCCGGCATGAAGTGCACGTGCACGTCGATCAGGCCCGGGATGCCTAGGGCCTGCAGGTATGCCGGCACCGCCTCGTCGGTGGCGGGGCGGATGCCGGCGTGCTGGCTCAGTTGCTGCTCGATCATTGCTGGTGAGCCATCGCTAGGGAACCAGGATGACCTTGCCGGTGGTGGCGCGCGATTCCAGCGCGGCATGGGCCGCGGCGGCTTCGGCCAGCGGGAATTCGGCGCCGATGCGCACATCGATGTCCCCGGCGGCCACCCAGCCGAAGATATCGCCGAAGCGCCAGTGCATCTCTTCTTCGGTCGCCAGGAAGTCATCGAGCTTCGGACGGGTCACGCTCAGCGACCCGCCGGCGTTCAGCCGCTGCAGGTTGAAATCCGGGACCTGGCCGCTGGCTCCGCCAAAGAGCACCAGGGTGCCGCGGCGGCGCAGGGCGGCCAGCGAGGTTTCGAAGGTGTCCTTGCCGATGCCGTCGTACACCGCATGCACGCCGGCCCCGCCGGTGACCTGCTCGACGGTGGCGGCGACCTGGTCGTAGTCCACCACGTAGTCGGCGCCGGCAGCCTTGGCCAGGTCCTTTTTCTCCTGGGTCGAGGCGGTGGTGATTACCGTGGCGCCCTTGAGCTTGAGCAGCTGGGTGAGGATCAGCCCCACCCCGCCGGCGCCGGCGTAGGTCAGCACGACATCTCCGGAGTGCACCATGTAGCTCGAATGCACCAGGTAGTGCGCGGTCATGCCCTGCAGCGGCAGGGCAGCGGCAATGCGCAGCTCCACCGCATTCGGGACCTTGCCCGCACGCTTGGCCTCAACCAGCGCATACTGTGCGTAGCCGGCGGTGCCCGAGGCAGTGGCCACCCGGTCGCCGATCTTGTAGTTCTGCACCCCGTCGCCGATCTGCTCCACTACGCCGGAGAATTCGCTGCCCGGGGTGAAAGGGTAATCCACCTTGTAGACGCCGCTGCGCTGGTAGGTCTCGATGAAGTTCACTCCGGTGGCGGCGACCTTCACCAGCAACTGGCCGGGTCCCGGGGCGGGAACAGGCACCTGGCCCAGTTCCAATCCGTTGGCATCTGCTGGTTCATTAACCACAATGGCTTGCTGCTGCATGGCGCGGTACTCCTGGCGTGCGTGCGGGGGGATCCGGGGGAACGGTTCCCGGGTTGGTCTCTACGGCAAGTGTAGGACTTTGCGTCGTTGCGCGGGCCCGCCTGGGCTGGATGTCGGGTTACGTGACAAATAATTTTATGAATATTTATTAGCGCGGGTGAATATTTCGCGGTAGAATCTGGTCATGACGATTTCAGTAGCTGTTTCCGGCGCCAGCGGATACGCCGGTGGCGAGGTGCTGCGCATCCTCGCGGCCCACCCCGACGTAGAGATTGGCGCGATCACCGCCCATTCACAGGCCGGGCAGCGACTCGGCTCGATCGCACCGCACCTGCATGCGCTCGCCGATCGCGTACTGGTGGACACCACCGTGGAAAACCTCGCCGGGCACGACGTCGTGTTCCTGGCCCTGCCGCACGGAGCCTCGGCCGCCGTGGCCGCAGCCCTTCCCGAATCCACCCTGGTCATCGACGCCGGTGCGGACCACCGCCTGGAATCAGCCGTTGCGTGGAAGAAATTCTATGGTTCCGAGCATGCCGGCTTCTGGCCCTATGGCTTGCCTGAACTTCCCGGGCAGCGCGAAAAGCTGGTCGGCACCAAGCGCGTTGCGGTTCCCGGCTGCTACCCGACCGGCGCGCAGCTGGCCCTGGCCCCGGGCTTTGGAGCAGGACTGTTGGAGTCCGACGACGTAGTGATCGTCTCGGCCTCGGGCACCTCGGGTGCGGGCAAGTCGCTGAAGCCCAACCTGCTGGGCAGTGAAGTCATGGGCTCGATGAGCACCTACGGCGTGGGCGGCTCCCACCGCCACATCCCGGAAATGGAGCAGGGCTTCTCCAAGCTGGCCGGCGAGCCGGTCACCGTCTCCTTCACCCCGACTCTGGCCCCGATGCCGCGCGGCATCCTGACCACCGCCACCGCCAAGGTCAAGGCAGGAGTCACCGAAGCGATGCTGCGCGAGGCCTGGACCGAGGCCTACGCCGGCGAGCTGTTCGTGCACTTGCTGCCCGAAGGCCAGTGGCCCACCACCGGAGCGGTGCAGGCCTCCAACCATGTCCAGCTGCAGCTGGCCTTCGACACCCACGCCAACCGCGTGATCGTCACCGCCGCACTGGATAACCTCACCAAGGGCACCGCAGGTGCCGCCGTCCAGTCGATGAACATCGCCCTGGGCCTGGAAGAAAACACCGGATTGCTCATGCAAGGAGTTGCACCGTGAGTCTTGCCCACACCAGCACCCACCCATCGGCCGCCGCCACCGGCGTCACCGCCCCGGCAGGCTTCAGCGCCGCCGGCGTGCCAGCGGGCCTGAAGTCCACCGGCAAGAACGACGTCGTCGTGGTCAAGAACCACGGACCGGAATTCACCGCCGCCGGTGTCTTCACCTCCAACCGCGTGGCCGCCGCCCCGGTGCACTGGTCCAAGCAGGTGCTGGCCGACGGCCGCATCGACGCCGTAGTGCTCAACTCCGGGGGAGCCAATGCCTGCACCGGCGTCGAAGGCTTCGCCAATACCCACAAGACCGCCGAATACGCCGCGCAGCTGCTCGAAGTGTCCGCAGGTGACGTTGCCGTGGCCTCCACCGGCCTGATCGGCGAACAGCTGCCCATGGACAAGCTGCTTCCCGGCGTGAAGGCCGCTGCCGATACGCTGGCCGACGACCAGAACGCGGCCGATGCGGCCGCCGCGGGCATCATGACCACCGACACCGTGCCGAAGCTGGTCTCCCGCATCGTCGGGGCACCGGGCTCCGGCCAGGTCATCATCGGCGGCATGGCCAAGGGCGCGGGCATGCTCGCCCCGGCACTGGCCACCATGCTGGTAGTGCTCACCACCGACGCGGTGCTTACCAGTCAACAGGCCGATGACGCACTGCGCGCGGCCACCGCGATGAGCTTCGACCGCGCGGACTCCGATGGCTGCATGTCCACCAACGACACCGTGCTGCTGCTGGCCTCCGGCGCTTCGGGAGCCGCCCCGGTGATGGAAGAATTCACCGCCGCGCTGACCGATGCCTGCTGCGAGCTGGCCGCGAAGCTGATCGAGGACGCCGAGGGCGCCGATCACACCATCGCGATCCGCACCTACAACGCCGCCACCGAAGCCGACGCCCTGGAAGTTTCCAAGGCCGTCTCGCGCTCCAACCTGGTCAAGACCGCGGTCTTCGGCAAGGACCCGAACTGGGGCCGAGTGCTCTCCGAGGTCGGCACCACCAAAGCCGCTTTCGAACCCGATGAGCTGAACGTGTCGATCAACGGCGTCATGGTCTGCAAGAACGGCGGGGTCGGCGAAGACCGCAACCTGGTCAATCTCGATGAGCGCAACGTATCCATCGAGATCGATTTGAACGCGGGCACCGAGCAAGCCACCGTGCTGACCAACGATTTGACCCACGACTACGTCCACGAGAACTCCGCCTACTCCAGCTAGGCAGAAACAAGGAACACTCCCATGGCCCACACCGCCCGCACCAACCTGGATATCGCCCAGTCCAAGGCCGAAGCGCTCATCGAGGCGCTGCCCTGGATCCAGCGCTTCGCCGGGACCACGATGGTCATCAAGTACGGTGGCAACGCGATGGTCAACGACGATCTGCGCCGCGCCTTCGCCGAAGACATCGTGTTCCTGCGCCACGCCGGGGTCAACCCGGTCGTAGTGCACGGCGGCGGCCCGCAGATCAACAAGATGCTCGACACTTTGGGGATCGAATCCGAATTCCGCGGCGGGCTGCGCGTGACCACCCCAGAGGCCATGGACGTGGTGCGGATGGTGCTCACCGGCCAGGTACAGCGCGACCTGGTCGGCCTGATCAACTCGCACGGACCCTACTCGGTGGGCATGTCCGGCGAGGACGGCGCCACCTTGCAGGCAGTGCGCACCGGCACGGTCGTGGACGGCCTGCCCGTGGACCTGGGGCTGGTCGGCGAGGTCACCACCGTGCGCACCGACCAGGTGGACTCGCTGGTGGATGCCGGGATGATCCCGGTCATCTCCACCGTCGCCCCGGAATTCGACGAATCCGGCGAGCCCACCGGAGCGGTGCTGAACGTCAACGCGGATACCGCGGCGGCCGCGCTGGCCACCGCGCTGGGCGCCGCCAAGCTGGTGATCCTCACCGACGTGGAGGGCCTGTACGCCGCCTGGCCGGACAAGTCCTCGCTGATCAGCTCGATCACCAACGACGAGCTGCGCTCCATGCTGCCGTCGCTGGAATCGGGCATGATCCCGAAAATGGGCGCCTGCCTCAAAGCCGTCGACGGGGGCGTGGGCCAGGCCCACATCGTCGATGGCCGCGCCCCGCACTCGATGCTGCTGGAAATCTTCACCACCGCCGGCGTGGGCACCCAGGTGCTCCCGGCCACCGCACAAAAGAAGGACGCCAAGTGAGCGAGCACGCCGCTGAAACCACCTCCTCCGCCCTGGCCGGAACCGCTGAAGCTGCCGGGCTGGCGCAGCTGTCCTCGGCCGCCCTGGCCGAACGCTACTCCAGCTCCCTGCTCGGCGTCTTCGGCACCCCGCAGCGCGTGCTGGTGCGCGGGGCCGGCTGCCATGTCTGGGACGCCGATGGCCACCAGTACCTGGATCTGCTCGGCGGCATCGCGGTCAACACCCTGGGCCACGGGCACCCGCTGCTGGCTTCCGTGATCAGCAGCCAGCTGTCCACCCTGGGCCATGTCTCGAACTTCTTCACTTCCCCCAGCCAGATCGCGCTGGCCGAGAAGCTGCTGGACATCTCCGCCGCCCCGGCCGGCTCCAAGGTCTTCTTCGCCAACTCCGGCACCGAAGCCAATGAGGCCGCGCTGAAGCTGACCCGGCGCAACGCCGGCACGCCGCAGGCCCCGCGCACCAAGGTGATCGCCCTGGAGCATTCCTTCCACGGCCGCACCTTGGGCGCGCTGTCGCTGACCTACAAGGAAAAGTACCGCGCGCCCTTCGCCCCGCTGCCCGAAAACGTCAGCTGGATCCCGGCCGGGGACATCGACGCGCTGCGTGCCGCGGTGGACGAAACCGTCGCGGCGGTCTTCATCGAGCCGATCCAGGGCGAAGCCGGCGTGAAGATGCTCTCCGCGCAGTACCTGCAGGCCGCCCGCGACATCACCCGCGAAGCCGGCGCCCTGCTGGTCTTCGACGAGGTGCAGACCGGCATGGGCCGCACCGGGGCGTTCTTCGCCTCGGCCCCAGTGATCCCGGACGTGATGACCCTGGCCAAGGGCCTGGGCGGAGGCTTCCCGATCGGGGCGATGATCGTGTTCGGCGAGCAGAACACCGCCTGGCTGGCCCCGGGCGACCACGGCACCACCTTCGGCGGCAACCCGGTGGCCTGCGCCGCCGGCCTGGCCGTCATCCACACCATCGAATCCCAGAACCTGCTGGCCCATGTGCGCGCCACCGGCGATTGGCTGCGCGAGCAGCTGGCAGGCGTCGAGGGCATTGCCGCCGTGCGCGGCGCCGGGCTGCTCACCGCCTTCGAACTGGCCGCCGCCAACGCGCCGAAGCTGGTCGCCGCGGCGCTGGATGCCGGATTCATCGTGAACGCCACCGACGAGAAGACCATCCGCCTGGCCCCGCCGCTGGTGATCACCACCGAGCAGCTGGGCACCCTGATCGCGGCCCTGCCGCAGCTGATCAGCGCCGCCAGCTAGCGGCCGGCAGCAACTTCGCGACCACCCCCTGCGACAGCAAAGGACTAACACCATGAGCGCAACCCGCCACTTCCTGACCGACCTGGATTTCACCCCCGACGAGCAGTCCAAGGTGCTGGACCTGGCCGCGGCGATGAAGGCCGACAAGTACGGCTACCAGCCGTTCGCCGGCCCGCAGAGCGTCGCGGTCTTCTTCGACAAGACCTCCACCCGCACCCGCGTGTCCTTCCACGCCGGCATCGCCGAACTCGGCGGCTCGCCGCTGATCATCAACTCCGCCGATTCGCAGCTGGGCCACAAGGAGTCCATCGCCGACTCCGCCAAGGTGCTCGAGCGCATGGTTTCCACCATCGTGTGGCGCACCTTCGCCCAGTCCGGCCTGGAGGAAATGGCCGCGAACTCTTCGGTTCCGGTGATCAACGCGCTATCGGACGACTACCACCCCTGCCAGCTGATCGCCGACCTGCTCACCGTGCGCGAGCACAAGGGCAAGACCGCCGGGCTGACCATGGCCTACCTGGGCGACGCGGCCAACAACATGGCCAACTCCTACCTGCTGGCCGGGGTCACCGCCGGCATGCACGTGCGCATCGCCGGCCCCGAGGGCTACCTGCCCGAAGCCCGCATCATCGAGGCCGCGCAGCAGCGCGCCGCGCTGACCGGGGGATCGGCCACGATCACCACCGATGCCGCCGCCGCGCTGCAAGACGCCGACGTGGTCGTCACCGACACCTGGGTGTCCATGGGCCAGGAAGCCGAGAAGGCCGAACGCCAGCAGCTGTTCACCGGCTACTCGGTGACCGCCGAAGCCATGAAGCTGGCCAAGGACGACGCGATCGTGCTGCATTGCCTGCCGGCCTACCGCGGCTACGAGATCGACGCCGAGGTCATCGACGGCCCGCAGTCGGTCGTGTTCGACGAGGCCGAGAACCGCGTGCACGCGCAGAAGGCCGTGATGGCCTGGCTGATGGTCGCCTCCGGCCTGGCCGAAGATCCACGAGTGGAGCTCTAGGATGTCCGCCCAGCCAAGCACCAAAACCGCCCGCCAGGCCCGCATCCGCGCGTTCCTGGGCAACAACTCGGTCAAGTCCCAGGCCGAGCTGCTCGGCCTGCTCAAGGACGACGGGCTGGAAGTCACCCAGGCCACGCTCTCGCGCGACCTGGTGGAAATCGGAGCGGTGCGCATCCGCGACAATTCCGGGCAGCTGATCTACGCGGTGCGCCAGGAAGGCGGGGACCGTTCCCCGAAGACCGCGATCACCCAGGAAGTGCTCGACGCGCGCCTGGCCAAGATCTGCGCCGAGCAGCTGGTCACCGCCGAGGCCTCCGGGAATATCGTGGTGCTGCGCACCCCGCCGGGCGCGGCGAACCTGCTGGCCCTGGCCATCGACCACTCGCAGATGCCCTCGATCCTTGGCTGCATCGCGGGGGATGACACCATCATGGTCACCACCCGCGCGGCCGACGGCGGCGCCGAAGTGGCCGCCCGCTTCCTGCAGCTGGCCGAACCGCGCTGACCGGCGCCGCCAGGTGATCGGGCGCTTGCCGCCGCGAACTTCTCCACAGTCCGCGGCGGCTTTGCCATGCCGGTCGAGATGGCGCCCGATGATCGGGGCATGGAACCACTTCAGAGCGCCAGCGCCACGAGCACCGCGGGACCCGCACTGGCCGCCAGCCTGGGGACCGTGGCGCAGCAGCTGGCCAGCGGCACCCCGCTGGACGCCGCCAGCTTGCTGCGCGCCGAAGCCGCGTGCCTGTTGCTGTTCCAGAACCTCTGCGCCCAGGCCTCGGGCTGCGCCGATCCGCGCCTCGCGCTAGCCCACGCCCACTTCGCCGAAGCCTTCAGCCGGCAAGCCGCCCGCACCGTCGTGATGGCGGCAAGCCAGGTGGAGACCAGCGCCGCCCACGCCCTGGACCTCGCCGAATTCGACCACCTGCGCGCGGGCACCACCGATTTCAGCGCCCCTGCGCAATTCGCGCCCGGCCGCACCCTCTACCTCGATGCGGCCACCGTCCTGTCCCAGATGCTGGATGTGAATTATTTCGAGGCCGACCGCCGCGTCAAGGACGCCCATCTGGTCCACGCCCGCAAGGATATCGCCGGTGCTGCCTGCGCCCCGCGTTTCACCCTGCTCGCAGAACACTTCGCCGGCACTCCCGCCCCAGGCACGCCAGTCGCAGATCCGTCCACGGAGGCCCTGCTGTCGCCGGCCGGCTGGGCCCTGCCGGGCCTGCACAGCACGTCGGATCCCCGCGAGGTGCTGAAAACCGCCCGCGCGCTGGACAAGTTCGAACCCGAAGACACCACCTTCGACGGCCTGCCCACCACGGCCACTGCCAAGGCCGCGGACGGCACCTTGCTGGAGGAGCATGCCGCCGCGCACCTGAGGGAAGACCAGATCCGCATCCGGCAGAAGCGCATCAATGGCTTGATCAAGGAGTACAAGGACGCGCACGACCAGGCTACGACCCCGAAGCTGGGCCTCTTCCGCGGCAAGGTGGTCAATGGGGTTCATGAATTCATCGTCCGTGTCCGGGAGATCGACGCGGAACTCTGGGAATCGCTGATCACGCAGGCCGACAACAAGCGCACCAAGGCCGGCGCCGCCGCCCGCAAGGCCGCAGGCGCCGCCAGCGACAGCCCTTCCGGCGATGAGCACTGCGATACCGCAGAGCCGTCTTTCAGCGGACACCCCGGCCCGGAGCCCGACCCCGACCCGGAATCCGACGGCGGCCAGCAAGCGCCTGGTGGCAAGGCCGAGTGGGAAGAACCCGGGGAGCACCTCTGGAACAGCGACCAACCTGCTCCGGACTGGGCGGGCGTTGGCCTGCCAGCTCCTGCGGATGATGCCGCGCCAGATCCCGACCCGCCGAACCCGCCGGGCACACCACTGCCGGGCTTGCCGGCAACTTGTTCGGTGCCCGAACGCCGGCTCAATGCGCTGAACGCAATCCTGCGCAATATCGGCCCCGACAGCCAGGGCAAGCGCATCACCCCCGAAATCGTGGTGCACGCGCGCTTCGAGGATCTCCAGGATCTCGCATCGCTCACCGGCATCAGCGCGCACGGCGTGAGAATTTCCGCGCCCCAGTTGCGCACCATGCTGTGCGAAGCCAAGGTGATCAGCCCGATCTACAACGCCGACGGGGTGGTCATGGATATCGGCCGCGACGCCCGGCTCTTCCCGCGCTGGATGAAACTTGCCGCCCGCGACCGGGACGGCGGCTTCCTGGTCCCAGGCTGCACGGCAGACCCGGCACTGATCGAATTCCACCACTTCAAACCGTGGGTCAAGGGCGGCCATACCCGACTCCAGGACTGCTGCCCGCTCTGCGCACTGCACCACACCATGGCCCACAGCGGCTACCTGAAACTGGTCAAGATCAAGGGCCTGCCCCATGTCATCCTGCCCAAGCATCTGGATCCGCAGCAGCTGCCGCGGCGCAACACCTATTTCGCCCGCATCTAGCTGCCCGACCTCGCAAAACTGCCGCGCCCTCGACTAGGAGTGCGCGGCAGAGTTCGTGCGTTAATGCCATTCGGATTCGGTCAGGCGGCAATATCCTCCACGGCATCCAGCGAGAACGCCCGCTCGAAGGCGGCCTGGACCTCATCGGTATGCGCGACCAGGATGATCTTGTGGATCGGCGAAATATGCTTATTGGTCTCGATCCACCGGCTGATCGCTGCATGGGCGATGCTGGCAACCTGCTCAGGATCCCACCCGAACGCCCCTGCGCCAATCGCCGGGAACGCGACCGAGTGGGCCTCGTGGCGGGCCGCGACATACAGGGAGTTCACGAAGCAGTCGTCGAGGATCTTGGGGTTCGGCTTGATCAGCGCCAAGTTGGGGGCCGCGGTGTGGACGACCCACTTGGCATGCAGGTTGCCGGCCTTGGTGACGACGGCAATGCCCGAAGGAATCCCGTCGGGGTAGCGATTAGCCCGAATTTCCCGGCAGGCGGCCAGCAGGCTGGGACCAGCAGCTGCATGGATCGCGCCGTCGACGCCGCCTCCACCGAGCAGCGAAGGATTGGCCGCATTGACGATGGCATCAACATGAAGGGTGGTGATATCACCCCGGTACAGCTGGATTTCCATTGGGTACCTCCGAAGAACGTTCCGTATCGGCTCTATGATCACACCATACGCCCGGGCGCTGAGTACTGGAAGAGGCAAAACCTAAGGTTTCCTGCGTGTTCCGGAGCCTGGCCAGGCCACGCAGAGCAGGCCGCAGCGATAAGCATGTGATGCATGAATCGGCACACCGTTGCATAAATATGAGTTACATTGCATAAAGCTTTGCTAGAGTAGGGTGCAACGTCAATTTTCTCCGGCAGAAAGGAACGGGCCATGGCCTCGTCAACAAATGAAGGATCGCTCTGGGGCGGTCGCTTCTCCGGCGGCCCAGCGGATGCAATGGCGGCGCTGAGCAAGTCCACCCACTTCGACTGGCGCCTGGCCAGCTACGATATTGCCGGATCCCGTGCCCACGCCAAGGTGCTGAACCGCGCGGGCCTGCTCACCGATGCCGAGCTGGCAGACATGATCGCCGCCCTGGACCAGCTCGAAGCCGACGTCATCTCCGAGGCCTATGTCGCAGCGCCAACCGACGAAGACGTCCACGGCTCGCTGGAACGCGGCCTGCTGGAGCGCGCCGGCACCGCCCTGGGCGGCAAGCTGCGCGCCGGCCGGTCGCGCAATGACCAGATCGCCACCCTGGGCCGGATGTTCCTGCGCGACCACGCGCGGATCATCGCCCGCGGCGTGATCGACACCCTTGACGCCATGGTCGAGCAGGCCAAGGCGCACCCCTATGCGCCGATGCCCGGGCGCACCCACCTGCAGCATGCCCAGCCGATCCTGCTCTCGCACCTGCTGCTGGCCTACTCCTGGCCGCTGCTGCGTGATGTGCAGCGCCTGGTCGACTGGGACAAGCGTGCCGCCGTGTCGCCCTATGGTTCCGGTGCGCTGGCCGGCCAGACCCTGGGCCTGGATCCGAACTTCGTCGCCGCCGAGCTGGGCTTCGACTCGGCCGTGCACAACTCGATCGACGGCACCGCCGCCCGCGACGTGTTCGCCGAATTCTCCTGGATCGCTGCCATGATCGGCGTTGACCTCTCGCGCGTCTCGGAGGAGGTCATCCTCTGGGCCACCAAGGAATTCAGCTTCGTGAAGCTGCACGATTCCTTCTCCACCGGCTCCTCGATCATGCCGCAGAAGAAGAACCCCGATATCGCCGAGCTGGCCCGCGGCAAGGCAGGGCGCCTGATCGGCGACCTGACCGGCCTGCTGGCTACCCTCAAGGCCTTGCCCCTGGCCTACAACCGCGACCTGCAGGAAGACAAGGAACCGGTATTCGACGCCGCGGACACCCTGGAAATCCTGCTGCCGGCGGTCGCCGGAATGATGGGCACCTTGACCTTCAATACCGAGCGCATGGCGGATCTGGCCCCGCAGGGCTTCGCCTTGGCGACCGACATCGCCGAATGGCTGGTCCGCCAGGGCGTGCCGTTCCGCGACGCCCACGAACTCTCCGGCGCTGCGGTGCAGCTGGCCGAATCGCGCGGCGTGGAACTGTGGGACCTGACCGACGAGGAATACGCCGGCATCTCCGAGCACCTGACCCCGGCGGTGCGCGAGGTGCTCTCCACGGAGGGTTCGCTGAACGCCCGCAACGGCCAGGGCGGCACCGCCCCGAGCGCGGTCGCAGCGCAGCTCGCCGAGTTCGAGCGACAGCTCGACCAGATCAAGGCCTGGGTCAAGTAGCACCGGGCAGGGTCAAGCGGCCGCCGCGCGGGAAGAATCCTGCCCGGCGGCCGCTTGCGCGTTAACCACGGCTTCGAGCCCTTGCGCATTTGCGCCCGGTTCGCGCTAAAGTGTGATTCATGACTCGACTCCTGGCCCCTGCCGAACTCATCGCGCAGGTCACCACCGCATTGGATGAACTTTCCGTACAGGTGCGGGAGGTTCCCGACACCCAGTACAGCAAGCCCAGTTCGCTGCCGGGCTGGAGCACCGCCCAGCTGATCGCGCATCTGGCCTCCTTCGCGAAGGCCGCCGTGCGCCAGTTCGAGAACGCCGGAGCCCAGCGGCCGCCGTTGATGTACGACGGGGGCGCCGAGGGCCGGATCGAGGCGATCAACATGACCGCGCTGATGCGCCCGGAGTCCCTGCGCGCCTTGGCCGCCGACGCGCTGGCCCAGTTGCGCGCCACCCTGCCTGGTGCCGAAGCCACGTGGGAGCAGCCGGTGGGGTACCGCCCGGGGGCCAAGGCCGCGGACCTGATGTACGCGACCTGGCGAGAGATGCTGATCCACGCCACCGACCTGGACGAATTCCTGCGCCCGTCCGCCAGCTGGCCGCCGGCATTCAGCGCGCATCTGTTCCGGGCGCTCGAAGCCCGCGTTCCGGAAGGAACCCGCCTGGTGCTGCAGCCGCATGGCAAACCCCCGATCGTGCTCGGGGACGGGGCGAAATCGTGGGTGCTCTCGGGCACCGATTTCGACTTGGCCGCATGGATGGCCGGCCGCCCGGCGGCCGGGCCGGTGCAGGTTACCGCGGCCGCCGACGGGGCCGCGGACCCGCAGCTGCTGCCCTGGCCCAGCGATCGCTTGATGAACCGCTAGCCTGGATGGTTAACCGCCGTACCGCATGGACACCGCCCAAAATGTGCTCATGATTATGCACGATCGTGCGGCGTGCGGCGCGCGAAGGGACTAAAATTACTAGGCGTGACTACTTCTGAGAGCATTAGCGACCTGCTGGATCGACTGTGCGAGATCGTGCCCGACTACCCGCAGCCAGGGATCTCCTTCAAGGACCTCACCCCGGTCTTCGCCGACCCGACCGGCCTGCGCCGCATGGTCGACGAGCTGATCGCCCCCTTCGAGGGGCAGTTCGACATCGTCGCGGGCCTCGAAGCCCGCGGTTTCGTGCTGGCGGCGGCCGCGGCCTACGCCTCGGGCAAGGGCATGCTGACCATCCGCAAGGCCGGCAAGCTGCCGCGCGAGGTCTACCGCGACGAGTACACCTTGGAATACGGCACCAGCTGCCTGGAGGTGCACAAGGACGAGATCGCCCCGGGCACCCGCGTGCTGATTCTCGACGATGTGCTGGCCACCGGCGGCACCGTGGGTTCAGCGGTCCGCCTGCTGGAGCAGACCGGTGCCAGGATCGCCGGCGTCGGCGTCGTGCTGGAACTCGATGGCCTCGAAGGACGGGCCAAGCTGCCGGGGCACAAGGTGCTCTCCTTGCAGGTCGTCCACTCCTGAGCCGGGCAGCGCGGTGCCGAAGCGGCAGCCGGGAAGCGGCGCGCAGGTAACAAACCGCCACGCTTCCACGCCGCTGGCGAACAGCCCGGCAGCGGGCCCGGCCAGCGCTTGGCACCGGTGCGCGCGATTACCTGCGCCGGGCCAAAGGCGCGTATCATTATCTGTCCTGTGTTTTTACGTGGGAACCGTTTTACGTAGGGCCCTGTGCTTTGCGCAGGGGCACATTTTGAGCGCGAGGGGAAACTGGGTTGACCGATACGATCGAGGCCGATCTGTTAGCTGAATCCGACTATGTGGGCCGCCTGTACGCGCGGCTGGACGAGTTGCGCGCCGAAAAGGTGGAGCAGCTTGAGCGCACCCGGGCCCAGGGGGCGGTGGGCACCTTCCAGAACATGTCCGAACGCGACTCTTTCGCCACCCTCTACGAGGACCGGATTGCCCAGCTCGACGCCGTCGAGGACCGCCTGGTCTTCGGCCGCCTGGATATGGCAGCCAACGGCCAGGGGCAGGAAGCCGGCAACGGCTCATCCTCCGGCACTCCCCGCTACATCGGCCGCATCGGCCTTTCCGACGAGGACCTGAACCGGCTGATGATCGACTGGCGCGCCAGCGAAGCGGCCCCCTTCTACCAGGCGACCGCGCTGAATCCGCGCGGGGTGCGCCGCCGCCGCCACCTGATGCTCAAGGGCCGGACCGTGGCCGGCATCGAGGACGACGTGCTCGACGAGACCTGGTTGGATGAGGGGCACACCCACCACGGCGAGGGCGCGCTGATGGCCGCTTTGCGCGAGAAGCGCACCGGCCGCATGGGCGATATCGTCGGCACCATCCAGGCCGAGCAGGATGCGATCATCCGCGCGCAGCTGCCCGGCGCCGTCGTGGTCCAGGGCGGTCCGGGCACCGGCAAGACCGCCGTCGCCCTGCACCGCGCGGCGTTCCTGCTCTACGAGTACCGCGAACGGCTGAAGAACGCCGGGGTGCTGATCGTCGGCCCGTCCACTTCCTTCATGCGCTACATCGAGCGCGTACTGCCCTCGCTGGGCGAGACCGGCGTGGTCATGTCCTCGGTGGGCGAGCTCTACCACGGCATCCACGCCGTGCCGGAAACCAGCCGCACCGTCGCCCGGCTCAAGGGCCAGCTGTCCATGGCCAGGGTGATCGCCACTGCGGTGCGCAACCGCCAGCGGCTGATTCCGGAAACCCGCACCCTGGTCGTGGAGGGAACCCGCCTGACCCTGACCCCGAAGATGGTCAAGAACGCGCGCGAACGAGCCCGCCACACCCACAAGCCCTACAACGAGGCCCGCGAAACCTTCGTCAAGGTGCTGGTGGGGGACCTGGCCGAGCAGTTGCGCCGCAAGCTGGAGGAATCGGCCGGGCAGTCCTCGACCACCGACCGTTCCTACCTGCCCCAGGAAGTGCGCGAATCGCACGATGTGCGCGTGGCGCTGAACCTGTGCTGGATGCCGATGACCCCGCAGCAGCTGGTGGCCGAGTTGTTCGCCACCCCGCACCTTTTGGCCGCCGCGGCCCCGCACCTGAAGGAAACGGACCGCGACGCCCTGTACCGCCGGGCCGGCTCGCCGTTCACCGAGGCCGATGTGCCGCTGCTCGATGAGGCATCCGGGCTGCTCGGCGAGTTCGCCGACCCGCTGGCCGGCACGCACACCGCCCAGTACGAGGCCGACGTGGAAAATGCCAAGGCCGCGCTGCGCAATATGCACACCATGCTGGAAAACGCCGGCATCGACGGTGTGGTCACCGCGGAGCAGGTGGCCGGGGTGAACCAGGAAACTGCGGCCCGGCTCACGGCCGCCGAACGCGCCGTCGCCGATCGCACCTGGGCCTACGGGCACATCGTGGTCGACGAGGCGCAGGAGCTTTCGCCGATGCAATGGCGCCTGCTGGTTCGCCGCTGCCCGATGAAGTCCTTCACCATCGTGGGCGACATCGCCCAGACCTCGGCCGCCTCGGGCGCCAGCAGCTGGTCCCAGGCCCTGGAGCCGTTCTTCGGTGAGCGCTTCGAGCTCGAAGAGCTGACCGTCAACTACCGCACCCCGGCGCAGATCGCCGACGCGGCGGTGCGCGTGGCCCAGGCCGCCGGCCTGCGGATCACCACCCCGCAGGCGGTCCGCGAAGGCGACTGGCCACCGGTGCTGACCAAAACCACCGAGGCCGAAGTCCAGGATGCGGTCCTGGCCGCGCTGGGCGAAGAGCTGGAGTACTCGGCCGGGGGACTGCAGGCGATCATCGTGCCGCAGCAGGATCTGGCCCGCATCCGCGCGGCGGTCCAGGACGTGCATGGCGACCGCGTTGGCGCCGGTTCGGGCGGATTGAGCCAGGACATCGTGGTGATCACCGCGCGCGAGTCCAAGGGCCTGGAATTCGACGGCGTGCTGATCCTGGAACCGGCCGAGCTGGTCGACGAGGTGGACGGCGGCGTGGGCGATTTGTATGTGGCGATGACCCGTACCACCCAGCGCCTGCGCGTGGTCCACACCCGCGAACTGCCTGAAGGCCTGGAAGGCTAGCAGCGCACCGCGGGGTCGGCTATGTGACCAAGGGGCGGGCCGGGGAAGTGGCACGAGCCTGCCACCAAGCGATAACCTTAAACCCATGCGCCGGGAAGGCAACCCCAACTCCCGGTGCGATCACAGGTGCACGCAAGCAGCAACGCGGGCACTCGGGGCAGAACGAAGACAGAAAATGGTCACAGTGAGCATGTCTGATACGAAGCAGAATCCCGTGATTGCGGGACAGAGCAACGACGCATCTTTCGAGAACGTCTGGCAGGAACTCAAGTGGCGCGGCCTGGTGCACGTGTCCACCGACGAAACCGAGCTGGAACGAGCCCTGTCCGAAGAGTCTGTGACCTACTATTGCGGGTTCGATCCCACTGCGCCGTCCCTGCATCTGGGCAACCTGGTGCAGTTGCTGAATATGCGCCGCCTGCAGCTGGCCGGCCACAAGCCGCTGGCCCTGGTTGGCGGTTCCACCGGCCTGATCGGCGACCCGCGCCAAACTGCGGAGCGCACCTTGAACACCAGGGAGACGGTGACCGAGTGGGTCGCCAAGCTCCAGGCGCAGGTTTCCCGCTTCCTCTCCGATGAGGGCGAGAACGCGGTGCAGCTGGTCAACAACCTGGACTGGACGCAGCAGCTGTCGGCCTTGGACTTCTTGCGCGATGTGGGCAAGTACTTCCGTGTGGGCACGATGATCAAGAAGGAGATCGTCGCCGCGCGACTGAACTCCGACGAGGGCATCAGCTACACCGAGTTCTCCTACCAGGTGCTGCAGGGCTACGACTTCCTGGAGCTGAACCGCCAGTACGGCTGCACCCTGCAGACCGGCGGCTCGGACCAGTGGGGCAACCTGACCAGCGGCACCGACCTGATCCGCAAGGTCCAGGGCAACTCGGTGCACGCCTACGGCACCCCGCTGATCACCAACTCCGACGGCACCAAGTTCGGCAAGTCCGAGGGCAACGCCATCTGGCTGGATGCCGAAATGTGCAGCCCGTACACCTTCTACCAGTTCTGGCTGAACACCTCCGACGCGGATGTGATCGACCGCTTGAAGGTATTCACCTTCCTGACCCGCGAGCAGATCGCGGAACTGGCAACCGAAGTTGCAGAGCGCCCGTTCAAGCGCGTCGCCCAGCGCACCTTGGCCTGGGAAGTCACTTCCCTGGTTCACGGTGTGCAGGCTACCGAGCAGGTGATCGCCGCTTCGGCTGCGGTCTTCGGCAATGGCGATCTGGGCGCGATTGATCTTCCTACCCTGGAATCGGTTATCGCGGAGCTGCCTTCGGCGAAGGTTGCTGCGGACGATCTGGGCATTTTGAATGTCCTGGTTGCCTCGGGCCTGAGCAAGTCATTGTCCGAAGCACGCCGTACGGTCACTGAAGGTGGCGCCTACGTCAATAACGGCAAGGTTGGCGGCATCGAAACTGAACTGGCCGAGGCGGACTTCCTGCATGGCCGCTACGCGATCGTGCGCCGCGGCAAGAAGAACATGGCAGTGGCTGAACTGGCCAAGTAGGGCCCAGTAACTACCGCACTACACGAAACCGCCGGAAAAGCTTGTGAACCAAGACACTTTTCCGGCGGTTTTGTTGTACCTAATTATGATAATCCCTAGTCAAGGTCGGATTAGGGGCTGAAATTCGACCCGTAGGCCGATTTTGCGTCGTGGCTGAACCCGTGTAGAGTTTTATCTCGCGCCGCTGATCCGGACAGCCTGAAAGGGCGAAACGGAAACGGCGGGGTGAACAAGACTGAAACGTCGAGTTGACAACGGTCAACTTGGTGGTAAGCTTGTAAAGTTGCTCCGGAGCGAAGCAGTCATCGAAGGATTGGTGGTTGTGGTGTCGAGAGTGTTTGTTGTTTGAGAACTCAATAGTGTGCCAAGTTTGTTGATACCGAATATTTTTATTTGGTGAATACATAACATTTGCTTGAGGCATTGCACCCCCGTGCAGTGTTCTTGAGTGTTTTATTATTCGCCAGGACTTCATTGGCTTCGCCCTTATTTTCCAAGGGGTTGCCGGTGGCTTTTTATTTTTTATGGAGAGTTTGATCCTGGCTCAGGATGAACGCTGGCGGCGTGCTTAACACATGCAAGTCGAACGATGAAGCCCAGCTTGCTGGGTGGA
>NZ_JBIVMP010000006.1:0-343927 GCF_044753145.1 Glutamicibacter sp. NPDC088483
GGTGTGGGAGAGTAGGTCACCGCCGGACTTAACTTGAGTAGATGGTTTGAGGCCCTGGTACCGTTTGGTGCCGGGGCCTCACCTGTTTAACCCGTCCCCTGGTAATCGACTTGCTAAAGCCTATGGGTTCAGTTTCATGCTGGGCCCTTTTTGTCGTTAACCCCTTTTAGAAGAGTTGAATCTATCAAGGGGCTTCGATCGGCTACGCATGCGTCGATGGCTGGGGGCAACCTTAGGGCCGCCACTGAGTGTCTTGCCACATTGGACCCGTTTCCCTATGGTATGACTCGTGCCTCCCGTAGACTTGAATTTAGATGTACATGCCTCGAGGGCATGCTGAATAGTTAATAGTGAAGTGATTTGCAAAGGCAAACACGAAGGTTGCGGTATTGAGATAGCCGCTGAAGGGGACATTAGATGTCTAACGAATTCCGCCGTAACTCCGACAACGGACGAGGCGACTTCCGGAACTCAGATTCAAACCGCAACAACTCCCGCGATGGCTTCAAGCGTCGCGACGACCGTAGTGATTTCAAGCGCACCGACGATAACCGTGGTGGCTTCCGCGGTGACCGTAATGCTGACCGCGGCGGTGACTTCAAGCGCGACGACAACCGTGGTGGTGGCTTCAAGCGTGATGACAACCGCGGTGGCGTTTTCCGCAATGATGACCGTGCTGGCTTCCGTGGCGAGCGTCGCGATGACAACCGTGGCGGTGGCTTCAAGCGTGATGACAACCGCGGTGGTGGCTTCAAGCGTGACGATAGCCGCGGTGGCGGTTTCCGCAATGATGACCGTGGTGGTTTCCGCGGCGAGCGTCGCGATGACAACCGTGGCGGTGGCTTCCGCAATGATGACCGTGGTGGTTTCCGTGGCGAGCGTCGCGATGACAACCGCGGTGGTGGCTTCAAGCGTGATGACAACCGCGGTGGTGGCTTCAAACGCGATGACAATCGCGGTGGTGGCTTCAAACGCGATGACAACCGTGGCGGTGGCTTCAAACGCGATGACAACCGTGGCGGTGGCTTCAAGCGTGATGACAACCGTGGCGGCGGTTTCCGCAATGATGACCGTGGCGGCTTCAAGCGTGACGACAACCGCGGTGGCGGTTTCCGCAATGATGACCGTGGTGGTTTCCGCGGCGAGCGTCGCGATGACAACCGTGGCGGTGGCTTCCGCAATGATGACCGTGGCGGCTTCAAGCGTGATGACAACCGTGGCGGTGGCTTCAAGCGTGATGACAACCGCGGTGGCGGTTTCCGCAATGATGACCGTGCTGGCTTCCGTGGCGAGCGTCGCGATGACAACCGCGGTGGTGGCTTCAAGCGTGATGACAACCGCGGTGGCGGTTTCCGCAATGATGACCGTGGTGGTTTCCGCGGCGAGCGTCGCGATGACAACCGTGGCGGTGGCTTCAAGCGTGATGACAACCGCGGTGGTGGCTTCAAGCGTGATGACAACCGCGGTGGTGGCTTCAAGCGTGATGACAACCGTGGCGGTGGCTTCAAGCGTGATGACAACCGCGGT
Source organism: Glutamicibacter sp. NPDC088483 (assembly GCF_044753145.1). Taxonomy (NCBI): domain Bacteria; kingdom Bacillati; phylum Actinomycetota; class Actinomycetes; order Micrococcales; family Micrococcaceae; genus Glutamicibacter; species Glutamicibacter sp. NPDC088483. The sequence continues at coordinate 1,528 of NZ_JBIVMP010000006.1, forward strand.
GGTGGCTTCAAGCGTGCCGACGACCGTCGCTCGAAGGGTGAGTACCCAGCACGTGAAGACCGCTTTGCTGATAAGCGCGGTGACGCACCGCGCGCACATAATCCTGGCGATCTGCGCATCTCGAACCGTGCCGATCGTGAACAGTCCCCAGATATCGATGAGGATGTTACCGGTAAGGAGTTGGACCGCGTAGCACGCGCCCAGCTGCGTTACCTCGAAGAGCGCTCGGCAAGCTGGGTCGCAAAGCACCTGGTGATGGCTGGCCGCCTGCTGGAAGACGACCCAGAGCTGGCATACGAGCACACCCTGGCAGCATCGCGCCGCGGCGGCCGTGTCGCGGTGGTTCGCGAGGCCGTTGGCATCGCTGCCTACCACGCTGGCAAGTACGCCGATGCACTGCGCGAACTGCGTACCCACCGTCGTATTTCCGGTTCGGACTACAACCTGCCATTGATCGCTGACTCGTTGCGTGGCCTGGGCCGCCCAGAGAAGGCAATCGAGCTCGCCCAGTCCGAGGAATGCGCCAATCTGGAAAGCGCCGTCAAGGTTGAAATGCAGATGGTTGCTGCCGGTTCGTATGGTGACTTGGGCAAGCTGGATAAGGCTCTGGCTGAGCTGGAGTCGCTGGAACAGCTGAACTTCAACCGTGCCTTCTCCTTCAGCCCACGTTTGTTCACTGCCTACGCTGATCTGCTGTCGGCTGCCGGCCGTGCAGAAGACGCGAAGCGCTGGAATGCTCAGGTCGAGGTTGCAGAAAGCGCCCTGGGCATCGAGCGTGAAACCGAATCCTTCATCATGGACCTGGCTCCGGAGATGGATGAGGAAGAGGAAACCCCACGCGCCAAGGATCTGATCGAGCCTTCGGAAGCTGAAGACGCAGATGCCGACGCCGAGGCTGAAGAAGCAGATGCAGAAGCAGAGGCCGAAGAAGCAGAAGAGGCAGAAGCCGAGCAGACCGGCATCGACGAGGAAGATGACCTGAACGAAGTCATCGAATCCGACACGGAAGCTGGCGAAGCTGACGTGGAAGAAGAATCGGCGAAGTAAGCTTTGGCGTAGTAGCCAAATACCTCAAGTAGTAGGAACCACCACCGAATGCTGATTTCCGGATTTGATTCCGTCCTCTCCGACTTGGACGGCGTCGTCTATGCTGGCCCGAACGCCATTGACGACGCCGTGGAGTCGCTGAACACCCTCGCGGAAGTGAATGTCACCTTGGCGTTCATTACCAACAATGCTGGGCGTTCGCCGATGTCCGTCGCGGCCCACCTGCGCCAGCTGGGCGTGAAAACCAGCGCTGAGCAGGTTTTCGGTTCTGCCGACGCCGGTGCGGAGATGCTGGCCCGCGAATTGAATCCGGGATCCAAGGTTTTGGTGGTGGGTTCCCCCTACCTGCGCGAATGCATTGCCGTGCGCGGGTTGGAAGTCGTCGAATCCCATAAGGAAGAACCCGTAGCGGTGATCCAGGGGTTCGACCCGGACATCTCGTGGAAGAACCTGGCCGAGGCCAGCTACGCGATCAATCACGGTGCCCAATGGGTTGCCACCAACACCGACCTGACGATTCCGCGCGCCGAGGGCCTGGCCCCGGGCAACGGATCGCTGGTCAATGCGGTGAAACTGGCCACGAGCGTGGAACCACGCGTGGCGGGCAAACCCGAATCCTACCTGTTCGCTCGGGCCGCGGACCGACTGGATTCCCAGCGCCCGCTGGTCGTCGGCGACCGCCTGGATACCGACATCCTTGGCGGCTTCCGTGCCGGGTTCTCCACCGCGCTGGTGCTGACCGGTGTGGACACGCCGCGCACAGCACTGGGCGCACCGGTCGAGCAGCGCCCCAACTACCTCATCAATTCGATGGCTGATCTGTACCGGCCGTACCCGACCATCAAGGTACTGGGCTACGGCGTGCAGGTCGGCGACGCGGTTGCCAAGGTCGATAACGGCGCGATCGAAGTCTCGGGCAGCGACCAGGACCTGAATGCCTGGCGCGCCGCCTGCCATGCCTGGTGGCTGGCCCATCCGCGCCAGTCGGGGCACGAAGAACCGGAAATCCGGTTTACCGAACGCGGGCTCGATGCCCTGCGCAAGATCCGGGGCTAAGCATGCAGCCGCAGAATCCTCTTCCGAGCCCTGGCCCTCGCGGGCTGGATGATCCAGCAGTGGAGCAGGCGCTGTCTTCCCTGGCCGACCATGACATTACCGAGCATGCCGGAATCTATGAGCAACTGCTTGCCGGCCTGCAGCAAGAACTGAATCGTACGGAGCACGGCGCGTGAATCGCCTGGATCAAGAACTTGTCACCCGTGGGCTGGCGCGCTCGCGCACCGAAGCAGCCAAGCTGATCGATGCGCAGCGGGTGCTGCTGAACGGGCAGGCCGCCACCAAGGCCGCCAAGAAGGTTTCCGCCACCGATGAGCTGGCCCTGGTGCCCAGCGAAGGCGAAGAATACGTCTCCCGTGCCGGGCATAAGCTCGCCGGAGCCCTAGATGCTTTTACGACTATTGACCCCGCTGGCCTGCACTGCCTGGACGCCGGTGCCTCGACCGGCGGCTTCACCGACGTGCTGTTGCGCCGCGGTGCGAAATCTGTGGTAGCAGCCGATGTAGGCCATGGCCAGCTGGTCGACGAGCTGCGCGAAGACCCCCGCGTCACGGTCCACGAAGGACTGAACGTCCGCTATCTGGCCCCCGAAGATATTGGGGGACCAGTCGACCTCGTAGTAGCCGACTTGTCCTTTATTTCGCTGCGCCTGGTGATCGACGCCTTGGCCGGGGCCGCCAAGGACGGCGGCTTCCTGCTGCTGATGGTCAAGCCGCAGTTCGAGGTCGGGCGCGAACACCTGAACCGCACCGGCGTGGTCACCGATCCCGCCCTGCGCCGCAGCTCCGTTGAAGCGGTGGTCGCCAGCGCGCAAGCCGCGGGACTGCACCTGCGCGGGCTGGCACGCAGCCCGCTGCCGGGACAGGACGGCAATGTCGAATTCTTCCTTTGGCTTGCCGCAGGAGCGGATCCACAGCCTGCCGATGTTCCACGCATCGGGCAGGATGTTGACTATTCTTAGTAGTGACGTGTTTTAGCCGTGGTCGATAACCACGGTCATTTTGCACCTCGCGATGCTGAGAGGGGCCGACCGCCTTGCGCCGAATCCTGATTTTCACCCATACCGGACGCCAAGAAGCCATCACCGCGGCCATAGAAACCTGCGCCTTGCTCAACGCCGCCGGAGCTATCCCGGTGATGCGCGGCAAGGACCAGCTGGCGATGACTGAAGCGATCGGCGCGGCTGTGCCTTCGGTGCAGGTGCTCGGCGAGGATTGCCAGATCGAGGACGTCGACATGGGCGTGGTGCTCGGTGGCGATGGCTCCGTGTTGCGTGCCGCGGAATTGGTGCGGGAATCCCCGATGCCGCTGGTGGGGGTAAACCTCGGGCATGTGGGTTTCCTCGCCGAAGCTGAACGCAGCGAACTGGCCTCCACCGTGGAAGCACTGGTCAATGAGACCTACACCGTGGAAGAACGCATGACCATGGAGGTCAAGGTGTGGCTGGACAACGTCTGCCTCGCCGAGACCTGGGCCTTGAACGAGGCCGCGGTGGAAAAGGCCAACCGCGAACGCATGGTCGAGGTCGTGATCGAGGTCGACGGCCGGCCGATCTCCACCTTCGGCTGCGATGGTGTCGTGATGGCCACGCCTACCGGTTCTACCGCGTACTCCTTCTCCGCCGGCGGCCCGGTGGTCTGGCCGGACGTGGCGGCGCTGATCATGGTGCCGATCTCCGCGCACGCACTGTTCGCCAAGCCCCTGGTCATTTCCCCGGATTCGATCATGGCCGTCGAAATGCTGACCCGCACCGATGCCGGGGCCGTGCTCTGGTGCGATGGACGGCGCACCATCGAGCTGCCGCCGGGAGCCCGTGTGGAAGTAACGCGCAGTGACCGCCCGGTGTACATGGCGCGATTGAACACGACGCCGTTTTCCGAGCGCCTGGTCAACAAGTTCGAGCTGCCCATTACCGGTTGGCGCGGACCAGCGAAGGAAGAGGCGCGCCGTCCGGCCACTACGGCACTGCCGGTGATCGGACCAGGCCTGCAAAGCGTCGATCCGCATTACCGCGATGAACCGGGCATTCCCATGGTGGGACGCCCCGAGGACCAGGACTGAATAGCGGCCTCGAAGAAAAACTTTCCACACGCTCGAACATAGTTACGAAAAATAGGGTTAGAACACATATACTAAAAGCGCACGGTACGACTTGAACTCGACATTCGGGAGCAGGCATTGATTCAGGAAATCCAGATATCCAACCTTGGGGTGATCACCGAGGCCACGCTTCCGCTTGGTCCGGGACTCACGGTAGTCACCGGTGAAACCGGCGCTGGCAAGACCATGGTGATCACCGCCTTGTCCCTGCTGCTCGGGCGCCGGGCCGATGCCGGTGCGGTGCGCAACGGCGCCAAGCACGCTCTGGCTGAAGCCGTGGTGCACTTGCCGCCGGATCACCACGTGCTCGATGCCGCAGGCCAGGCAGGCGCATTCATCGAACCAGCGGGGGAGAACAGTGAACTGCTGCTTTCCCGCTCGCTCTCGGCCCAAGGCCGTTCACGCGCCACCATCGGCGGACGCAGCGCCCCTGTCGGCCTGCTAGCCGAACTGGGGCACGATCTGGTGGCCGTCCATGGCCAATCGGACCAGATTCGCCTGAAAGAGCCGGTGGCGCAACGCGATGCCCTGGACCGCTTTGCAGGTAGCTCGCTGTCGCGCACGCTAAGCAACTACCAGCGAGCCTACCGCCAGTGGCGATCGGCTTCCAAGGAGCTGGCGGGGCTCAAAACCGAATCGCGCAACCGTGTTCGCGAAGCAGAAAACTTGCGCCTGGCGCTGGACGAGATCGATTCCCTGGATCCGCAGCCGGGCGAGGACGAAGCCTTGCGCGAGCAATCCATGAAGCTGGGCAATGTCGAGTCCCTGCGCACCGCCGGCCGGCAGGCGCAAGCCGTCATCGACTCCGAGGATTTCGAGAACCCGGGCGTTACCACCTTGGCGGAGACCGCCCGCGGCGTGCTGGCCCAGGCCAGTGACGATGATACTGCGCTGGCCGCTTTCGCGGAGCGGGCAGCAGAACTGGGCATTCTCGCCTCGGAACTCTCCAGTGATCTTGCCGCCTACGTTGCCGACCTCGATGAGGAAGGCCCGGAGCGCTTGGCGCAGATTGAAGCCCGCCGTGCCGATTTGAGCAAGCTCATGCGCAAGTACGCACCGAGCATTGATCAGGTGCTCGCCTGGGCTGCCGAATCCCGTACCCGTCTGGAAGAACTCGGTGGGGATGACTCGCGCATCGAGGAGCTGGAAACAGAAGTCGTTGAATTGGAGCACAAGGTGGCCTCGCTGGCCTCGGACCTCTCCGACGCGCGCCGCAAGGCTGCCAAGAAACTCTCCGCGCAGGTTTCAGCCGAGCTCAAGGCCCTGGCGATGCCGGATGCCAAGCTCGTCATCGAGGTGAAGGAACTGGAAGAACCAGGTGCCTTCGGCCAGGACGCGATTTCCATGCTGCTGGCCCCGCATGCCGGAGCCTCGCCGCGACCGCTGGGCAAGGGTGCCAGCGGCGGCGAGCTCTCCCGCGTCATGCTGGCCATTGAAGTCGTCCTAGCGGCGGTCGACCCGGTGCCGACCTTCGTCTTTGACGAGGTGGACCAGGGCGTGGGTGGCAAAGCGGCGGTGGCCATTGGCGAGCGCCTGGCGATGCTGGCAAAGCATGTGCAGGTCATCGTCGTGACCCACCTGCCCCAGGTGGCCGCCTATGCGGATCGGCACATTCGTGTGATCAAGAATTCAGATGCCAAGTCGAAGGCGGGAGCTGGCTACACTGCCAGCGATGTCATCAGCTTGGATCAGGAAGCCCGCGTCAAGGAACTTGCGCGCATGCTCGCCGGCCAAGAGGAATCCGGCACGGCGCAGGCGCATGCTGAGGAGTTGCTTGAAGAAGCGCAGAACCTAGTGTCATCGCTCACTTCCAAGAGAATGGCGAAAGCCTAAAAGTCTTGGTGAGCCCCTGAATTACGGCAATGCTAGGGCATTGGCCGGAGGTGCACTAGAGTCTTATGAGGATGCGAAATATTGGAATGGTGATAGGATGAAATCCCGTGGTGCAGCGTAATTCAACTCGTGATTCTCGGTCGTCTGAAACGACAAAGCATATCTTCGTCACCGGCGGTGTGGCCTCTTCCCTGGGTAAGGGATTGACGGCATCCAGCCTTGGACATCTACTTCGAGCTCGTGGTCTCTCAGTGACCATGCAGAAGCTCGACCCGTACCTGAACGTCGATCCAGGTACTATGAACCCCTTCCAGCACGGTGAAGTCTTCGTTACTGACGATGGCGCAGAAACCGATCTGGATATCGGACACTATGAGCGTTTCCTGGATGAGAACCTTCCGGGTACCGCCAACGTGACCACCGGACAGGTCTACTCGACCGTTCTGGAACGCGAACGTCGCGGTGAATACCTCGGCGATACCGTTCAGGTCATCCCTCACATCACCGATGAGATCAAGCGTCGTATGCGCTTGGCAGCAACCGAACCAGGGGCCGGCAAGTCGGCACCTGACGTGATCATCACGGAAATCGGTGGCACCGTCGGCGATATCGAATCCCAGCCATTCCTCGAAGCAGCACGCCAGGTCCGCCAGGACATCGGCCGCAAGAACGCATTCTTCGTACACGTTTCCCTGGTTCCATTCATCGGCCCAAGCCATGAACTGAAGACCAAGCCTACCCAGCACTCCGTTGCCGCTTTGCGTTCGATCGGTATCCAGCCAGATTCGCTGGTAATCCGCTCGGACCGTCCAATCCCGGCAGAAATGCGCGCCAAGCTCGGCCGTACCTGCGATGTGGACACCGAAGCAGTGATCAACTGCGCCGATGCTCCAAGCATCTACGACATCCCAAAGGTCATCCACTCCCAGGGCCTGGACGCTTACATCGTCCAGACCTTGGAGATGAAGTTCCGCGACGTCGACTGGGCTTCGTGGGATCGCTTGCTCGAAGTCGTGCACAACCCCGCAACCGAGCTGACCGTAGCTTTGGTGGGCAAGTACATCGATCTGCCCGATGCCTACCTGTCGGTCACCGAAGCCCTGCGTGCCGGCGGGTTCGCAAACAACGCCAAGGTCAACATCCGCTGGGTACCAGCAGATGACTGCGCTACCGAAGCAGGGGCCGCCAAGGCGCTTGAGGGTGCAGAGGCAATCTGCGTCCCCGGTGGCTTCGGCATCCGCGGTCTGGAAGGCAAGCTGGGCGCGCTGCGCTTCGCTCGCGAAAACAAGCTGCCAACCCTGGGCCTGTGCCTGGGACTGCAGTCGATGGTCATCGAATACGCCCGCAACATGGCTGGCCTCACCGATGCATCGTCCACCGAATTCGATCCTGAAACCTCGACCCCGGTCATCGCGACCATGGAAGAGCAGCTGGACATCGTTGAAGGCAAGGGCGACCTGGGCGGCACCATGCGTTTGGGCCTGTACGACGCAAAGCTGCTTGAGGGATCGGTTCTGGCTGAGACCTACGGCAAGACCGAGGTTGCGGAGCGCCATCGCCACCGCTACGAGGTCAACAACTCGTACCGCGCGCAGCTCGAAGAAGCTGGCCTGGTCTTCGCTGGCACCTCGCCAGACGGCAACCTGGTCGAGTTCGTTGAACTGCCAAGGGAAGTACACCCGTACTACGTTTCGACGCAGGCTCACCCTGAGCTCTCCAGCCGCCCGACTCGCCCGCACCCGCTGTTTGCAGGTCTGGTCGAGGCAGCTCTGGAGCTGCGCAAGTAAGTAATACTGCTTGCCGGAGGTAAAACTCTGAAGGCACTGCGCGCCGGTCGTTACTGACCGGCGCGTAGCTGTTTAAGCTGGAGAATACCGACCAGCTTTTTCTACCGAAGGACGATCCTCGTGCCGCTGCATCCTATAGCCGATGAATTCTCACCACGTGAATTGCTGAACCGTGAAACCGTGTACGAGGGACGGATCTGGGACGTCATCCATGACACGGTGAAGCTCTCCGAATCCGGGGCGACCATTGAACGCGATTACATCAACCACCCCGGTGCTGTATGCGTTCTGGTCATGGATGCTGAAGAACGCATCTTGATGGTCAACCAGTACCGCCACCCGGTAGGCATGCGGCTGTGGGAAATCCCTGCCGGGCTGCTCGATGTGGCTGGAGAACCACCTTTGGAAGCTGCCAAGCGCGAATTATGGGAAGAAGCGGATCGTACCGCCGAGCACTGGTCGATCCTCACCGATGTCTTCTTGAGCCCGGGCTCCTCGGCCGAAGCAGTGCGAGTCTACCTCGCGCGCGATGCGAAACTGGTTGCCGCCGATCAGCGCCATGAGCGTACCGAGGAGGAAGCTGAAATGATCAGCACCTGGGTGCCGCTGGAGGAAGCCGTCGCAGCCGTGCTGGCAGGCAAGATCCATAATCCCACCGCGACAATCGCGATCCTTGCCGCTCATGCAGCGCGTACCAGCAAGTACTTGGACCTGCGCGATGCGAACGAGCCATTCGATGTGCACCCATACCTGCGCGAAGGATGAGCAACCACTTCGAGACCCCGCTCAAGCGCTACCTGCAGCATCTGGCGATCGAGCGCGGGCTGGCCGAGAATACACTGGCTTCCTACCGGAGGGATCTGCTTCGCTACGTTGAAGCGCTGCAGGCAGCCGGCGTAGCACAACCGCAGCAGATTACCGAGCTGGCCATCAGCGGCTACCTGCAGGATCTATCCCGCGGCGATGAAGAGCATAAGCCGTTGAGCGCCCGCTCCGTCGCTCGCCATTCGGTAGCCATCCGCCAACTGCACAAGTACTGGGAGCTCGAAGGGATTTGCGCGCCTAACCCGGCCCGCGAGATCCAGCCTCCGGCTATCGGGCAATCCCTGCCCAAAGCGATCTCCATCGACCTTGTTACCAGGATCCTCGAATCGGTGAGCATCGAAACCCCTGCCGGGCTGAGGGATCGCGCGATTCTGGAATTCTTGTACTCCACCGGTGCGCGCATTTCCGAAGTCGTGGACCTGGACGTCGATGACCTGCACTTTGCCGACGATGCCGTTGTGCGCTTGTTCGGCAAGGGATCCAAGGAGCGGGTCGTTCCGGTGGGCGGTTATGCCCAGCGTGCGGTGAGCGATTATCTGGTGCGTGCCCGTCCCGGGCTAGCCGCCAAGGGAAAGGGAACTCCAGCGTTGTTCCTGAACCAGCGCGGGGGACGGCTTTCCCGCCAATCGGTGTGGCTGTTGCTTTCGAAGGCCGCTGAGCGCGCCGGGGTTTCCACCGAGGTTTCTCCGCATACGCTGCGCCATTCCTTCGCCACTCATTTGCTGGAGGGCGGCGCGGATGTGCGTGTGGTCCAGGAGTTGCTGGGACATGCATCGGTCACCACCACGCAGATCTACACCAAGGTCACCGTGGATTCGCTGCGTGAGGCCTACCAGCTGGCCCACCCGAGGGTGAACTAGTGGTCGCCGGCCACCAGGTGCGTTCTGCCAAGCAGGTAGCCCTCGTGGCGCTGCTGCAGGAGCGCGAAGGACGGCTGCACGTGTTGCTCGGACGCAAGCGTCGCGGATTCGGCAAGGGCAATATCGTGTTGCCTGGCGGCAAGATCGAGCAGGGAGAGAGCGCGCGGCAAGCGGCCATCCGGGAATTCTCCGAGGAAACCGGACTGCTCCTCGCTCCGGAGGAGCTGGAGCCTGCGGCGCAGGTCAATTTCCGGTTCCCCGCCCAGCCGGCAGCCGACATGGAATGCGCCACCTTCATTGCCTGGAAGGCATCGGGCCAGCTGCACATCACCGAGGAGCTCGAGCCGCTGTGGGCCGATCCGGCGGCCTTGCCCTTGGAGCAGATGTGGCAGGATTCCCCGTTGTGGCTGCCGCAACTCGTAGCCGGCGGGAAATTTACCGTCGAGATCGTGCTGGCGCAGGACAACACCTCGGTGCAGAGCATCAGCTTCGAGAACTGGGACTAGCCAGCGAGCTGCATCTAGTCCTGTTCGGTTTCGAAGATCAAAAGGTCGCCGGGTTGGCATTCCAATTCCCGGCAGAGGGCTTCAAGAGTGCTGAAACGTACGGCCTTGGCGCGCCCGTTCTTGAGCACCGCGAGGTTGGCCGGGGTAATGCCGATGCGTTCGGCCAACTCGCCGACGGCCATTTTGCGGCGGGCCAGCATCACGTCTATATCTACGCGGATTCCCATTAGATCACGCCGCCCAGTTCGGTACGGAGCGCATCGGCTTGGGCTTCGGTCATCGCCGCTTGTGCGAGCAACTGCCGCAGTACGAGCACGATGATGCTGATGCCGATCATCAGCACCCCGGCTCCACCAACAAGAAGCACGACTCCGGGTGCAATTTCCGTGCTGGCGGCGAAGATCGCTCCGAGGGCAAAAGTGGATAGGGCGCCGATCGTGAAGGCAATGATGATCGGCGTTACATAGCCCAGGGAAGCGGGATCGAAAACGGTGCCGCGTTTAACTCTCGTGGCTAGTTTCCACACGCTGTAGACGCAGGTTTCAATGATGAGCCCGGCGAGAAGCAAGTAGCCGAGGAAAGAGGCTTGAAAGAACTTGTCGGTGCCGTTGCTCGGCGACTCGTGGATCAAGATCATCGGGATTATGAACAGCTGCACAAAAAGCGTGCCGGCCAGGATCACGGCCAGAACTACCTTCAAACCGATAATGCTGAATTTTCCCATGGCAATAGACCTTATCGTTCTTCGGAATGTATCTATCGTTAAACGATAGGCCCATTGGCCTGGGACTGCAACTTCGGGCAACGACGGCAAGCCGATGCCGTTCCGCAGCTGGCACGGCAATGGCCACGGGCTGGCACGGCTGTGCCATACCCGCGGCCAATACCGGGAGTCGAAGTGTGTCTACAGCGAGCGCTGCTCCACGCCGTTATAAGCCGAAAGCGGGCGGATCAACGCATTGGCTGCGCGCTGCTCGAAGATGTGGCTGGTCCAGCCGGTGATGCGTGCCGCGATGAAGATCGGGGTGAACATCTCGGTGTCGAAGCCCATCAGATGATAGGTAGGGCCGGCCGGGTAGTCGAGGTTCGGCTTGATGGACTTGGCCTCGTCCATGGCTGCCTCCAGGCCGTCGTACAAGCCCAGCATCTCATGGCGGCCGTAGTGCTCGATCATGCGATCCAGCGCGGCCTTCATGGTTGGCACGCGGGAGTCGCCGTGCTTGTAGACGCGGTGGCCGAAGCCCATGACCTTCTTCTTGGCGGCCAGCGCGTCTTGCATCCACGACTTGGCGCGCTTGGCGGCATCCTCGCGGGATTCCTCCTTGTCGATGCCGATCTCGTTGAAGGTATGCATGACAGCCTCGTTGGCGCCGCCGTGCAATGGGCCCTTCAGCGCGCCGATCGCCCCGGTGACGGCCGAGTGCAGGTCCGAAAGCGTCGAGGTAATCACGCGGGCGGTGAAGGTCGAAGCGTTGAAGGAGTGCTCCGCGTAGAGCACCATTGACACGCGGAAGGCGTCGACGACCTCGGGGGCTGCTTCTTCGCCGAAGGTCATCCACAAGAAGTTAGAGGAGTAATCCAGATCTTCGCGTGGAGCTACCACGTCCTGGCCGCGACGGCGGCGCTGGTCATAGGCAACAACTGCCGGGAAGGCCGCGAACAGTTCCTTGGCCTTGAGCAGCTCCGCCTCGGGGGAGGAGTTCTCGGCCTCCGGGTGGTTGGCGCCAATTACCGAGACCGCGGTGCGGCCCACGTCCATCGGGTGGCAGTCAGCTGGCAGCAGGTCGATGGCTGCCTTCACGCGTGGGTCCAGCGCGCGGTTGGCCCGCTCGAAAGCGCTGAACTCGGTCAGTTCGCTTTGCGTTGGCAGCTCGCCGGTCCAGAGCAGTAAGGCGACCTCTTCGAACGACTTGTTCGCGGCCAGATCCTGGACCGGGTAGCCGCGGTAGAGCAGCGAGTTGGTGTCTGGATTGACCTTGGAGACGGCGGTGTAGTCAACGACGACGCCTGCTAGGCCCTTCTTGATTTCCTCGGTGGCAGTCATTCTTGCTCCTCTTCATTGCCGGAGAATAATAATGCTTTGGGTAGCGCCGGCCGGCGGGTGCCGGCCGGCGCAGGGGGGGTGTTAGGTGCTTGCGAGCCTAGAGGTTCGCGCTGTTGGAATCAATGTCCAGGGTTGGGACCTGGAAGTTGAAGATCCCGGTATCGAAGCGGTTGTAGGCCTCGTAGTCCACGAGCTCGTACAAACGTGACCTGGTCAACATGTTATCCACTTCACGTGCCTGGGTGCCATCCTCGCTGATGGCATCCAGTACGCGTTCAGCCGCGCCCATGGCGCTGCGCAGCAAGGTGACAGGGTAGATGATCAGCGCGACGCCTGCATCGGCCAGTTCCTGGCGGTTGAACAGCTCGGACTTGCCGAACTCGGTCATGTTCGCCAGTACCGGCACGTCGACCGCATTGCATACTGCCTCGAATTCGGCGACGTTCTTCATCGCCTCCGGGAAGATCGCGTCGGCACCAGCATCGACCATCGCCTTGGCGCGGTCGATCGCCGCATCCAGGCCATCGACCGCACGGATATCGGTGCGGGCCATGATCAGGAAGTTCTCATCGATGCGTGCATCAGCGGCAGCGGCGATGCGCTTGAGCATGGTGTCGGTATCCACCACATTCTTGCCATCCAGGTGCCCGCAGCGCTTCGGGTTGAACTGGTCCTCGATGTGGCAGCCGGCAAGGCCGGCGTATTCGAGTTCCTGGATGGTGCGGGCCACGTTCATCGGCTCGCCGAATCCGGTGTCGGCATCCACGATCGCCGGCAGGTCCGACATGCGCGCGATCTGCCCGGCGCGGGTTGCTACCTCGGTCAGCGAAGTCAGGCCGATATCCGGCAGGCCCAGATCGTTGGCCAGGACCGCGCCGGAGATGTAGATTCCGTCGAACTGCTTCTCGCTGATCAGCTTGGCTGAGAGCGGGTTGAAGGCTCCGGGGAACTGGCGCGCAGCTCCCGGGGTGAGCATCTCGCGCAGCGCAAGGCGCTTTTCTGCGGGGGTTTTGGTTGAGTACAACATGTTAGAACAGGCCCTTCGGTGCGGCCGCGGCGTCGATGACACCCGCTGCGGCGGTGATGTTCAGCTGATCCAATTCGCCGGCGGCCAGGTTTTCCAGGTTCTGGGCGGCCGCGATGAAGCGGTCGATCTCAGCGTCGTCCACCAGGCCGGTGGCCAGGGTGCGGAACTTGTTGATGTACTGCTCGCGGGCGAAGGGACGTGCGCCCAGTGGGTGCGCGTCGGCTACGGCAATTTCATCGGTGATCACGGTGCCATCGTTCAAGGTGATTTCCACCGAGCCGCCGAAAGCCTTCTCCGCGATATCCAGCGAGTGGTAGCGTCGGGTCCATTCGGCATCTTCTTCGGTGGTGACCTTGCTCCACAGATCCACGGTGTCGGCGCGGCCGGCACGCTCTGGTGAGTACGAATCCACGTGGTGCCATGCGCCATCCTGCAGGGCCACGGTGAAGATGTAAGGGATCGAGTGATCCAGGGTCTCGCGCGATGCGGTCGGATCGTACTTCTGCGGGTCGTTCGCTCCGGAGCCGATAACGTAGTGTGTGTGGTGGCTGGTCTTGATCAGCACCGACTTGACGTTCTCCGGGTCGGTGGCCTCCGGGTGCTCGCCATGCAGCTTGCGGGCCAAATCGATCCAGGCCTGCGCCTGGTACTCGGCCGAGTGCTCCTTGGTGTAGGTGTCCAGGATGGCGCGCTTGGCTTCGCCAGCCTCCGGCAGCGGCACCTCGTAAGCGGCATCCTTGCCGTCAAGCATCCAGGCGATAACGCCGTCTTCGCCTTCGTAGATTGGCACTGGGGAGGTCTGGCCGCGCATCGCGCGGTCGGCAGCCTCGACGGCCATCTTGCCGGCGAAGGCCGGGGCGTGGGCCTTCCAGGTGGAGATTTCACCCTTGCGCGACTGTCGGGTGGCGGTGGTGGTGTGCAGGCCCTGGCCAACGGCCTGGAAGATGGTCTCGACATCCAGCCCCAGCAGGGTGCCGATGCCGGCAGCGGCCGATGGGCCCAGGTGCGCTACGTGGTCGATCTTGTGCTTGTGCAGGCAGATGGCCTTGACCAGATCCACCTGGATCTCGTAGCCGGTGGCGATGCCGCGGATCAGGTCCTTGCCGGAAGCTCCGGTGTGCTGGGCAACCGCCAGGATCGGCGGGATGTTATCGCCCGGGTGGGAGTACTCGGCAGCCAGGAAGGTGTCGTGGTAGTCCAATTCGCGCACGGCCACGCCGTTAGCCCATGCGGCCCATTCCGGGGAGACCTTCTCGGAAATGCCGAAGACGCTGGCGCCGGCACCGCCGGTGGATGGGGCGTGGGCCAGTGCCTGGGCACGGGCGGCGACGATCGGGCCGCGGTTCAGCGAAGCGATCGCGACCGAAGCATTATCGATGATGCGGTTGATGATCATGTCGGTCACTTCTGCGGTGACCTCTACCGGATCGGCAGCAACCGTGGCGATCTTATGTGCCAGCTGGTCTTCGCGAGCCAGGTTTTCCTCTGAGCGGTATACGCGTACTGGGTGGTTGATCATGGTAACTGCCTTTCTGATCCGGCCGCGTGGGCCATGATGTGGGTGAAGGATTGGTGCAGGTGAACTGTGGTGGCCGCGGCTGCGACCTCGGGGTTTCCGCTGGCGATCGCTCTCGCGATGGCCGCGTGCTCGGAGGCGGAAGCCTTAAGCCTTTCGGGATTGTCCTTGGCCATGCGCCGCACCCGTTGCAGGTTCACCCGCAAGGTGCGCAGTGCGTTGGACAAGTACTTGTTGCCAGCTGCTTCGTCGATGGACTCGTCCAGCAGCTGCACCAGCTGGTAGTAGGACTCCCGGGAGCCGGGAAGTTCCACCTCCGTGACGGCTGCTTCGAAGCGGCCGGCCAGCTGATTGAAGGCCGATCGCTGCGCGGACTTGGCAGCTTCGCGTGCGCTGGCGCATTCCAATGCCAGGCGCAATACGAACAGGTCTTCTACGTGGTCTTCACTGACTTCGGAGACGACAGCACCGCGTCCGCGATGCTGTACCGCCAAGCCGTCGGCGACCAATCGGCCCAAGGCCTCGCGCACCGGAGTGCGGGAAACGCCCAGGCGTTCTGACTGTTCCACTTCGGCAAGAACGGTACCTGGAGCCAGCCGCCATTCGACGATGTCGGCACGGAGGCTCTCGTAAACCTTGTCGCTTGCTCTCATGGCTCCAGTGTATACATGAAACCCGAAAATATGTGAGCTGTGCCAAATTCTTTTGGGATTTTTTCGAAATATGTATACAAAGAAGTTGCGATGATGTGATCGTACTCATACAGTTAATGCCAAGAGGACGACCTCAACCACCACACAGGTGCCGGGTAATGACGCCCGGGGCCAGGAGGAGAGAACCATGGCGCAGGAATACCGTCAGGCCTTTGACCAAGCCACCAATGACCCAGCCGCATTCTGGCTGCAAGCTGCCCAGGATATCCATTGGGACAAAGCGCCGCAGATTGCGCTGGATGATTCGCGCAAGCCGCTGTATGGCTGGTTTCCGGATGGCACGCTGAATCTTTCGGTCAATGCGCTGGACCGCCACGTTCAAGCCGGCCGCGGAGATAACACCGCCCTGATCTACGATTCGGCAATGCTGGGCACTGTCACCGAGTACTCCTACTCCGAGCTGCTGCGCGAAGTGGAAATCTTCGCCGGGGTGCTGGCCGAACGCGGCGTGAAGACCGGCGACCGCGTGCTGGTCTACCTGCCGATGATCCCGCAGGCGGCCATCGCGATGCTTGCTTGCGCGCGCCTGGGTGCCATCCACTCGGTGGTCTTCGGCGGCTTCGCGCCCAAGGAACTGGCTGCCCGCATTACCGACTGCGCCCCGGTCGCGATCATTACCGCCTCTGGCGGCATCGAGCCAAGCCGCCGCATCGAATACCTGCCGGCCGTGGCCGAGGCGCTGGGCCTGGCCGAGCCTGCGGTCAGGGACGTGATCGTCGCCCATCGGGATGGTTTCGGGCACTCCTTGGACGAATACCAGGGCAAGCAGGTCAACGGCCAGGAGATCAATTGGCTGGACTGGGATGAGCAGGCGAAGACCGCTTCGCCGGCCGGGCCAGTATCCGTGCCATCCACCCACCCGCTCTACGTGCTCTACACCTCGGGAACCACCGGTGCCCCGAAGGGCGTGGTGCGTGATACCGGCGGCTACGCCACTGCCTTGCAGTACTCCATGAACGCGGTCTACGACGTGCATCCGGGAGATACCATGTTCACCGCCTCCGACGTGGGCTGGGTGGTCGGACACTCCTACATCGTCTATGCGCCGCTGATCGCCGGGGCCACCACGGTCCTCTATGAGGGCAAGCCCATTGGCACTCCGGATGCCGGCGCGTTCGGCCGGATCATCGAGGACCACAAGGTCACAACGATGTTCACCGCGCCGACTGCGCTGCGCGCGGTGCGCAAGGCCGACCCGGAAGGCGCGATGATCGCCAGCCACGATCTGTCATCGCTGCGTGCGCTGTTCGTCGCCGGCGAGCGGCTGGATCCGGATACCTACCACTTCGCCTCGAAGCTGCTGGGCATCCCCGTGGTGGATAACTGGTGGCAGACCGAAACCGGCTGGCCGATCGCGTCCAACCCGCTGGGCCTGGAAGAGCTGCCTGCCAAGGCCGGTTCGCCGACCACCCCGGTACCCGGGTTCGACGTGCAGATCCGCGATGCGCTGGGCGAGCAGCTCGGCGCGAACCAGGAAGGCAACATCGTTGTCCGGCTACCCTTGCCGCCCGGCGCCTTGACCACCCTGTGGGGCAACGACCAGCGCTTCATCGACACCTACCTCTCGCAGATCCAGGGGTGCTACCTCACCGGCGATTCCGGCTTCCTGGACGACGACGGCTACCTGTTCGTCATGGGGCGAACCGATGACGTGATCAACGTGTCCGGGCACCGCCTGTCCACCGGTGCCATGGAGCAGGTGCTGGCAAGCCATCCCGCCGTGGCCGAATGCGCGGTGATCGGCCTGGCCGACGCGCTCAAGGGCCAACGGGCCAGCGGCTATGTGGTGCTCAAGTCCGGTGTGCAGATCCAGGAGGAAACGCTGAAGAAGGAAATCGTCGCGCTGGTGCGCCAGCACATCGGCGCGGTGGCCGACTTCCGCGAAGTCACCGTCGTGGCGGCGCTGCCCAAAACCCGTTCGGGCAAAATCCTGCGCAAGACCATGCGGCAGATTGCCGATGGCAAGGACTACTCGGTCCCGTCGACCATCGAGGACACCGCGGTGCTCGACGAGCTGGTGCCGCTGCTGCGTCCCGAAGCCTAGGGGAAACCAGAACCTAGCTGCGCGAGGCTGCCCGGTATTCGTATTCCGGGCGGCCTCGTGTGCCATGCCGGGGCTGCTTGACCACGGCCTTGACCTCGGCGAGATGCTCCAGATAGCGCCGGGCGGTGACCCGGGAGATGCCCAGCTCTTCTCCGAGCTCGGTCGCTGACAGGCAGGTATCGGGCTTGCTGCGCAGATGGTCGGTGATCTGCGCCAGCGTTTCCGGAATCAGCCCCTTGGGCAGGGACGCGGAAGCACTGGTGGTGCGCAGGGCCGAGAACGCATTATCCAGCGCGGCCTGGCTGGTATCCGGACCGGTGGAGCTGATCTCGGAAATGAACCGCCGGTGGTTCTCCAATTTCTCGCTGAACGCCGCGAAGGTGAAGGGCTTGATCAGGTACTGGGTGATTCCGGTGGCTACCGCCGAACGCACCACAGCCAGGTCCCGCACCGCGGTAATGGCGATGATGTCGGTGGTCAGCCCGCGGCCGCGCATGCGCTTGGCGACGTCGATGCCGTGCAGGTCGGGCAGGGTCATATCCAGCAGGACCAGGTCAAAGGGGTCGTGGGCATCGCGGGCCGCGGCCAGGAGCCCGAGCGCCTGCTGGCCGTTGGCGGCAATGGCGCCGGTGGCGAATCCCGGAACGCGGTTGACGTACTTGGCGTGGGAGGCGGCAGTTTGCGGCTCGTCGTCGACCACGAGCACCTTGAAACTGTGCGAGGCGGTGCCCGGCGGGGGCGTGGCTGCAGGGGATTCGTGCACGGTACCCTCCTGGGCTAGTCGCTGATTCTCAAAGGCAAGGTGACGGTGAAGATTGCGCCGGCATCGTTATCAACACCCATTGTGCCACCTAGCCGCAGCACCGCCTGCTGCACCAGTGCCAGCCCCAGGCCGCGCGGCTGGCCGCCGGCCTTGGTGCTGGCCCCGAAGCGCAGCAGCTGATCGAGGAACTCGGGTTCGATGCCCGGGCCGGAATCGGCCACCGCGATGATCAGCTCGTCATCGGCCGCGGCCACTTCCACCCACACCGTCGCGTCCTGGGTGCCCGCCGAAGCATCCAGCGCGTTATCCAGCAGGTTGCCGACGATGGTGACGATGTCGGTGGCGGCAAAGGCATTGCCCGGAATCATGCCCTGCGCGTTGATATCGAGCTTCACGCCGCGCTCATGGGCTTGGGCGGCCTTGGCCACCAGCAGGCTGGAAAGATAGACGTCGTCGATGGAATGCACGATCGCATCGGTGAGCTTCTGCGAATGCTGGCGGTCATCGACCGCGAAGGCCAGCGCCTTGTCGCTCTGGCCATTTTCGATCAGCGTGGCAATGGTGTGCAGGCGGTTGGCATGCTCATGGGTTTGCGCTCGCAGGGCGGTGGAGAAGGTCTTCAGCGATTGCACTTCGCCGGCCAGTTCCTGCACTTCGGTCAAATCGCGCAGCGTCATGACCTGGCCGGTCACCGGCTGGGAACCGAACCAGCGGGCCGGCAGCCCGCCGCGGCGGGGCAATCGCGCGTTGGTCAGGCGGGCCGGGCCCTGGGAAATGGACAGCACGGTATGGGTGCCCAAATGGATTTCGTCCTTGCAGCTGCGTCCGGTCGCCATCAGGGTGCGCAGGGTTTCGGGGATCTGCACCTGGTCGAGGTCCAATCCGCCGGAAGGCACTTCCTCGGGGAAGCCGAGCAATCTTGAAGCTTCCTGGTTGTAGAGCACGATGCGGTGCCGCCGGTCCAGCAGGACCAGGCCCTCGCGAACCGAGTGCAGGGCCGAGAAGTAGAAGGCGTAGAGCCGGCGCAGCCCGTGCGGGCCGAAGCCGAGCGTGGCCTGGTTGACGTAGCGGGAGAAGGACCATGAGCTGAAACCCGCCAGCAGCAGGGCCAGCGCCGAAACGGTCATGATCTGCGGAAGTTCGCTGCGGTAGATCGACTCCAGGCTCTCCAGCGTGATGCCCGAAGAGACCATCCCCACCAGCTCGCCGTCATGGTAGACCGGGGCGATGGTGCGCACCGATAGGCCCAAGGTGCCCGCGGCCACCTCGTTGTGGGTCTGGCCGGCCAGTGCCTGGTTGATGCTGCCCGAATATCCCTTGCCCAGCTGCTCGGGGTCGGGGTGGGTGACGCGCAGGGCATCGGGGGTCATGATCGTAATGAAATCCACGCCTTGCCCGCGGTCCAGGATCTTGTCGGTGTAGGGCTGCAGCTGCTCGGTGGGGTGATCGCCGGCCAGGGCCTGGGACACGAAAGGATCGTTGGCCAGGGTGATGGAAATCGTGGCCACCGTGGCCTGCTTGTCATCCTGGATCACCTGCGCCTGGTGCTGGTAGGTGGCGACCGCCAGGCCGACGACGACGAAGATGACCACCAGCATCTGGGCGGCGAAGATGACTACCGCCAGGGACCAGCCGTCGCGGCTGAGCGGTGCGGGGGAGGCGGCCTCGCGGGTGGGGCGGGCCAGCGACAGGTCGGTGAAATGATCGGTCACTGCGCTCATCTCCTTGTGCTGCCTGGTCCTTGTACTGTTCACCGCGTGACCAATATGAACGCAATGGAGATGCGGATCACTTCGAACCGCACCATGGATACAGAACGATTCTACGTAATGCCGGCTGTGCAAGGGTGCACGGTTCGGTTCCATGCGCTCACAAGGGTAGGACTACCATGGCTGTCACAGACCAGATGCCGCCGGCAGGCAATTCGCCGCAGGCCGGAACGAAGAAGAAAGACAAGACCCACTGGCTGTACATCATGGTGATTGCCGCCGTGGTGCTCGGCGCAGCGGTCGGCCTGTTGGCCCCGGAGGTGGGCAAGGCCCTCAAGCCCCTGGGCACCGGATTCGTCGCACTGATCAAGATGCTGATCGGTCCAGTCATCTTCTGCACCATCGTCCTGGGCGTTGGTTCCATTGCCAAGGCGGCAACCGTCGGCAAGGTCGGCGGCCTGGCGCTGCTGTACTTCATCACCATGTCCACCTTTGCGCTGGCCATCGGCCTGGTCGTCGGCAACATCATCCACCCGGGTTCGGGGCTGAAGCTCGAGCCGTACGAGTCGGGATCCGGCGGCGGGGAGAACTCCACCGTGGCCTTCCTGCTGGAAATGATTCCGGGCGACATCCCCGTGCTGCCGACCCTGGTGCTGGCCCTGCTGGTCGGCTTCGCGCTGCAGTCCATGGGCAAGTCCGGCGAGCCTGTGCTCAACGCAGTCAAGCACATCCAGGCGGTGGTCTTCCGCCTGATGATGATGATCATGTGGGCTGCCCCGATCGGTGCCTTCGGTGCCATTGCCGCAGTGGTCGGTGCTACCGGCTGGGCCGCCATCGGCTCGATGGCGATCCTCATGGGTGCCTTCTACGTCACCTGCGCGCTCTTCATCGTCGTCGTCCTCGGTTCCCTGTTGCGCCTGGTCACCGGCCTGAACATCTTCTTGCTGCTGAAGTACCTGGCTCGCGAATACCTGCTGATCTTCTCCACCTCATCCTCCGAGTCGGCACTGCCGCGCCTGATCGCCAAGATGGAGCACGCAGGGGTGTCCAAGCCCGTCGTGGGCATCACCGTGCCTACCGGCTACTCCTTCAACCTCGATGGCACCGCCATCTACCTGACCATGGCGGCACTCTTCGTCTCAACGGCCATGGGCATGCCCATGAGCCTGAGCGAGCAGATCGGCCTGCTGGTCTTCATGATCATCGCTTCCAAGGGCGCAGCCGGCGTGACCGGCGCCGGCCTGGCCACCCTGGCAGCCGGCCTGCAGTCGCACCGCCCGGAACTGCTGGACGGCATGGGCGTGATCGTGGGCATCGACAAGTTCATGTCCGAGGCCCGCGCGCTGACCAACTTCACCGGCAACGCCGTGGCAACCTTGCTGATCGGCAAGTGGACCAGGGAGATCGACATGGACCAGGCCAAGGCCGTACTGGCGGGCAGCCTTCCATTCGACGAGAGCAGCGTCGAAGGCCACTAGGACCTTGCTGGAAATCCGTTATCCGACACGTTCGGGTAACGGATTTTCTGCGTCTGGGCGCCTTTGGCAAGATAGGGCCTAGCCGGGCGCAGCAGCCAGCAGGCGGAAAGGCATCATGGGTTCAGCGGTACGAGTGTGCTTTGTCGGCGATTCCTTCGTCGCAGGAGTCGGCGATGAAACCCATCGCGGATGGGCGGGGCGGCTGGTCGCCCGGGGAATCGAACGGGGCCATGGGCTTACCGGCTACAACCTCGGTGTTCGCGGCGATACCAGCGCCATGATCCGGCAGCGATTCGAAGCTGAATGCGCCGCACGCTTTCCGCCAGGGGATTACGCGCCAGGCGTGGTGCTCTGCTTCGGGGTCAACGACGTGATCCGCTGGGACGCGAAGCCGCGGGTGGCCGCCGGAGAACGGATCCAGAACCTCGAGGCCATCCTGGATGCGGCAAAGGAACGCAATTGGCCGGTTCTCATGATCGGTCCGCCGCCGATCGCCGATGATGCATTGAACGCGGAACTGCGCGAGCTGGATGCGCAAATGCGGGCACGGTGCGCGTCGAGGAATGTGCCTTATCTAAGCGTGTTCGGGGATCTCGCGGGACATGAGCTGTGGCGCCGCCAAGTGGCCGCCGATGATGGAGCGCACCCGCGCGCAGCAGGATACGACCTGCTGGCGGAGATGGCCAGCCAGGCTTGGGACCCGTGGCTTGCGGAACTGGGCAGCTAGGCTGGAGCAATGAACGGGACACCGCACCGGCAGCAGTATCGTGCACTGGCAGACGCCGAGGAAGAACTGGTCGAACTCGCCCGGCGGACCATTGAGGCAGCAACCGACGCGCCCGATGGCGGCGACGGGGTGCACACCATGGGTGCCGCGGTGCTGGCTGCCGACGGCGCCATGCACGCGGGCGTGAATTTCTACCACTTCACCGGAGGCCCGTGTGCAGAGCTGGTGGCCTTCGGTGCGGCCCGTGCGGCCGGGGCAAGGGATCCGCAGGTGGTGGTGGCGGTGGGCAACCAGGGGCGCGGCATCAAAAGCCCGTGCGGGCGCTGCCGCCAGGTGATGGCTGATAGCTATCCGTGGCTGCGGGTCATCGTCGATACCCCGCACGGGGCGCGCAGCATCGGCATTCGCGAGCTGCTGCCGTTGTCTTTCGACTGGTTGGCCGAGCAAGCCTGAGAGCCTGATGCCCGGCTCAGCGCGAGAGGCCGGGCAAGGGCGAAGCGAGCACCACCCGGTTGCCGTCGGGATCCTGCAGCTGCACGATCCGTGCTCCGCCGCCAGGCTGCGGGCCGTGATGCCCGATGCCCGCATCCAGCAGGCGCGCGGCCTGCGCGTCGAGGTCGGCCACTTCCAGGACCAGCGTGCTGTATCCGGCACGGTCGGGCTCCGCGAAGACCTCGACTCCGAATCCCGGGGCCAGATGCCATTCGAGCAGCCCGTCCATGGGCCGTTGGTCCGGCGCCCGGTTGAAGAGCCGCGCGTACCAGTGCTCGGCCCGGGCCAAATTCGATACCGTGCAATTGCTGAGCATTCCCGTGAACATCTGCCTCGCCCCTTATGCCGCCGGATGCCGGCGCGTGTGGAACCATTCGACCACCGGAATGCGCCAGGATCAAGAACTTATCCGAATAGCCAGCGGATGATCGGGCTGGGCACCAGGGCGCTGCCCAGCCGGGGACTCCACGGCAGGATCACCCTCCAGTGCCTGGCCGGTGGCTAGGGCCAGATCGCAGAGGTGGTCAAGCAGTTCGCGTACCGTCCAAGCGGTGCATGGCGCGGGAATCCTGGTTCATGATGATTCCGGTTTTCGGCCCAGAAGCACGCAGGTCAGTGGCCGGCCGCGGTGTGCAGGCGCGGGCCGAACTGGACCTCATGATCCAGAGCCATCAGCTCGTTGATCGACGCGTGCAGCTGTTGCGCAGCGAGAATCGACTGGATGTACTCCCAATAAGCATGCAGCTCCTCGGCCCGTCTCCACCCCGGTGCCGGTTCATCCGGGCCCACCACAACCAACGCGGTTTCGCGGATTCCGGCCGGCGTCACCTGCGCCCATTCTTCGCTGCTGGACCATCCGCGGTCGTCGAGCACCACGATGAATTGCCCGTCGTCCAGTTGGGCCTGGAGGAGCACACGGACCCTTGCCTGCTTGCTGCCTGGCTCGGCTTCCGCCCAGCTGGCGAGCTTTTCAATGGTGCGCATCGCGCCCTTCCCGTAAATGCCAGAGTGCGTTCAGCTCGCATACAACATTAGAGCTAAGGTTCAAGGTAAAGGCTCGCCGTGGAAGAACCCAAAAAACCAAGATCTTTTGCTTCGACCGATAACCTTGAAAAGAGCTTACAGCTCGAAGAATCAGGTTTATCGAACGGGAAGTGTGGTTTACCCATCGTGAGCGAGGAACAGGGAAACAAGCACCGCGGAGCGGGGATGCTCAAGGAGCCTCGCCCAGTGGGTCCTACTGGCAAGCCATTGACAGATTTCCCCGTGCCAGCACCGTTGCCATCGCACGGCCCGGCACGCGTGATCGCCATGGTGAACCAGAAGGGCGGCGTCGGCAAGACCACCTCCACCATCAATCTCGCCGCCGCGCTCGCCGAGTACGGCCGCAAGGTGCTGCTGGTGGACTTCGACCCGCAGGGCGCGCTGTCTGCCGGCTTCGGAACCAACCCGCATGAAATGGACATCACCGTCTACAACGTGCTGATGGACCGCAAGGTGAAGATCACCGACGCCATCGTGAAGACCGACGTCGAGAACATCGATCTGCTGCCAGCCAACATCGATTTGTCCGCAGCCGAGGTGCAGCTGGTCAACGAGGTCGCCCGCGAGCAGGTGCTGGAACGTGCGCTGCGCAATGTCATCGACGACTACGATGTGGTGCTCATCGACTGCCAGCCATCGCTGGGCCTGCTGACCATCAACGCGCTCACCGCCGCCCATGGCGTGATCATCCCGCTGACCGCAGAGTTCTTTGCGCTGCGTGCGGTGGCATTGCTGATGGAAACCATCGACAAGGTCAAGGACCGGCTGAACCAGGTGCTGGAGTTGGACGGCGTGGTGGCCACCATGTACGACGCCCGCACCCTGCACAGCCGCGAGGTCATCACCCGGCTGGATGAGGCCTTCGGCGACAAGCTCTTCGAGACCGTCATCAAGCGCACCATCAAGTTCGCCGACGCGAACGTGGCCGCCGAACCGATTACTTCCTACGCCGCCAACCACCCGGGCGCTGAGGCCTACCGCAACCTCGCCCGCGAACTGATTTGGCGTGGTGGTGCCCCGTAATGAGCGCCACGCTCAGCGAAGAAGCCGCCACCGATTCCACCACGCCAGCAGGAGCTGAGCAGGAATCGGCTGGCGGTTTTCGCCTTGCCCTGCAGAATTTCAACGGGCCCTTCGATGTGCTGCTGCACCTGATTACCAAACGCGAGCTGGATATTACCGAGGTCGCGTTGGCAGAGGTCACCGACGAATTCATCGCCTACCTGCGCGAGCTGCAAGCCACCAGTGCCGCCGAGGGGAGCGACGGGATGAAGGTGCTCGATGAAACCACCGAATTCCTCGTGGTCGCCTCCACGCTGCTGGATTTGAAGGCGGCCCGCTTGCTGCCGCGCGGCGAAATGGCCGATGAGGAGGACTTCGAGCTGCTCGAAGCCCGCGACCTGCTTTTCGCGCGGCTGCTGCAGTACAAGGCCTTCAAGCAGGCCGCCGAGTTCTTGGGCGAACGCTACGGAATCGAGGGAGCGCGCCATCCCCGCGAAGTCTCGCTGGAACCGCAGTTCGCGGCCCTGCTGCCGGAACTGGTGTTCAGCATCGGGCCCGACGCCTTGGCCGCGATGGCGGCCAAGGCGCTGGCGCCGAAGCCGGAACCGGAAACAGAGGTCGGCATCGGGCACCTGCATGGGGCGAACGTCACCATTGCCGAGGAAGCCGATGCGATCACCGCCCTGCTCGAAGCCCGCGGCACGCTGGCATTCACCGAGCTGGTGGCAGACGCGGATGCGCAGCTGGTGGTGGTCGTGCGTTTTCTGGCATTGTTGGAGATGTTCAGGCAGAAAGCCATTAGCTTTGCGCAGGAAGATCCGCTCGGCCCGCTGCTGATCTCGCTGGTCCAGGAGTCCAGTTTCGATGCGCAGGCCGTGCAAGACGACTACGAGGGGAGTGCTGGTGAGGTGGATCATGAGTGAGATTGCACCCATTGACCAGCTGCCAGGAGGCCTGGAATCGGGCCTTGAAGCGGTGCTGATGGTCGCCGATATCCCCGTATCTTCGGCGCGTTTGGCCGAAATCTTCGAAGTCCCCACCGCCAGGGTTGCCGCCGCTTTGGAGACCCTTGCTACCGAGTATGATAGTAAGGATCGCCCGCGCGGATTTGAACTGCGTCGCGTCGCCTCCGGGTGGCGCTTCTATTCGCGGGCCGATTACGCCGATTTCGTCTCCAGTTATGTGCTCGACGGGCAGACAGCACGCCTGTCACAGGCCGCCCTAGAAACCCTGGCTGTCATCGCTTACCGACAGCCGGTCTCGCGTGGACGTATTTCGGCGATTCGAGGTGTCAACGTCGATTCAGTGGTGCGCACGCTGCTCACCCGCGGATTGATCACGGAGTATCCGGAAGTTGGGGATGGCGGAGCGACGCTGTACCAAACCACCGAATACTTCCTGGAACGACTGGGACTGGGCTCGCTTGATGAGTTGCCTGCGCTGTCCCCGTATCTTCCCGGGGTGGCCGACCTCGAATCGCTCGATTCGGCAACCTACGACGACTAGGTAGCTGCCAGCCGGCAGCTACAACGGACCAACCACGCGTGAAGCCCCAAGACTGGCGGGCTCGCGCAGCGAACACGTAACAGCAAGGGACACAGGCAAGCATGAGCAGGGGACCATCCTCAGGCCGCAACGATCGCGGCAACAATTCAAACTTCGGCGGCAAGCCAGCAGGCGGCCGCGGCAAGTCCGGCGGCAAGGCCTACGGCAAGCCAGGCGGTGCAGGCCGCACCGGTGGCAAGTCCTTCGGCGAGAAGCCATTCGGCGAGAAGCCGTATGGCAAGTCCGCCTCGGGCAAGCCAGGGGAAAAGTCGAATTCAGCCAAGCGCAACACCGCAGCACCGCGCAAGAACTCCGAGCGTGCTTTCGGCAAGGAACGCTTCGGCAACTCCGTGCCGACCAACTATGCGCGCCCGACCCAGCGCGCCCGCGCCCAGGCTCGTGCCGAAAGCCAGGCAGCTCGCGAGATCAACGGCGAGCAGCAGGACGGCATCCGCCTGCAGAAGGCCATGGCCAACGCCGGGGTGGCCTCGCGCCGCGTCTGCGAGGAGATGATCCTCGAAGGCCGCGTCGAGGTCAACGGCAACCTGGTCGTCGAGCTGGGTTCGCGCGTGGATCCAGCCAAGGACCGCATCCACGTCGATGGCATGCGCATCCAGATGAACCAGGCAAACCGCTACTTCGTCTTCAACAAGCCGAAGCACGTGATGTGCACCATGGATGACCCGGAGGGTCGCCGCACCATCGCCGACTACTTCAAGAACGAGCACCACTCGCTGCGCTTGTTCCACGTTGGCCGACTGGACTACAAGACCGAAGGCGTCTTGATCCTGACCAACGACGGCGAGCTGGCCAACCGCCTGCAGCACCCGAAGTACGAAGTCCCCAAGACCTACCTGGTGCAGATCCCCGGTCCGCTGCCGCGTGCGGTGAGCAACCAGCTGCGCGAGGGAATCAAGCTCGAAGATGGCTGGATCAAGGTCGATGACCTGAAGATCATCGCCACCACCCCGAAGCACGTGATGGTCGAGGTGACCCTGCACTCGGGCCGCAACCGCATCGTGCGCCGCATGTTCGACGCCGTAGGCCACCCGGTCCAGCGCCTGGTGCGCGTTGCCGTGGGTCCGGTGCTGCTGGGCGACCAGAAGCAGGGCACCATCCGCTCCCTGGGCAACCAGGAAGTCGGGCACCTCATGGCCATGGTGGGGATGTAGCCCATGGCGTCTTCTCACCTTGCAGGCCCGGTGCTGGTCATCGGCACCGGCTTGCTGGGCACCTCGGTGGGATTGGGCCTGCGCGCCAAGGGCGTGCACGTCTACCTGTCGGATATTTCGCCAACCGCTGCCGGAGTAGCCCAGGACATTGGCGCCGGGGTGCTGCTGGAGCACCAGCAGATCGCCCCGGAACTGGTCGTGATCGGTGCTCCACCGGATGTCACCTCCGCCCTGGTGGGCGACGCGCTGCTGGCCTATCCGAACGCGGCCGTGGTGGACATCGCCAGTGTCAAGGGCTCGATCCTGGCCGGCGTGCTGGCGGACGAGCGGCTGGGCGAGGCCGAGACGTCCCGCTATGTGGGGACGCACCCGATGGCGGGCCGGGAGAAGTCCGGACCGGCCGCGGCTCGTGGCGAATTGTTCACCTCCATGCCGTGGGTCATCTGCGCCCATGAAGGAGCGCAGGCTTCGCGGGTCAAGGCCGCCGAATCCCTGGCCATCGACCTGGGTGCGACCATGTACCGGATGAGCGTGGTCGAGCACGATGAGTCCGTCGCGCTGATCAGCCACTTCCCGCAAGCGGCCAGCTCGATGATCGCCTCGCGCCTGCTGAACGCCGAAAGCCACCAGCTGGCCTTGGCGGGCAACGGGCTGCGCGACACCACGCGCATCGCGGCCAGCGACGAGAAGCTCTGGATCCAGATCTTCTCGCACAATGCCGCCGCACTGGTGCCGATCCTGACCGGGATGAAGGAAGATCTGGACCGGCTGATCAGCACGCTGCAGAACCCGCAGGGCCCCGGCGCGCTGCTGGACCTCTCGCAGCTGATGACCGAAGGCAACGCCGGCAAGGCCCGGATTCCGGGCAAGCACGGCGCACCGCCGCAGGCGTTCGCGTTGGTCACCGTCGTGATCGATGACCGGCCGGGGCAAATCGCCCAGCTGCTGACCGAAATCGGCGACGCGCAGATCAACATCGAGGATTTGCGCATGGAGCACTCCGCAGGCCATCAGGTCGGCATGGTGGATGTTTCGGTCGTGCCCGGCCGGCGCGATGAATTGATAGATGTATTGACCAAGAACGGATGGAAGGTAGCCCAGTGAGCACCTTGAACAACGACAAGCTTGTTATTGCCATCGACGGCCCTAGCGGCTCCGGCAAGTCCTCGGTCTCCAAGGCCGTCGCCCGCAAGCTGGGCGCAGCCTACCTGGACACCGGTGCCATGTACCGTGCGATCACCTACTCGGTGCTCGCCGATGGCACCGATCTGTCCAACGCCGAGGCCATTGCCCAGGCCGTGCGCGATGCCAAGCTGTCCATCTCGGTCGATCCTGATGCTGAACTGGTTGAAATCGGCGGTGTGGACGTGACCGCGGCAATCCGCGAACCACGCATCTCCGAGCAGGTTTCCGCCGTTGCCACCAACCTGGACGCGCGTGCCGAACTGGTCCGCCGCCAGCAGGAAATCATTGCGGCCAACACCCGCATCGTGGCCGAAGGCCGCGACATCACCACCGTGGTCGCCCCGGATGCCGATGCGCGCATCCTGCTGACCGCATCGGAAGAAGCCCGCCTGCGCCGTCGCGGCCTGCAGCTGGGCGGAACGCAGAACGAGTCGCAGCTGGCTACCCAGGTGCTGGCGCGCGATGCGAAGGACTCCACCGTGGTGAACTTCACCCAGGCTGCCGACGGAGTCATGACCGTAGACTCCTCGGACCTGGATTTCGAGCAGACCATCGACGCAGTGCTTGACGCAGTCGGCACTGCAACGAAAAACTAGCCTAAAGCTGGTGCCCATCCTCGGCGAGAGCCGATGAAGATTACGATCGCTGTGAAGGGAAAATCATGAGCGAGAACAACTCCACCCACGACGAGGAATACATCCCCGTTGGAGACGACGATATCGCCGAGCGCCTGGCCGAACTGAGCGAGGAAGAGGCCGCGGTTCGCGCCCAGGCCCTGCTCAGCGGACTGGAAGACTACGAACTGGACGAAGAGGACTCCGCCCTGCTTGCAGGCCTGGATAGCTTCGATGACGACGATGAAGACGTTGTCATTCCGCCGGTACTGGCTGTTATCGGACGACCTAACGTCGGCAAGTCCACCTTGGTCAACCGCATCCTGGGCCGCCGCGAAGCGGTAGTCGAGGATACCCCGGGCGTCACCCGCGACCGCGTGTCCTATTCCGCCGAGTGGGTGGGACGCCCATTCACCATCGTCGATACCGGTGGCTGGGAGCACGATGCCAAGGGCATCCACGCCTCGGTTGCCGACCAGGCCGAAATTGCCGCCGACGTCGCTGACGCCATCCTCTTCGTGGTCGACTCCCACGTGGGCGCGACCGCAACCGACGAGGCTGTGGTGAAGATGCTGCGCAAGAAGGGCAAGCCGGTCTTCCTAGTGGCCAACAAGGTCGACGACTTCAACCAGGAAGCCGAAGCCGCCGCGCTGTGGGGACTGGGATTCGGCCAGCCATGGCCAGTCTCGGCCCTGCACGGCCGCGGCACCGCCGACCTGCTGGACGCTGTCATGGAGAAAATGCCGGCCCATTCGGCTTTCGGCGGCATGATCCCATCGGGCGGTCCGCGCCGCATTGCGCTGATCGGCCGTCCGAATGTGGGCAAGTCCTCGCTGCTGAACAAGGTGGCCGGCTCCGAGCGCGTAGTTGTCGACGATCTGGCCGGCACCACCCGCGATCCCGTGGACGAACTTGTCGAGCTGGGCGGCGAAGTCTGGCGCTTCGTGGATACCGCCGGTATCCGCCGCCGCCAGCACATGGCCGTCGGCTCGGACTACTACGCGTCGTTGCGTACCCAGACGGCGCTGGAGAAGGCCGAAGTCGCCGTCATCCTGCTGGCTGCCAATGAAACCATCTCCGAGCAGGACGTGCGCATCATCCAGCTGGCCATCGAAGCCGGCCGTGCGATGGTCATCGTCTACAACAAGTGGGATGAGGTGGATGAGGATCGCCGCTACTACCTGGACCAGGAGATCGAGCGCGACCTTGCCCATATCGAGTGGGCACCGCGCGTGAACATCTCGGCGAAGACCGGCTGGCACAAGGACAAGCTCGTTCCCGCACTGAATACCGCGCTGGAATCCTGGGACAAGCGCATTCCAACGGGCAAGCTGAACGCCTTCCTGGGCGAACTTGTCGCAGCCCACCCGCACCCGGTGCGCGGCGGCAAACAGCCACGCATCCTGTTCGGCACCCAGGCTTCGGCCCGTCCGCCGCGCTTCGTGCTGTTCACCACCGGGTTCCTGGATCCAGGCTACCGCCGCTTCATCACCCGGCGGCTGCGCGAAACCTTCGGTTTCGAAGGAAGCCCCATCGAGGTTTCGATGCGAATCCGCGAACGCCGCGGACGCAATCGCTAAATTTCGAAATTAGCCCTTCACTTGGTGTAGGCTAATAAAGGAGCTTTTCGCAGACGGCACCCTTGGTTCTCACGACTTGGGGATAACGGCTGCGAGGGCATCGGGCTATGGCGCAGCTTGGTAGCGCGCCTCACTGGGGGTGAGGAGGTCGCAAGTTCAAATCT
Source organism: Glutamicibacter sp. NPDC088483 (assembly GCF_044753145.1). Taxonomy (NCBI): domain Bacteria; kingdom Bacillati; phylum Actinomycetota; class Actinomycetes; order Micrococcales; family Micrococcaceae; genus Glutamicibacter; species Glutamicibacter sp. NPDC088483. The sequence goes on from NZ_JBIVMP010000006.1 coordinate 32,361, forward strand.
TGTTAGCCCGACGATCCAATCGCAAAACCCCGTCGAGAGTTTCTCTCGGCGGGGTTTTGCCGTGCCTCCCCAGAATTCCACACCCACTGCGAAGATCCGGAAGATGGTCCAATGCAACGCAGATTCCAGCAGGTCGATGTCTTCAGCGCTACCCCGTACAAGGGCAACCCGCTAGGCGTGGTGCTCGACGGGCAGGGCCTGGATACCGAGTCGATGCAGGACTACTCGCTCTGGTCCAATCTCTCCGAGGTCACCTACGTACTGCCGGCCAGCGATGAGCGGGCCGATTACCGTTTCCGCATCTTTGCGCGCGAACGCGAATTCCCATTTGCCGGCCACCCTGCCTTGGGCACAGCGCGTGCCTGGCTGCATGCCGGTGGAGTGCCGCAGGATCCGAAGCAGCTGGTCGTCGAGTGCGAAGCTGGTTTGGTGCCGATCAGGATCGAAGGTAAAACGCTTTCCTTTGCTTCGCCGCCGGCTGTTCGAACCGGTGCAATTGCGCCGCACGAACTGAAGGAAATGATCCAGATCCTGGGCATTGAGCCCGAGCAGATTGTGGATTCGCAGTGGACGGACAACGGGCCGGGGTGGGCCGCAGTGCTGCTGGAAAACTCGCAGCAGGTTTTGGACATCGCACCGCGGATCCCCAATAGGCCAGGACGCTGGAAAATCGGGGTCTTCGGCGCACTGCCGCAGTCGTCGGCACCGGAAAAATTCGAAGTCCGAGCTCTGGCCATCGAAAACGGGGGCTTGCGCGAGGATCCGGTCACCGGAAGCCTGAATGGAGCGGCCACGCAATGGCTGATGGCCGCCGGGCACGCCACCGCGCCACTGGTCAACCGGCAGGGTGCGAAAGTCGGACGCGATGGGCATGTGCATCTGGACTTGGCCGACGGCCAGTTTTGGGTTGGCGGGGCCGCGAACGTCCTGATTGAGGGCATCATCGAGCTGTAGTGCGCAAAACCTTGCCTGTTGTGATGGCTTGGGCTTAGCCTTGAATGGTGGGAACGTTAATTCATGGAGTCCATTTCCTCTAGGCGGTAACCAGTGTCGAGCTTCGCTCCGCTGACGCCATCTTCATTGCACCTTTGTGGTGCCCGCCAACCACCAGCACCGCACCGGCCCTGATTACTCGGCGAACCGGTGCTAGGCAGGAAACTCCCATGACCCAGTCCCAAAATATCCACCAGTCTTCCCAGCATGAGCGCGAAACCGAACTGGACTACGTATGCTCATTGCAAGGCATCGCAGTCAGTTTCGGCGAACGGGATGTGCTGACCGGCATCGACCTTGCAATTTCCGGTACCGACCGCATCGCAGTACTTGGCGATAACGGTTCGGGAAAATCCACGCTGATGCGCGTGATTGCAGGGAATCTCGAACCCGACCACGGGCAGCGGAAGATGAACGCGCCCGGTGCCGTTGCCTACGCTGCGCAGAACCCGAGCTTCGCTGCGAACATGAGCGTGCAACAGGTGATCGATTCCTATCATCGGCGCTTCCGTGAACTGGAAGGCTTGATGCGCGTCGTCTCGGCCAAGCTCGAAGATGCTCCAGAACCTGTCGCCGAACGTTTGATGAAGCAGCTGCAGCAGGTTACCGACCTGTATGAGGCGGCCGACGGCTATTCGCTGGCTCCGCGCCTGGATAGCGCCTTGGAGCAGCTGGGCCTAGGAGATCTGGATCGCCAGCGCCTTGTGTCCCAACTTTCCGGTGGGCAGCGATCCCGGCTGTCGCTGGCCTGTGTCCTGTGTTCGGGTGCGCAATTGCTCCTGCTCGATGAACCAACGAACGACCTGGACGAGGCGGCCATGAACTGGCTGGAGCGCACCCTGGATAAGCATCGCGGTGCGCTGGTGCTGATCAGCCATGACCGGATGTTCCTCAAGCGTTTTGCCCGATCCATCGTGGAGGTTGCCGACGGGTCGGTCGCGCATTACGGCAATGGCTATGACGGTTATCTGCATGCCAAGGAGCAGGAGCGCATCGCGATCCGCGTCGCCTACGAAAATTGGGTGCAGGAGCTTGAGCGTTCACAGAACTTGGTTGATAAGTATGCTTCACGCGTCAGCGCCATTCCGCGCAAGCAGGAGAAATCCAGTTTTGGACATGGAAATTTCCGGGCCCGCGATCCCAGCCATGGGTCGACCTCCAAGATCCGCCAGGCAAAATCCCGAATCGAAGACCTCGAAACCCACCGGGCACCCGAGCCGGCTGCTGAGCTGTCCTTCTTGATGCCCGGCAGCACCCAGGACCAGGCAGGTGGCGAAACCCTGCTGCAGGTGATGAACGCCCGGCGCGGCTCGGATCCGAAACTGTCCACGCCACGCTTCGACATCAAGCTCGGCGAGCGCTGGCTAGTCACCGGCCCCAATGGTGCTGGCAAATCCACATTGCTCAAAATGCTCGCCGGAGAACTGGAATGCACCGAGGGGAAGATCGAGCGCGCTGCCAACTTGCACTGCGGTTGGCTCCGCCAGGAAGTCGGAATTTTTCCTGGCAGCACCCTGGTTGAAGCCTTCGCCGCGGCCACCGGCCAGTATGTCCAGGACGCCGGTGCGTCCCTGGCCCAGCTGGGCCTGTTTGCGCCGCAGGATTTCCTGCGGCACCCCATGGCGCTTTCGGTAGGCCAGCGCCGCCGCCTGGAACTGGCTATTGCGGTCAGCACCAAAGCGCAGATGCTGTTCCTGGACGAGCCGACGAACCATCTCTCACCGGCTTTGGTGGAGCAGCTGGAGTCAGCGCTGGCGGAATATCCGGGCACCGTGGTCACGGTCAGCCACGACCGGCGCTGGCAGCAGAAAATGCGCGAGCATTCGGTGGTGCATCGGCTCGGGGTGGAAGCAGGACGCGCCGAGCTGATCAGGTAGCGCTGGAGTTCTGGCTTCTCAAGTTCAGTCCGCCATCAAACAGGTGCTGCGGGTCAGTTCTCTCGGACAGGGCACGCAGCCGGGTTCCGGTCTGCCCAGGCCAGGCGAGCTCGGCAGCCGAACGGCGAACGTCCGAAGAGTAGGCGCCGTACGCGCCGGTGCCCAGAACCTGCAGGGCAGCGAACGACTGGTCCTGCTCGGCGATGCCCAACGGGTGGATCCAGGTAGCTGCCAGCACTTCTTGATGCCGCGACCCCCAGGCGGTGGCGTGGGCCGGAACCCGGGCTACGGCACCGCCCAAGGCCCGCAATTCGCCGACCAGGCTGGCCCGATGGGCCAATGACTGCGCCATGGCATCGCCCAACTGCTCATCCGCCTGATCGACCAGGACATCACGCATTTTGATGCGCTGCTGACCGGCATGCGGCGAATTCGGGGCTGGCACGATCATCGGATAAGGCACTAGCTCGGTGCGCGAATCGTGAAGTTGGGCCAGGCCCAGGGCTTCGCGCAAGACCGGTGCTGCCTGGTCCTGGCCATCGCCAGCCCAGACATTGCGCGCCTGAATTGCGTGCTGTCCATCGCCCAATGCCTGCACCATCAGGAAGCTTTCCAGCTCGTCAGGCGACTGGCGCACCCACTGGCCCCAATCAGCGGTGAATTGCGGCAGCGAATCGGTCAGGTAGGTCAGTTGCTGGTGGATGATGCTGGCGTCACCGGCGGCAGTTCGCAGATCGGTGGCCGTGAACTCGAAGGCCGTGACTACTCCGGCATGGGTCGCACCTCCGCGCACGGCCCAGAACAATTCGGGCTCATGATCAGTGTCTACCCAGCGGATCGTTCCGTCGGCGGTGACCAATTTGGCCCGCACCATGGAGTCCAGCGTCAGTCCCTGCGAACGGGCGAAGTAGCCGATGCCGCCAGCCGTGGCCAGGCCGCCGACGCCGGTGTTGCCAAAGTTGCCGCTGCTGATGACCAGGTCTTCGGCGGCTAGCTGTCCGGCAATTTGTCCCCACGTGGCTCCGGCGCCCACCCGGACCAGGCCAAGTTGCGGATCGAGCATTTCGAAGTGCCGCAGGGCGGAAAGATCCAGGATGATGCCCCCGGTATTCGTCGAGGTGCCTGCGATGCCGTGGCCCCCTGAACGGATGCTGAATTCAACGCGGGTTCCCGATTGCTCTCGGAGCCGCGCTGCATAGAGCACCGTTTCCTGCACGTCCTGTTCGCTCCGGGCCTTGATGATCAGGGCCGGTGCGCCAACAGACATGTAGCTGGACCGTTCCATGGCATAGCCTGCCCGATGCTCGGTGATCGCGCGTGCGGCCAGCGTGCCCGGGAGTCCGGGCCGGCCGTCGGGCAGCACCAGGTCGTGCGATCGTGCTAGGCGGTTGGTGTTCATGCTGCCAGTTCCTTCATCAGCTGCGCTGCGGCCTGCGTGGTGCGAAGCGTGTAGTGCGCCGAGGGGCGCTCGGGCCGGGCGGCCAGGGCCGCGGTGATCGAGCCGAGTTCTTCGTTGGTGATCCACTGCGGATCAACCCATGGGCGTTCGCGGGTTGCCACTGGTCCGAGCTCGTGGGCGAAGACGCGGCGCTGGGTTCCGGCTTCGGCGCTGAGCACCCGATGCATCATCAAGAGTCCCGCTTGTTCCATGTTGATGATCGATGCACCGGGAACCGGGGTCGTAGCGCTCCCGCCAAGGACCAGATGGTAGCTGCCTGCAGGCGCCAGCAGGGGGAGCCAGGCACGCACATTTGCGACATGGGCGGTGGACAGATCGAGGTTGAAGCGCTGCCATTCCGATTCGGTGACTTCCCACAGCGGCTTTCCCTGCCACCAGCCGCCGATAGCAGCGATCACATCGGTAACGTCCCCGAATTCGCCGGTGATGCGCTGGGCCATGTCGGTTGCTGCGGTGAAACTGGTGTACTCGCCCACGACCAATTCCAGATTCGCGGTGTCGATGTTCTCGAGACGGGCCAGCAGTTCCTTGCCGCGGTTTTCGGTGCGGGTAGGAATGATGACTTCGGCACCGGCGGCCAGCCAGGAACGGACGATGCCCTCGCCGACCCGGCCGGTTCCGCCGAGGATCACCACGCGGTGCGCGCTCAATGCCGGCTGTTTGGTGCCCAGTTTGCTGTCGATGGTGGTCATTTAGGTTCCCATGCCTTTCATCCGTGTACTAGAATCAATTGCTGTAACTACAGATACTTTGATCCTATTCCCGGGAGGCATCCATGAAGACGGAATTGAACGATCGGCAGGAGATCTGGCGCGGCCTGCTCTACGGGCAGCGCTCGATGATGCTGCGGCTATCGGTTGAGCTCAAGCGGGATTTCGGGTTGAACAGTGCGCAATTCGAGGCGCTGCTGTACCTCTGGGAGGCGAAGGCGAACCGCTTGCCAGCCACTCAGCTTTCCAATCAGCTGCTCTACAGTTCCGGCTCGGGGTCCCATCTGATCAGCAGGCTTGAGCAACTCCACCTGGTGCGCCGGGACCGTGATTCCCAGGATGCGCGCATGGTCGTGGTGACGCTGACCGAAGCGGGTCTTGATCTCATAAGCCGAGCCCGAGCCGCGCACATTGAATCGCTGGCAAAGGAATTCGACCCGCTGATCGGGGATGCCGAGGTCCCGGTACTGCTGGACTTCGCGCGCCGGCTCTCCCGTCATGAAAGTGTCACCTCGCAGCCCTATTCCGGATAGCCTCACCGCATCCCGCTGGCCCAATGGATCCGGGCTAGCGGGATTATCCTTGCAAATATATCTGTTATTACAGATATATTTGCGGAAAGCACTTGTAAAGCAACGAAGGAAGGAAAACCATGAAGCAGCATTATCGTGTCGCTGTGGCCAGGCAGTTCGGCGCCCCGGAAGTCATCAGTATCGAAAATCATCCAGTGCAGCCACTGGCTGCGGGCGAGGTCCGCGTGGCGGTACGTGCCGCGGGCCAAAACCCCGTGGATGCCCGTCGCCGGGCCGGCAATTTCGGTGGCCAGGTGCCTCTGGTCTTTGGCACCGAATTCTCCGGAATTGTCCATGAGTCGAAAGACCCGGGTTGGGCTGCGGGGGATGAGGTGGTGGGCTGGGGTGCCGTCGGCGCCGACGCCGATCTGGTTCTCACCTCGGGGGACAAGCTGGCGGCTAAGCCCAAGGAACTGCCGTGGGCCGTGGCTGGCGGACTCAGTGGTGCGGGTCAGACCTCCCTGACAGCCCTTGCCGCACTGGAGCTGCAACCAGGAGATGTGATTCTGGTGCACGCAGCGGCAGGTGGCGTAGGAAGCATGCTGGTTCAGCTCGCCATGCATCAAGGCCTGGTCGTCATTGGTACCGCCGGAACAGGCAACCAGGAATATCTGCGTCAGCTAGGGGTTCTTCCTGTCGTTTACGGACCGGGCCTCAGCGAGCGCGTGGCCCAGGCCGCGGGAGGCCGGGCAATTGCCGCGTCCATCGATTTAGCCGGAAGCATGGAAGCCGGCGACCTGGCCCGTGAACTGGCAAGCGGTGGAGCGCAGTGCATCACGCTGGTTCCCGAGACCTGGCAATCCCATGGCCTGCCACTGGTGAGCGTCCGAGCCAGCGCGCAACGGTTCGCAGAGCTGGTGCGCAGCTATCGGGATGGCGGCTTGCAACTGCAGGTGAACACCCTCGAATTCAACGATGTCGTGAAGGCCCATCGCCAGATGGATGCCAAGCATTCACGCGGAAAACTCGTCTTGGAAATGAGCGATAACCCCTACCTCGCCAACAGCGGCGACGCGGCCTAGCTGCCGCTCAAGAAAGGCATGAACATGGCTTCAATAGCACTGATCGGACCGGGGCGGCACGGAACCGCCATCGCAGAACTCTTCGCCTCCCACGGGGTAAGCGTCGTGATCTACCACCACAATGCCGCCAAGGCGGAGGCAGCTGCGCAAAAGATTCGACAGGCCGCGGTAGACGCGCAGGTGCAGGTGGCCGCTGACCTGGCCTCAGCTGTGGAAGGCCAAGAGGTCGTAGTCTTGGCCACGCTCTGGGACCAGCCGCAACGCAAGGTCCTGGCCGAGCTGGGCTCCAGGCTGGCAGGCAAGGTACTGCTCGATGTTTCGAACCCCTTAGACGTGACACCAGCGGGCATTATTCCGCGCTCGCCGGCCGAAGGCTCGGCAGGCCAATTCGTGGCTTCATTGCTGCCGCACGGTGCAGGGCATGCCAAGGCGTTTTCGAACTTGGCCACTGCGTTCATTCGCGAGGGAGCGGATCGGGAACCACCGGCGATCCTGCCATTTGCCGCGGACTGCGCTGCCACGGCCAGCATCATCCGCCCCTATCTGTCGGCCACCAAATGGAAGCCGTGGCTGGTCGGAGATATCTCGTCCTCGCGCGACTTGGAGATTGGCGGGAAGTTCAACGCGGTGCACGGAGCCTATGGGCGTTCGCAACTTAATGAAGAGCAGATGCTGGAGTATGCCGGACCCGAGTGGGAGCATCGGTAGCAGCTGGCATCAGTGATGGGCCCCGGCGCGAGGTTATTGCGCCGGGGCTTCTGCCCATCTGCGGCTTAGGGGTGGCCGGCGCAGCGTGCATGAACTTGTGCCTGAGCTCACAGATTGTATATGATTAGTGTGCGATAAAAGATCATGCAGTTCTAATATCGAACATAATATTTATTGACTGAGGTCATCACAGGGAAATGGGGGATGAAACGGTGCAGTTTCACCACAACGGATACATTTCAGCCGATCCACGGGTGCAGCCAGCGGCTGGCGTGGGCATAAACCGTCCCATGGAGATGCCCGATGTCATGGATGTGCTGATCGTCGGTGCCGGTCCCGCAGGCATCATCACCGCCGCCCAGCTTTCCCAGTTCCCTGATGTGCACACCCGCATCATCGACCGACGGCCCGGCCGCCTGGAAATCGGCCAGGCCGACGGGATCCAGTCACGCACGGTGGAGACGTTCCAGGCTTTCGGTTTTGCCGAGCGCATCACCGCCGAGGCCTACATCATCAAGGAAACCACCTTCTGGAACCCTGATCCGCAGAACCCGGATCAGATCATCCGCACCGACCGCACCGCCGATGATCCAACCGGCGTCAGCGAATTCCCGCACCTCGTGGTCAACCAGGCGCGCGTTATCGACTATTTCGCTGATTTCGCGGCGAACTCCCCAGCTCGCACCGTCCCGGACTACGGGTGGGACTGCAAGGAACTGGTCGTTGAAGACGGCGAAGAGTACCCGGTGAAGGTCACCCTGATCGGCTGCGGCGAGAGCAATGACGGCATTGAGCGTGTAGTGCGTGCCAAGTACGTGGTCGGTTCCGATGGGGCCAGAAGCAATGTCCGCCGCTCGATCGGCGCGAAGCTCTCCGGTGACAAGGCCAATCACGCTTGGGGCGTCATGGACACCCTGGGCCTGACCAACTTCCCGGATGTGCGCACCAAGTGCGCCATCCATTCCAAGGCTGGTTCGATCCTGCTGATTCCGCGCGAAGGCGGGCAGCTCTTCCGCCTCTACGTCGACCTGGGTGAAGTTCCGGAAGGGGATAACGGCAAGGTCCGCGAGACTCCGCTGGAAGAAATCATCGAGCGTGCCAAGGCGATTTTGAATCCCTATACCCTCGAGGTCAAGGACGTCGCGTGGCACAGCGTCTACGAAGTAGGCCACCGGCTGGCTGACCGCTTCGATGATGTGCCGGTTGAAGAGATCGGTACCCGTGAGCCGCGCGTGTTCATTACCGGCGACGCCTGCCACACCCACTCGGCCAAGGCCGGCCAAGGCATGAACGTCTCCATGCAGGACGGGTTCAACCTGGCCTGGAAGATCGGCTATGTGCTCTCGGGCCAAGCTCCGGAAAGCCTGCTGCGCACCTACTCGGACGAGCGCAAGGTGATCGCCAAGGACCTGATCGACTTCGACAAGAAGTGGTCCTCCATCATGGCTGCTACTGCGAAGGAGCTTGAAGGCCAAGAAGGCGTTGCCGAGTTCTATGTACGCACGGCCGAATTCCCTGCCGGCTTCATGACCGAGTACGCGGCATCTGCGCTGGTCGCCGGCAAGGAGCACCAGGAGCTGGCCGCCGGATTCCCCGTGGGCAAGCGCTTCCGCTCTTCGGAAGTCATGCGCTTGGCCGATGCCAACCCAACGCACCTGGGCCACCACCATCGTGCCGACGGCCGCTACCGCATCTACGTCTTTGCTGATCAGCAGCCGGTGGGAGAGTCCCAGAAAATTGCCGCCTTGTCGAGTTGGCTGCTGGAGAATGAGCGCTCGCCACTGGTTCGCTTCACGCCGAAGGGTGCCGACGCCGACGCGCTGTTCGATGTCAAGGTGGTCTACCAGCAGGACTACACCACGATGAACGTGAATGACGCGCCGAAGGTGTTCCGTCCGGACACCGGCGTATTCGGCCTGATGGATTACGAGAAGGTCTACACCGCATTGGACGGCTCGGACATCTTCGAGGAGCGCCAGATCTCCCGCGATGGCGCGATCGTGATCGTCCGTCCGGATATGTATGTTGCCAGCATCCTGCCATTGGATGCGGCCAACGAGCTGGCCCGTTTCTTCGAGCCGATCCTGCTGGAGCAGAACTAGTAGCGCGCTCGCTCCACATATCACCGATGGCACCGCGAGTATCTCGCGGTGCCATCGGTTTCCCTGCGCAGGGCGTCGCGTGGAAGTGCGGAATATTCTTTGTCGCAACGTGGTTGAACCACCAAGGGACAGGACTTCGATGAAAGGTGCCACGGTGAGCCAGGAATTCAGCTTTGACCTTCAGCAGGTGGTCGATTCGGATATGGTGTGTGCCGACGGCGTGTGCTTCGTGCCGCCTACGGACCAGAGAGCTGATCGAGCAGATAGTCACGCAACACCACAGCATGATTAGCCTGCTCATTTTTTGCTCCGTAGACCAAAGTGACCACGGGATGCTGGTCCAGTACTTCCAGGAAGCCATCGACAGCGGGGTTCTGATCTAGCTCGGCGCGATAGTGCTGCGCAAATTCGCCAAAGCGGTCGGCATCGTGATCCCAACCTTTGCGAAGCCCGGTGCTCGGTGCCAAGGCCTTGGCCCAGTGATCCAGCTGAAGGGCAGCCTTGCTCTTCCCGCGCGGCCAGAGCCTGTCAACCAGGATCCTGTAGCCGTCCTCGACGCTGGGCGCGGTATACGCGCGTTTGAGAAGTATCTTCGTCATGATTCACCTGAAAGTTCCTGATTTATCCTTGCATCGCCTCCATCTGTGGGAAAGGATCGAAGTGCAGGCGCTGCCAAGGCATCATCGTCTCTCTTGGCATCTTGCCACACTGGCAATCCCTTGCAGCGGAAAATATGTACTTTTCTGTTATCAGTTGGGCAGTGAGTAGGCTAATCTGTAAATAGTTTGGTATTACTGACTGTGCCAACACAGAACTCAAGGTCGTCACGCACGAACTGTTAACAGAATTTTCTGGAGGACCCCATAATGTCGGAACATCGGCCGGTTGACCCGCACAACGAGTCTGCCTCTGAGACGACCAATATCGCTCTTCCTGCGGTGCACAAGGGTGCTGAACCTTCGGTCATCTACACCCTGAGTGAGGATGAGAAAAACGCAGTTGACGCCCTGCCAGCTGGTTCTGCGCTGCTGATTGCCCATTCCGGACCAAACAAGGGCGCACGCTTCTTGCTGGACACCGACGAGAGCATCGCAGGCCGCCATCCAAACGCGGATATCTTCCTGGACGATGTGACCGTTTCGCGTCGGCATGCCAAGTTCTCCCGAACGGACGCGCGGTTCACGCTCAGCGACATCGGATCGCTGAATGGTACCTACATCAACGGCGACCGTATCGACGAGATCCCGTTGAGCACTGGTGTTCAGGTTCAGATCGGCAAATTCCGCCTGAATTTCTACCAAAGCGTTCCGAACCTTTAAACTAGTAGAGTTCGAGGTTTTGTCCGCCGGCGTCTGGCACGCCGACATATCCATACATCCGAGGTGTAGACCCTTTGCCGATCTTTGACGCAGCCCGCAGCCCACGTCTCGAGGCTCAACGCCACGAGACCGCCCGGCAGGCCGCGCTGAATATCGGCGAGGTGCTCTCGGAACTCAAGGATGAGTTCCCACGTGTCACTGCGTCCAAGATCCGCTTCCTGGAAGACAAGGGACTGATCATCCCGCAACGCACCTCCGCTGGATATCGAAAGTACTCCGCGTCGGATGTGAGCCGCTTGCGTTTCATCCTTTCGGTTCAGCGCGACCAGTACCTGCCGTTGAAGGTTATCAAGGACCATCTCGACTCGGTGGATCGCGGTGAAGCGCCAGCAGCATTGCCTGGGGGAGCCCCGGTGGCGCCACAGGTGGTCAACGATGACATGGCTGAGGCCGTGGAGCGCAAAACCCGTTCGGTGTCCTTGGCTGAACTGCAGGGGCTGACCGGTGCCAGCGAGGAGCTCGTTGGCGAATTGATAAAGTTCGGCTTGATCGAACCCGTTGCTGGCCTGTTCGACGCCAACAGCATCAAGGTCACCAAATCGGCCGTTCAGCTGGCGGGCCATGGCGTTGAACCTCGCCACCTGCGGCAGTTCCGTACCGCAGCTGATCGCGAGTTCTCGCTGATTGAATCGATTGTCGGCAACGAACTGAAGAAGCCTGAAGTCTCCGCTCGTGCCCGCGCTGCGGAAGAGGCCCAGGAAATCTCGCGCCAGTGCCTGGAAATTCACGAGGCCCTGGTGCAACGTGCTATTTCCCAACTGGATCGCTAGGCTGAATTCGAACAGGCAACAACAACTCTAAGGGGCTAGCATGCTGGAACTGGAGTTTGCCGGAATCCGTATTCAACTGCCGGCGAATCAGCCGCTGTTGCTGCTCAAATACCCTGAGCGTAATCTCTACCTTCCGCTGTGGATAGGTGCGCCCGAAGCCTCGGCCATCGCAATGTCTGAACAAGGGCTCACTCCGCCTCGGCCGATGACCCATGATCTGCTGCTCAGCGTCATTGAAAGCATGGACGTGAAGCTTGAGCGGATCGAAATAGTCTCGGTAAACAATGCCGTGTTCGTCGCGGAGCTTGTCCTTTCCAACGGCAAACGCGTAGATTCCCGTTCCTCGGATGCCGTCGCCCTTGCCGTGCGCGCCCAGTGCCCGATCATGTGCGCCGAGCACGTCCTGGAAGAAGCTGGCGTGGCCATCGAGAATGAAACTGGCGGCGGAGAGGCACCCGAAGAGCAGTTGCGCGAATTCCGTGAATTCTTGGACAATATTGATCCAGAAGATTTTTCTTCGTAGATATCGCGCGTTTGGTTTCAGTGGAATATTGGCCTTGAATTGGGTAATTCCCCAAGCCTGCGCGACACGCCTTAAAGTTAAGCTTGAAGGTCTTTGACCATTAGTCGTTATCGCCGTACCGTCTTTGCATAGGGACATTTAAAAAGAGCTGTTTTTTGATGGTCATCACTCGCATCTGCGCGGTTCTCATTCGGTCCCTGGATACTCGTTTAGGAACGTGCTGACACGCAAGGAGCAATTGGATGGAGTCTCGCCAGACTGGGCCTCACTATGGGGTCGACGGTGGCAACAAGCAATCCAGCACCCAGGGATTGCTCTTCACCGATGACCTGCCTGAGCTGGATGAACATGCCGGCTACCGCGGTCCAATTGTGTGCAAGGCAGCCGGCATCACCTACCGCCAACTCGACTACTGGGCACGTACTGGCCTGGTTGAGCCGGCAGTGCGCGGAGCCAAGGGATCCGGCAGCCACCGCCTTTATTCATTCCGGGATATCCTCGTGCTCAAGGTTGTCAAGCGGCTGCTGGACACCGGAGTATCCCTGCAGCAGATCCGTTCGGCCGTTTTGCACCTGCGTGAACGCGGCGTTGAGGACCTTGCCCAGATCACGTTGATGAGCGATGGAGCTTCGGTCTACGAATGCACCAGCGCCGACGAGGTCATTGACCTTGTCCAGAAGGGCCAGGGCGTATTCGGCATCGCCGTAGGCCGTGTTTGGCGCGAGGTGGAAGGTTCCCTTGCCCAGCTGCCTTCAGAGAGCTCGGTGCAGCAGACCCTGCCAGAAGATGAATTGGCTGCCCGTCGGGCTGCCAAGGCGGCGCGCAACGTCGGCTAGAGCCGGCAGATAATTCAGCAGCTTAAGCAATTGACCGGATCTTCCTTGAAGGAAGATCCGGTCAATTGCTTAAGCTGCTATCCGTATCCGGGCCTAGGTGTTGTTCGGGCCTGCTGCGGACATGACTTCCTTGAGCAACGCGTCGAACTGCGCCAGCATCGGAGCGGTAGCTTTGGAAGGCCACTGGTGCACCGAGTACGCGGCACCTTGGATCTGCTGCCATTCCGGGTGTTCGGGAATCTCGGGCTTGACCATGGAGTCGCCGAACATCTGGCGCATTTCGCCCAAACGGAAGGTATGCTCCGCGGAGTCCTTGCGGACGCGGTTGGCGACAACACGTACCGGTCCCAGGGAAGGAGCGAATTCACGGCGGAAGAGTTCCAATGCGCGCTGGGTGCGCTCGGTGCCGGCCACGGAGAACAAGCTGGGTTCTGCCACTAGCACGAGCTGATCCGACGCGCTCCATGCCATGCGGGTCAAGCCGTTCAGCGATGGCGGGCAGTCGATGAGAACCAACTGGTAACCGCTGGTGCGGCTCAGAAGCTGGGAGAGGCGGCGTAGGTCGCGGGTCCGCAGATCTGGTCGATCGTAGATGCCGGTGAATGCGTCGCCAACGGCAACATCGAGCACTGGAATGCGGGTACGGGATTTCTTCTCTGCTGCCTTGGACTGCCAAGCGCTGGCGACAACCTGATCTTGCAGACGGGCGCGACGAGCGTTCTTGAGCATTTGCCCAATTGGCTGCTTCCCATTAGCACGGACTCCAAGGCCAGTGCTGGCATCCGCATGGGGATCCAGGTCAATGACGAGAGTCGGAATGCCGGCGGCAAGTGCTGCTGAAGCCAATCCGAGTGTCACGGAGGTTTTTCCTACGCCACCCTTGAGGCTGCTGATGCTCACTACGTGCACGGACCAGACCACGCCTTTCACTGTTCGTTAGTTTAAACGTCCCACCGAATTTTTAGTCTCTCATCATCATAGTGTGCCGAGCCGTGTTTCTCCGACTTTGCAACGTCAGTTTTTGCCATTAGGCACAAGTTAGTGATTAAAACTTCAAAGATCCAATTATTTCATGTGGTCTGACCACAGGACGAAATGTTTGGACGTTCTGGAGAATCCCCGTGTAGTGTGTTTCACAGAAGTGGCAAATGCTAGCTGCTTTTCGAGACCCGACACGCTGGGATGGCGGGCCTGCACCTGAGGGGAACAGTCCTGATTGTGCCGTTGAACCAGCGTGTACAGATTCGATGTAGGGACACTATGTTTGAAAAGATCTTGGTCGCCAACCGCGGTGAGATTGCGATTCGCGCTTTCCGCGCCGGCTACGAGCTGGGCGCAAAGACCGTTGCTGTCTACCCACATGAGGATCGCAATTCGATCCACCGCCAGAAGGCCGCAGAGGCCTACCAGATCGGCGAAGAGGGCCATCCGGTCCGCGCCTACCTGGATATCGACGAGATTATCCGCGTTGCCAAAGAAGCCGGCGCGGATGCAATCTACCCGGGCTACGGCTTCCTCTCGGAAAATCCTGACCTCGCACGAGCTGCCGAAGCAGCAGGCATCAAGTTCATCGGTCCAAAGGCGGACGTGCTTGAACTGGCCGGCAATAAGGTAGCGGCGCTGAAGGCTGCTCGCGAGGCAGGCATTCCGGTACTGGAATCCTCCGAGCCAAGCGATGATGTTGATTACCTGATTGCCGAGGCCGATCGCATCGGCTTCCCGATCTTCGTCAAGGCTGTAGCCGGCGGCGGCGGTCGCGGCATGCGCCGTGTCGACAAGCGCGAAGACCTGCCGGAGCTGATGGGCGCGGCAATGCGCGAAGCCGGCACCGCCTTCGGGGACCCCACCGTTTTCCTGGAACAAGCAGTGCTGCGTCCGCGCCACATCGAGGTGCAGATCCTCGCCGACGAGCAGGGCAACATTGTCCACCTGCATGAGCGCGACTGCTCGCTGCAGCGCCGCCACCAGAAGGTTGTCGAAATCGCTCCAGCACCGAATCTGGATGAATCGATTCGCCAGGCGCTGTTCCGGGACGCCGTGAAGTTCGCGCAGACTCTGGGCTACCAGAACGCAGGCACCGTCGAATTCCTCGTTGATACCGTGGGCGACCGCGCCGGGCAGCACGTATTCATTGAAATGAACCCGCGCATCCAGGTTGAGCACACGGTGACCGAAGAGGTTACCGACATCGACCTGGTGCAGGCGCAGATGCGCATCGCTGCTGGCGAGTCGCTGAAGGATCTGGAGATCAGCCAGGACACCATCCAGGTGCGTGGCTGGGCCTTGCAGTCCCGCATCACCACCGAAGATCCAGCCAATGGCTTCCGTCCGGATGTTGGAACCATTACCGTCTACCGCTCCGCCGGCGGCTCGGGTGTCCGCCTGGATGGCGGCACAATCTACACCGGCGCCGAGGTGTCCCCGCACTTCGACTCGATGCTGGTCAAGCTCACTTGTCGTGGCCGTGACTACCAGACGGCTGTGGCTCGCGCCCGCCGTGCGCTGGCCGAGTTCCGCGTGCGCGGTGTGGCCACCAACATCCCGTTCATCCAGAATGTGCTCAGTGATCCGCAGTTCCTGGCCGGTGATGTCGCTACCGACTTCATCGACTCCCGCCCGGATCTGCTCACCGGCAATGAATCCCAGGACCGCGGCACCAAGGCGCTGAACTTCCTGGCCCATGTCACGGTGAACCAGCCAAATGGCAGCCGTGTCGAGGGAATCGACCCGCGCAAGAAGCTTCCTGCTTTCCCGGGTGACAAGACCGACGAGCCAGAGCGTTCGCCATTCGATGGCCCCTCCAAGTCCGCCTTGCCGGCCGATGGCTGGCGCCAGAAGCTGCTGGATCTCGGTCCGGAAGGATTCGCCAAGGCCCTGCGCGAGTCGAAGGCGGTGGGCATCACCGATACCACCTTCCGCGATGCGCACCAGTCGCTGCTGGCCACCCGCGTCCGCACCCGCGACCTGCTCGCGGCAGCACCGGCCTACGCGCACAACGTCCCGCAGCTGTTCTCCATGGAAGTCTGGGGCGGTGCCACCTACGATGTGTCCCTGCGATTCCTGGGCGAAGATCCCTGGAAGCGCCTGGAGCTGCTGCGTGCGGAGCTGCCGAACATCCCGTTGCAGATGCTGCTGCGCGGCCGCAATACCGTGGGCTACACTCCATACCCAACCGAGGTCACCGACGCTTTCGTGAAGGAAGCCGCGTCCGCCGGCATCGACATCTTCCGCATCTTCGATGCGCTGAACGATGTTTCGCAGATGGCTCCGGCCATCAAGGCGGTACGCGACACCGGCACCGCAGTCGCCGAAGTGGCCCTGTGCTACACCGGCAACCTGCTGGATGCCAACGAGACGCTGTACACCCTGGACTACTACCTGGAGCTGGCACAGCAGATCGTCGACGCTGGCGCGCATATCCTCGCAATCAAGGACATGGCCGGCCTGCTGCGCCCAGCGGCAGCAACCAAGCTGGTCACGGCCCTGCGCGAACGCTTCGATCTTCCGGTGCACCTGCACACCCACGACACCTCCGGCGGGCAGCTGGCGACGTTGATGGCGGCCATCGACGCCGGTGTGGACGCCGTCGACGTGGCCAGCGCGGCCATGGCGGGCACCACCTCGCAGCCATCGGCCTCTGCACTGGTCGCAGCGCTGGAGTTCACCGAGCGTGATCCCGGCCTGTCACTGGATGCCGTGGCGTCGCTGGAACCGTACTGGGAAGCAGTGCGCGCCATGTACAAGCCATTCGAATCCGGACTGCCAGCGCCAACCGGCCGTGTCTACCAGCACGAGATTCCGGGCGGCCAGCTTTCGAACCTGCGCCAGCAGGCCATTGCATTGGGCCTGGGCGAGCGTTTCGAAGCCATCGAGTCGATGTACGCCTCGGTCAATGACATGCTCGGCAATGTGGTCAAGGTGACTCCATCGTCCAAGGTCGTCGGCGACCTGGCCTTGCAGCTGGTGGGTTCCGGAGTCCCAGCCGCGGACTTCGAAGCGAACCCGCAGAACTACGACATCCCGGATTCGGTCATCCAGTTCCTCTCGGGCGAGCTGGGCAACCCTCCAGGCGGTTGGCCGGAACCGTTCCGCACCAAGGCGCTGCAGGGACGCAATGTCAAGGCCCATGTCGAGGACCTCTCGGCAGAGGACCTGGCAGCGCTGCAGGCGGATTCGGACACGATTCGCGGTACCCTGAACCGGTTGCTCTTCGCTGGCCCAACCCGTGACTTCGAGAAGTCGGTGGAGAACTACGGCGATTTGTCCGTCCTGCACACCCGCGACTACCTCTACGGCCTGGTTCCCGGCTTCGAGCATGTCATTTCGCTGGGTACGGGTGTTCGATTGCTGGTCAGGCTGGTATCGGTATCGGAAGCCGATGAGAAGGGCCTGCGCACCGTCGTGGTCAACCTCAACGGCCAGTCCCGCCAGCTCAAGGTTCGCGACGAATCGGTAGAATCCACCGTGAAGTCCGCGCCGAAGGCCGATCCGAACAATAACGGCCACGTCGCTGCACCCTTCGCGGGAGCGGTGACTGTGAACGTCAAGGTCGGCGACCTGATCGAGGCCGGCCAGTCCGTGGCCACCATTGAAGCAATGAAGATGGAAGCTGGCATCACTGCCAACGCGGGTGGCGTGGTCAGCCAGGTAACCCTGAATGGCACCAGCCAGGTACAGGGTGGCGATCTGCTGCTGGTGATCGAACCCAAGTAGCATCCGCAGTACCCAGAGCACAGGGGCTCGTGACCAAGGTTGCGGGCCCCTGCGCTCTGTCAACTAATCGTGCGAACCACAAAGCAGAAGGAGCAGTGATGCGCCCAAGCAAGATGACGCCCGGGGCTGTGCCCGCCCGGCTGAGGCAGCAGGTTGCCGAGCTGGGATCCAAGGGCCAGCCGATCACGGTACTGGTCTTCACCCTCGACACGCATCTTCCGTTCTGCGAAATCGCAGAGCACTTGGCCGAGCAATTCGGTGAATTGGATTGCAAGGCCCAGGTGGCCACGGCCGGACCGCAGCGCGTGCAATCGGTGATGGACGGTAAATTCACCGGCACCAACGTGTTGGTGGTTGTGGGCGATACCAGTGCCGACTCGGAAGACCGGCTCATGGAATTGGTCGAATGGCTGCTGGCTAATGGCCGCAAGGACCTGGCTGGGAACCTGATCTACGCGGTGCTTGGCCACGAGCACCAGAATCACGCCACCCAGGCATTCAGCCGCGTGGTATTGCCGCGCAGCTACTATGCCCGAACACAGCAAAGCGGCCTCAAGTTGCCTTGGGCCGCTTCAGCTCGCGAATCGTGGGAGCTGGCTAATGCAGTGCTGGACTATGCTGTCGGCTTGGGCGCCGAGTAGATGCCTTCGATCACGGCCTCGTAGTCCTTGAGCACTACTGCACGCTTGATCTTCATCGAGGGAGTCAAATGACCGGTTTCCTCGGTGAAGTCAGCAGGCACAACGCGGAAGGACTTGATCGCCTCGGCCTTGGATACCGAGGTGTTGGCCTTGTCGATGACCGCCTGCACGGTTTCGAGCACCTTTGGATGGGTCGATAGCTCGTCCAGCGACAGGTTCTGGTCCATCTGGTGACGGGCCAGCCAACCTGGCAGGGCTTCTGGATCCAAGGTCACCAGGGCCGCAATGAACGAGCGGCCCTCGCCGATGACCACGCACTGGGAAACCAGCGCGTCGGCGCGGATCTGGTCCTCAAGCAGCGCAGGAACCACGTTCTTGCCGCTGGCGGTGACGATGATTTCCTTCTTGCGCCCGGTGATCCTCAGGAATCCGTCGGCGTCGAGTTCGCCGATATCCCCGGTGCGGAACCAGCCATCGGTGAAGGTCTCATCTTGCAGCTCTGGACGGTTGCGGTAGCCGCGCATCACGCAAATGCCCTTGGTGAGGATCTCTCCGTCCGCGGCGATGCGCACGGCGTTGCCCGGCAGCGGCTTGCCTACGGTGCCGATCTTGATCCGGTCCAGGGTGTTCACCGTGATCGGTGCGGTGGTTTCAGTCAGGCCGTAGCCTTCCAGAATGGTCACCCCGATGCCGTTGAAGAAGTGGCCCAGGCGCTCGCCCAGCGGACCTCCGCCGGAGACCGCATGGCGGATGTTGCCACCCATCGCGGTGCGCAGTTTCTGGTAGAGCAGGGCGTCGAAGAGCTTGTGCTTCAGGTTCAGCACCAGCGGAACCTTGCCCTCCTGCTTGGCGCGGGAGTATGCCACTGCAACGTCAACGCCGGCGTGGAAGATCTTGCCCTTGCCGCTATCTTCAGCCTTGAGCATGGCCGAGTTGTAGACCTTCTCGAAGACGCGTGGCACAGCGAGGATGAAGTTCGGCTTGAAGGACTGGAGGTCCTCGAGCAGGTGCTTGACATCGGGGGTGTGCCCGGTGCGGCAACCAGCGGCAATGTTGACTACCGAGATGAAGCGGGCGAAAACATGAGCCAGCGGCAGGAACATGATGGTCGATGCGCCCGGGTAAACGGCGCCAGGCAAGGTAGCCACAGCGTTCTCCGCCAGCTCCACGAAGTTGCCGTGGGTCAGCTCGCAGCCCTTGGGACGGCCGGTGGTGCCCGAGGTGTAGATGATCGTGGCGATGTCATCCAATGCTGCGCCCGAACGGCGGGCTTCGAGCAACTGGTCATCGACGTTCCGGCCATCTTCGGAGAGCTGTTCCAGCCCGCCATCGAACTGCCAGACGTGATCCAGTCCGTCGAGCTGTTCCTGATGGGCGGCGCGGCGCACCACGGCTTCCTGGGCGGCGGCCTCAACGACGACGGCCTTGGCACCGGAATCGGAAACGATCCAGGCAACCTGGCTAGGGGAGGAAGTTTCATAGACGGGGACGGTGACGCAGCCGGCGAACCAGATGGCGAAGTCAACCAGCGTCCACTCGTAGCGGGTCTTGGCCATCAGCGCGATGCGGTCGCCAGGTTCGATGCCATTGGCGATGAACCCCTTCGCAATAGCCCGGGCGTCGGCAGCGAACTGCGATGCCGTGACATCATTCCACGTTCCGTCGGTTCCCGGCTTTGAGAACAATGCCGGGTTGGCCGCTGAATTCGCGTGGCGTAATAGCAGATCTGTAATATTCGACTGCTGTGGCGAATGAATGCGAATTGGCGAGCTGTATTCGCGCATCTGGTCTTCAACTCCTGAAACTCTGTGTGACCCCATTAGCAATAGCGGGTAACCCGCATCACATATTTATTACTATAGAGTAACCTACCGTGTGGTGTACTCAAAGCCGTTTTCTATACTTGAGCCCCATCATCTCCCGGATCGCGTTCAGTGGGAAGACGTTTGAGCAAGTAGGCGATTCCGAGCAGGGCGGCGAGTGCCAGCCCGAAATAGATGAACACCGGAGCTGAGCGGAAAAACACCACACACAGCAGCAACCCAAGCGGACCGCCAGCGGCGCCAACCCAGGCGAGGTTCAGCATCGGATCACCCGAACCCAGCGCGGCGGGTTCTTCTGGAACGAACTCTTCCGGCGTCTGCTCAGCAACATAGTCGCGCGGTCCGCGAACCGCGGCAGGCCCGGTGTTGAAGAGCTTCGCCAGTTTCGCCGCGCGCTCGTCGGCGCTGGGTTCGCGGGGTGCCGAGGCATCAAGCTGACGGAAATTCTCGACTAGCTCATCCCACTGCGGATCATTCTGGTTTGAAGGATGGGCATCTTCCGGATTCATGCGCGCTCCTCCTTGCGCTTCCGTTCCGTGGCGGCCAGCTGCGCGAAGAAGCGAGCGGATTCGTGGAAAATCTGCTCCGCATCGTAGTCCAGGGTGGCTACGTGCTTGGAGTGCAAGAGCATGTGGTGCTCGGCCAGGGTGCCCGAGTTCAGGCCCTCGACCAGCTCGCGCACCGACTGGTCTGAAACTACGTTGTCAACGGTGGAACGGAAAAGCTGCACCGGGGCGTTCACCAGCTCCAAGCGCCGGCGGGTCTGGGCAAAGAGCGAACGGAGTTCGGCTACGGCTGCTACCGGGGTGCGCGGGTAGGCCCCTTCATCGACACCGCGCTTGGCGATGTCATTGCTGATAGGGGCAACGCTGCGCACTACATGCTTGAGCCAAGGAGTATAGGGGGACAAGGGGGAGTCCACGACCAGGCCCGGATTGACCAGCGAAACACCGGCTACATTGCGGCGGGTCGCCAGATGCAGGGCCAGGGCGCCACCCATGGAAAGGCCAGCGGCGAATACCTGCTCGTGCGTGCGCGAGAGCCTGTCAAAAGCCGCTTCGGTAGCGTGGATCCACTGGCCATAACCTCGACCGACCATGTCCTGCCATTGCGTTCCGTGCCCGGGCAAAAGGGGAATGTCCGTGTCGAATCCGGCCTGCTCCAAGGAATCCGCCCATGGCTGCATGGAAACAGCGGAGCCGGTAAAACCGTGGATCAAAAGTACTGCACATGGACGTTTGCGCTCGTCCAGCGGAGTATTGCCTGCATCAAGTTTCATCGTGAACCCTCCGGATTTCTGCCTTCACCTTCGAGCGTAGTGCACAATTGAAGGGTGCGGAGTGCGCTTCGACCAGTAAGGTCGCGGTTTCTCTTCCCGCGTAGCTGGTCAACTAGAAGAAGGAATTTTCCCGCTGTGCTGTACGACTTCCTCAAGCGTTTCGCTGTCCGGCCGCTAATACGAATTTTCTTCCGCGTCAAGATCCAGGGCATCGGCAATGTGCCTGAAACCGGTGCGGCGATCTTGGCTTCCAACCACCTGTCGGTGAGCGACTCGGTGTTCCTCCCAGCGGCGCTGGATCGTACCGTGATTTTCCTGGCCAAGGACGAGTACTTCAACGGCAAGGGCATCAAGGGCCGGATCACCGCGTGGTTCTTCCGCAATATCAACCAGCTGCCCATGGACCGTTCAGGCGGGCAGAAATCGGCTGCTTCGCTGGCCAGTGCCAAGAACGCACTGGCGCAGGGCCAGGTGCTGGGCATCTATCCGGAAGGCACCCGTTCACCGGATGGACGGTTGTACCGGGCCAAGCTCGGCGTCGCAAAGCTCGCCCTGGAAACCGGTGCCCCGGTGATACCAATTGCAATGATTGGCACCGACAAGGTCCAGCCCATCGGCCAAAGCCTTCCGCATCCGGGCCGGATCGGGATCAAGATCGGCAAGCCGCTGACCTTCGAGCACCTGAACGGCAGGTCCGCGAATCCTGAAACGCTTCGCGCTTGCGCCGACGAAATCCGCAAGGCAATCAATGTCCTGTCGGGTCAGAGCTACGTCGACATCTATGCTCCACGCAAACCAAAGACGTAGCAGGCCGCTATGCGCAGTGTTACGGCGACTTGTTACATTCGTCGCGGTCCTTTGAGCTGATGCCACGTAGAATGGGCAAGGTGAGCGAAGAAAACCGAACCCCATTGCCAGGCTCCTCCGTAGCCGGCCCCGCCACCGATCCGCAACTAGATTTGTGGCGTGAATTGCCAATTGCCCAGCAGCCGACTTGGCGTGAGCACAAGGACTATCAGTCCTCCATCAACGAATTGGGTTCGCGTCCGCCACTGGTATTTGCCGGCGAAGTCGACGTACTGCGCGAACGCTTGGCCGCAGCAGCCCAGGGCAAGGCCTTCTTGCTGCAGGGCGGCGACTGCGCCGAAACCTTTGCCGATGCAACCGCCGACAAGATCTCCTCGCGAGTTCGCACCATCTTGCAGATGGCTGTGGTACTGACCTATGGCGCTTCGATGCCGGTAATCAAGATGGGACGCATGGCTGGCCAGTTCGCCAAGCCGCGCTCCTCGAATGACGAAACCCGAGATGGTGTAACTTTGCCGGCATTCCGCGGCGACATCGTCAACGGCTTCGACTTCACACCCGATTCCCGTGCCCACGATCCGAAGCGCATGGTGCAGGCCTACAACACCTCATCGGCCACGCTGAACCTGATCCGCGCGTTCACCCAGGGCGGCTTCGCAGACCTGCGCAGCGTGCACTCGTGGAACAGCGGATTCATGGCCAACCCGGCGCACTCCGCCTACGAGCAGCTGGCCGGCGAGATCGACTCGGCCATCCGCTTCATGGATGCCTGCGGTGCAGACTTCGAGGCACTTAAGCGCACCGAGTTCTTCGCCTCCCATGAAGCACTGCTGCTGGACTACGAGCGTGCGTTGACGCGTACCGATTCGCGGACCGGCCTGCCGTACGACACCTCCGGCCACTTCCTGTGGATCGGTGAACGAACCCGTCAGCTGGACCACGCACATGTGGACTTCCTCTCGCGCGTGCGCAACCCAATCGGCGTGAAGCTGGGCCCGAACTCGGATCCGGAAGATGTCCTCGCGCTGATCGAAAAGCTCGATCCGAACCGCGAACCAGGACGCCTGACCTTCATCACCCGCATGGGTGCGAAGAACATCCGCGAGAAGCTGCCAAACCTGATCGAAAAGGTCACGGCCTCCGGCGCCCAGGTGCTGTGGGTTACGGACCCAATGCACGGCAACACGGTCACCAGCCAGAACGGCTACAAGACCCGCAACTTCGACGATGTCATGGACGAAGTCCGCGGCTTCTTCGAAGTGCACGACGCGCTGGGCACCTTCCCAGGCGGCCTGCATGTGGAGATGACCGGCGACGATGTGGCTGAGTGCCTCGGCGGAGCGGATCCGATCCGCGAGGAAGACTTCGACTCGCTGTACGAGTCGCTGTGCGACCCGCGCCTGAACCACCGCCAGTCCCTGGAGATGGCCTTCCTGGTCTCCTCGGCGCTGCAGAGCCGCAGCCGAAACCGCTAGCAGCTAGAGAATAATCCGGTTCCCGACAGCGGGAACCGGATTATTTTTATGCCTGGGGAACGGCACAGGCCTCAGAAGGCGTATATCCTGATCTCGCTACCGCGCACGGCTTGCTGGTGCAATGGAGACTGCATGCGAACGGTCTGGCTGAAACCGCCAAAGACATTGTGCGTCCTCACGGAAAAGCCGGCGGCTTCCAGTGCAGAGATTGCTTCCTCGACGCCCAGGCCGAGCACGGATGGGATCTGGACGTATTCTGGTCCTTGCGAGAGATTCACTGTCACGGTGCTGCCGTACGCAACGGTGCCCTGGGCCGGGTCCTGTACGGCGACTAGGCCTTTTTCTGTCGTCGTGGAATGGACGGATTCACCGGTTTCCAGCTTCAAGCCCATGGACTCAAGCTTTTCCTTGGCCGCATCCTTGCTAAGACCAATGACCGCAGGAACACGAACCGGGGCATGTCCCTTGGAAACAGTGAGGGTGATGATGTTCTTCCGCGGCAATTCCTTGCCGGCGGCAGGGGAGGAACTGATAATCTCGCCCTTAGTCACCGATTCCGAGTAGGCCTCGGCTTCCTGGACATCTTCGAAACCGATTTCATCGAGCAACTTGGTGGCCTGATCCAGGGTTTTCCCGGTGAAATCCGGAACTGCAAAAAGCTGAGGGCCTTGCGAAACGATCAGATCGATTCCCTGGAACTTCATGATGTTCTCGCCGGTCCCCGGCTGCGAGTCGACCACCCTGCCGATGGCAATCTCATCGTTGTAGGTCGTGCCTACCCGAACTGGAACACCTTGGCCATCCATTTGCGCGACTGCCTGCGATTGAAGCATGCCGGTCAATGACGGGATGCGGATGACGGTTCCGGGGCCGCGGCCGAAGAACCATCCGGCACCTGCGACCAGAGCCACAATGAGGATCCACATCACGGTGATGACGAACTTCTGCGTACCCGAGCGAGGCTGACGCAACCGGTGGGTGGGTACCTGTGCTTCCTTGCGCCACTTTCTTGCAGCCTGCTTCTGCGCACGCTTTTGGCCACGTACCGACAGAGGTGCTTCGGAATCGGCGTCATTCTCGTGGGCCGGTTCCAGATCGCGGCCGCGGGTGTACACCGACGTTGCGGCTATGCCAGAATCAGCGGCAAGATCAGTGGGACGAGGCTGGGCCAGTGTGGCTTGTACATCGCGAAGATCCAAGACTTCGGTGGCGTCAACCGCGGCAATGACGGTTGTCTGGTCAGGATCGGCGGGGGCATCATCGATAACGTAGCTGGCCTCGTGCTGAGCAGTATTCCGCTTCAGCCATACCTGTTCACGCTCATCTTCGCGCTCGCGTTGCATCGCATCAAGACGCTGCTGCAGCGTAGTGGGCATCTGCGCCATAGTTTGCGGGGTGAGATCTTCAATCCCGCCGAGGTCCTCGGCGCCCAGGTCCAGTTGCGCATCGTTGAGCGTTGAGCGGATCTGGATGATCTCCTCCAGCAGCAGCGAAGCATCCTGCGGGCGCTTCTCTGGATCCTTCTCGGTGCACCATCGAACCAACTCATCGAGATCTTCGGCCAATCCCGGAACCAAGTCCGAGGGCATGGGCATGGGGGAGTCCAGATGATGCTTCATTAATGCAGCGGCATTGGTCTCGGTATACGGTGCTTGTCCAGTCAGCATCTGGTAGATCATGATGCCCAGTGCGTAGATGTCGCTGCGCGAATCGGCTGGTGCCCCTGAAACTAGTTCGGGGGAGACATGGGACAGCGTGGCGACGAGCGTGGCTGACTGGGTATGGGCGCTGGCAGCACGGGCCAAGCCGAAGTCGGAAACTTTCACTTCGCCGGTATCGGAGAGCAGCACATTTGCCGGTTTCATATCCCGGTGGATGATTCCCTCGCTGTGCGCGGCGCTGAGACCGTGGCAAATTTGTTCAAGGACGCTTAGCGCCTGACGCGGAGTAAAGCGGCCGCGTTCTTCAATGACCTGTTCGAGGTTCCGTCCTCGAACATACTCCATCACGAGGTACACCAGATTATCGCTCACGTTGTGATCGCGGATGGAGACCACATTCGGATGAGTGATATTCGCAGCGATGACAGCTTCGGATTCGAATCGCTCACGCACTGTATGCTCGCTGGAGAAGTTGTCGTTCAGGATCTTCACGACAACCGCTCGATGCAGGCGCTTGTCCATGCTGCGGTAGATGCGTGACATGCCACCCAGGGCAAGCAGATGGTCCAGTCGGTATCGACCATCCAGCGTCTTGCCCAGGTTGGGGTCGGTCAGGGCCGGGCTCATTTTGCGGTCGCACCTGCCTGAACGGTGCACGCGAAGCGGGCCAGAGTCACTAACGGATCCTTTCGAACATGAATACTACTTTTAATGTACCTAGCTGAGCTGACAATTTGTCGCTTAAACTCGAAATCCGCCAGTGGTGTTTACCTCTGGCGGATTTCGTATAGCGTCTCGGGTTGCGAGAATTACCTCGAGCGCAGCTTAATTAGGAAGCGCGGCGAGCTCGTGCTGCACGACGCTTCAAGGCACGACGCTCATCTTCGCTCATGCCACCCCAGACGCCTGCATCCTGGCCGGACTCAATAGCCCACTGCAGGCAGGTTTCGGTTACTTCACATCGACGGCAGACGCTCTTGGCCTCTTCGATCTGCAACAGGGCCGGACCGGTGTTTCCCACTGGGAAAAACAGTTCCGGGTCCTTTTCCAGACACGCCGCGCGGCTACGCCAATCCATGCTTATTGATGCTCCTTGAAATCTGAGAGGGTGTGAAACACCAACGACAATCAACACACAGGCAAAAAATAACTAGGAGTGAAATGAAATCCTGGTTGCCTAGCGGTTAACATCTGGCGTCTCGAAAGGTCGGAGAAGTCCATTCGGGCACTTCGTTTAACCGACCACATAAGGTTTTCATGTAACGCGGAAGTAAACAAGAGTCACGGTAGCGAAATGTTGCTGAATGCCTGAGTGCTTTCTCACATGGCATTTGGCACTAGGATCCGCTAGTTATCAGAGGTGTGGCGCGAGCAACAGCAAAAGTCAATTGTTGCGGTTTGAGTTCCTGCAGAAGGTCAACGAAAATTGTTGATGTGAGCAACGAAAATGCAATCTCGTCCCGCCCAACCAGTGTTTTCGTGGTTGCCGCGCTTGTCCTAATTGAGGCCCTGGCTGTTCTGGCGTACGCCGTCAGCTACATGTTGAACCTCGACACCAACGGAAGAGTCAATATGGGCGGGCAGTTATTCATGCTGGCCCTGTGCTTGCTTCTTGCCGTTTGGCAAGGCTCGGTAGCTGTCAACTTCTTCAAGGGAAAAGCGTTCACTCGTGCTCCGATTGTCGTTTGGCAACTATTCCAGCTCATCCTCTCTGTTTCATTCCTGAGCTCCAATATCCCGATGGTGACGGCCGCGGCGGTACTTTCCATCGTGGTCGCCGGAACCACTGTGGTGATGCTCTTCGCGCCGAAGACCACCGCATTCCTCGGAGACCGGCCAAACCGCTGAATTGCCAGCAGATAATTCGTACGGAATATGAATCATCCGCGGTTTGCCTCGTTTGGAGATGACCGCGCACCAATAGTCTTTGGCTCCTTGATGAGGCACCTGATGGATTGGCTGCCAATTCATCGGTTGAAGATCTTGCGGATGATGGGCTTCGACAGCGACTACCTGGCGATCATCGAACCCGTTGGCGCTCAATCCCAGGTCGAAGGCCATCCTGCTGGACGGCGGAACGAATAGCGCGACACCGATTCCCCTCGAATTCAGAGCGTTCAAGAGCGGTGGCAACCGAGAGTCATTGGTGGTTTCGAGGAAGAGGCAAAGCAAGTCCTGCCGAACACGGTACGAGCCGTCCTCGAGAGAACGTACGAACCGTTCAAAGTCCGGTAGGCCGCAAATATGCGGGGAGTTCCAACGCACAGCGAGTACGGCAGTCAGCTGCCGGCGCTGTTGCGTATCGGGGCACAGCACAACAACCATCGGACCTGCTGGTCGAGGGACCGCCTCACCATCGAAGGGCGAGTATCCCAGAAAGTTTGCCGGTTGAAGGGCAGAACCTGAAGGCATCTGCCAAGCCGAAGGCACTTCGGGCCAGGTGCTTCCCGGGATTTCAGCTAATTGAACTTCGGTGAGTTGGAAGACCTGCGGAGGATGCCCCGAACTCAGCTTGACCCCTCGACCCGGCAAAAGCGAACAGGCCGGGATCTTGGGCCACATCATCTTTAATGACTCGGTAGCGTTGAATGGGAAGAACCATTGCTCTGTACAAAGACCGGTGGACCTCAACGCGTTTTGGTCGCGGTCAACTGAACAAATCACCATAGGCGATTGCGGGCCGCCGAAACGCAATAGCGTACCGAGTGCTTCGTCCAGGCGTTGGAAATGTTGCGGGTGGATATTGGACTGCAACTGGGCCAGTGAATGAACGAGAATGATCAATGCTGGATCACTGGGCATGGATTCCAGGAAGTCGACAGCATCGAAAAAGCCATAGGGATCCTCACCCGTGACAACCTTGACGTTTTCAGTGGCATCCGGGATCGGCGACGGACCGAAGCAAAGTATTTTTCTGGGCGAACGGGCGAGGGAAGCGAACAGGGTTCGGGCACCGGCTTCTGGCAAGCCGCAGATCAATGTTGATCGTGAACGGGCAGGGTCAAGAATCAAAGGTTCAAGCCGGGCCAAATGCAGATTATCTGCAACGCCGCAGTAAATCGTTCCTCGTTCCTTCCCATCCCACGTATCTGGCGAGTGCGTTGGTTCTGCTGGCCGAGGCAACGCTGGAGCAAAACCAGATACCGGGAGCTCCGAAGTGGACCACTGTGAGGAAAGTTCTGCTGCATGGTTTTGCAAGCGATCTCCAGCGACTGACGCGATGCTCTTTTCGAATCGGCACAACGGACGAAGGCTGAGATCTTGACGATTCCGCTCGAATAGTTCGCCGTGCAGTGGCGGCTCGATGGCCAGCTGGAATTGCATGTTCCTAGTGGGCTTGGAAGCGCCCTTGATGATCGCCTGTCCGGGGTGGAGGAGTTTGGACGCCTCGGTGGAGCCCACCAGTTCCACGGACTCACCCGGGTCGTTTACCCTCAATGCGATTGTCGTGTTCAAGTTCGCCTTGGTTTGTCCCGTCAAAGCGCCAGCCGGACGCTGCGTGCTGAGAATCAGATGGATTCCTAGAGCTCGACCCACCGCAGCTAAACGATCAATTCTGGCGCTGGCTTGAGGAAGCGTTTCGACGAAAACACGGAATTCGTCAATGACTACCAGCAAGCGAGGCAGAATCGGGCCTGATTCGTCGAGATCTTGATATTCCGCAATGTCGCTGCAGCCTTGTGCTGCCAGAAGCTCCTCGCGCCGCCGCACCTCATGTTCTAGTTGTTCCAACGTGCGCTGAGCCGCTGCCTCATCGAGGTCGCTTGCGAAGAGCTGGACATGGGGCAAACCTGCATAGACGCCTAGTCCAGCTCCACCCTTGAAATCAATAAGTGCGAAGGCAAGCTGAGTCGGCGGGTAGTTCCGGGCAAAATCAGCAATCAGGCGCCTGAGCGCTTCTGACTTGCCTGACCCTGTAGTGCCGCAAATCAGTACATGCGGACCATCCACATGAAGATCAAGGAACACGTCCTCTTGCTGTTCATCGAGGCCCAGATGTGCCCGTACGGCTAGTGATGGGGATGCAATGGATTCTGCGTTCTTGGTTATTGCCTGCTTTTGCAGCTGCACATACTGCTGCACCATCCTGTCGAACCGCGAAAGGCTCAGCGTGCTTAGGTTCTGCAGCACTAAGCGTTCGTCGGGCAAACGCGAGGACACGGGGCTTGGAACAATCCAATTCTCCACGGATTCGGCCAGCACCGGTGAAACGCCCAGCACCAGGGCGCCGGAAATAGGTTGAGGTTCCTGGGCAGTGACGTACAACGTCGCCAGGTTGGTTTCCTCTTTCCTGGTGAAGCTCGATTCTTCGGGAATCGACAGGTGGGCCACGGAAACGTTGCTCATCAAAAGCAGCGACGCCGGAAGACACCTGACACTGGGATCGAGCACGAGCCGTATCTGGCCGGAATGTATGGCCGGGAGATAGCGTGCAAGTACTGCGGCCAGAATAGCCCCAGCGCTTTGCCCTTGTGCAGAATTCAGCTGCCAGACGCTCGGGGTACTCGGGAAAAATACTGGACCGAACCAGGGCGCGTCCGACTTCGTCTTCCTGAGGCTACGAAATACTTTGCGGATCCCCGTGGGATCAGAACGAGAGGTGTCCTGCGGAGACCACAGTCCCTCGCCCCAAACCAGTGGTGGTATCCGGGCATGCGACAGTCCCAAAGAAGCGGAATCCAGTCCGGCTACGAACGATTCTCCGAGAGCCGGAGAATATTTACTTCTCGCGATAATGGCGGAAGCTCGTTGCACTTCCATTTCCCTTTTCCATTCGCGACGCTCCACGAACAGTTGACCGGCAGGCACCATACCCATAAGGGCCGAAACGCCACTCAAGATCAGAAAGAGCGTCGAACCGGTAACCAAGGCAAGCAAGACGCCGGAGATGATCGGAACGAATGCTGCGAGGACCAGAGCAATTAAGCGGGACAGCTCGGGCTTGGAAGGTACTTGGATTTCCAATTGTTCGGGGGTTACCAATTGACCGGATTGGGCGGTTAATGGATCGCCGACAGCGAATTCAGTGTTGCCCAGAAAGAAGCGCGATCCGTGTTCCAATTCCACGGACTCGCAGCGGCTGCCATCTGGCATGACAAGTTGCTGCTCAGAGCAGGCTACCAGGCGCAAGCTCCGGGTTGTCACGAATAACTTCGCGTGAACCCGGGACACCAGCGGATCTTCTAACCATAATGGGGCGGTTCTGCCGATGACATGTTCTCCCTTTGTGAGCGGAATCCAGGCACCAGCGTCGGGGCCGCGAACTACATATAACTTGAGGCACGAAGCTGTGGTGCTTGTGGCGCGAACAGGTTGGGGCAATTCATTGAGCAGAAGACGTTCAGACGCATGCAAGATCCCCAACTCTTCTATCCGCGTTATTCCCGAATACCATCGTTGTCCCGGGAAATGCTGCTGCAGCAGTGCGGCGAGCTGCTCGCCCGATATTCGTCCGGACATGACAAGTTCGAATTGCCGCGGATGCTGGAATTTTCGGGAAATCAGAAGTAATTCATAGCGGACCATGAGGTCTCCTGAATGTAATGGAATGTTGTCGTTCCCATCTAAACCAGCATTGAGGGCGGCGCTGGAAGATAAGAATCTTGGTGTGGAGAAAGTACCAAGAACTATCCACAACTTCGGGAACCTCTTGAAAGCGGTCTCTGCTGCAGATAGCATCCCTTGTCATACGAATAGGTATGCTGCACCGACGACGCGCTCGCCGATAGTCCCCGAGATCGGGATCCTCCAGTAGGGAAGCCAAAGGAGTCAGTCGTGGATGCGCTGTCCATTGTCGAAGACGAAGTACGCGAGCTGGTTCGCCGGCGTGGATTGGACCCGGCAAAGCAGCCAGCGATGATCCGATCACTTATTGAAGAGGTCATTCGCGACTACGACGAACGCGCATTGCTTGGCGCCGTGCCTTCACTTGGATCGCTAGAGGCTGCCCAACGTTCAGTATTCGATAATGTGGCCGGGTTCGGAGCGCTGCAACCCTTATTGGATGATCCTTCTGTTGAAGAGATCTGGGTAAATTCTCCGTCACGAGCTGCAAAACTACTCTCAAAGTAGTTTTCTATTCGAATGACGATGATCACTGGTCATTGCAGTAATGCATTTGGAGTAACCAGGCTATGTGCCAGTGCCGAAAAGTTGCTAGGTAAGTGTTTCGAACGGGCCTCATAGCTGTTCGGCGGGGATCCTATCTGAAACCTACTCCATACTGGTTTTGCGACGAATCATTGTCGACGATTTCCGTCGCGGTTAACCTCTCAACACCTACCTGGAACATAAGTACCGACCACCCTTCAAGATGTAGAGTTCATCGCAGTCCTAGTTGGGCTATGCAGTTCGTGGGGATTCGTTGTGCGAGTCATGAGGGGTGGCAATCCGCGAGGCGATATGCGCCTGCGAAGGCTAGGGACGTCTACGTCAGTCGTGCGCTGGGCATCAACTGCGACGCATCGCGATGCGCTCGTATGCCCTGCGCAACCGCTTGAGGCACATACCGATCACGAGGAGAAAGTGCACAGTTGCGGCCACGGCCATGCCCGTCAGGACGGGTCCTATCTGGTAGTCCCCGATCCACTTCCCGGCATCACCGACGATGAGGAAGAGCGCCAGGGCGAGACCCCAGAGGATGGCCCACAGAGTGTTCGCCATGCACTCGTCGACGAGCACGTAATCGTCGTCTCCGAGCCTCTTGTCCGTGCCCAGGGTGACGCGCAGCTGGAACAGGAATACGGCCATGGCGAAGAGTAGCCCGGCCACGATCGAGATGCCCGAAACGGCAGCACCGACCTCGACCATCTTCGCCCCGAGCTTCCAGGCGGCCGCACCAGCACCGAGGGGAAGGAGTGCTTGCCAGGTGATGGCCCACCAGTCGGGACGCCCCGTGCGGTTGTCGTAGAGCGTGCGGAAGTGATCGGCAGGCACGTTCCACAGGGACGCTTTGCCCATCTCGTCAACTCCCTTGCTGTGGCGGCCGGCTCCATGCCGCGTCCCATTCGCCGCCAGTCCGTGCAAGCAGGTCGCGTACCTTCTCGGTGCACGTCTCCATCAGCTGGTCGACGTCAAGAGCCGCCTCGTTGGAGTCGTTGAGCACTTCGCGGATTGCGGGTGCTCCCTCTGAGCCCAGCTGGAACTTCTTTGCCCGTCCGTCCCGCACCATCGTCACGAAAACGTCGTGATCCTCGGGCAACTCTTCGACTGCGACTACCTCGGCCGCCACGCTTGCATGGTGCAGTTCTCCTAGGAGCTTGCCTGGGAAGAACCCGCGTCTCTCCGGCCGCGCGACGTGCGACACCCGCCCGACCTTGACCGTCAGGCCGTCCGCCACGTCCGCGCTCTTGCCGGTAACGCGCACCTCGACCTCTGTGAGTTTGGCTGCCTCTCGCCATGTCTCGCCCTCGGTGACCGGGGCAGTGACCATGGTGATCTGATCGGTGTATTGGCTAAAATACTTCTTGAACAGACTCAAGATTCTGCCGCCTGCCGAACCCCGCGAAGACTCCTCGGAGAGAAAGTGCGCTCGTTCCCCAAGCTCCGGCACGAACAGCATCGCCCGGTTCTCTCCGGTGGGTGCCTGGTGATCTTCGATCTGGCCGACAGGGTCGCCGGTACTGATATCAACGAGATCCCCGGGCTCTCCGTAGGCTCCCACCCGCAAGTCGAGCATGATCACGCGAGGTGCGTAACGCACCACTTCCGCAACGCTCACCCAGGTTTGCCGCTTCTCATTGTGTGTGTCAGCGGTTGTCAACCCCTCAGCCCACGACGCGAAGACATCCAGAAGGTCTTCACCGTCGAGGTCGGCGGGCGCGAAGCTAGCAGCGTTCCGCTTGAACTTCTGGTGGAACGTCAGCTCCGACACGGTTAGGACGCGACGGCCCATAGATTCCTCCTCGATGACGTGAGTGAGGGACGAACGCAAAGCACGCCTCCAGCACGACCATTGCGCGCTGAATAGCCCAGCATTACTTTGATCGACATCCACACACCTCCTACCCTGACACTCCGCCAGCGAACAATTCCGCTTGCTCCAGCACCAGCTCGATTGCCTTAGCCTCCGCATCAGGTGGATAGTCGTACTTGGCGAGGATGCGACGGACCTTGGAGCGCATCGCAGCCAGCACAGACTCCTTCAGGTTCCAGTCGATCGTTGCTGATTGCCTGACAGACTTCACGAGCTCTTGAGCGATCGCCTTGAGTGTCTCGTCGCCCAGCTCCATCACCGCAGAGTCGTTCTGCACGACCGCGTCATAGAAAGCGACCTCGTCTTCGCGCAGTCCGAGCTCCTCGTGCCGCCTCTGAGCGTCGCGCATCTGCTTCGCGAGCTTCACCAGCTCGGCGATGATTTCAGCGGTCGTCAACGACCGGTTCGTGTAGCGATTCACGGCCTCATCGAGCATCTCCGAGTACTTGCGCCCCTGGACGACGTTCGTTCGCTGCACCGTACGGATCTGGTCGTTCAGGAGACGCCGCAGCAGCCCCATCTGAAGGTTTGGCTTGTCCTTCTCCGCAAGCGAATCGAGGAACTCATCGCTGAGAATCGAGATCTCAGGCGTCTCGATCCCGGCGAGCTTGTACACGTCCACGACCTGATCTGCAGTGACCGCCTCATTGAGAAGCTGACCGAGCGCTGTATCGATCTCGACCGCGCCCGAACCGCCTCGGCCAGAGTCGGGGTTCTGGATCTTCAGGATAGCTGCTCGGACGTCCGTGAACAGCCGGACATCGTTCCGGATCGCGGCTGCCTCATCACGCGCGCCCGCCAGCGCGAACGCCTTCGCCAGAGCCAGCACCTGGTCATTGAACCGCGAGGTCCGGTCTGGGTCCGCCATGACAAAGTCGAGGACCTTCGCGTACTCGTTCAACCGCTTGGAGGCTGTCAGCTCCGGGGACGAGTCGAACTGGACTCCGTGGAGAAGTCCGCGCACGATGTCGTGCTTCTCCAGCATCACCTGGACCATCTCGTCGATTGGCACGCCAGCCTGGTCGCGATCGGACGGCGAGTATTCGCTCAGCGCGTTCTGGAGGTTCGCGAACACTCCGATGTAGTCGACGATTAGACCGCCGGGCTTGTCGCGGAACGTCCTGTTGACCCGAGCGATGGCCTGCATGAGTCCCGCGCCCTGCATGGTCTTGTCGACGTACATCGTGTGCATCGACGGGGCATCGAATCCGGTCAGCCACATATCGCGAACGATGACCAGTTCCAGCGGGTCGTCCGCGTTCTTCGCCCGCAGCTTGAGGTCCTTGCGCACGTCCTTCGAGTGGATGTGCGACTGGAAATCAGCAGGATCAGATGCTGACCCGGTCATGACGACCTTGATCTTGCCCTGCGCCGGGTCATCCGAGTGCCAGTCGGGCCGCAGTGCGACGATCTTCTCGTACAGCCGCACGGCGATCCGGCGACTCATGGTCACGATCATGCCCTTGCCGAACAGAGACTCCCGGCGCTTCTCCCAGTGCTCCACGATGTCGCGGGCTACGAGGTCAAGTCGTGCCTCCGCTCCGACGACCGCCTCAAGCCGCGACCAACGTGACTTCGCAGCTGTTGCTGTGTCTTCCTCGACGGACTCGGTGATCTCATCGGCAAGGTCGTCGAGGGCAGCGAGGTCAGCTTCCGACAGGTCGATCTTCGCCAACCTGGACTCGTAGAAGATCCGGACAGTCGCGCCATCCTCCACTGCCCTTGTGAGGTCGTACACGTCGACGTAGTCGCCGAACACAGCCCGGGTGGACTTGTCGTTCGACTCGATCGGAGTGCCGGTGAAACCGAGGTACGTGGCACCAGGGAGCGCGTCGCGCATGTGCTTGGCCAGCCCGGACTTGAGTCGACCGTGGCGGTCGAGCGTCTCACTGAAGCCGTACTGACTCCTGTGCGCCTCGTCGGCGATCACGATGACATTCCGACGGTCAGTGAGCACGGGGTTGGTGTCCCCGTCCTCGCCCGGCGCGAACTTCTGCAAGGTGGTGAACACGATCCCACCCGACGCGCGCTTCAGCTTCGCTCGCAGATCCGAACGCGTTGCCGCCTGGACCGGCGTCTCCGGCAGAATGCGGGCCGGGGCGAATGTCTCGCCGAACAGCTGATCGTCGAGATCGTTGCGATCGGTGATGAACACCAGCGTCGGGTTCACCATGCGCGGGTCGCGCATAATCTTCGCAGCGTAGAACACCATCTCGAAGCTCTTGCCGGAGCCCTGGGTGTGCCACACCACGCCGCCACGACGGTCCCCATCAGGACTTGACGCTTGCACTGTGGACTCTACGGCAGCGTTGACCGCCCAGTACTGGTGGTACTTCGCCACACGTTTCACGAGCACCCGGGTCGGCTGCCCCGTCGACTTGTCGGTGACCGTCTCGTCACTGAACACGACAAAGTTCTTCAGCAGGTCCAGGAACCGCTTCGGCTCGAACACACCCTTGATGAGAACCTCAAGGGCTGGCTGGTTGCTAACAACCTCACGACCTTCGATGGTCTTCCACGGCGCGTAGTGCTCGAACGCACCCGAGTAGCTGCTCATCGCCGCCGAGGTTCCGTCGGAGATCACCGTCACCGCGTTCGGTACGAACACCGACGGAATGTCATGTCGGTACGTCTGCACCTGGTTCCACGCCGACTTCAGCGTTGCGTGCTCCGCAGCGGGGTTCTTCAGCTCCAGCAGAGCCAACGGGAGCCCATTGACCATCACGAGTACGTCGGGGCGGCGGTTCTTACCGTTCTCGACGATCGTGAACTGGTTGACAGCCACCCAGTCGTTGTTCTCCGGCTCGTCGAAGTCCACGAGCCACAAGCGCGTTGTGCGCAGCAGACCATCGTCGCCGCGATGCTCGACCGGTACGCCCTCCGTGATGAGCTTATGCAGGCGAGCGTTCTCGTCGATAGGGCTCTGTGACTCGGCACGCTGAACCGTCTTCACAGCCTCTGCGACCAGCGCGGCGTCCGCACCACGATTAATCCGCCGAAGCGCATCACGCACACGCCCCCACAACACGACGTCCTCGTACGACTCCCGCTCAGCGCCAGGCTCTCCTGGCGCGATGTCAGGGCCATGCATACGTCGGTAACCCAGCTCGGCGAAGTATTCCAGAGTGGCCTGCTCGATGACGTTCTCGTTGAAGGTGCTCATCCGGCACTCCTCACTGTGGCAGGCGACGTTGGTCCAGTGCGCTTCGCCAGATAGACTTCGACGAGGAAACTCGCGACAGTCTTCGCCGAGTTCACCGCCACTCGGGCATGTCGATCCTGTGGCTGCACATGACGCGCATGCCCGTCACTCGCCATGTTTCGGATCGCTGCCAGACCGTTGACGATCTGGACCAGGCCTCGTGCGATCTGCTTGAACCCTTCGTCGACCTGGTCGTCCTTGTCATCGATCCGAAGAATCTTCGCGACCGCCTTGTACTGACGTTGAAGGTCTCCGGCATAGTTCCCGCTCTGGCCCGTCAAACGAATCTCCAGCTGCTCCAGTACCGCCTCAACCAAGGTGCGCGACACCGTGATCGCCCCTTCGAGATCTGCGGCTGCGAGCCGGCGTTCCGCCTTATCGGACAGCTCACGGACATATGCCAGGGTGAGGATATTCGGGGCGACTGGCGCGGCGTTCAGTGGAACGGCTACGCCTTCCAGTCGCGAGACGATCCCGCGATACTTGTCGATCGAGGCACGTTGATCGTCTCCGTCTTGCTCGCCTCTGTATTCGAGAAGTGCATGGAGAACACGCGCACATTCTGCCGTTGACGCAGAACGGAGGAAAGCCCGTAAGCGCTTGGCTTTCGAGAGACCTGTCTCTTCCGGATCAATCTCAACATCGAGATCAGCAAAGAACTCCGCGAAAGTACGGTTACTGAAGTCGAGTACGTAGCCACTACCCATATCGAGGACTTGCTCAACGATACGAAGATCCGTGGAACTCAAGATTGATCTACTCATGACGCCTCAGCTGGTGTACGTAGCCGACCGGAGAGCAATTCTGGCAACAGGGCGTCGCGCAGTCGCGAGAGCCGCTGGTTCTCTCGTTCGGCTAGGAGCAGGCGTTCCCAGAGCGGTGCGATTTCCTCGTCGAGGCGGGCGATCGCGGCGGTAGTCGGCAGTGAAGCCGTCGTTGATGTGAGATGCCCTCTCTGGATGTGTCCCATCGTCGTCGCCTTATCGGCGGCGAGCGCCCGGAACACCGGCATGACCGCCTCGAGTCGATCGAACACCAACCATGCTGGATACCCGTCAGGATCGACTTTGAAGATGTGCTGGTTGATGATCGCCTCATCCCTATACCAGCGGTACACCCCCAACGACCCGGACCATGCCATCAAAATATCGCCAGCCCGCGCGGTCTTGTTATCGGGGACTTCGATGTCGTTGTACACAGTTGAGCCGCCGGGGCCGGAGTTGAGCTCCGCAATCCGGATCACCATGCGGCCCGTCCCTGTTGCCCCCTTCGTGTACGCGCCGCCGTTGGTGAAGGTCGCGAGGTCTGAGACGGGTATCGTTACTGACTCGTCAGCGATAGCCACGTCAACGCGCGCACGAACGAGGCTCGGGATCAGCTCTATGAGCCTCCGGTTCGACTCGATCTTATCGTCAAGCGCGCCGAGCGTCGCGGCAATCGCGCGCTGCTCTCGGATCGGTGGCAAAGTGAACTCAAAATCTCCGATCTGACCGCCGCTGATATGGGGCACAGCAGAACCGGTCTGAACGCCGATCACATAGTTAGTGAAAGCCGCGCTACCGATGACCACGCCTAAGAATCCTTGGTCGAGAGAATCGCTCTTCGTCCGGAGGCGCGCAACCCGTTGGACGAGGAGCGAGGGGAGATCGTGTTTGCGGACAACCGCGTACTTCAACCCAGCACCAATCCAGGGACGATCCATCGCTATAACAACATCGCCAGGCGACAATAAGTATCGATCGACTTCATTGACTCGATCTAGGGGGAACCTCTTCGCTCCGGCCCAC
This sequence comes from Glutamicibacter sp. NPDC088483, assembly GCF_044753145.1. Lineage (NCBI taxonomy): Bacteria > Bacillati > Actinomycetota > Actinomycetes > Micrococcales > Micrococcaceae > Glutamicibacter > Glutamicibacter sp. NPDC088483. The sequence continues at coordinate 70,675 of NZ_JBIVMP010000006.1, forward strand.
TTTAGATTCCCCTGCGCGACGTTATCGCCCCGTAAGAGACGGACATCGTCTGGTCCGTCAGCGAATTCTGCGCTCTTGAATGCGAAGCCGAAGGTCAGCTCGACGACATCAGCTATGCGCGTCACAGTTGCAACCCACTGAGCCGCCGGCGAACCTCATTCTCAAGCTCGCGCCCACGCTCGAACTCAGCGAACAGCTCTGTCGTGAGGCGTTCAATCTTTTCATCGATCGGTTCATTGTCGATCTCCGCTTCCGCAGCGCCCACGTACCGTCCGGGTGTTAGCACGAAGTCATGCTTTTCGATCTCATCGATCTTCGCGGCCTTCGCAAACCCCGCCACGTTTTCGTACTCGCCGTCGTGGTTGCGCCACTGGTGGTATGTGCCTGCGATCTTCTCGACGTCGTCATCGTCGAGCACACGGAGCTTGCGTGACTCCATCCGGCCGAGCTTGCGCGCGTCGATGAACAGCACCTCGTCACGCCGCTCGCGGTGCCCGTTCCCAGCACGTCCCTTCGAGACGAACCACAGAGCGACCGGGATGCCGGTGTTGAAGAACAGCTTGTCTGGCATGGCGACGATGCAGTCGACCAACCCTGCCTCGACGAGCTTGCGACGGATCTCGCCTTCACCGCTGCTCTTCGAGGACAACGACCCGTTGGCGAGCACGAAGCCCGCCGTGCCGTTGGGGGCGAGATGGTGGATGAAGTGCTGGACCCACGCGAAGTTCGCGTTGCCTTTCGGCGGCGTCCCGTACTTCCATCGGGGATCGTCGGCGAGCTTCGCATCCCACCAGTCAGAGACGTTGAACGGCGGGTTCGCGATCACGTAGTCAGCGCGGAGATCCTGATGCAAATCCTCGGTGAACGAGTCCGCCGAGTGCGAGCCCATGTCAGCTTCGATGCCCCGCAGCGCGAGGTTCATCTTTGCGAGCTTCCACGTTGTGTCGGTGAACTCCTGGCCATACACGGAGATGTCGGTGCGCTTGCCGCCGTGGGCCTTCACGAACTCTGCCGACTGGACGAACATGCCGCCCGAGCCCGCGGCGGGGTCGTAGACGCGGCCCTTGTAGGGCTCCAACATCTCGACAAGTGTCTTGACTACGGAGCGCGGCGTGTAGAAGGCCCCGGCGTCCTTGCCGGTCTCTTTACCTGCGAACTGGCCAAGGAAGTACTCGTACACACGACCGAGCACGTCGTCTGCGCCGTGATCGTCGGTCTCGGTGAAGCCGATCGATCCGATGAGATCGACCAGCTCACCGAGGCGGCGTTTGTCGAGCCCGTCCCGGCCGTAGTTGCGTGGGAGGACACCACGCAGGGAGGGGTTCTCCTTCTCAATGAGATCCATCGCTTGGTCGATTTGCTGGCCGATCTCAGGCTGCTTCGCCACGGACTGCACGTAGCCCCATCGCGCGAGGGATGGTACCCAGAAGACGTTCTGGCTCGCGTACTCGTCCCGATCCTCCAGGAACGACTCGATCCGCTCGGGCTTGATGCCCTCGGCGGCCAGCTCTTCTTTGAGCTGCTCGCGGCGCTCCTCGAACCGGTCGGAGACGTACTTGAGGAACACCAGTCCCAGCACGACGTGCTTGTACTCGCTGGGCTCCTGGTTGCCGCGGAGCTTGTCTGCGGCATCCCACAGAGTCTGTTCGAGTGTCTTCGTTGGCTTCGCCTTTGCGGCCCGTCGCGCCATATTTCGTACTCCTTCGCGCGAGAAACGCGCCTCCGTCTGCAATTTTCAGCTCCATCTCAGGATAGCGAGCACAAGGGACATCTTAGTACTTCAAGGTAGAGGGCGCGCCGCAGGCAGACCGAAGGTGCGAAGCAAGGTCGGTTGGCTGGGCTTAAGTTTGCCATATCGTTAGTGCATGGCTGCTTGGGCGCTTGCTTGCCTCTCTTCGATCTAAGGCAAAGGTTCAGAGACACTAACTCGTCGGAGGCCATGCCGTGAGTGAGGGTCGATGAGTCTGAGAGCCACTTCAAACGGGCGTTGGACACCAGAAACCACGGATTGAACAGGAACCAGTGATGAACCAGTAGTGTTACCGTTTTCCATCCGGGGCTTACCACCACTGACGGCGCGTGCGATACACGATCCTTTCAGGAATCTCAGAAGGTGACAGTGGGCGATCTGGACGCGGTCGCACGTTGTACGGGGTGATGCGCTCTTTATTACTGTTAATTCGAAGTAGGTCGACTTCTAGCTGAGGCATGTGCGGTTCGAGTCGCTTGAACGTCTCTTCCAGCAGCAATTCGAGTCGATGGGTTTCTGCTTCGGCAGCCTTCATCCGTTCGTGGGACGTCATCGCTCGGTACCCACACCACTGGCGCAGGAGTTCATGCCGTGGGCGGTCGTACTTCAGGTACCAGTCGTATTCTTCTTCTGGCGATCGCCATCCGTCGTCAATGTCGAGGATCGGCTTCTTCTGGCTACCGTACTTGCACTTGAGCCACGATTCTTCTTCTTCCTTGAACACCACGTCGAGTATCGGCGTTGGATTGATTCCGCAGATGCGCTCGGCGATGGCTGCCGAAGCCAGTGGGGACAGGACTAATGCACCGTCGACATGTACTGAGGAGTAGTGCTCAGCGTACTTGCCGAGATCCAGACCCAACATGGTGCTGAATATTTCCTGGTCTTTAACATTCGTTGTGTCATTGACTGGCCGCCAGCCAAGTTCTGCTACTTCCGTTGGGACAAGCAGATCGAAGACCTGATTGATGCAGTCGCGTTCCACGTCATCCAGTGAATCCTCCCGACGGATCCTAGACCATGCTTCTTGAAGGCGATCATAGGCAGCAACGTCGGCCCACGGGACGCGGATCCGGTTGCCTGGGACCGTTTCCTGGCGTCCATCATCGAATGTCACCAGCAACTTGGGTTTTGACTTCGTGCAGTCGACGGAATTGATCAGAACCCGTTCGGAGGGGCTCGCATCTCGAAGGCGATACACCCAGTATTCGTCGGGTTTGGCAGTAGTCCCTTGTGATGTCATGCACCGAATATACCGGGCTTGCTGCCTTCCCTTCCCGCCGGTCGAAATCTATTTCCACGTGCGGTCAGTCGAGCGTGGACAGCAGCTCGGCAGGCTTCACGCCCAGGCCCCTGGCGAACTTCACGATGACGTCAAGAGTGGGGTTCCGCACGCCGCGCTCGACGCCGCTGACGTAGGTCCTGTCCAGGTCAATGTGGTGCGCGAAGGCTTCCTGGGAGGTCCAGCCCTTCTCTTTTCGCAGCTGCTTGACCCGCTCGCCGAACGCACGGCGATGCTCGGGAATATCCATACGTCCACGTTTTCGCTACGATGACAATAGATCCACGGACTATGAGTCACATCGTCGAACTATTGGACGCGAGTGCGATGACTTCGATCACGAATGCGTACCGGGGGCTGAATGAATTCCAACAGTCCAGCGGCACGGCGTTCCCTCAGCCATAGGTACAAGCGCCGCGGCCTCGGACTACGAGAGGAGCATGACCATGAGGCAGTTGCCCAGCGATGTCTTCGCGCAGCGCCTGCGCGAGGTGCGGCGGAGAGCCGGCGTTTCGAGAGCCGATCTGTCGCGCAGGATCACGCTGTTCCTCGGCGGCCCCATCGAGCCGACGCTGGTGCAGCGATTCGAAGAGGGCACTCGGGCTCCGAGACTCGACGAAGCCGTCGCCGCAGCCGATGCCCTGGACATCTCGCTCCTAGATCTGATCGAGACGGGCGACAGGTCGCGGACCAGCGAATCACAAGGTGTCGAGGGGGAATCATGAACGAGCCTAAAGACGGCCAGGATGCTTCTTCCGCCGGCACTTTGCTGACGCGTGTCGCGGGACGTGCGCGGCCTCGTGCGCAGGTGATGGCGGATTGCGAGGAATCCGTGGCGGAACTGAAGCGAAGGTACCATTCGGCGCTGTGGCCCGTCATCTTGCCGAAGACCGAGGAAATGCACCGTTGGCGCATCCAGCTCGAGTGCGGCTGCACCCGCGAGGTGCTGACCAACGGGAAGGACGATTTTCCGGACAGCAGGTCCTGGCACGACGTGCTCTCGGGCCGCCCCCTGCCCCTCGGCGAGTACTGGTGCTCGAACGACCACGGCGACGTCGAGGAAGTGTACCGGGACATCGTCGAATGGATCGACAGCAGTGTCAAAGAGTTCCCGGCCGACCCCGAGGAATGTCCTGACGATGAGGATCCGGAGTACTGGGCCATTGTGAGACGCTCGGAACCCCATTCCTCAGCCTTCTGGCGCGTCCGCTTGGCCTGCGGGCACTTCGACGATCATGTCCCGACTAACGTCGAATGGAAGCCCGAGAAGGGGCCCACGCTGGTCTCCGAGCAGCGGGCGTCGGAGATGCGCGGCGAGTTCGAGGCGCTCTGGTCGGTCCTGGGCGACGAAGCCTGGCCGGAGGAAGGACCTGAGCGCGATCACACGCTCAGGATGCTCGACCAGCGCTGGCCCAAGCCCGAGCCCGAGAGGCGGTGCCTCGTGTGCCGGTACGCTCAGCGCATCACCGGTTACCAGCGGATCGGGTGGTTGGTGCCGAGGACGGACGTGAAGAAGGCGGCAGAGAAACGGGCCACCGCCGCCCGCGGAAAGGCAGAGCGGCGGCTCGCCATGATCGAGGAGGAAGCAGCGCAACTACGTGAGCAGCTTGGTCGCGCAGAAGACCAATGAGAGTTGCCGTATTCGTTGAATGAGACTCCGAGATCTCGGCCCCTGTAGCTGGTCAATGCTGGTAACCATCTTTGACCGTTTCAGCGGTGTTTCGTAGACTGTACGGTGTAACGCCCCGGTGACTATTCGGGCCATTCGTGGCCAGGACTCCCGGGGCTATAGTTCTTTTGGCAGCGAGTTACAACCGAGCACGCGACTATCCTGCGCGGCATCTTTCTTCGGTAACCTTCAGCAGCAGTCCTGCCAAGCGGGCACCTGTGCCAGAGTGCAAAACGAGACGATGTGGTCGACGATATCAATTGAAACCCTTGGAGGTCCTTTGGATGAAACTCCGCAAACTACAGGGTGCAGGCGACACCGAGCATTGCGGGCACGGCACCTCTGAAAGCAGATTGTTTATCGACACGTTAATCGTGGATGGACTCTCAGGAGGCATTTCGGGTGTGGCAAAGTGCTTAGCGGGAGAGGTGTAAGCGCTTGTTGGGACAGGGCTGGAATCTGGCCTTGGGCATTGAATGCGTGCCGTTGGAAGTGTTGACGGGACTTGCCCAGCTGGCGGCGCGTGCACGAGTCACTCGGTTCTGCCCGGGGCACGATTCCCTGAGCTGGCATTGGGAAAGTGGGCTGCACGCATTCAGTGTTGTGGGAGTGCAACGATGATCTGCCCCGGGTGGCCAAAGGCAGAGGTGAGGGTCCTTGGAACTGCGTTTCCCGTTTGCAGATATCTCTGCGGGGAATGCAGTAGTTTCCAGAATCAGTTCAAGTTCGTTCAATTTGAGAGCGCCGGTTCGACTTCGACGTGCGGCGTTTATTGAAATCCGGGATCGACGGAATCTGGCACAAAAAAGCAAACCCGCCCCGGCTCTAGACTTGCGAGCGGGAGCGGGTTCAGGAACTAGATGCAGCAGAAGGCGATTCGGGCTGGCCGTCGTGCGTGATCAGTTGTTGATCTAGCCACGTATGGCACTCGACATCTCTGGCTTACTTTCAGAGCGCTTGATCAATGCGTAAGCGCACCAGCCAACCACAGCACCGACAGCGTACACAATCATGTCGGTAATGGTGAGCGCCCGTCCCCAATTTGTGATCAGTTGAGTAAATTCAATGAGAATACCGAAGCCGACAACAGTGGTGAATGCGGCCTTGGTGCTCATCCGGGTGAACCATAAGGTCAATATCATGCCAGGTACGAAGAGCAAGGCGTTCAGCGATGACTCTCGAACTGCAACTAGATTCAGCCCGTACTGGTCAACCCAGCCGTCAAAGGGAATCAATGAGTAGTTTGGCGGATCATCCTCAAAGCGTTCGCGAATAGTACCGCTTTCGGGGATGACTGTAATCATGACGACGCCGATATACCAGCAGATCAAGAGCCATAATCCAAGGACACCACTTAGCTGCCGCTTGGAAGCTCTTTTGGAAACTCTGTTGATTACAATCATCGCAACTAGAACAATGATGCTGATAATGAGGAACCAAGGTACGAGCCAACCGAAAGCTCGAAGTGCACTAGTCAAAACTGGACGCCTTACTTATGGGTACGTGATTTTCCCGGAAACTGTGACATATCCGCCGTCGTCGACCTTGGAAATGTAAATGCGATATGAACCCTTCGGCATGTCCTTGAAGGTCTTGGATCCCGAAGATCCGCAGCTGACTGTGAAGGTGCCCTTGTTGCGCCAAACGAAGCTCATATGTTCAAGCCTAATGGTGGCTTTCATGCTTGAGCTCGAACCAACGCGCTTGTCGCAACTATAGACTGACGCGGAAACCTTGAGGCTGCCCTTTTTGCTGGAATGAACTTCGCGAGAAGTGACACCGTACTTTAGACGGGCCTCGTAATTCATGGCCGATGTCGCAGCCTGAGCCGGCGCGATAGGAATAAGTACTGCAAAGGACATTACCAATAAGGTAATCAGACTAAATTTCCCGCCGCGTTTTAACTTCTCGCTGGCTACTGATATTTTTCCCAAGTCGGAACTCTTTCCTGATGGTGAGTAGTGATGAGCATTTTTAAGCTATCAGTATTTGAAATTAGTGTGAAATGAAATTCTGCACGAATACAGCGTTGACCGAACTGCTTTGTGATGTATCTCGCGCATATTCAATTTTGGTTAGTATGGGCCGGGGCATTAGTGAGCTCGATTCACACTGCTCCGTAGTTCCTCGCTTATCAGTTCACAATCGCGGGATCCATGGCTGATCCAATAGACCGGGGTAGGTTGAGGAAACGAAGCCAAATCCAACTTTCAGGAGTGCATCATGGTCGTTTCTACCATCACAATCGAGATCAACGAGGATGAACCGGAATTAGTTGGAGAAGTCCTGACTGCGCATCGGCAGGAGTTCGCCGACCGTGTGCGCGACGCAGATCGCCAGGGGATGACGGATATTCGTTCGAAGGAGAGCGTCCCGATGCTGGACGACCTAATCGGTCGATTCGAGGACTCCCAATAGTTACCATGGAACGATTTGTTATCAACTACAAGCTTGGCCACCCAGCGATGGTGCATAGAACGGATTGCCCGGCCATAGCCCATCAAGTCAACGGCGGCCAGGCTGGACATGAACAGGTGGGATCGATCGAGTGGGCCGCTCAGCCGCAAAACCGACACCTATCAATAGCAGACCTCGAAGCTTCACGTCCTGTACGGGCCAAGTATTACCGTGCCGAGTATTTGACGCGGATGGCTCTCGCGTCCAGCGAAGAAAAGTATGAGCGTTGCAAGATTTGTGTTCCCGCGGTGGAAGAATGTCAGAAACTTGGTCCAGATCCCTGGCGGAGCCTCAGCTGCAAAGCACTCAACGAGAAGCACATTGGCCGGCTGTTCCAGAACATCGGTACCCTGCTCGAAGTCCGCATTGCGCAGGATGGGTACACCTTGATCGGTGACCAAGACACGAGCGAGGACAATCCAGCCGAAACCGTGTTTAAGTACCTCAAATAGAACCTGCGGAAACAGCCAGCGTCGTAGACGATGGCAAGGCTCTCCGACGCCGAGTTCCTTCTAGCCACAGCTGACGGTTCCCTTGCTTCAAAACGCGGGATTTTTGCCGACAGGTGGGCTGGTTCGGGCATAATCCGAACCAGCCCACCTGTCTCCATTTTCGTTTTTACTTTGCTCCAGTGTTGGGCCAATACTCGCCGGCGCTGAAATACTGCCCTTCTGCATCGGGCCCAGTCAGAATTCGAGCGGTCTTGGTCTCCATAGTCCTTTCCGGTACATGTTCCGGCTCTCCTGGCCGATCTCCGTACCCGGCCAGGGCTTCCTCGAAGGGCCGATTCTGCAATGGCCGCACCGTATGGCGCGCAAGTTTCTGTGGCGACCTGGCTCGCACACCCCTGGATGCCAACTCATCTGCCTTGTGGCCGATCGCCCACAGCATTCGAATCGCGTCGCAATCGTAGGGCTGCAACCGCCGCAGGTCGTTACGGGAGCGCTGGCATAATTTCAGACAGGTGTGCCACTCAGTGCTCCGCTCGACGCTGAAATTTGCTTTGGCGATGCCGATTATCATCAGGGCGGCGAGGCGGTGCACTTCAACACAGGTGCCCGTACCTTGGCTGGATGCGCGGGCCAGTTCCTGCCCTTCAAAGATCAATTCATCGGTGTCAATCGAACCGCCGTTGATGAGAGTGTGCGCATCGTCGATGGCGACGATGAGACGATCTGTGAATTCTGAAGTATCCAAGGGATTCGTCCTTAGCTAGTTTTGGGCATAAAAAAAGAGAGCCGAAGCTCTCTTGACGCAAAAACAGCGCACCACTGCCAACAGGCGGAAATGTGCTTTTAAAGAAACTCTTAAAGAAAAATGATCCCGACTTTCGCGGGCTTCTATTTCATGTAATCATGATCACATAAAAAATGTACCGTTTGCAATAGCTGGAGAATTCGAGTTTCTGTGGCATGTGATCCGTTGCGTAATCCAGACTGTGGATGAGCTGAAGTCCTGATCGAAAGGTTGATTCGACGGTTACTCGAATTCAGAACTATGGTCGCTCGACGGGCATGGCTTCGTCGAGCCACTCTATGGGCGAGCTGCCCAGCCCGTCGGCCAAGGCCGCCGCGGTCTAGCGCCACGAGATGAGCTCAGCGTTCGCGAGTCCGGGGTCGCCGTGTGCCAATGCCGCCGCGGCCGCATCGGTGAGTTCCTTCGCGCAGGTCTCCCGATCGGCTGCTGGCAACTCCAGCATCCAGGGGAGCGCTGCGCTCATCTTCTCGACGTCCATGGGTCCAATCCTATGCCAGCACCCTGGCGCGGGGAACTGATAAGAGGCAGGGCCAAGCCCAGGGAGCCCAGCCCTGCCTCAGTCCTCGGAATACGCGCCGTCTCCGTTCAGCGCGGTGTACACGGTCTGCCGGCTGACTCCGAGCTCCCGGGCCACGACGGCCTTGGGGACGCCGCGGGCGATGAGCTCGCGTGCAGTGAAGAGCTGCCCGTCGGTGAGCTTCGGCTCGCGCTCGTACGCGCCCCTGGCCTTGGCGATGGCGATGCCCTCGGCCTGGCGTTCCCGGATCGTCGCGCGCTCCAACTGGGCTACGGCTGCGAGGATCGTGAGCATGAACTCTCCCTGCGGCGTGTTCGTGTTCAACGCCGGGTTGTCCACGAACTCGACGGCGACGCCCTTGGCCTCCAACTGCTCGACGAGGCCGAGCAGGTCCCGGGTCGACCGCGCCAGCCGGTCGGGCGACTTCACCCGGACCACGTCGCCGTCGCGCACGTAGGCGATCATCTCCTGGAGCCGCTCCCGGTCTCCGGCGCTCTTCCCTGAGGCCTTCTCGGCGAACAGCCGATCGACCTCTCCGATGGCTTCGAGCTGCCGTGCGTCGTTCTGGTCGGCGGCGCTGACGCGCACGTACCCGACCACCTGTCCCTTGTGTCCAACCATCTCTAGACCTCCTCATCACTTGTGTCGAATGCGTGCAGAACCGACCTCGTTGGACGTCGCTGCGGGCAATCTGCGTTGTGTCCTTCGGGGTATACCCGATTGGACGATCATCGACTGGGTCAAATGCGTGATCGTCAACCTGCCGAGCATCTGCCCTCAGCCGACGACGAAGTCGGCCACGGTCTCGCCGGCGTCTGAGCACAGCGCGGTGAACTCGTCCTTGGCGGCCGCGACGCCGGTGCCCGCGGTCTCGGTGAAGCCGACGCGGATCGTCGACTCCGTCTTCTTCATGGAGCTGGTCTCGCTGTCGGCGTCCCCGATCCACGGGTCGACGCCGTCCCAGAGGACCTGCTCGTCGCCCAGCCGGCCGCTCGCTTCGGTGACGACCTGCCCGGTGCAGAGGACCTCCTGGTAGGTGATCTTCTCGCCGTCGACGTGCCAGTAGGTCAGCCAGGGGCCGACGACCTTGGGCGGCGAGAGCAGTCCGCCGCTGCGGTTGGCGACGACGTAGACGGTGCCGGTCTCCGGTGCCAGGTCGACGAGCGCGGCCTTAGGAGAGGCGCTCTCGGCGGGCTCGGTGCTCCTGTGCTCCTCGGCACCGCTGGGAGCGCTGCTGTTCCGTGGCTCCGGGGCGCTGGTCGCGGGGGACGACGCAGGGGCTTCGTCCTTGGGCGCTGCTTCGACGACGACGCAGCCGGTGAGAGCGAGCGCCGCCAGGGCGAGGCCTGCAGCCGCGCCGATGGTCTTGTTCGTGGTCATGATGGGGATTCCTTTCCGTGGAGGGGATTCGGCTGAATGGCCAGGTCGGCGGCCGGGGAGTAGAACGAGCGGCTCCGTCAGTTCCCTTCGGCGTCGGCCGAGGGAGCCTGGGTCCTCACCTGGACGCCGCTCTTCGACTTCAGCTTCGCGGCCAGCCCGCCGAAGAGGTTGGGGGCCACGATCAGCGAGGCGACCAGCGCGGCGGCCGCCCCGGCGATCCACACGTTGTCGAACACGCCCAGCACCACGCTCAGCCCCCAGCGGGCGACCATGAAGGCGACCGTGTAGGCCAGGGCCATGGCAGCCAGCCGCCAGATCGGGCTCTTGGCCTGGAACTCGTGGAACTCGCGCAGGAAGGTCTTGATGTTCCCCGAGGTGGCGGCGAAGTCGCCGCCCTTCTTCTCCGGCAGGACGATGAGCCCGACCTTGGCCATCATCTGCACCATCTGGAAGAAGAAGACGGTCAGGCCAGTCGCGGCCAGGTCCAGCATCCCGGCGTTGGAGATCGCCCAGGCCGCCATGCCGACGGCCCCGCAGGCGAGCAGGGTGCCGAGGACGGTCCACGCGTGGTTGTCTGGACCCCGGTCGATCTTGATGTTGACGTTCTGTTCACTCATCGGACTGCGCTCCTTCGCTGTTCTCGATTCGTCTCGGTGCGGCTCGGCTCGGACGCCTCCCCGTCTCTCGCCCCGGCTGACGCTGCGCCGGCCGGGTTCTCTGCGGCGTTCGTCCATTCAACGGCTCGTTCCTCCCTCGTCCTCGAAGACGATGAAGTCGTCCTCGTTCTCGAAGACCGGTTCGTCCTCGGACGGATCAGGTGGCATCGGTGGATCCTCGTGTTCGGGTACTGCCGCCGGGACGTCTCTTCCATCGCCAGGACCGGACCTTTCCTCCGGACCGCTCCGGTGGCCGGCGAACGGCGCGAGGACGACCAGGTCCTCGTCCGCGACCTTCGTGAACGTTCCGTCGGCATTCTTCTTCGCACTGGCCTTGCCGATGCCGGACCGCGGCTTCACCGCCGCCCACCCGGATTCGCGGACCAGCATCCCGGTCAGGAGCAGCCCCAGGCCGGATTGGACCCACAGCCAGGTTGGAACGAGGACGGGAAGGTGCACGTGCAGCGCCGGAGGCCAGGCGACGAACCACGCGCCGGGCCCGAGCCCGGACAACTGGTGGACGGCGGCCCCGCCTCCCAGCAGGAGCAGGCCCGCGGCGAACCACGGCCACGCCCACAGCCGGCCGAGCCTCGGTGCGCTGCGCCAGAGCAGGAAGTAGACGCCGGCTGCCAGCAGGGCGGCGGGCCCCAGGGCCAACCAGGCGAGGGCGTAGAGCAGGGGCACTGCGATGAAGCGCAGCAGCCGTTCTCCCGAGCCCTCGTCGGTCGCGAGCATGCGCCGGAACAGCGGTGGGGTGATGTCCTCGTGCCGCGACGAGTCGGCGACGCCGGTGCGGGCCAGCCGCGCGGCGCGGGCCGCCCGCCGCTGCAGCAGCTCGGAGCGCCGACGCCGCGAGGTCCCGGGCCGGGAGCGCGCCAGCAGCCAGGCGCTGCGCTCCTTCTCCCACCGCTGGGCGTTCACGGCCGCTCACCTGCGGCGCAGGGCTCCAGCTCGGCAATGGACTGCGCCGGCAGGCAGGCCTCGAACTGGTCGACGGCCATGCCGCTGCCGAACGAGCCGCCGGCGACGAAACCGAAGAGGTAGATGCCCGCGATGGCGATGAGCAGCGCGGCGAGCTTGAATCCGATCTTGCCCATGGGACGCCTGCCTTCCAGGTCAGGGGTGCCCGGACAGCACGAAACGCCGGACACCCGTAGTCGGGGTCGATCGACCAGTGTCGATCAGGCGGCTCGTCTCCGCCTCGGCGTGCTTCTATTCTAGACTGCCGCCTTGAATTAAATCAAGCCTTCCGAGATGATTGATTCATGAGGATCGAGATCGATGACGAGCACGCAGCCCGACTGGCCAAGCTCGCTGATGGCGCGGGGATGTCGAGCGCGCGCTGGGTGCGCGGGGCGGTCCTCGCGGCCGAGACCGATCCATTGCTGGCGGCGAAGATCGCCGAGATGGCCCCGGCCAGCGCCCACGGCGGAACGCGCCCAGGTGCTGGCCGGCCCAGAAGACCCGAAGGCGGCGACGCCGCCGATCCCCGGCAAGGGGCGTAGGACGCCACGAGACGGCGGTAGAACGAGGCCCAGGGACCCCTGGCGCACCTCGACGAACGGAGGAGATGCGGGAGGGGCAGCCATGAGAGCTCCCACCGGAAAGAATGCAGCGCAGCACCGGGGCGACACCCCGTACGCGGGCCTGGTCCTGGTCGACCAGCCCGCCGACGACGGCAGCGGGATCGAGCCCAACGCGGGGCAGAAGGCCGGGCAGATCGCCGCCACGGCACCGCACCTGGCGGTAATCGGCAAGACGGGCTCGGGCAAGACGAGGTCCTGCCTCGGGCCCAACGTGGTGCTCTGGGGCGACCGCCCGGTCGTCGCCATGTCTTCGAAGGGCGACCTCGCCGAGCTCACGATCAGGCAGCGGGCCCGGACCGGCCCGGTGTACCTGCTCGACCTGTCCGGGGAGGTGCGCGAGTCCGAGCTGCACGGCATCGACGTCCGGCGGGTCGTGGCCGACCCGTGCGCCCTGGTGTCGAACGACGACGAGGCCGCGAACATGTCCAGCCTGCTGCACGCGGTCGGTACCTTGGGCGCTGGCGGCACCGGCGGCTCCAGCGACGAGTCGGCGCAGTGGAAGGCATTGGCGACCAGGCCCCTGGCGAACTTCCTGCGCGCCGGCGGCTGGCTGCCGGACCCCGAGGACCCGACCGGGGAACCGCTCTGGGGCGGAGGCATCGCCTGGGCCCTGGCCGCGGCCGAGGACATCGGCGGCGACGAGGACCAGTCGGACCCCGACGCCCCGGTCGACTACGCGACGCCGAACTGGGACACGGCGTACCTGCGCTCGAAAGCGCTGCTGCGCTCGCGGCACGCGCAGTCGCTGCTGGCGGCGAAGCGGCGGGACCCGAGGCAGCGGGACAGCGTGGCGATCAACTGCCTGATGGCGCTGACCCCGTGGACGCTGGAGTCCGTGGCCGGCGACGGCTCGGGTATCCCGTTCCATCCCTCGATGCTCGAGGAGCGCGGCGCGACGCTGTACATCGTGTCGCCCTTCGACGGCAGCGCCGCCCCGGCCGCGACGGCGGTGATCATGCAGTGCATCAACCACTGGCGCAAGCGCGTCGGGCGGCTCGACCCGCTGCTGATGGTGCTCGACGAGCTGGCGAACGGCGCGCCGCTGCCTGCGCTGCCGCAGATCGTCGGCGAGGCCCGCGGCCTGGGGATCCGCATGGTCGTGGGCCTGCAGTCCTCCAGCCAGTTCGAGCCGCGCTGGGGGAGCGCCGGGCTGAAGATCCTGCGCGACACCTTCCCGGCGGTGCTGGTCTACCCGGGCACCGCGGCCGCGGAGAAGGACTTCCTGGAAGACGCGGCCTGGGCGGCCGGGGAGGAGGAGCGCACGACCTCGTCGACCGATGCCACCAACCGCGCGTCCAGGTCACGGGACCGCGTCGAGGCGCAGAGCGCGGCGGAGCTGCTGCCGCGGCGCAGGGGCCAGGCCCGGCTGCTGGTGGGCGGCGGGCCCGGCCTGCTCGTCTCCGTCCCCGACATCGACTCGACCAGCCTGCGCGCGGGCTGACCCCGAGGCAGCGAGGAGGGCCGGGACTGCTTGATCCCGGCCCTCCTCGCTGCCCTCCTTCCGTCGAGCCGCTACCTGCTCATGCCGTGGCTGCGCTCCTTCTCGATCTCCTTCGCGGCCCGGTTCGCGGCGCTGGTCTCCGCGCGGGCGGCCCGCAGCTCGTCCCGGATCCGTTCGCGCCCGCGGCCCGCGCCGTCCGGCTCGTGCTCGTCGGCCTGGTGCTGCTCGCGGTCCTGCTCGCGCTGCTCCAGCCGCGACTGCTCGGCCTGTTCCTGGTCGGTGCGCTCCTGCTCCTGCTGCTGGCGCTGCGCTTCTTCCTGCGCGGCCCGGTCCTGTTCGCGGGCCTCGGCCTCGGCTTCCCTGCGCTGCTGCTCCTGCGCTTCCCGGCGACGCTCCTGCTCCAGAGCCGCCTGGCGGCGGGACTCCGCCCAGACCTCCTGGCCGCGCCGCTGGCGCTGGGCCACCTGCTGCCTGGCCTGCTGGAACTCCTCGGAGCCCAACGCCTGCTCGCCGAACCGGCGCTGCACGGCCCGCTGGCCCTGCGTCGCGAGCAGGCGCTGCATGCGCGCCGCCTGCTGCTGGTCGATGTTCTGGTTCTGCGCCATCGTTCTTCCTTTCCCTGTGGTCCTACTGCGCCGTGCTCCGGCGCAGCTGCCGTGCCTCCTGGCGGTACCCGCGGGCCCGTGCCCTGGTCTCCTCGACGGCGTCGAGGTCCTGGTAGTGCGACCGGCTCGGCCGTCCTCCGGCTATCCAGCTTCCGTGCGAGAACGCCTCGGCCTCGTCGGCCTGCCGTTCCAGCGCCCGGGCCATGGCGTCGAGCCGGTCCGCGCGGTCCTTGCTGCTGATCATTGCTTCACCTCCCTTCACATCCCGTGTCCGTGGTCCTGGTCCGCCTGCCTGCTGCGGTCGTTGGCCTCGCGGCTCTCGGAGCGGGCCGCGTCGAGCCGGCGCTGCAGCGGGGTCCTCTCGGCCTGCGCCCCGGGCGTGTCCTTCTCCAGGGTCCCGGAGTCGAGCTCCTGCTCCAGCCGACGGTGGCGGTCCCGGTGGTAGGCGCGTTCGTGCCGCATCTCGTCGCGGACGTCGCGCTGCCCGACGGGACGGCCGAAGGGGTGCTGCTTCTCGTCTTGGCGGATCGCCTCCTCCAGCCGCTGGTCCTCCTTGTAGGACAGATCCTTGAGCTCGGTCTTGTCGACGTAGAGCTCGAGCTGCTCGCGCAGGCCCGGTTCGAGCCGGGAGGAGATCTTCTTGAGCGTCAGCCGTCCCAAGCCGCCGCAGGCGCGGATGCGGGCCACGAAGGCGGCATCAGGCCGGTACCCCGCATCGCGGTAGTCCTCTTCGAGTGCCGCCAATCCGTCCAAGCGCCGCTGCATGCTCTCCGAGATCCCGGCGCGGCGGCCCGCGCGGAGTCGCGACCGGAACGCTGGCGGCGCGGGGGCTTCGGACTCTTCCTGGATCGGAGGTTCCTGCGGCGGATCCAGGGGTGATCCAGCGGATGCCGTCCGGCTCCTGTCGCGGGCGTCGTCGTTCACTGCCCGTTCCTGCCTTGCCAGCTCCTGCTCGTGCCGCAGCCGCTCGAACTCGGCCTCGTACTCGCTGCTGCCGAGCCAGTCCTGCAGTCCCTGGACCGGGTCCTTCGTCTCCTGCTGCGCCAGTGCGGCGCGCTGGAGCTCGGCGTTGCGTTCCATGGCTTCCTCCACGTCCGCGACGCGGAACCCGTCGCCGAGCCGCTGGCCGCGGCGGGTGTGGGCGCGGGAGTGCTCTGCGAGGGTGCCGTCGGGCTGCCCCAGCATCATGCCGTAGCCGACGTCCTGTCCGCGCGGGGCTACTGTCACGCCGTGCTCGCGGCCGATCGCCGTCGCGTCGTCCCAGGACTGCAGGCGCGGGTCGGCGAGCGTGCGGCGGATCCGCGCTTCGAGCTCGATCTCGGAGAACCGTTCCTTCGGGGGAGCGGTGCCGATTTGGGCGGCGATCTCCCGGTCGCGCTCGTTGAGCCGGTACCGGTCGAACTCGCGAAGGCGGCGTTCCTGCCGCGCCTGCGAGGCTGGTACCTCTGAGTGGCGCTGAAGGCGCACGGACCCTTCGGCTGCTTTCAGCTTGCGCTGCAGTTGGCTCGGGGAGAGCTCCTTGCTGGCGGGGTCGGCGAGCACGGCGGAGCGGGCTTCGTCCATGGCCTGCTGCGCTGCGGCGGAGCTCGCCTTCATGTCGGCACGCTGCTCGAAGCCCTGCTCGGCGAGCACGCGGTCGTGGGCGAGCGCGAGGCGGGCGTGGGTGACGAGGTTGCTGTCGATGCTCTTGCCGGTCTGCGGGTGGACCGCGCCGATGATGAGGTGGTTGTGGACGCATCCGGAGCGCCCGGAGACCTCGGTGGCGATGAGCACGGGATGGCCGGGGAAGCGGTCCTCGGCCAGCGCGCGGCCCAGGCGCTGGGCGGTGTCCCAGGAGGCGGGGTCATCCGGGTCCAGCTCGTCGTGGCCGAAGCTCTCGACCAGCGAGTAGGCCTCGACGTAGCGTGACTCGTAGAGCGTCCGGCCCTTGGCGTCCTTCAACGGCACCGGCCGGCCCGCGGCGTCGCGCACCGCCTTCCCGTTCTCGTCGACCGCGCAGCGCGGCTGCATCCCGTCCTTGCCGTGCAGGGCGCGGATCTCGGCGAGGCGCTGCTCGAACATCGGCACGGCGGCGTTGAGCGCGGAGATGGCGACTGCGCCCTTCTTGGCGTAGCTCTGCGCGCGCCCGCTGGTCCGCGTCGACTGGGAGGAGACGATGGCCATGGTCAGTCCCGTCCGTGGTCGGCTTCCGCGTCCGCTCCAGCCGGGTGTCCATCGACGAACGCCACGAGCGCCGCCTCCATGCGGGCGACCGCGTCCTTGGACTCCTGGACTGAGCGGAAGGCGTCGCGGAGCTCGGCGGGGGAGACGCCCTGCTCGAAGTTGAGCTTGCGGGAGATGTTGTAGAGCGAGCCCTGCGCGCGCGACAGCCTGTTCCGGCACTTGCTCAGACCGTCCCAGAGCTCCATCGGGACCTCGACGGTGCGCGAGGGTGTCCACGTCTCGGGCTGGCCGGCCATGGCCCGGGCGGCCTTCTCGTTGCCGACCAGGAGCAGGCGCACCGCGTCGGAGAACTTCACGTCGTCCGCGTCCACGCCGCGCATCTTGGCGAGGGAGGATCGCATCGAGGCGACGGCGGCCTCCTCGGCAGGACCGAGGCGCAGGGCGCGACGGGTGCCGTAGTTGACCGGCTTCGGCCGACGATGCTTGCGGGGGACGGGAAGAGCGGACATGGGCGGAATCCTTCGATGGATCCCATGCGTCCGGCGTCCGGGAGAACTGAGGTCGCCACCACCCAGAACGATTGAGGTGTGGACAGTGGCGATGATGCGACCTGCTGTCATCCCAGTCTAGGACCGACCCGTACACCCTGGCAACAACGGCGAGGACCAGTTTGATCCGTCCGACAGATGACCTCGCAAGCTCGGTCATCGTCGTCCGGATCCTGGTCCATCGCGCTGCGCGCTCTCCGAGGAATCCGGCTCCGCTCGGCCCCACCCAGCTCGTCGCTCCGCGCCTCGCTGGGTCCCTCTGGGCCGGCTCCGCCAAGCTGCTGTGCGCTGCGAACCTGGCGGCGAATGGAGCGCAGGACAGCGAGAAGCTGGGCACAAGCTGGCACTCGTAGGCCGGACCCGATGCCCGAGGCGGCCTTGTCGAGGTCCACGTATGGTCCTGCCGTAGCCCTAGTCGGGACCGGAAGAAGACCCGAATCAGGACATATGACGAATACCAATAGTGCGTCGCCCCGGTATGGTCCGTTGAAGGTCTCGCCGAGGTCTCTGACAGGGCCGCAGGTGGGCTTTCGCTGGTCCCGTTCGGGGCGCGGTGGGACCGGAAAGAGGCCAGGTCTTTCTCGGGTCTTGTTGCGGTCTGATGATGGTCCGCTGCCGGTCGCATCTTGGACCAGCAGTGGACCAGCAAGAGACCCGGAGGAAGCGCCGTTCCTGCCACGTGCGACGAGTGGCCTTTTCTGGGACGGAGATGGGCCAGAGCTGGCCACTACGAGACCAGCAAGAGACCTATACATGACACTCGTGCATTCCCAGATGATCAATTCCTAAATCCGACCCGAGGTGAAGGGTGGATTCTTCACTCGCATCAGATCAGAAGAAATTGAAGCGCATCTGGAGCGGGCGCTAACCCCACCGTAGTCCGGGAGACCGAGGGCTATCCGCTGTGCTCGTTGCCGTGAGCGCTGCGAGGCGCTCTCCAGACTGCGTAGCGTCTACAAGCAGCCGCACCTCCAGCCATTCGGCACGGGCACGGTACTAGATCGCCGACTCGCGGAAGTACTGGAGACAAGCCATCTTGGTTGCGTTCTGCGTGCTCGCGTCGCAGATGACGGGGCTGCTCATGCTGCATCTCCAATCGGGTCGACGGTGTGGTCGTCATCGGCCTCGGCTTGCTCGATCGCGGCCCGCGTCCTCTGCTGCTTTGCAATGCAGACTGCCTTGGCGGCAGGGTCCGGGCCGCTCGCGCCGCCGGCCGCCATCCAGACCTCGTAGACATCGCGGCGCATGAAACCTCGCACCTGGCGTGGAGCGGACTTCGCCAACGCATCGCCTCCGAAACGGCCGCGCTCGGCCTCGTACTGCCACTTGTTCACGTCGTCGACGTAGTGGAACTCGTCAAGCACGGGCTCGCGCTCGGTCAGCCAGTTGCGCGTGGTGAGCTTGCGATCGGAGCCGTCGGAGGCTTGGGGGACGACCCACGAATCGGCGTCGAAGCACTCCTTGGCCTCCTTGGTGAACTGTTGGGCCTCCACGGGATTGGAGCTTCCGCGGTTCTCCTTCAGCCACGCCACGTATAGCGCTCGGACCATGGGAAACGGAACGAACGGTCGGACAAACTCGTCCTTGTACTCCTCGAAGAACGCGAGCACGGTATTGGTCCGGACCTTGTGCTCCTTCAGCGCCTGCTTGACGCTGGACGGCTCCTCGAGCTCCCAAAACTTCGGCATCTCGACCAGCACCTTGTACGCCATGTACTCGCACACCTCGCGGCGCTGGAGGTAGTCGTCCTTGATCGCCTTGATCTTGACGCCGTCGTCGAAGCGCTGTGTCATCGGGACGATGGCGATACGGCGATCCATCGACTTGGTCTTGTCGCGGAAGTTCAGCTCGCCGTTCAGAGTCAGGATAGTCAGTAGCGTCGGCTTGTAGGTGATCGGGTCCTTGTGCTTTCGGTCGATCTCGATCGGATCGTTCGTAATGATCGATTTCAGGTCCGTAGCGTCCTTGATGAACTCGCCCACCGGGGTCTCATCGGGGATGTTCAGGCGCGCGCCGATCAGCTGCGACTTGCCGAACTGCGAGCCGTAGCGCTTGAGCGGCACGCTCCGGCAGTTGCGGGAGCCGATCATGGCACGGATATGCGCCAGGATCGTGCCCTTGCCGTTCGACCCCGTCTCGGAGAAAAGGCACGGCATCTTCTGCCAGTCGTGGGCGGGCCGGAAAGCAGCACCGATGACGTGCTGGATATAGGACCGTGTGCCCTCATCGGGGACCGTATCAACCCACCACTCGTCGTAGTTCCACGTCTTGCCGTCCTCGCGGACGATCGTGATGGCGGAGTCGGGGTGCTGCCGCTCGATCAGGTCGGTCTCCGAGTGACGGGCGAGGAACACATAGTCGGGCGAGAACGGGATCCGCTCATCGTTCCTGTAGTCGTAGATGAGGTTGCCCATCACGACGAGGTCCGTGTTCTGGTTCTCCGGGACCTTGCGCGCGAAGCCTCGTAACGCGCGCTCGAATTCGGCCAGCCACTTGCCGTCGTGGACGAAGTTGTACTGGCGCGCTAGGTCGTCGAGGAGGCCGAGATCGACGCGACGGTACAGACCCACGAAATCGCCAGAGTCCTTGTAGATCGAGAGAATTCCGAGGCCGTCGTCCTGCTGGGTGCCGCCGGGGGTCACCTCGGCCACTCGGTAGAGGCGGTCGACGACCATGGCGACCTGGACGGGCAGGAGTGCCTTGAGCAGCGGCAGCTTCTCGATGGCGACCGTCGTCTTCATGCTCTCGATCTTGCTGACGCCGTTGACGAACGCCAGCAGCTCCTTCTCGATCTCGCCAGGGGCCGGCGGGTCGTTGCGGTCGATGGCGTCGAGGTACTTGCTGGTGCAGACCCTGACTACCTCGTTCTGCGGGGCGATCTCGCCATCACTGGAGAAGTGCTCCACGGCACTGGTGTAGGCGTCGGCTACCGGGTTGGCGACCCGCGCGGGCCCTTCGGCGACGTCATCCGCGAAGACCGGAACCACATCGTCCGGCTCGTTGTCCTGATCATCGTCTCGTGAGATAATGGACATAAGAAGTGATCCCTTCTTCTGTTGCCTGGCGTATGAGCTCCCAACTCGGTCAGGCGATGAACGACTTATTGCAAGGCCCCGCCTCGGCGGGGCCTTCTTCATGCGGCAGCGAGGAGTCGGCCCAGCTCGGCCCTGCGCTCGGCGCTGAGGCGCGGCCAGTTCGAAACGATCTGTGAAGCTAGCGCGGCCAGATCGTCGAGGTCGGCGGCGGGCTTGGGCGCAGTGGACGAGGCATCACCGATAGGCTTGGCGATCAGCGGGAGGTCGCTCTCACGGATCCTGTAGGCATTTCCCACTTTTACCGCCGGCAGCGTGCCGTCGTGGATGCGCTTCATCAGAGTCGTTCGGTCGCCGTAGTTGGCGTCCTGCAGCTCGCGCAGAGGATAGAGACGTTCGAGCGTCGAAGGGGTGGCCATGGCGGAGTCCTTTCGTCGGGCCGTGTAGTCCCGACTGCAGCGTGCGCCATGCACGGTCGGTTTCCGCCAGCCCTGGGTCTCTGTCGCCAGGCGTCTTGGTCGCATCCTTGGGATGCACCTGCTACCAGTCTAGTCGATTTTCTGTGAATTCGACAGTCTCAACGTCGACTAATGTGGGAATCACAGCGTTCCGCTCAGACACCAGGAGATCCGTCATGCCCGAGGCAATCAAGGTAGAGTTCGCCCGTCGGCTTCGCCAGGAGAGGGTCGCGGCCGGGATGTCCCAGACCGAATTGGCGCGGCGCATCTCCGAATGTCTGGGCACAGCTGTTGACGGTTCGGCGATCACGCGGATCGAGAGTCAGGGGCGATCGGTCAAGCTCGAGGAGGCCGTCGCGGCGGCGCAGGCGCTGGGAGTGCCTCTGGCCGTTTTGGTGAGCGGCGAGTCGCCCGCGGAGGCTCGGGTCGACGAGCTGCGCCGAAGGCTCGAGCTGCAGCAGAATCGGGCGGATGCGGCCGAGGCAGAGTTCCGCCAGGCGCAGGCGGCGATGGTCGCCATAGAGCAGGAGATCGACCAGATCAAGGCCCAAGGAGACTGAAGGCCCCGCGTCGTGCGCCGTCCACCGCTCGGTCGCGGGAGTGAGGCAGCGGCTGCGCTGAGCCAGGGCTGGATCGCATACTGCCTCACATGAAATCACTGGTCAGGCTGGCGATCAAGGCGCGGTGAGGCAGGAGGCAGCGATTTGCGGATTTTCCCTGTGTTTGTGCGTGCGCGAGTGCGCGTGTGTAAAAATCGTTGAATTCACTGCCTCACTGCCTCAAGTAGATAGAGATATGTTTGTGACCTGGTCATTTACATGAGGCAGTACATGAGGCAGCGCGCGAGGCAGCGCCGATTCGGCCTGTCGCTGCCTCACAGCTACCGCCCCAAAGTCCTCCCCTCGCCCCTCTGGCTGACCAAGTTCCTCACACGTCGGCCGAAGGCATGGCCTTAGCACGCGCGCCAACTGCCTGTCGCCCCCGCCGTTTCGCTGCCGCGTCCACGCTCGAAGGTAAGCCACCGCCGCTTCCTCCGACCTCACGGGCCTTCGCCGACGCGGTCACGCACGACAGGCAGATCGCGCAACTCAAGGTCGACGAGCTCTCCTACGCGCCATCCGGCCTCGGGCACGAGCTCGACGCCGACGACCTGGGCGCGATCGAGCACGGCATTAGCGCCACGACGGTCGACGACCTCGTCGCCATCGCCGCTGTGCTGGAGGTGACGTCGGCCGTGCTGCTTTCTCACCTCTCGCTCGAGCATACGGGCGTGGGTCCGTGTTGCCTCCGGCGTGCTCAAGGTCGAATCGATTGTGCTGGCCTGGATTTCGTGCCCCAGCAAACCTAATCAATTGCCTGGCGGATTGTTGTTGCCTTGAAAACGGGCGAAAAATGGCGGACGCGTGGAGCAAAAAGCAACCGTCCAAGGAGTGCTTACTGCCGAGGCAGGTGCCTTACTGGCGACCGACGGAACGAGGGTGAACTTCGAACCCGAACTGCGTCCCCGCCTCGCCCAGCGCGTGGTTCCTGCCGGAAACGGCAATCATTTCCCAGAGGCGCTCGATGGCAAGGGCGATTCGTTCATGGAGCGAACGATGGAAGGAATTCCACAGATCATTATCCGACACGGAATTCATGGCCTCACTGAATAAGTCCTTGATCTCCGGTTCGAGCATCACAGCGTCTTCGATGCGCTGCCAGTGTTCTTCGGGGCTTTCCCATTCCTGCGGCGCGTCTCCAAGGACATCTAGATAGTAGAAGCGACCGCTTTGCCCGTACCTGCCCAGCGCCGCGATTAAAGGCTTGACTACGAAATCGTCCTCAACGGAGGAGAGCAGACCACGAACATATGCGGACTTATCCGCTGTTCGCTTCCTGAGTTCGTCGAAGACGGCATCATGCATGTCTACGAGGTTGTGCCCGTGCGATTTCATCTGCGCCTTCGACGGCCACTTGCCATCGCGTTCCAGATCGACGAGCCCCAACGTCAGCTTGTAGAGCTTCTCCACGCCGATGGAAAGCATGGTGAAGATGGGATCTCGTGTGGTTTCGACGAACGCTGCGGTTCGCATCGCCCGGATCCCGTAGGCCAGTAGATTGCGAGTTGAATTCATTTCAGAGATCAACGCGAAGGATTGATCGCGGCTGAGGTTTCCTATCATGAGAGCCCCTTTTTTGTTTCGGATGGGTAGTTAAGCAGGAACGGATTACACGTAGATCGCTATCGGGATCACTTTGAACGAAGCTCCGTGGATCCGAGCCGAAAGGTCGAGGCCGAAGGCCATCTCACCCGATGACTTCGCCTTCTCCAGGCGTTGTTCGACCTGCCCCATCATCGTGCCGACGAGTGTTTCAAAGCTTTCGACAGGGATGGAGCTCAGGAGCTTGTTGCGTTCAAGAGTCGGCCTGTCGTGTGCAACCGACTCCGCGACCTTTCCCAGAACGGTGAAACGGCCGTCGAGGACCCGGTCTGTGTCCTCGACGGTGAAATAGGCAGCATCGCACATAGTTATCGCTGTGACTTGATCGTCGTCCAAGCCAAGTTTCCCGAAGAACTCCCGTGTTCCATCGCTGCGGAAGTCCTTACGGATCGCCCGCGTGATGGACTCCGCGAGCTCGGCTTTGGCTTCGACCCGGAACCCCGTTTCGGCAAAATAGGCCTGCCGCGCCTCGTAATCGTCCCAGCCACTAAATGCCTCGAGCGCTTGCTGCTTGGTCAGGTACCTAACGATAGAAGCCACGAGTTCCGGAGACAGTACGTCTAGGAAGGAAGCCATCTGGTCCGGCTTGAACTCAGCTGTGTACTCGACCAGATCACCGACTTTCAGGGTCTCCGCGTCGCTTAGAGTCGCGACAGTGTGCAGCAGCCCGAAATGGCGCAACGACTCGCGAACGACATGCAGATAATATGCCTGGGTGTATTCCCAGACCGACCGGCGATTCTGGGTCGAGGCTTGTGCCTCGGTAGATTCCCCACCTATGGACATCCTTGCAGTGAGCCCTAATTTCGACCCGAGCCAACCGATGTTTCCTGTGCCCTCCGCCGAGCCGTCAACCGCCGTAGTCTCCGTCGCGGTATTGGTTCCGTCGCCTTCAGTCGTATCCTCTTTTACCAGCGGGGCTCGGTAAATCTGCTGAAGTATGCCGCTGACATGATCAGGATTCTGATAGACCGTGACTGTGGGCGCTGTCGGTTGTTGATTGGACGAGGTGTCCTGAGTCTTTCGGGTGGCCATTCTCTCCCACTTTCTGAATATTGCCCTTCAGTATAGGAAAGAGAAGGGACAGTTTAGTTTGAGACGAAGGCCAGGCACTTTGCGTGCGAACAACGAACACTTCTGCTGTTCAGAAAATTCGAATACAGCTGTATCAATGAATCATTAGTGGCACTGTATGAAAATACTCATCCTACGTGTGCATTCGGTTCTCGTCGGCCGCGACATGGTCACGTTCCACGGTTGACCTCGGAGCGCTGGAGCTCAAGGACTGCGTTTCCTAGGTGGATTCGCGGTGGGTGGCGAACTTTAGACGAACAGCCGTCAAGAGGAACACCGGAAACCGGCTTAGACGCCAAGATGCTCCTGGCATCACGAGGTCATATGCCACGTATACCAAATCTCAGCAGTTCGTGAACACGACCCATTGTCCAATGGCCTCGCTTAGCGATAAGCCAGCAATTTCATAAAAACTCCGGCTGGCTGAAGCGGAATTGCTTGTCGTTTTCGCCTGATATTCTTCGTGCATGGGCGAAGACACCGAATTCCAAGATGACCCGACTGACCGGGTCGAACTGGTCAGCGACGGCGAAAACCTCCTCATTGTTGGCAAGGACCGGCGCAGCGTTGAGTCGTTTCTTCACGAGAAGGGACTGGCTGAAAAGGCCCGGGAGCTCGGCCAGCGCCAGTTCAGTTCGACGCTTCGAACTTCGGCCCAGTATCTGGAGAGAATATCCAGTACCGTCGCTGAATCGAGCCTCTGGCTGAAGATGACACCGGAGTCCGCAAAAACCATCAAGAAGTTTGGACTTACGGACAGCGGTGTCCCGGGCGTCTCCTATGCAATGGCTGGCAGTCGGGGCAATATCCGGGAATGGATCAAGGTCGACACGACTAATCGTGCGCAGCTCGCGAATCCAGCAATCCTGTCCGGAACTGCGGCAATGCTTTCACAAGCTGCCCGCCAGCATGAAGCAGCTGAGCTCCGGGATCTGCTGGCATCGCTCGATCACAAGCTGGACAAGGTGATTCAAGGACAAAAGGATGAACTAGTCGGCGATCTGATTGGCATCGAGCGTCAGGTCCGAACTGTCAAGAACAGGGTTGAAGCCGAAGGCAAGCTCGACTCGCTGACATGGTCGTCCCTCGCCGGTACCTCGGTCGGGCTCAGGCAAGTTCAAGCAAAGGCCTTGCTGAAACTACAGGCGATCGCAGGAGATCTTGAGTCAAACATGCGATTCGGCGATCTCCACCAGATGCTGATCGAATCCAAAGTGGAGGTGAACGAGTGGCTTTCCGTCCTGGCGCGTTGCACGGCGGCACTCGACGACCTGGCTGTACTCGAGCTGGACTATCTGGCCGTGCTCGAGCCACAGCGCCTCGATGCACGCCGCGCGACGCTGGATTCCGAGCGCCATGACGACCGCATCGAGCTGGAGAATGGGATTCGAATCTTGCTGCAACGCCTGGACGACGCTGCGCAGACTGCCAACGAGAACAAACTCTTCCATCGTCGGGGTGTCCCCAAGGCCCTTGCTTCGATCAAGACGGCGCGCGGCCTCGTTGAGCGGGTTTACGATGTGCTCGGCTTCGACGTCCATGGGGATTCGGTTGATCCTACTACGTGGCGCGAGGCACTGCTCCAAGCAAAGCAGTGGAAGAACGGTCTGCATGAGGGAGGGACGTTGGCGTGGGAGAAAGGCAAGCCCGTAGCCGGAGGGCTCGCTTTAGCAGCGGCATCGGTTGCAGTGGGTGTTGTCAAAGACAAATTCGAGTCCTCGAAAGATCCGATGAACCGAGAAGACCGGAAGGGATAGAATCTCCGCATGCACGGATGTATGCGGCGCGTTCGTGACAACAATTGCCGCAGTGCCTTGCAGCCGCAGCCGCCTGTTTCCCGGCTACGTGCAAAGCAAGAACAACGCGAGTCACGAGCAATCTGACCAACGAGTCGTCAATTGACGTTCAGCCGTGGCTTCTGCACAGCCTAAGGTTATCGGAAGCCATACCCTTAATTGCCGCAAAGATGGATTAAGCAGCTTCAGAACCGGCCTTCTCGGGAAACGCCTCGTTTGACTTCATTGCCAACGCCGCCGCCAGCCGGCCGCGCATGTCATCAGTGAATACGGGGCGGGTGGCGAGGAAACGTTCGATCGATGCTTCGAGGTACTTCTCGGCGTTGTTCTGCTCGGCGACTGCAGTGGGCATGACGGTCCCTTCAGGACGTGTCATCCGGAGCCGGGTCCGTCGTGGCCGTATCGCCGATCCATTGACGGGTGCGGCGGTCGCCGCTTGCTCCATCCCGGGTCGAGCGTCAAAATGGGAAGTGTTCGGGCCGCTCGTCCCTGCGCTTTGTCGTCGTTGGCCCCGCGGCCGATCTTCGCGCTGATCCCATTATAAAAATTCATGGCGACAGGCGCAGTCCTCCTCGGCGGCAGCGTGTCGCACTCACGGTGAAGTGGCGATCAGCCGCCAGCTCCGTCCCATTCGACCCGGATGCCCCTGTAGGGATTCGCCCCCGAGGCCGAGAAGGCCCCGGGACCGATCTTGTCCACCGTGATCGTCAGGCCGGTCATCTCGATCAGGGCGCGGAGGAGCAGCCGCTTCTTCTCGACCGTAGCGGCGTCCCATGCGGCGGCCGCCGAGGATCCCGTGAATTCGTCCAGCCCATCGGCCGGGCTCGCCGACCTCAGCCTGGCCTGCTCGGCCTCGAGCTGCGTCGTCAGCCGGGCGTTCTGGCGGCGGAACTGCTGCTCGTCCATGCCGCCCTCGCTGGCCGGCGTCATCACCAAGTCGGAGAGCAGGGCTTTCCTCGCCTTGATCTCCTCGATCCGCTGCTGGGCTTCGTCCACGACCGCCTGGTCGCCTCCCAGCATGCGCACGCCTTCGGTCTCCAGGAGCCGGACGACGTGCCGCTCGACGAACTCGTCGACCACGTTCATCCGGCGGGTGATGCCGTGGCACCCCTGGTGCGCGCACGTGTACTTGGCGTGGTAGTGGCGCTCCCGGCTCGGCGACTGCGAGCCGTCAGCGCGTTTGTAGCCCTTCACGGTGTACGTGTAGCCCTTCACTCCGACCATGGGCCTGCCGCACGCGCCGCACAGGACGATCCACGTCAGCAAGTACTTCAGCGCGGTGTCGCCCTTGTTGGTGATCCTCGACGGGTCGGTCAGCTTCGCGAGGACCCTTTCGTGGGTCTCCCGATCGATGATGGGCTCCCAGGCCGCTTCGAAGAGCTGGGGCTGCCCGACCCACTGGCCGTCCTTGAACTCCTGGTGCTTGCGGTAGCCGGCCTGGGTCCACCGCATGAGCATCCGGCGCAGCGTCTGCGTCTGCCAGGCGTTCCCTGCGGCCGTCTCGATTCCACGGGCGCTCAGGTCCTTGGTGATCGCCCAGAGGCTCTCGCCGTCCAGGACCCGGCGCGCGCACTCCCGGATGACGGCCGCTTCGGCCGGGTCGACGACCAGCTGCTTGCCGGAACCTCGGATCGTGGAGCCGTCCTGGTCCGCGGCGAAGCGGTAGCCGAACGGCCGGGGCCCGATGTACCGCCCTGCCTCGGCCATTTCCTTGTGCTTGGCGCGCTGCCGCCGGGCGATCGTCTCGGCTTCGAGCCGGGCGAAGACGCCCTTCATGCGGGCCATGGCCCGGCCCTGCTCGGTGGCGAGGTCGATCTCGCCGCCGACGCTGGCCAGGCTCAGCCCGAGCCTGTTCGCGTGGTCGATCCAGTCCTCGAGCTCTCGCGGCTTCCTCGTCAACCGGTCGACGTCCCAGACCACCACGGCGTGGACGCGACGGTTCTCCACGGCCCGCATCATCCGCTCGTAGGCCGGCCTCGGCTTCTTCTTCGATGCGGAGACGTCGTTGTCCGTGAAGACCTCGACGACGCGCCATCCGAGACGCTCGGCGAGGGCATGGCAGTCCTTTTCCTGGCGCTTGACTCCGAGCCCCTGGGCCTCGGAGTCCCGCGAGATCCGGACGTAGATCGCGGCGTCGATTGGACTGGTCATGGGTCGATTCTAGCAAGAGTAGTTTTGAAGTTCGTGAGCCACATCAAGTATTTTGCGCCAGAGGTGGCCAAAGCGAACTGACCCACATACGCATGGAATCGGCAGAAATCGCGGCTCTAGTAGAACGCATGCTCAAAACGTCGGGCAGGCGTCTGGACCTTTCCCAGCCATTCGTCGACTGCCAATTGCCTGATGGGTCTCGTCTTCACGTTGTGATTCCAGACATCACCCATGAGCATTGGGCCATCAACATTCGTAAGTTCATTGCTCGCGCGGGAAAACTTGAAGATCTAGTTGAGCTGGGAGCCTTGAGCGAACAAGCAGCGAGGTTCCTTTCTACGGCGATCAGTGCCGGTCTGAATGTCATCGTTACTGGCCCTACACAAGCCGGCAAAACGACAATGCTCAACTGTCTGGCATCAGCGATCGGCCCCAGGGAACGCATTATCACCATCGAGGAAATCTTTGAGCTGAATCTTTCACTGAGAGATGTCGTTGCAATGCAAACTCGCCTCGCCAATCTTGAAGGCACCGGTGAAATCACGATGCGCCGGCTGGTCAAGGAGGCCTTGCGCATGCGCCCGGAACGGATCATTATCGGCGAGGTCCGCGAAGCAGAGTCCTTGGATATGCTCATTGCCCTGAACTCGGGAATCGCGGGGCTATGTACCTTGCATGCGAATTCTGCCCGCGACGCTATCACAAAAATTTGCACTTTGCCGTTGCTTGCAGGACCAAATATCACCAGCGACTTCACCATCAAGACCGTGGCTGCATGCATTGACCTTGTGGTTCATTGCGTGCGGAGTCCACAGGGCCATCGCTATGTCAACGAGATTCTCAGCGTGCGCAACCGCGTGGAGGAAGGACAAATTGAGTCCTCGACGCTATTCGAGCGGCAAGCCGATCGCCTGCTGCCGGCTCGGGGAGCCGATTGGTCCCATGAAAAGTTTGATGTCGCTGGAATCAATATTGCCGATTTGATGGCGGTGTAGCGGTGGTTGCTTTCTTTGCTCTCCTTGGCGGGCTAGGCATTGCCCTCATGGTTGACTGGTTGCTCTTCGCCCCGTGGGCAAAATCGCCCAAACGAAGCTCGGCCATCAAGAATGCTCTTTTGCATGCAGGAATGAGCAATCTGGCTCCGGCAAAATTCATCGTGATTTGCTTGGTCTGCGGGCTGACTTCCGCGTTGGTGACGTTGGGACTCACCGCTTCGTGGCTCTTCGCCTTGGTGTTTAGCATCTTCGGTTCATTCGCACCATGGGTCTACCTGCGCCATCAAGCCACCAAGCGCCGCACAGCATTGCAAGAACAATGGCCAGAGGTGGTTGATCACTTGCGAAGTGCCATCCGGGCGGGCCTATCTCTTCCCGAAGCATTGAGCCAATTGGCTGTCGTCGGCCCGCAGGTATTGCGTCCGCTATTTCGGGATTTCGCATTGGACTATCGAGCCACAGCGAACTTCTCCGTGGCGCTGGACCAGCTGGGCGAACGCTTGGCAGACCCGGTAGCCGACAAGATTCTCACGACATTGCGGATTACGCGTGAAGTCGGGGGCACCGACTTGGGGCATACGCTCACAACTTTGTCGGCATTCTTGCGCGATGACGTGAGAACACGAGGGGAACTCGCTGCCCGCCAATCATGGATTGTCTCGGCAGCGCGTTTGGCAGTCGCCGCGCCATGGATCTTGCTGTTGGTCTTGGGCACCCAGGAAGCTGCGAAGGATGCATATATGACGTTCGGGGGAGTGATAGTGCTATGCCTGGGCATGCTGGTTTCCCTCGTTTGCTATCGAATCATGCTCCGGCTGGGCACCTTGCCAGTAGAAGAACGAGTCCTGGCATGAACAGCTATACACCGTGGGCGGCGCTTTGCGGTTTGGGACTTGGCATAGGCCTTTGGCTGGTCTTTGTGAACCTGCCGGGCTGGCGAAGAATGGCCTTCGCTGATCGTATTGCGCCCCATGTTCGCGTTGGCGTTCGAAGCTCACGCATGCTGGAAGACTCATGGCACTCTGACTCCGGGCACTCGGCTTTAGGCCAACTCGCTGCCCCCATGTTGCTGCAAATCAAGAAGCTGGCTAGCCTCCACAGTCCTTCGGCAAGTACTCTTCGGAAGCGTCTGAACGCTGCCGGATTGGACATGAGCGTAATTGACTACCGGTCTCAAGAAATTGTTTATGCTCTGGCAGGCCTAGTAGCAGGATCTGCGCTCATGGCCTTTGCCGCCGTTCAGTATCATGTCTCTTTGATCCTATCGGTGCTAGTCGTTGTTGGTTTCGGGATTGTTGGCTATGCATTGCGTGGTTGGTGGCTTGGCGAACAGATCCATCGGCGGGCCAGGAAAATATTGACTCAGTTTCCAACCGTGGCCGAAGTGCTGGCGCTAACTGTCGGCGCAGGCGAATCAACCACCGGGGCCATCGAAAGAATTTCACGAATCTGCCACGGGGTGATCGGTGACGAATTCACCAAGACTTTGAACGACATTCACGCAGGCACACCGATGGTCCAAGCGATGCAGAATATGTCCGACCGGATGCAAGTTGGAGCCATGACGCGATTTGTCGATGCAATCGTTGTTGCAACAGAGCGAGGCACACCATTGGCTCAAGTGCTCAGAGACCAAGCACAAGACGTCCGCGATGCGTCCAAACGAGAACTTATGGAAGTTGCAGGAAAACGCGAGATTTCCATGCTGGTCCCGGTCGTGTTCGGAATTCTTCCTCTCACGATCGTTTTCGCCGTATTCCCCGGTCTGGCGTTATTGGAGATGAGTTATTGATCGGAGCATAGAAAAACTTGAATCTCCCACTTTGAAATCCTTTAGCAAGTTAGAAGGGCCGTCATGAATCACATACAAGAAATGATGCTCAAACTGGTATTGCAAATCACTGCAACCGGTGAACTACTCTTTCGTAAGGTTTCCCCGAAACTCAGGGATAGCAGAGGCGACGTGCCCGGATGGGTCATGATTACACTCATGTCCGCATTGCTGGTTGCCGCCTTGCTGGCCATTGCAGGGCCTAGGCTGCAGGACCTGTTCAACCAAGCGATCGATCGAGTTTCCGGATTGGGATAACCGCGCATGTGGTCGAGTGCGGGGTCTCCTGGAAATTCGGAATCTGCGGAACTTGTAGATTGCGAGAACGGGTCTGCTGTAGCCGAATTTGTCATGGTCACAACGTTGCTTGTGGTCATCGCAATGATGCTCATCCAACTCGCGTTGGTACTGCATGTGCGCAACACCCTGATTGACGCAGCATCGAACGGCGCCCATTACGGTGCTTTGGCCAATCGGTCAGTATCCGACGCTCGAAGCAGAACTCGGATATTGATCACCGAAAGCTTGCATGGCGGATTTGCCCGTGACATTGCTGTGAGCACAACCCGCGTTGGTGATAGCCAGTTGGTAACCGTATCGGTTAACACGAGGGTGCCCTTAATCGGGTTCTTGCCCAACGGGTGGGATTTGCAGGTTCAGGGAGAAGCTGTGCGTTATGGGTAGAGCCAAGTATCTCGCTGCCGCGATGCACAAGAGAATCCGGGCCGAAGATCGCGGCAGCGCGATAGTGGAGTTTATTTTTGCTTCAACTGTCTTGCTGATTCCCATGGTGTACCTGATTCTGGCCGTCGGACAGCTGCAAGGCGGTAGCTATGCCGTGGTTGGAGCTGCTGATCATGCAGCGAAGGTTTTCGCCGCCGCCGATAACCCCGCCCAGGCAAGGTCAGATGCGCACGCAGTCGTACGAAGAACCATGAACAACTTTGGATATGCCGACGCTCGCACATCGATTAGTTGCGACAAGGAATGCTTGAGTCCGGGCAGTGTCGTCACTGTGACGGTAGCGTTGGATGTTCCCCTTCCTTTCGTTTCCGACTGGGCAGAGGTATCTGCTTTCACCGTGGATTCTTCAGCCTCGCAAAGGACTGATCGCTTTGGCTAGGACAAAACGCGCTGCCCTGAATCCACGGGACGAGGATGGACAATCCTTAGTGCTGGCAATCGGCTTGTGCGCCATCACTTTGCTGACTATTTCAGTGGTGCTAGCAGTCAGCGCAGTCAACCTCAAAGCGCGTCAGCTGTTGTCAATTGCCGACGGGGCGGTCGTGGCTGCCGTGGATGAATTCGAATTTGTTGCGGACAATGGCGACCCGAGGATTCAGTTGGACCAGCAGCGCGTGCAACAAGCCGTGCAACAGTACCTTTCGGATGTGGGTGCGGCCGGCCGCGTCGACAATTTACGCATTGGCCGGGTGCAGATCACGCCTGATGGGCAAGGCGCGAATCTCGTGCTGCAGGGCTCGGTGCAACCGCCGATAGTGGGGTGGATCGTTCCAGACGGAGTACCAATATCTGTAGATTCATCAGCAAGAACTGTACTGAGCAGGTGAACACCTCCGCGCAGAGCCGCATGGATGTTCCAGGGAAGCGGGAAATGCACAAGTACGAGGAAGCAAGAGAAAGAACGTGTCAGCGAGCAACGCTGCTGCATGCCCTAGGAGCGGAATCCAAGAAGGATGGATCCAGCGCAACCGGATCCATCATTTTTGCGGTAGTTCGGGCTTCTTTGGAAGCTTGCGGACCCCACCTCCAAATCCCAGTTCAGAAATACTGTTCGAGAACTGACTGGCCGGATTCCCGATCGACCCGTGGATGCAAGCCTTGCAAGTTGGCTAGGGGTTCCACAGCGCGATTTTCAGTGAAAACCTCGATTGGAACTTCTTTTCGGCGATAGCACCGGACTCATTGATCAATGGCTAAATGACGTAGTCTTAGAGGACCATGGCAAAAACTGACTTCTCCGCTGAAATCCGCTCACTGCGTTCTACATTCTCCGCAATTGAAGACGTGAGCGATGTCGAGCAGATCAAAGCTGACATCGCAGTCCTCTCGGAGGAAGCTGGCGTTCCGAACCTCTGGGATGATCCGGCCGCCGCGCAGATCGTTACCAGCAAGCTATCGCATCGCCAGTCTGAGCTGGAACGGCTGACCCGGCTTAAGACCCGCATCGACGATTTGGAAGTCTTGGTTGAGCTTGCTGAACTTGAAGACGACGATGATACGTTGCACGAAGCGGATAGAGAGCTCGTCAGCGTCCAGAAGTCCCTTGCCGAACTCGAAATTGTTACCCTTCTCAACGGTGAATTCGATGCTCGCGGAGCGGTTGTCACGATTCGCTCCGGTGCCGGCGGCGTTGATGCCGCCGATTTCGCAGAGATGCTTTTGCGCATGTACCTGCGCTGGGCTGAACGCCGTGGTTACAAGGCCACCGTTATGGATACTTCGTATGCCGAGGAGGCCGGCCTTAAATCGGCAACCTTCGAAATCGACGCACCGTATGCCTTCGGCACACTCTCGGTAGAAGCCGGCACGCACCGTCTGGTTCGTATTTCACCATTCGATAATCAGGGACGTCGCCAGACGTCGTTTGCCGCAGTGGAGGTCGTGCCGCTGATTGAGCAGACTGACACCATCGAAATCCCTGACTCTGAAATCCGCGTGGACGTCTTCCGTTCCTCTGGCCCTGGCGGACAGAGCGTTAACACCACCGACTCTGCAGTACGCATGACGCATATTCCTACCGGAGTTGTCGTCTCGATGCAGAACGAAAAGTCGCAGATCCAGAACCGTGCTGCCGCACTTCGAGTTCTGCAATCGCGGTTGCTGCTTCTGAAGAAGGAACAAGAAGACGCCCAGAAGAAGGAATTCGCCGGAGATGTGAAGGCATCTTGGGGCGATCAGATGCGTTCCTATGTGCTTAATCCGTACCAAATGGTCAAGGACCTGCGTACCGAACATGAAGTCGGCAATACCCAGGCAGTACTTGATGGTGAAATTGACGATTTCATTGATGCAGGCATCCGCTGGCGTGCAGGACAGCGTCGCCCTAGTAAGTAAGCGAAATCGCGAATTCCAGCTGGTCTAAACGCTTTTGCCACAGAGGGTGTAAGTATCATCACCGTTACGAACTCCGTTTCGCTAATTCCAGCTAGTCATGCCTAAGCTGGGCATTCTGCGTTAGCTGTATGTACGGCATGAATCTCGCAACACACCTTATATTTCGGCTGGTTAGCTACCTGGCACCGATAGTGTTTGGAAGACTGGCGCACCAAAAGACGTTTGATCTCGAGATTGGTATTCGTGGGTCGCGCCCCGACGAAGACTAGCGATTGAAGACATGATTAAATTCGAAAACGTCTCGATGGTTTACGAGCCAAAGCAGCAGAATGCAGCTTTGGACGATATAAACATCGAGATAGACCGTGGCGAGTTCGCCTTCTTGGTTGGCGAATCCGGTTCGGGTAAGTCGACCTTCCTCAGCTTGGTGCTGCGCGAAAAGCGCTCCACCGACGGATCCGTCTACGTGGCGGGACAGAACCTCAACCGTATTCCGAGCCGCCGTGTGCCTAAGCTGCGCCGTGACATCGGTTTCGTTTTCCAGGACTTCCGCCTGCTGCGCGAGCGCACGGTCTTCGACAACGTCGCGTTCGCCATGGAGGTCATTGGAGCTTCACGGGCCCAGATCCGCGAGCGTGTGCCAGATGCACTTAAAATGGTCGGCCTTGAAGATAAGGCGCGTCGCAAGCCAACTGAACTTTCCGGTGGCGAGCAGCAACGCGTCGGCATTGCCCGCGCCATTGTGAACAGGCCCTCGATCCTGCTTGCCGATGAGCCTACGGGTAACCTCGACCGCAAGAACAGCATCGAAGTCATGAACGTGCTCAACCGCATTAACCAGAACGGTACGACTGTCCTGATGGCTACGCACGCACATGAACTGGTGAGCGAATACCGCCACCGCGTTATTGAACTGAGTCGCGGGCAGGTCATCCGCGATGAAATTGATGGACAGTACGCCCCGATGACCACCGTGGTGAACCAGGACGGTTCGCGCGAACTGCTCGTCGGCGATTCCGCCGTGGAGTACGACGAAGAGTCACAGGTTGCTGAGGACAAGAAAGACGAGGACCAGTGAGACTAGGATTTATTCTCCGCGAAGCGGCGAAGGGCCTGCGGCAGAATGTCGTCATGGTCGTCTCTGTGGTGCTGGTGACTTTCGTATCGTTGACCTTCGTCGGTGCCTCGGTATTACTGCAGCTCCAGATCAACCAGATGAAGGGCTACTGGTACGACCGCATGGAAGTTGCGGTGTACCTCTGCGATGACACGAGCACTTCGCCCAACTGCGCTGGTAGCGCGGTTTCCGAAGAGCAGCGCCAGAGCATTGAAGAGATGCTCAAATCAGAGCAGCTTGCGCCGTATATCAAGGAATTCGCCTACGAGTCGAAGGACCAGGCATACGAAAACTTCCTCGACCAATACGAGAACTCGGCATTGGTTGACCAGGTCACTGCTGAGCAGCTGCCCGAATCATTCCGCGTCGCACTGGTAGATCCGGAGAAGTATCCGGTGATCAACGAAGCGTTCTCCACGGTACAAGGCGTTGACTCGGTCATTGACCAACGGGAACTGCTTGAAAAGGTCTTCCAGTTGGTGCGCGTGGCATCCGCCGCCGCTGCTGTCGTTGCAATCGTGATGATTGTTTGCGCGGTGCTGCTGACCGGTACGACTATCCAGCTCTCAGCCATGCACCGGCGACTCGAAACAACGATCATGCGACTGGTTGGTGCATCGAAAGCAACGATTCAGCTGCCGTTCATTATCGAAGGAGTCATCGCGTCGCTGATTGGTGGATTGCTGGCTTCTGGCACCTTGTGGTTGCTGCTGAAGTTCCTCGTCGAGGATAAGTTGGCCAATGAAAACGTCGGTGTAGCGTTCATCTCCACCAGCGAAATATGGCTAGTTGCTCCGATACTCTTGATTATTGGTATCGTTTTGGCCACAATTTCATCAGTGGTAACGTTGAAGCGTTACCTGAAGGTTTAGCTGAAACGTTATCTAGGCTTGAACTGAAGTACGCAATTTCTAAAAGGAGCTTTATGCTGTCGAACGCAGTGCGACGTAAATTCTTACGCGCCTCCATCGGTGGAGCAATGGCTCTCGCGCTCACGCTGCCCGCAGGGCTGGTAGCCGCCGATGAGCTGGACGACAAGAAAGCTCAAGTCGAAAAGAACATCGATACCCTCGAGAACGACATGGAATTCTTGGATGCCGACATTCAAGAAACCGACAGGAAATTGCGTGACCAGCAAGCACAGGTTCCTGTAGCCCAGCAGGCATTGGCTGACGCGCAAAGCCGCGTAGCCAATGCACAGGCCACCCTTTCCGATCTCAACAACCGCTTAATCAGCGCGCAAGCGACTCGTGATGAAGTGGCTAAGCAGATCGAGGAAAACGCGGCTAAGCTTTCCGACGCTCAAGATGCGATGGCGCAGATCGCTTCTGAGGCTTATAAGCGCGGCGGCGTTTCTGGCGGGCTGGACATGATCCTCAACATGGATTCGGCGACCAAGATGGCCGATGGCCTGGACATGGCCAACCGCGCCATGGAATCCCAGAATGCCGCATACAATGATCTGGCCCAGGAACAAGCCAGCAATGAAAGCAACAAGCTTCGCCTGGTTGCTGTTGAAAAGGAAATTTCCTCCCTGAAAGCCCAGGCTGAGGAAGCCTTGGCGCAGGAGCAGGCGGCGCGAGATGCTGCGCAGAACGCCAAGAACGAACTGGATGCGCTGGTTGCCAGCACCGAAGAACTCAGTGCTGAACTTGAAGCGCAGAAGCCGCGTATCCAGGCGAAACTGCAATCGCAGCAGAAGGAATACGCTGCGGTCAACCAGCAGATCAAGGAACGCCAGGAGCGCTTGATCAGGGAAGCTGCCGAACGCAAGCGCAAGGCAGAAGAAAAAGCGCGCCGCGAAGCAGAAGCCGAGCGAAAGCGCATCGCTGAGGAAAAGGCGGCCTACGAAGCTGAGCAGGAGCGCAAGGCAGCAGAAGCTCGCGCAGAGAAAAAGGCCTACAAGAAGAAGGCGTATGTAGCACCGAAATCCGAGCCAAAGGCACCGACATATGCCGAGCCAAGCAGCTGGGGTTTGGTTAAGCCCACTACCAGTAACCGATTGACCTCGACCTTCGGGTGGCGCCCGACTCCAGCTGGAACAATCGACTATGGCGGCCGTGGCGGCTATGTCCACGCAGGCATTGACTGGGGATTCGGCGGCCAGTGCGGCTCGCCAATCACGGCTGCTGCCTCCGGTGAAGTGTGGATGGCCGGTTGGGGCGGATCCTCGGGTAACAAGGTCACCGTTTCTCACGGCGTCATCAAGGGCAAGGCCCTGGCCACCAACTATCACCACATGTCCCGCATCGCGGTAAGCGTCGGCCAGCATGTGAAGCAGGGCCAGGTTATAGGCTACGTTGGCACCACCGGCAATTCGACCGGCTGCCATCTGCACTTCGAAACGATCATCAATGGTTCACATGTGAACCCCTTGGGACTTCTCTAGCGCTAGACTTGTAATCTGTGCGCGGGAATCCGCCCGCGACATGCAAGGAGTAACGTGGCTAAGAAGAATCAAGAAGATCGAGTAATCGCGAGCAACCGCAAGGCGCGCCACGATTTCGAAATACTCGACACCTTCGAAGCTGGCATGGTGCTCACGGGTACTGAGGTGAAGTCGCTTCGCGAAGGCAAGGCCTCGCTGGTTGACGGTTTCGGCCAGTTCTACCGTGGCGAGCTGTACATCGAGAACGTCTACATCCCCGAGTACCTCAATGGATCGTGGACCAATCACGCGGCCCGTCGTCGCCGCAAGCTCTTGCTGCACCGCCAGGAACTGCTCAAGATCGAACGCAAAATCAGTGAAGCCGGCCTGACCGTCGTCCCGCTGAGCTTGTACTTCAAATCCGGTCGGGCGAAGCTGGAGATCGGCGTTGCCCGCGGTAAGCGCGAATACGACAAGCGCCAGACCTTGAGGGAAAAGCAGGATAATCGCGAGGCGTTGCGTGCCATGCGCGAACGCAACCGCGGAAACGCATAAGGCTAGCTTGTGGCGCATTTCGCATTGGGGGAAACCCGGGCAGTGCGCTATGATTGGTAGACACGCCCTAGGGTGTGGTTGTACCCGGGAGACCGGGACTGACAACAAAATACGGGGATGATCGGTTTCGACGGTGTGAGTCGCGACAGATGAAGCGGGCCGAGGACGCAAAGTTATCTCGTAAACGCCCTTTGCAAACCAATAAGTGCCGAATCAAAGCGCACTGACTTCGCTCTCGCTGCCTAAGCAGCCAGACGGTCCGTTAGCCAGGGGACGCTATCGCCCCTGTTCCTAACGTCATTTAGATAGCCAATGTATCCAGCGGATGTTGCCGCTTCTGGATACACATTTAGGCAACTGTGCCCGGATCAACCACATGTTTGCGTGATGGTTGGGGCAGAGAAAATCCGCAGCAAACTGCGCCCGGAGAAGACCTGGCAACACCACATCGGACGGGAGTTCAATTCTCCCCATCTCCACAATATCCAGCTCCGGAGCCAGGCCCATAGGTCTGGCTCCGGAGCTTTTTGTTTGTTTCGGAGTCCGCAGTCACATCGCGAGCCTGTTCGCGGGATGGAGAATTTACACATAGACTTGAAATGAAAGTCCAAGGCTTTCGAAACGACAGCGTGTGCAGAAACGGAGTGAGATTGAAGTCGATGGGTAAAAACAGTTCCCAGCGGGTATCGCCTTTCCTTTCAGCAAGCTATGCGGCAGTTGCCTTCCTCTTGGAAGTAGGATTGCTTTTCGCCGCGGCACTAGCCGCTATCGCTTTCATCCCATGGCCGACAATTCCAGCAATCCTTGTAGTAGTTGTCCCGCTGCTGATCCTCTGGTCGATTTTCTTCTCGCCGAAAGCCGTCATCAAGTTGAGGCTGCGAACCCGTCTGCTCCTGGTCCATATCATTTACCTCATCGGAGCCTACGTGCTGTGGCTGAGCGTCGACCATTCCTTCTACGATCAATCCCAGATTTGGGCCATCGGAATGCTTGCGTTGACCGGCATCAGCGCCATTCTGGTCATCGCCACCGGCGGATACGTGGTCCCGCACGATCGAACCAAGCAGCCACCGAAGCAAGTTCCGAGCCGGGCACGAGCGGGTGCTCCCAAGGGACGCCGGGCAGCACGCTAGAACTGATGGAATGCCAAGCCGAAAGGCTTGGCATTTTTTCGTTTGCGGCTAGAAGTGCCCAGCGACGTGGTAGCCGAGCAATGCCGCGAGCACCGCTCCAGCGAGGGTCCCCAATGCATTGGCCAGGCTGGCTGCGAGGCGGCCGGCCTGGAGCAGCCGGACAGTTTCGAAACTGGCCGCCGAAAACGTCGTGTAGCCGCCGAGCAGTCCTGAACCTATGGCCGCAAGCCATTGCGCCGACAACAACTGCTGGGCCATCAGCCCGGTCAGCGCACCCAGCGCGAAGGAGCCGGAGAGATTGACCAGGATCGTGCCCCAGGGCAGCGGGGCCGGAAGCCACCGCTTGATCAGGGCATCGACCACGAAACGCAGGCAGGCGCCAAGGCCGCCGCAGAGCGCAACGATAAGAAATAAGCCGGGGGAGAGCACTAGTGAAGCCCTCCCGATTTCCGGGCCATGCGCCTAGCACCGGCGGCGATTCCGCACCAGGTTGCCAATGCACCGAAGAACACCGTGAACAGTGCGTAACCCAGGGCATGGAGCGCTGCGCCGGATGCGAACATCTGCATGCTGCCGGTGGCCAGCGCGCTGTAGGTCGTGAAGCCGCCCAGGAAACCGGTGCCCAGCAGCAGCCGCAGCCGGTGACGCTTGCCCTCGTCGAGGCCGGGATGCGAAAGCGCCTCGAGCAGCAGGCCGAGCAGGAACGCCCCCAGCATGTTGGCTAGGAAAATCGCGATCGGGAAACCGCCGGGATCTGGCAGCAGCAGGCCCAGGCCTTGCCGGCAGGCAGTACCGGCAGCGCCACCAAGAAATACCAGCAGCAGGAAACGCGGGTTGAAGAAGGAACCCTGCGCGGGGCGCTGGGCCATGGGTGTTGGCGGACGGGTCATGAATTGCGAATCTGTTCTGCGCGGCGTGGCGGGATGAGGAGCACCGGATGGCGCTGTCGATGGGTTAGATGCACCGCTACCGAACCGTTGAGCAGTTCCCCAATAGTGTTGGCCATAGAACGCTCCCGAACCCCGAGCACAATCAGCGCCGCATCATGCTGCAGGGCAAGATGCGACAGCTGCTGACCGGGGCCACCGGCCGCGGCATGCGCCTGCCATTCCAGTCCCGATCCGCCGAGCTGGGCTTCGAGCTGCTGCAGAAGCCGTGCCGGGAAACGCTCAATTGCTTCGTCCCCGGATTCGGGATCCAGCGGTGCGCTGCGGATGGTGCCATCGGGAAGCTCTTCGAGCGGATAGCGGGTGGGATCCACGTGGACGCAAAGCAACCGCGCTCCGAGCGCGCCGGCGAGGTCTGCGGCTGCGTCCAGAACGTGGGGATCGAGGCGATCCGGGATGCCCAGGATGATCGGTCGTGTCTCCAATGGCCCTCCCTTTGGCAGTGGGGCGCACCGTGCAGCGCGTCGCTGCTTTTAATTCTTGCACAGCCGGCAATCAGCTAGGCTTTGCG
The DNA here is from genome assembly GCF_044753145.1 of Glutamicibacter sp. NPDC088483. Lineage (NCBI taxonomy): Bacteria > Bacillati > Actinomycetota > Actinomycetes > Micrococcales > Micrococcaceae > Glutamicibacter > Glutamicibacter sp. NPDC088483. The sequence goes on from NZ_JBIVMP010000006.1 coordinate 111,233, forward strand.
CACCCAGATCAGCGAAGCCTCAATGAAATCCAGCTGATGCGGCAGCTCGATGACCGCCCCGGGAACCAGCCCCTGGGCGGCGGCACGACGCAGGAACTGGGGGTCTTCATCGCTGATCCGGTCGATGACGGCCCGGGCACCGGAGAAGCGGTCAAGCCGGATGGCCCCGGAGACCGGCAGTTCCCCTTCCGCGCTGGGAATCGCGTCGCCATGCGGATCGTGGCGCGGGTGGCCCAGCCGGGCTTCCAGGGCGTTGATGAAGCGGTCGGTGACGGTGTGCTCCAGGGCCTCGGCCTCGTCATGCACCTCGTCCCAGCCGTAGCCCAGCTCATCACGCAGGAAGGTTTCCAGCAGGCGGTGGCGGCGCACCATGCGCAAGGCCTCGCGCCGGCCGGTGCCGCTGAGCGTAATGGCCCCGCGCGGCACGTGATGGACCAGGTGCTTGGCTGCGAGCTTCTGCACCATGGCGGTGGCCGAGGCAGGGGACAAGCCCAGCTGGTCGGCCAGCGCGCCGGTGCCCACGTCGGTGTCTTCCCATTCGGTGAGCAGGTACACCGCCTTGAGGTAGTCCTCTTCGCTGGTGGTCAGCCCGGCCGGCCCGCGTCGTGCGGTTGCCATCGTCCTCGTGCTGCCTAGCTGCGGTTCAGGTAGGGAAGGATCGCCTCGTGCAGCTTGCCGTTGGTGGCCAGGGCGTTGCCGCCATGGCAGCCCTCTTCTCCGGCCACCGAGGTGAAGCGGCCCCCGGCTTCGCGTACCACCGGCACCAGGGCGGCCATGTCGTAGAGCTCCAGTTCGGGTTCGAAGGCCGCATCGACCGCGCCTTCGGCCAGCAGCGCGTAGGACAGGAAATCCCCGTAGCCGCGGGTGCGCCACGCGGTATCCAGCAGTTCCAGGAAGCCCTCGAGCTTGCCGGCCTCCTTCCAGCCGTTCAGCGAGGCGTAGGCCAACGAGGAGTCAGACAGCTCGCTCACCGAGGAGACCTTGATCTGGCGGGTGGCGGTGGTACCGGCGGTGGCACCCGGTTCGGTGACGTACGCGCCCAGGCCGCTCGCGGCATGCCAGCGGCGGGTCATGGCCGGGGCGGAGATGACTCCCAGCACCGGTTCGCCGTCGATCTCCAGCGCGATCAGCGTGGCCCAGACGGGTACGCGGCGCACGAAGTTCTTGGTGCCGTCGATCGGGTCGATGACCCAGCGCCGGGAGCCGGTTCCGTGCACGCCGAATTCTTCGCCGAGCACCGAATCATCGGGGCGGTGGGCGGCCAGCTCGGCCAGGATCAGCTGCTCGGCGCCGCGGTCGGCGTCGGAGACCGGGGTCATGTCCGGCTTGGATTCGACCACCAGGTCGTTGGCGCCGTAGCGGGCCAGGGTGAAGGCGTCGACCTTCCCGGCCAGAGCCAGGGCGAAGTCGAGATCTTGCTGCAGGGTGTATTCAGCCATGGTGTTGCGGGCGCCTAGAGCGCGCCGAGCTCCTTTTCGTGCGTGGTTTCCTCGGTGGTGACCAGCCGGCGGTAGGAGGCCAACCGGTCAGCGGCCTGGGTGCCTTCGGCATTTTCGGCCCAGGCTTCCAGCGCGCAGCCCGCCTCGCCGGCGGCATGGGTGCAACCGCGCGGGCAGCCGGTGGCGATTTCTGCCAGGTCCTCGAAGGCGGCCAGGATATTGTCCCGGTCTACCAGTCCCAGCCCGAAAGAACGGATGCCGGGGGTGTCGATCAGCCAGGATCCAGGGGTGTCGCCCAGGCGCAGGGCCAGGGCGTTGGACGAGGTATGGCGTCCGCGGCCGGTGACCGCGTTGACGTGCCCGGTGGCGCGGGTCGAACCGGTCAGGGCGTTGACCAGGGTGGACTTGCCTACTCCGGAGTGGCCCAGCACTACCGAGACGCAGCCGGAGAGGATCTCTTCGAGTTCGGCCAGCGCGCCGGCATCCAGCCGGGCGCTGGAACCGTCGGCGCCGCGCGCGTCCACGCCGGAGGCGTCGGCAGTGGTGGTGCGGGAGATGACCACGGGGAACTCCAGTCCCTCGTAGTGCTTGAGGAAGTCGGCCGGATCCTTCACATCCGCCTTGGTCACGCACAGCACCGGCTGGATGCCGGCGTCGAAGGCGGCGACCAGCGCGCGGTCCACGAAGCCGGTGCGCGGCTCGGGATTGGCGGCGGCCACGACGATGACCAGCTTGTCGACATTGGCGACGACCACGCGCTCGGTGGCGTCGGTGTCGTCGGCGCTGCGGCGCAGCAGCGTGGTGCGCTCTTCGATGCGGATCAGCCGGGCCAGGGTATCGGGCTTTCCGGAGGTGTCGCCCACCAGTCCCACCAGGTCCCCGGGCACGATCGCCTGGCGGCGCAGCTCGCGGGCCCGGGCGGCGATGACGATGCGCTCCGTGGCGGTGTCCTCATCCAGGATTGCGGTGTAGCGGCCGCGGTCCACGGTGATGATGCGGCCGATGACCGCCTGTTCGTAGGCCGGGCGGTCCTTGGTGCGCGGACGGCTGCCCTTCTTGTTGGGGCGGACGCGGACCGAGGATTCGTCGTAGTCGGAGTAGCGCATTAGCCCTGGCCCTTTGCGGTAGCCGCCATGCGGGACCATAGCTGCGGGAAATCCGGCATGGTCTTGGCGGTGGTGGCGATGTTTTCCACGCGCACCCCGTCGATGGCCAGGCCCAGCAGGGCACCGGCGGTCGCCATGCGATGGTCCTCGTAGGAATCGATATCCGCTGCCTGCAGGGCTCCGGGAACGATTTCCAGCGCGTCCGCGGTGGCGGTGATTCTGGCGCCCACCTTGGACAATTCGGTTTCCAGCGCGGCCAGCCGATCGGTTTCATGGCCGCGCAGGTGCCCGATGCCGGTCAGCTTGCTCGGCGAATCGGCCAGCACGCACAGTGCTGCCAGGGTAGGGGCCAGCTCGGAGGCATCGGCGTAGTCGATGCCGCGGATGACTCCGGTTCCGCGCACGGTGAGCACGCCGTCGCCGCCGTGGCTGACTTCCGCTCCCATCGCGGCCAGTATTTCTACCCACTTGCCGCCGACCTGGGTGGTCCTGGCAGGCCAGAAGGGCACGCGCACGGTGCCATGGCTCGCCAGCGCGGCGGCCAGGAACGGTCCGGCGTTGGACAGGTCCGGTTCCACGGTGACGGTGAAGCCCGCCAACTGGCCCGGGGCGATGCTCCAGCGGCGCGCGTCGGCATCGACGCTTACCTCTACGCCCAAATCGCGCAGGGTCTGGACGGTCATCGCGATGTGGTCCGGGGAAGCGATAGGCCCCGGCGCGGCGCGCAGCTTCAGCCCGCCGGGCAGTGCCTGGCCAACCAGCAGCAGCGCGGAGATGAACTGGGAGCTGCCCGACGCGTCGATGACCACTTCGGCATCCTGCTTCAGCTCGCTGGCATCAATGGTGAAGGGCAGCATGCCGGTGCTCCCGGCGTAGTCGATGCGGGCGCCCAAGGCTGCCAGCGCGTCCAGTACCGGGGCCATGGGCCGCACGCGGGCCGCGGCGTCGCCGTCGAAGGCCACCTTGGCGCCGGCGACGGCAGCCAATGGGGGAACGAAGCGCATCACCGTGCCCGCCAAGCCGCAGTCGATCGCCAGCGGTCCGGCGGCCAGCTGGCCCGGGGTGATGTCCACGGTGGTGGAGCCGTCGGCCTGCTCGGTGCGCTTGATCCCGACCCCGAATCCGGCCAGGGCGCTGAGCATCAGCTCGGTGTCGCGGCTGATCAGCGTGTTGTGGATCGTGGATGGCGAGGAGGCCAGGGCCGCAAGGATCAGATACCGGTTGGTCAGCGACTTCGAAGCTGGCACCGGGACGGTTGCATCCAGTCCGGCGGCGGCATAGGGCGCTGCCCACCAGTTCTTTTCTGCGTCGTGCAGCTGATCGAGGGGGCTCCCGGGGGCGCTTGCAGTGCTGATTGGTAGATCCTTAGGCTCGAGGCTTCAATTCGGGGCCGCTGGCAGTACCGCAAGTACTGTGCGCCCACTGCCTAATTCTAGCCGAGATCGGTGCGGGAATAAGGCTTTAGCTCCGCTGGTTATACCTACTGTGACGATACGACAGGACACTTCAAACGCCGGCGGCACCGCTTGCGCCGTCGCCGAGCAACCGCGGCCGGCCCGGGCCCGCGCTGGCACGCGCATAAAGCCGTTCGAACGCGTAGACTCGGCAGTGATGAACAACAAGAGTGTGGACGAGAATTTGCCCGATGTGGCCTCCGAGTCCGAGCAGCAGCGCCGCGAACGCTTCGAGCGTGACGCGATGCAGTACGTGGACCAGCTCTATTCGGCTGCCCTGCGCATGGCGCGCAACCCGTCGGATGCCGAGGATTTGGTGCAGGAGGCCTACACCAAGGCCTATTCCGCCTTCCACCAGTACAAGCCGGGCACCAACCTGAAGGCCTGGTTGTACCGCATCCTGACCAACACGTACATCAATTTGTACCGCAAGCGCCAACGCGAGCCGCTGCGCACTTCCACCGATACGGTCGAGGATTGGCAGATGGCCCAGGCGATGGAGCATTCGCCGACCGGCTTGCGCTCAGCCGAGGCCGAGGCGTTGGACCATCTTCCGGATTCGGATGTGAAAGCCGCGCTGCAGTCGATCGGCGAGGATTTCCGCATGGCCGTCTACTTCGTGGATGTCGAGGGCTTCAGCTACAAGGAAGCCAGCGAGATCCTGGGCGTGCCGATCGGCACCGTGATGTCCCGGTTGCATCGCGGACGGAAAAACTTGAGGGAACTGCTGGCCGATTACGCAGCAGATCGTGGGATCGCCACCGGCACCCAGAGCAAGAGTGCCGCCAAGGCTGACCGAGGAGCGAAATAAGATGGATTGCAATTCAATGGGTGATTGCGCCGATGACCGCATCGTCCGCATCTACGAGTACCTCGACGGAGCGCTGACGCTCGATGACCTCAAGGAGGTCAAGTCCCATCTGGATGGCTGCCCGGAATGCACCGAGCAGTACGATCTGGAGTGCATCATCCGCTCGGTGGTGCGCCGCAGCTGCCAGGAGCATGCCCCGCAGACCTTGAAGGCCAGCATCATCGCGCGGATCTCGCAGATCCGCGTGGAATCAGGCCACTAGCACGGCAAAGAGAAACCCCGTATCTTCCGAGTTAATCTCGAAGGGTACGGGGTTCTTTTTTGTTCGCTTCGCTTAGCTGTTTGGGCGCTTGCCGTGGTTGGCACCGCCACGCTTGCGATCGCGACGCTTACGAGCGCGCTTCGACATGGTGACTCCTTAGAGGGAACAATATTGCTTCCCGAAAATTCGGGCCGGCTCATAGTCTTTCACACTTCCGGCCCATTTTCCTAACGGACCGGCGGTCCCTAGCCCTCGCCTGGCTCAGGCAACTCCAGCCAGGAATACCAGCCGCGGTGCAGCACCAGCCAGGCCATCAGCCCGTAGCCTGCCTGGCCGGGCACCCCGCCGGAAGCGTTCAGATCGGCACGCCACTGGGCATGGGAACGCAGGGGCGTGAAAGTATCGACGTAGTGGTGGTTGCGGCGCAGCGCCACATCCGAGTAGACGCGGTTCAGTTCTGCCACGCGCTGGTTGCGCGCATCATCCAGGCCCGGGGCCGGGCCGACCAGCAAGGCCTTGATGTTCATCTGCGAAGCCGAATCCAGGATGTTGGCCAGATTCAGCCGGCTGCGCGCGGTGGTGACATCCAGATCGACGTCGCGGTCCGAGAGCGCGATGACCAGGCGGTTTTCGTATTGGTCGCTGAATCGGCGGGAGGCTTCCCCCAGCCAGCGTTCGGCCAGCGCTTCGGATCCCTCGGCCGGGGAAGCCAGGACGAAGGACTGCAGGCGCAGTGCCGGATCCTGGGTGCGGGCCATGACGCGGCCGAACCAGCCCAGGCCCCGCGGGTCGCCATGTCCGGCCAGTAGCTCATCTCCGATTGCGGTAATTCGGATTGTGCGTAACTCCAACTGGGCGACCTTTCGTTGGCTCAAAAATGATGAATCGCTCCCCACCTTAGCAGTCGGAACGCTGGCATCGGGGGAGGCGGTCATTGGTTAAACCCCACAATTCCCTGCGAAAAACCAGCGCCGGGGTTAAAGCGCTGTTGCCGGCGAACCTCCGAGGTGGAACCCCCGGATAGTTCGCCGGCAACAGTTGGCCAGCAGCGTTCAGGCGATGCGGTCTAGCGGGCGAAAGCCTGCTGGATCAGCACTGCGTTTTCTGCGTCGTGGCGCTTTGCATTGCCAGCGGAGGTCGCAGCCGATGCCGGGCGGGAGATCAAGGTGATCTTCTGCTGCAGTGCCGGTGCAACGTACAAGCCGAAGAACGGCCATGGACCCTGGTTCGCAGGCTCGTCCTGGACCCAAGCCACCTCGGCGTTCGGGTACTTGGCCAGTTCGGCAGCGATCTGCTCGGCCGGAGCCGGGTAGAGCTGCTCGACGCGTACCAGTGCGGTCTTGGTGTCGTTCGTCTTCGTGCGAGCGGCCAGCAGATCGTAGTAGACGCGGCCCGAGCACAGCAGCACCTTGTCCACGGCGTTCGCATCGGTGATCGACGCATCGCCGATGACCTCGCGGAAGCCTCCGGTGGTGAAGTCCTCTACCGAGCTGGCCGCGGCCTTCAGGCGAAGCAGCTGCTTCGGGGTGAAGACGATCAGCGGCTTGCGCGGACGGGCGTAGGCCTGGCGGCGCAGCAGGTGGAAGTGGTTTGCACCGGTGGAAGGCTGGGCAACGACCATGTTGTTTTCGGCGCACAGCTGCAAGAAGCGCTCGATGCGGGCCGAGGAGTGGTCCGGGCCCTGGCCTTCGTAGCCGTGCGGCAGCAGCATGACCAGCGAGGAGGACTGCGACCACTTCTGCTCTGCGGAGGAGATGAACTCGTCGATCACGGTCTGCGCGCCATTGACGAAGTCGCCGAACTGCGCTTCCCACATGACCAGTGCATCCGGGCGTTCTACCGAGTAGCCGTACTCGAAGCCGAGCGCGGCGTATTCGGAGAGCAGGGAGTCGTAGATCCACAGCGGTGCCTGGTCTTCGGCCAGGTGGTGCAGCGGGTACCACTCGGTGTCGTTCTCGCGGTCGTGGAAGACTGCGTGGCGCTGCACGAAGGTGCCGCGGCGCGAGTCCTGGCCTGCCAGGCGGACCGGCACGCCTTCCATGGTCAAGGTGCCCAGGGCTGCCAGTTCTGCGAAGCCCCAGTCGATGCCGCCTTCGCGGGACATCTTCTCGCGGCGCTCGAGCAGCGACTTCAGCTTGGTGTGCATGGTGAAGCCGGCCGGGATATCCAGGTGGGCGGCACCAATCTTCGCCAGCGTCTGGGCGGTGATGGCCGAGCCGCGTGCGCCGTCGACGGTGTTCTCGTCGGCAGCCTGGGCGAATGGCTTCTCCAGGTCGTTGATGGTCGAGCCCGGGGTGATGATCGGGATCGGCGAAGTCTGGGCCGCATGCGTCTCGGCGAAGATGCGCTCCAGGTTCTCTTTGTACTCGGCCAGCACGTTCTCGGCTTCTTCCTGCGTGATGTCGCCGCGGCCCACCAGGGCCTCGGTGTACAGCTTGCGGGTCGAGCGCTTGGCTTCGATCAGGTTGTACATGATCGGCTGGGTCATCGAAGGGTCATCGCCCTCGTTGTGGCCGCGGCGGCGGTAGCACACCAGGTCGATGACGACGTCCTTGCCGAACTTCTGGCGGTACTCGAAGGCCAGCTGGCCCACGTGCACCACTGCCTCCGGGTCATCCCCGTTGACGTGGAAGATCGGAGCCTGCACGGTGCGTGCAACGTCGGTTGCGTACACCGAGGAGCGCGAGGAGCTCGGCGCGGTGGTGAAGCCGATCTGGTTGTTCACGATCACGTGCACGGTGCCGCCGGTCTTGTAGCCCGGCAGCTGGCTCATGGCCAGTACCTCGGAGACAACGCCCTGGCCTGCGAATGCGGCATCGCCGTGAACCAGGATCGGCAGTACGGTGTTCTTCTGGTTCAGGCGGTCCAGCTTGGCGCGGGTGATGCCCTCGAGCACTGGATCGACTGCTTCCAGGTGCGATGGGTTGGCAGCCAGGTAGATCTTGGTCTGGTTGCCGGCATCCGAGGTGTACGAACCCTCGGTGCCCAGGTGGTACTTCACGTCGCCCGAACCCTGGACCGAGCCCGGGGTAGCGGTGCCTTCGAATTCGCGGAAGACCTGTGCGTAGGTCTTCCCGGCGATGTTGGTCAGCACGTTCAGGCGGCCGCGGTGGGCCATGCCGATGGCGACCTCGTCCAGCTGCTCGTCGGCTGCGTCGGAGATGATCGCATCCAGCAGTGGAATCAGCGATTCGCCGCCTTCCAGCGAGAAGCGCTTCTGGCCAACGAACTTGGTCTGCAGGAAGGTCTCGAAGGCCTCTGCGGAGTTCAGCTTGCTCAGGATGCGCAGCTGCTCTTCGCGGCTTGGCTTGGCGTAGCCGGATTCCAGCTTGGCCTGGAACCATTCGCGCTCTTCGGGGTTCTGCAGGTGCATGTACTCGGTGCCGATGGTGCGGCAGTAGGCATCGCGCAGCACGCCGAGGATGTCGCGCAGCAGGCCGCGGTCCTTGCCGCCCAGGCCGCCGGCCAGCCATTCGCGGTCCAGATCCCACAGGGTCAGGCCGTAGGAATTGATGTCCAGGTCCGGGTGCTTGCGCTGGACGTATTCCAGCGGGTTGGTATCGGCCATCAGGTGGCCGCGCACGCGGTAGGAGTTGATCAGGTGCTGGATGCGGGCAACCTTGTTGACCTGCAGGTCGATGTCGACCTGGTTGTCAACGGCCCAGCGAACCGGCTCGTAAGGGATGCGCAGCTGCTCGAAGATCTCGTCGTAGAAACCCTGCTCGCCCAGCAGCAGCGACTCGACCAGCTTCAGGAATTCGCCCGAACCTGCACCCTGGATGACGCGGTGGTCGTAAGTGGAGGTCAGGGTGATGTGCTTGCCGATACCCAGGGCGGCCACGGTCTTCTCCGAGGAGCCGCGGTACTCTGCCGGGTATTCCAGTGCGCCAACGCCGATGATCGCGGCCTGGCCCTTGGACAGGCGTGGAACCGAGTGAACGGTGCCGATGCCGCCTGGGTTGGTCAGCGAAACGGTGGTGCCTGCGTAGTCGTCAGCGGTCAGCTTGTTGCCGCGGGCGCGCTTGATCAGGTCTTCGTAGGTGGCCCAGAACTCGTTGAAGCTCAGGGTCTCGGCAGCCTTGATGTTCGGCACGGCCAGCATGCGGGTGCCATCCGGCTTCGGCATGTCGATCGCGATGCCGAAGTTCACGTGGGCTGGCTGGATCGCAGTTGGCTTCTTGTCGATCACGTCGTAGGTGACGTTCATCGACGGGATCTGCTTCAGCGCACGGATCACGGCGAAGCCGATCAGGTGGGTGAAGGAGATCTTGCCGCCGCGAGCACGCTTGAGATGGTTGTTGATGACAATGCGGTTGTCGATCATCACCTTGGCCGGTACGGCACGCACGGTGGTGGCGGTAGGCACGGTGAGGGAGGCATCCATGTTGGTTGCGATGGCCTTCATTGGTCCACGCAGCGGGGTGCGCTTTTCCTCACCGAAAAGTTCGGTGGACGGCGTAGCCTTCGGAGCCTGTGCCGGGATCGGCGCAGTCTTCAGTGCTGGCTCGGCCTTCTTGGCTTCAGCGGCCGGAGCTGGTGCTGCCTTGGCAGCCGGTGCTGGTTCGGAGGCACGGGCCTGGGCTGCGGCGCGTGGCGCACCCTGCCCGTTGGCTGCAGACGCTGCGGCAGGTGCTGCCGCTGCTGGCGCCGGCTGCGCTGCCGGTGCTGCTGGTGCCTTCTTTTCGGCGGCGAGAGATTCGAAAATATCCCACCATTTCTTATCTACCGAGTTCTTGTCGACGAGATACTGTTCGAACAGCTCGTCTACTAGCCACTCGTTTCCACCAAACTCTTCAGTAAGTCGGTGGTGTGCTTGCTCTGGCACGTGCAACGCCTCTTCCCTGATTTCTACGTTGTTCTAGCTTGAGCCGGTGGTCTTTCGAGGACGTGATACGACCACTGCGGCCCACAAGATTTCTAGACCTGCGCACCAGTCTAGTGACTTTTCCGCCCACTTGGCCACGGCACGTATGTAATGTCACGAAAGTGTTGCGCCTAACATGCCGTTCAGCGTATCCAAAGCACCGCTGGGCGAGCATGTGTCGAAGTGGTGCGCAATGGCCCTTCGTTCGATAGACTAATTCGCACTATGGAATCCCACTCTCCAAGCCGGTGTGCCGCCCAAGGGCGCAGTGCCGGCCACAACAGTCCATGTTCAGGAAGTTCCGCCTCCCTTTTGGAGCCTTCTAGTTGCCGCCCTGTCGGCACTGGAACTGAACTTCGCACGCCAGTGAATAGGCGGCGGTAAACGCCTATGGAATGGCTCTCAATACTTTTCGGCCTGCTGCTGATTCTCGGCACCGGCTTCTTCGTGGCCGTGGAATTCTCCTTGGTCGCCCTGGATAAAAGCACCGTGCAGCGTGCCGTAAATGACGGCGAGCGTGGCGCCAAGCCGCTGCTGCAGTGCCTCACCTCCCTCTCTACCCAGCTGTCCAGCTGCCAGCTGGGCATTACGCTGACCACGCTGCTGACCGGCTACGTGCTTGAACCCGCAATGAGCGCGCTGCTCGAGCCGTTGATGGAACAATTCGGCATTCCGGCCGCAAGTTCGCTGGCCATTGCCGTGGTGATCTCGATGGTCGTTGCCACTTTGCTTTCGATGCTGATCGGCGAACTGGTCCCGAAGAACATGGCAATTGCCCAGGCGATGAAGGTTGGCAAGCTGCTGGCCCGCCCGCAGCTGGTTTTCACCGCCATCTTCAAGCCGGCCATCATCGTGCTCAACGGCTTCTCGAATGCGGTACTGCGCAAGTTCTTCGGACTCGAAGCCAAGGAAGAAATCTCCGCGGCCCGCTCCTCGCAGGAACTGGCATCGCTGGTCCGCCGTTCGGCTCAGCTGGGCACCTTGGATGTGCAGACCGCTCGCTTCGTGGAATCCACCATTGAATTCTCCGAGCGCACCGCCGCCGACGTGATGACCCCGCGAACCTCGATGTCCACCATTGATTCCGAGGCGGCCCTTTCCGAGCTGATCGAGGTCAGCGCGGACACCGGCTTCTCGCGTTTCCCGGTCACCACCGGATCCACCGATGAAATCCAGGGTATCTGCCACGTCAAGGCAATTGTCTCGGTGCCCCGCGAACGCCGCGCAGCGCTGCAGGTCGGCGAGTTCGCCCGCGACGCGCTGTACGTTCCGGAAACCATTCACCTGGATGTGCTGCTTGAGCAGTTGCGCGCCGCCGAATTCCAGGTCGCGATCGTGATGGACGAATACGGTGGAACCGCTGGACTGGTGACCCTTGAAGACCTGGTCGAAGAAATCGTCGGCGAAGTTTCCGATGAGCACGACGAGGACGAGGAGGAGGCCGTCACCCAGCCCGACGGCAACTGGCTGTTCCCGGGCATGTACCGCCCGGACCAGATCAACGAGAACTTCGATACGGACGTCATCCCGGAAGAGTCGACCTACGAAACCATCGGCGGCTTCATGCTCGCCGAATTGGGCCGCTTGGCTGAACTCAATGACCGCGTCGCCACCGAGCATGGCACCTTCACGGTGACCGAGCTCGATGGCCGCCGCATCTCGCAGGTTCGTTTCGAACCAGCAGTGCAGGAGGATGGCAATGAATGACTTCATGGGCCTGGTCTGGCTGATTGTCCTGCTGGCTGGCAATGCCTTCTTCGTTGCCGGCGAATTCGCGGTGATGAGTGCGCGTCGTTCGCAGATTGAACCCTTGGCCGACGAGGGCAATAAGCGGGCAAAGATCGCGCTGTACGCCATGGAGCATGTTTCGATCATGCTCGCGGTGTGCCAGTTGGGCATTACCGTTTGCTCGCTGCTGATCCTGAATATTTCGGAGCCGGCGATCCACCACCTGCTGGCCGAACCGCTGACCATGATCGGCATGGCCGAATCCGCTGCGGACACCGTAGCGTTCCTGATTGCCTTGATCGTGGTGACCTTCCTGCACGTGACCTTCGGCGAAATGGTGCCGAAGAACATTTCGGTTTCCGTTGCGGACAAGGCCGTGCTGCTGCTGGCCATGCCACTGGTCGGCCTGTCCAAGGTGCTCAAGCCGATTACGGCGTCGCTCAATGGCGTGGCGAACCTGGTGCTGCACGCTTTCGGTATTGAACCGAAGGATGAGGTGGCCAGCTCGTATACCGCCGCTGAAGTCCGATCGATCATCGATGCTTCATCCGAGGAAGGCGCGCTGGATGAGGACGATGCCGCACGCTTGACCAAAGCGCTGGAATTCTCCTCGGTTACCGCACGCAGCTGCATGGTTCCGCTGGATGACCTGTTCACCTTGGAATACGGGCAGACCACCGCGCGCGCTTTCGAGAAGAAGGTCGGCAAGACCGGATTCTCGCGCATGGTGATCACCAAAAACGAGGTTCCGGTGGGCTACTGGCACGTGAAGGACGTGATGCTCATCGATGATGCCCACTCCACGCAGCCACTGCTTGATTTGCCATTGCACCCGCTGGGCCGGTTGGAGCAGGACACCGAAATCGAGGCCGCCCTGGAAGCGATGCGGCAGGAAGGCAACCACCTTTCGGCGGTTGTCGACGAGTCGGGGGCAACGCTCGGCGTGCTCTTCCTGGAGGACGTGATCGAGGTGCTGGTCGGTGAAATCACCGATACCACGCGAAAACGCGTCAACCCGCCTCGCAGCGAAAAACGGGCAAATTAGCTCAAGCTCACCCCAGAGTGCATATTGCGAATGACTCGCAACTGATACGATTGACTGCGGCACCCATTGCGGGTGCCGCAGTATTTCGTTGCCGGCCCATCCTCAGCCAGCGCAATCCAGAAAGCAGTCAATGACAGAGACCCCCATCGTCAGGTTTGAAGACGCGCGCCTTGCCTATGGCTCCCGCGTGCTCTGGGATGAACTCAACCTATCCATAGCGGCGGGGGAGTTCCTTGCAGTTCTAGGGCCCAACGGCTCGGGCAAGACCAGCTTCATCAACACGATGCTCGGCACCACCGCGCTCAATCGAGGCAGGGTCTCGATCGCCGGGGAGGCCGTGCGCCGGGGGTCGGCTGCCGTGGGGTTGATCCCGCAGCAGCGCCCCTTCGGGGACAACGTTCCCCTGCGCGCTCGCGACCTGGTCGCACTGGGACTGGATGGAACCCGGCCCGGGATTCGCGTGGCCCGCAGGGCCGTGCGCAACAAGGTCGACGAACTGCTGGAACTGGTCGGCGCTACCGCCTACGCCAACCGTGCGGTGTCCGACCTTTCCGGAGGCGAGCAGCAGCGCCTGCGCGCAGCGCAGGCTTTGGCCAGTGATCCCCGGGTACTGCTATGCGACGAGCCGCTGCTCTCCCTGGACCTCAATCACCAGCAGGCGATCAGCGAAGTGATACACCGCCAGGCCGCAGAGCGCGGCAGCGCGGTAGTCTTCGTGACGCACGAGATCAACCCGATCCTGCCCTATGTCGACCGCGTCCTGTACCTGGCCGAAGGCCGCTTCCATCTGGGCAGCGTGGATGAAGTCATGCAGTCTGCGGTGCTCACCGAACTTTACGGTGCTCCGGTCGAGGTGCTGCGGGTCAATGGCCGCATCGTGGTGGTCTCGGGCGATGGCAATCGGGCATTGCCAGCCGATGGGCACGACCACGTTGAAGAAATCGATCTAGAGACCGGAAAGTAGGAGCAGGACATGGACTTTTCGGATCTCATCGAGAAGGCGTTCAACTTCCAGGATTACGGACTGCTGCTTCCGCTGGTGACCAATTCCCTGATTGCCGGTGCAGTTCTGGGCGTGGTTGGCGGTCTGATCGGCATCTTCATCATGATGCGGGACATGGCTTTCGCCGTGCACGGCATCGCTGAGCTGTCCTTTGCGGGGGCGGCCTTCGCCTTGCTCATCGGAGCCGACGTGGTGACTGGCTCGGTGTTCGGGTCCATGATCGCGGCGCTGATCCTTGGCATTCTCGGAACCCGGGCGAGGGACCGGAATTCCATCACCGGCGTGCTGATGCCTTTCGGCCTTGGCCTGGGCATCTTGTTCCTTTCGCTGTATGAGGGGCGAAGCGCCAATAAGTTTGGCCTGCTGACCGGCCAGATCGTGGCCGTGGATGACGTGCAATTGACAGGAATGCTGGTCCTTTCGGCGGTGGTAGTGATCGCGCTGCTGGTTATTTGGCGTCCGCTGACCTTCGCTTCGGTGGACCCGGTGGTTGCCAATGCCCGGGGCGTGCGCACGGCTGGCCTGTCCATCGTCTTCATGATGATCCTGGCGCTGGCTGTAGCGGTGACGATTCAAGTGGTCGGTGCCTTGCTGGTGCTGGCGCTGCTGATCACGCCCGCCGCAGCCGCCATGCGTGTGAGCTCCAATCCGGTCATCACCGTCGTGCTCTCCATCGTGTTCGCGGAACTGGCTGTCGTGGGCGGCATCCTTCTTGCGTTGGCTGGTTCCTTGCCGATCAGTCCATATGTGACCACGATTTCGTTCGTGATCTATGTGGTCTGCCGCGGAATCGAAGCGGTGCGTTCCCCTCGCCGCCACCAAGTCTAGGAGCTGCATTCGGCCAGCGCGCCCCCGCTGGTTCCGGGCTCGGTTGACTAGCCGGCAGCCGAACCTCCAAGCTGGAGCATGAGCAAAATTCCAGCCAGTGAAATCTGGCCATTGGTGCATGCCGAACGCCTGGCCCTGATCGATGATCTGGGAACTTTGGATCCGGATCAGTGGGAAGTTCCCTCCCTGTGCGATGGGTGGAGCGTCCATGACGTGGCTGCTCATTTGGCAGATAACGCGCGTGCGACTTTCTTCCGCCTGCTTGCCGGGATGGCCAAGGCCGGATTCAGCTTGGACCGCCAGAACGACAATGGCGTGGCCGCCGAGAAGGCCGCAACTCCCGATGGGACATTGCTCAGGCTCGTTGAGGTCGCGGCTTTGCGGGCCACTCCACCGGTTCCGATTGCCAGCCGGTTGGTGGAGGAAATCGCCCATGGGGAAGACATCCGTCGTGCCGTGGGCCTGAAACGGGCCTATCCTGCAGAATCCCTGGAGCCAGCAATCAAATACCAGGCAGCCACGCCGCAAGGTGTTGGGGGTGCCAAGGAATTAGCGAGCAGGGTCCAGCTGTGCAGCGACGACGAAGGCTTCCGGCTGGGCATCGGCCCGCAGATTGCAGGACCGCGCCTGGAACTGCTGATGCTGGTTTCAGGCCGAAGCAAGCACGCTGTGGGCCTGACGGGTCCGGGGCTGGCCCTCGTGCGGTAAATTGCAGAAAGGTGAGGGGCCGCGCGGCATGGGCGCGGCAGAACGCGCGCCGTTGCCTAGGTTTCAGTAGTTCCTGGTCCGTCGGGCCTGGTGAGCCGTTCCTTGAAATCAGCGAACCATTTCGAGTCGCGCATTAGTTGCGGGAATGGCTTGTGCATGAATCCAGTTGCCGGTGGCGCAGTGGATCGATAGGACATTGCCGACCCCGGACAGATCATCATCGAGTGCCGATCGCGGAAAGCGGTGTACTCGTACCAGCCGTCGGCCTGCTTTGCCTTGTTGCAGGTCGCGCAACGGCCCGAAGCATTGGCCACGGTCGTCTTGCCGCCACGTGCATACTGGAGCACGTGGTCTGTTTCTTCGACCAGCCCGTCGCAGAAGGGCGTTCGGCAATGCCGATCGCGAATCCCGATGAACCTCTTGAGCTTATCCGGGAAGATCCGGGCTTTGGAATCCAATGCGATTAGTTCCTGGTCCCCGGGAGCCGTGTAGAGACGAGTTATCTCCGTCATCACTTCGATCCGCTCAATATTCTCGGGGGCGAGTTCGGCTTCCATTTCCGCGAAGGTCAGCTCGTTGGGAATCTGGTGGCCGCCAATGAGTTCCCGCGCAGTCTGCGCGGGGATGAAGCCGTAGCCTTCCAAGTAGGCCGGTTCGCGATCACCCATGAACAGCGCTCTATCGGTCATGACCAGTCCGAGCTGGACGTTGATCTTCTGCTCATTGTTTTCATCGAAGAACATGTAGCGGGCCAGCAGATCGGCCTGGATCTGGGTGCGGGTGCGGGCATCGCCCTTGCGCTTGATCCTGCATGACTGGTTTCGCAGCGTCATCTGCAATCCGGTTCCGCCAACGATAGGCAGACGGGCCTGGAGGAAGACGCACCCTGCTTCCCGATCGGTGCGGAAGCGAACGTAGCGTTGCTGGTTGGCTTCCTTCAGCTTCTTGTCTTCCCGGTCCGATGCGTACTTGATCGTGAAGCTGGTGACCGTTTCCTTGATGCGCTTGGGGCCCATGGATTCGAACATGTCTGGATTCTGCCCGTAGATCGCATCGAACTCGGTGCGGCGCAATGGCCGGACTTCCTGCAGCGGGGTGAGCATTGCGTTGATCTGCGCTTCGGTGAATTCACCACGGGAGAATGCGGCAGCGATATTCGGGGTGTCCTCGAAGAGGACGCGGCAATTGGCCAGGTAGTTCCTGGAACCGCGTTGAGTCTGCTTGCGGGCGATGGCAACGCGGCTGGCCGCTCCGCGGACCTGGTCATCAATGTTGGTCCCGCGCTCTTCATTCTCGCGCAGGACTTCCTTCTCCAACTGGTGAGCCAGGCCGGCTTGCTGATAGCGCAAGGATGAGACCAGTCCTTCGACGGATTCGATAGCCCGGGCGCACGCGGCCTTGCCGCCGTGGTCATGGAACCATGACAGGTCGTTCTGCAGCTGGATCAGGTGGGATTCGAAATCCGGCTGATCTGCTGGGCGGGCTAGGCTGTTTCCGTGCGCCTTTGCTTCGAGCATAGTACTAGTATACGCCCATTGTTCGAATATGTCTTCGAATAATTCGGCTGGGGATTACCGAACTCTTGGGGCGCCGAACAGTCCGCTGGACCCAGGTCCAGGTAGCGGAAAGGGCTACGAGGCAGCGGGGGCGCCAGCCTTGGCTTTGGCACGGCAGTCGGCGCAGAGGCCGTAGATTTCCACGGTGTGCTCGGGATCGGAGAAGTCGTGCTCCGCGGCAACCCGAGCGGCCCAGCGCTCGACGGAAGGGGCTAGCACCTCGACGGTCTTGGAGCAAACGCGGCAGACCAGATGATGGTGGTGGACCTCGGTGACGCACTGGCGGAAGCGGGCTTCGCCGTCTCCGCTGCGCAGCACATCGACCAGGCCATCGTCGGCCATGGACTGCAGCAGGCGGTACACGGTGGCCAGCGAAACCTTCTTCTCCGAATCCTGCAGCCAGCGATGCAACTGCTGGGCGGTGGCGAAATCATCGACCTCGCCCAGTGCCTCGGTGACGGCCAGGCGCTGCTTGGTGACCCGGGTTTCTGGCTGGGACATCGACGTGCACCATTCCTTGAGTTTGTTGCGGACCGGCGATGAGCCAGCGAACTGGGCCAATCACCTGCGGTTTCCCTCAATTTTAGCCAACTTTGCGTTGCAATGCGTGTCTGGCTCTGGCATGGGCGGGGCGCTGAGCCTACGCTAAGGATATGCGCATCAAACTTAGGGGCCATTCCTGCTTGGAAGCGAGCACGATTGACGGCAAGGTCTTACTGGATCCGGGCGGATTTTCGCAGCTTGACGACGCGTTCGACGGCATCAATGCCGTGCTGGTCACCCATGAGCATGCTGACCATGCCGACCAGCCGGCCATTGCCGCCGCGCTGGAGGCGAATTCCATCCTGGAGCTCTACGCGCCGGCCGCGCTGGCGCAGGCGATGCGCGACCAGCTGCCGCCAGCGGCCCAATCCCAGGTGGTGACGGTGCGAGCCGGTGCCGACTTCATTGTCGGCGGCATTCGGGTACGGACTTTCGGAGGCACCCACGCCACCATCCACCATTCCATTGCAGTGGTTGCCAACGTGGGCTACCTCCTGGGGGACCGCGCGGTAGGCCAGCTGGAGGTCTTCCACCCGGGCGACAGCTACCAGGTGCCGGTGGGGGCGCAGCCGGATGTGCTGCTGCTGCCGGTGATGGCCCCGTGGGGCAAGATGGCCGAGGCTGCCGACTTCGCGGTGGCCGTGGATGCTAGGTGCTGGATGCCGATCCACGACGGGCTGCTCAACGCGAACGGGCTGGGGCTTTTCGATCGCCAGCTCGGCGCGATCGCCCAGCGGGCAGGATGCAGCTATGTGCGCTTGGAACCTGGAATCGAACATCATCTCGACGAGTTGCTGGGAGGCACCAACGAATGAACCCCTTGATAAGCGCCGCGCAGCTTCGCGAAATCCTGGACGCCGGGGGCCAGCCGGTGCTGCTCGATGTGCGGTGGGTCCTGGCCCGCGACGACGGGGCGCAGAGCTATGCTGCCGGGCATATCCCCGGCGCGGTGTTCGCTGACCTGGAAAAAGAGCTTTCCGGTGCGCCGGGCGAGCATACCGGCCGCCACCCGCTGCCTTTGCCGGCGGACTTCGAGCAGGCCGCGCGCGGCTGGGGCATCAACGCCCAGAGCCACGTGGTGGCGTACGACAACTCCGGAGCCCTCGCCGCGGCCCGGGCCTGGTGGCTGCTGCGCCATGCCGGATTCGACCGCGTGCAGGTGCTCGACGGCGGGCTCGGGGCCTGGACGGACGCCGGCGGAGAGCTGGCGCTGGGCTACGAGCAGGCCGCCAAGGGCAGCGTTTCGCTATCGTGGGGCCGGATGCCGGTGGTGGAGTACGAGGAGCTGGACACCTTGCCCGGCACGCTGATCGACTCGCGGGCCACCGCGCGCTACCTGGGCATCGAGGAGCCCATCGACCCGGTGGCCGGGCATATTCCCGGTGCGCTGAACCGTCCCACCACCGACAACCTCGACGCGCAGATGCGTTTCCGGGCGCCGGAGGTGCTGCATTCCAGCTTCGTGACGCTGGGTGCCCACAGGCCGGGATCGGCCGCCTACTGCGGTTCGGGGATCACCGCGGCGCACCAGGTATTGGCCGCGGCAAGTGCCGGGATCCCGCTGGGGCTCTTCCCCGGCAGCTGGTCCGAATACTGCTCCTACCCGGATGCGCCGGTCGCCACGAGCGACGAGAAGCACCGCCACTAGAATTCAGCCATCGAGCAAGAAAGGCAGCAATGAGTACGCTATTCACCAAGATCATCAAAGGGCAGATCCCGGGCCGCTTCGTGTGGGAGGACGAAACCTGCGTGGCATTCTTGTCCATCGGGCCGCTCTCCGACGGGCACGCACTGGTGGTTCCGCGCGAGGAAATCGACGAGTTCACCGATGCCTCCGACGAGCTGGTTGCGCACCTGACCCTGGTCGCGGCCAAGATCGGGCGCACCCAGAAGCGCGTGTTCTCCGCGCAGCGCGCGGGCCTGATGATCGCCGGATTCGAGGTGCCGCACCTGCATGTGCATGTCTGGCCGACCAATTCGCTGGCGGACTTCGACCTGTCCAATGCGGCCGATAACCCGGATCCGGCGGCCATGGACAAGAACGCGCAAGCGCTTCGCGCGGGCCTGCGCGAAGATGGCCACGGGGAATTCGTGCCCGAGGCCTAGCCGGTGCAATTCATCCGCTACCAGGGCACCGAGCCCAATCACCGCGGCGTGCACCTGGGGATTTTCGCGCTGGCCAATTCCCTGGGCCACGGCGGGAAGCTGAGCGCCGCCGAACACGCCATCTGGCGTGCGGGCAACGACTGGTACGACGCTGCCTATCCGAACCCGAGCCGCACCCATCGGGCAATCTACGATCATGCGATCAACCCCGGGGCCGTGGCGTGGTTCAAGGGCAGCGCGCAGCACCTGCTGGAGCGCGTCGAGCCGTATTTGCGGTTGCTCGACGCGCACCGGATCGGCTGGGAGAAGCTGGAAAGCAGTGCTCCGGGCACCATCATCTACGAAGATGACGTGCAGGTGATCGCCACGCCCGCAGTGCCCTAGCCCTTCACCCGGCGCATGGTCATGTGGGAGGTGACGCGGCGGACCGCCGGCAGCGCGGTCAGCTTGGGAATCAGGTCCCGGTCGTAGGCCTCGGCATCGGCCACCTGGATGCGCAGGAAGTAGTCGGGCTGGCCGTAGAGGCGGCGTATTTCGGTGACGCCGGCAACGGTGTCCACCGCCTTCTCGAATTCGTCGAGGCTGTGCTCGTTGTTCATTTCGACGTCAATGGCCACGGTAACCTCGAAGCCCCTGCCATAGGCCTTGGGATTGACGATCGCCTTGTAGCCATGGATGATTCCGTCGGCCTCCAGGCGCTGGACGCGGCGCAGGCAGGGAGCGGGGGTCAGGCCCACCCTGCGCGAGAGCTCGAGGTTGCTGATGCGGCCGTCATTTTCCAGTTCGGCAATAATTGCGCGGTCAAGATCATCCATGCATCTATTATTGCCGATCCAACCCGTCAGTTGGCTAGAATTGGCAACCATATTTGGCTTGGAATTTCCTAATATTGCTTCATGAGCGAAAAACTGGCAATTAAAAGTTCCCGGCCTTTGTCCGACGAGGGCCGATGGCAGCAGATCAGGCTGGGCGCGAAAAATGTGCTTCCCGCCAGTCTGGCGGTCATGCCATTGGGCCTGGCCCTGGGCGTGCTGCTGGTGCGCTCGGGATTGCCCTGGTGGTCAGCTCCCTTGCTTGCCGGGCTGGTGTTCGCCGGTTCCCTGGAATTCCTCTTGATCGGGCTGCTTGCCGCCGTGGCGCCGCTGTCCCATATCGCCCTGACCACGCTGGTAGTCAATTTCCGCCACGTATTCTATGCGATCTCTTTCCCGCTGCACCGGGTCAAGGGCCAGGGGGCGAAGTTCTACAGCATGTTTGCACTGACCGATGAGGCCTATGCGCTGACCCTGCAGGCCGAGCGGAAGGACTATTCCTCGACGCGGATCCTGGCCATCCAGAGCCTGTTCCATGCAAGCTGGACCACCAGCGTGCTGGGCGGATCGCTGCTGGGATCAATGATCCCCGAATCCATCAGGGGCCTGGAATTCGCGGTGACCGCATTGTTTGCCGTGCTGGCGATCGAAGCGTTCAAGGCCTACCGCAGTGTGCCGCTGTCCATGCTGGCGCTGATCAGCGCCGTGGCGGCCAGCTGGATCGCACCGCAGAGCATGATGGTGGTAGCCATGGCGATTTTCCTTGCCGGACTTGCGGCGGCCTACCTGCTGCGCCGGCGCACCGGCACCGCTCAGCAGGCCGGCGGGCAGCAGGCGGGAGAAGCAGCCGATGCCCGATAGCCTCTACCTCTTCTCGGCCATCGCGTTGAGCACCGCAGTGACCTTCGGGCTGCGTGCCTTGCCCTTCGCCTTCATCGCCAAATTGCGCAGCAACGCGTTCATCAACTACCTGGCGCTGCGCATGCCCTTGGGAATCATGGTGGTGCTGGTTGCTTCCACGGTGCCTGCCGGCATTGCGGATCCGGCCGTGGCGTGGCCGGTGGCCACCGCCCTGGCGGCCACCGTGGTGCTGCACCTGCTCAAGTCCAATGCGGTGCTCAGCGTGCTGGGCGGCACCGCCGTCTACGTTGGGATCCTCAGCTGGCCGCTATAGCTGCGCCAGCGAATCCTTGATCGCCTTGCGGATGCGCTTTTCGCTGACCGAATAGGCGGTGCCCAGCTCCTGGGCGAACAGCGAAATGCGCATTTCCTCCAGCATCCACTTCACCTGGGCCAAGTCCGCCGGCACCCGGGCTCCGGGCGGAACCCGATCCAGGGCGGTATCGTATTCGTCTTCCAGCTTCTGGATCACGACCAGGGCCTGGGAATCACGGGTGACAGCACCTGCGCGCAGCTTCTCCAAGCGCTTCTCGATGCCCTGCACATAGCGCGGCAGGCGCATCAGGTTCGCTGCCCCGGTGGCCGCGATGAAGCCCGGATAGATCAGCTGCTCGAGCTGGGAGCGGATATCGGTGACTGCCGCGAACATCGCCAGGGAGTTGGTGCTCTTCAGATCCTTGTTGATCCGGGTCGAGGAGCCAAAGACCTTCGCCACGATCGCGGTAATCGTGAAGACCGTGTCGATCTGCTCGGCGCGCACCGTCTCGAACAGCGCCTCGAATTCGGCGCGGTTCATCGGCAGCTTCTCGGGCACCAGCTGGTCTATCGCGGCCATGGTGCAATCGGCAATCAGCTTCTCGATGGACCCGTGCGGGTTCTGCGTGAACACCAGCTTCTCAGCGTTCTTCAGGTGCGAAATCACGAACTTCCCGGCAGGCGGCAAGCGCAGCATCAGCAACCGGATGACACCGGTGCGGTGCGCCGCATCGCGCTCGGCCTGGGTGCGGAAAACACTCAGGTCGACCTTTTCGCCGGTGTCCATCAGCCCCGGATAGGCGGTGATCTGCTGGCCCATCACCGTGGTGGTGACCTTGGCAGGCAGCGTATCGCCCAGGGTATCGCCTGATGATTCCAGCTGCGGCCAATGATCCAGCGACTTCTGGTCCCAGGCGCCGGTGGCCGCCGATGCGGTGGCCGCGGCGCCCTTCTTCTTGGACTGCGCCTTCGACGCGGCCGCAGGCTTGCCAGGCATCCCCGGCTTGCCGGTGGCGGCCCCGGGGGAGTTGACCCCGCTGGCCAGCGCGGCGCGGTTGGCCGCGGCGAACTTGTACTGCAAGGCGGCCAGGTCATCGCCGCTGCCCAGCACCTTCCCCGATGCATCGGTGACGGTGAAGCCGAAACGCAGGTGCGCAGGCAGGGTCGAGAAGTCGAAGACCGAAGGCTCGACGACCATGCCGCGCAGCCGGCGCAGCACCAAGGCCAGGGAATCGGCCAGATCATCGGCCGCCGGATCGAAGTCCGCCTCCAGCATGGCCAGCGCCTTGGCCGCCACATCCGGGGCAGGCACGAAGTTCTTGCGGATGGCCTTGGGCATCGAACGGATCAGCGCGGTGAGCAGCTCGTGGCGCAACCCCGGAATCAGCCAGGCGAAGCGCGCGGGATCCAGCTGGTTCAGGAACACCACCGGGACCGTGAGCGACACGCCATCGCCTTCTCCCGGGGCGGCCGCCGGGTTGTACTCGTAGGACAGCGGCAAGTGGATGCTGCCCAGCTGCCAGGTGGTGGGGAACGCGGCCTCGTCAACCGCATCGGACTCGGCCAGCAGCGCCTCGGGGTCGAAGTCCAGCAGCGACGGATCGGTGGCGCGGGCCTTCTTCCACCAGCGGTCGAAGTGGCGCTCCGAGTAGACCTCGGCGCCCACCCGGGCATCGTAGAAGGCGAACAGGTCCTCATCGGAAATGCGCAGGTCATGGCGGCGCATGCGGGTTTCGAGCTCTTCGACTTCTTCGAGCAGCGCCCGGTTCTTGGCGAAGAACTTATGGTGGGTGCGCCAATCGCCCTCCACCAGCGCGTGGCGGATGAACAGCTCGCGAGCCAGGTCCTTATCCACCCGCCAGTAGTGGAACTGGCGGCGCGGGATGATCGGCAGGCCGAAAAGCGTGACCTTCTCGTAGCCCATGACCGAACCGGTGCGCTTGGACCAGTGCGGCTCGGAGTGGGTGCGCTTGAGCAGGTGCGGAGCCAGCTCTTCCACCCATTCGGGGGAGATGGCCGCGTTGGTGCGGGCCCACAGCCGCGAGGTTTCCACCAGCTCGGCGGACATCACCCAGGTCGGGGACTTCTTGAACAGGCCCGAGCCGGGGAAGATCGCAAAACGGGTGCCGCGCGCGCCCAGGTAGTCGCGCTTGCGCTCATCGTAGAGCCCGATGTGCCCCAGCAGGCCCGACAGCAGCGACTTGTGCACCTGGTCCTCATTGGCCGCCGGGTCGATCGGGGAGGCCGCCATGGTGATGCCCAGCGGCTTGGCCAGCTGGCGCAGCTGGGTGAACAGGTCCTGCCACTCGCGCACGCGCAGGTAGTTGATGAACTCGTTCTTGCACAGCCGGCGGAAAGCGGAGGAGGACAACTCCTTCTGCTGCTCCTGCAGGTAGGCCCACAAATTCAGCAGCGCAATGAAGTCGGACTTGTCATCGGCGAAGCGCTTATGCAGCTCCACCGCACGATCACGCTGCCCGGTTTCCTCGCTGGGACGCTCGCGCGGATCCTGGATGCTCAGCCCGGCAGCCAGCACCATCACTTCCTTGGCGACCCCGCGTTGTGCGGACTCGACGATCATCCGGCCCAGGCGCACATCCAGCGGCAGCACCGCCAGCGCCCTGCCGGTTTCGGTCAGCTTCGCGGCCTTGTCCTGCTCCAGCGCACCGAGCTCGCGCAGCAGGTTCACGCCATCGGTGATGGCCTTGGCTTCGGGCGGCTGGACGAACGGGAAGCTGGCCACCTCGGTGGCCGAAGCGACCACGCCCATGGAGATCATCTGCAGGATCACGCTGGCCAGGTTGGTGCGCAGGATTTCCGGGTCGGTGAACTCCGGACGCGCCTCGTAGTCGGGCTCCGAGTACAAGCGGATGGCGATGCCCTCCGACACGCGGCCGCAACGTCCCGAACGCTGGTTGGCGCTGGCCTGCGAAACGCGCTCGATGGGCAGGCGCTGCACCTTGGTGCGGTGAGAATAGCGCGAAATGCGGGCGGTGCCGGTATCGATCACGTACTTGATGCCCGGCACGGTCAGCGAGGTCTCGGCGACGTTGGTGGCCAGGATGATGCGCGGGGCGCCACCGGGGTGGAAGACCCGGTGCTGCTCGGCCAGCGACAGCCGGGCGAACAGCGGGAGCACCTCATAGCGCGGCAGGCGCTTGTTGGCGGTGACCATGGCGCGCAAGGCTTCGGCCGCGTCGCGGATTTCGCGCTCGCCGGAGAAGAAGATCAGGATGTCCCCGGGCGCTTCGCCGCTCAGTTCCTTGACCGCGTCGGTGACCGCATCCAGTGGGTCGCGTTCTTCCTCCAGCGAGTTCTCCGCGGCCTCGTCCGCGTCGACATCGAGCTCGGCCTGCAGCGGGCGGTAGCGCAATTCGACGGGGAAGGTGCGCCCGGAGACCTCCAGGATCGGGGCAGGCTCGACGCCGCCGCCGGGCAGCGGCTTGCCGAAGTGCTCGGCAAAGCGCTGCGGGTCAATGGTGGCCGAGGTGATGATGATCTTCAGCTCGGGGCGCTTGGGCATGATCTGCTTGAGATAGCCCAGCAGGAAGTCGATGTTCAGGCTGCGCTCATGCGCCTCGTCGATGATGATCGCCGAGTATTTCTTGAGCAGCTTGTCGCGCTTGATCTCGGCCAGCAGGATGCCGTCGGTCATCACCTTCAGCTTGGTCTTGCGCGAAACCTCGCCGGTGAAGCGCACGTGGAAGCCGACTTCCTCGCCGATTTCGGTGCCCATTTCCTCGGCGATGCGCTCGGCCACGGTGCGCGCGGCCAGGCGGCGCGGCTGGGTGTGCCCGATCATGCCCTTCTCGGCCAGGCCGAGCTCGATGAGCATCTTGGGAAGCTGGGTGGTCTTGCCCGAACCGGTTTCGCCGGCGATTACCACGACCTGGTTTTCGCGGACCGCGGCGAGGATGTCCTCGCGGCGGGCTGAAACGGGAAGGGCTTCGGGATACGTAATGCTGAGCGCCATGATGTTCCCATTCTATTCGCGCCACGCATTTTCGTGGTGGCCGCCGGGCCGAAGCCCGATTCGGGGCAGGAAATGTGCTCCCGGACGCATTGCTCCATGAGTCAAATTTTCAGATTGTCCAAGCAATTGTCGACAAGTTCGGGCCGGTAAATACAAAACTTCCAGATTCTGCTTCCCGGCGGAGCATTTGTGTCCACAAGAATCCGTATCAAGATGCAAACGTCTAGGAATCGACCGTGATTGTAGGCAAGGTGAGGTCGTTCACATGTAAGATCGGGGGTAATCATCGACGTGATGCCTGGATGGTTCCCGCATGCTGCGCACCAGTTGCGCTTCATAATCAGGCTTCCGCGCTATCGGTGGGAATCACTCGCAAGGGAACTTTGAAAGGAACTTCAATGAAGAGCTTCACCGCCATGAAATTCGCTGCCATCGCAGCAGCTGGCGCACTGGCCCTGACCGCCTGCGGCGGCAGTGGCGAGCAGGGCACCGCGGAGGGCGGCGACGAGGCCGTCAAGATCGGCATCTCCCAGTTCGTCTCGCACCCTTCGCTGGACGCAGTGGTCACCGGCTTCAAGGCAGGCATGGAAGAAGCCGGCTACACCGGCCAGAAGATCAGCTACGACGAGAACAACGCCGAAACCGATCAGGCTACCAACACCTCGATTGCCGGCAAGCTCGCCGCTGATTCGGATATCGACCTGGTGCTGGCAATTGCTACCCCGTCGGCCCAGGCCGCGGCGCAGGCGATCACCAAGGTACCGGTCCTCTTCTCCGCTGTGACCGACCCGGTTGATGCCAAGCTGGTCGCCTCCAATGAAGCTCCGGGCGCGAACGTCACCGGCACTTCGGACATGAACCCGGTCGACGAGCAGCTGCAGTTGCTCAAGGACCTGGTGCCCGATGCCAAGAAGGTGGGCATTGTCTACTCCTCGGGCGAAGCCAACTCCGCAGTCCAGGTGAAGATGGCCAAGGAAGCAGCCAAGAGCCTGGGGCTGACCATTGAAGAAGCCGCTGTCTCGGCGTCCAGCGAAGTCCAGCAGGCCGCCAGCTCGCTGGATGTCGACGCGTACTACGTTCCGACTGACAACGCAGTCGTTTCCGCCCTGGAAGGCCTGCTGCAGGTTGCCGAGAAGAACGGCGTGCCGGTCATTTCGGCTGACGGCGAGTCCGTCAAGCGCGGTGCTACCGCAACCTACGGCATCAACTACGAGAAGCTGGGCGCGCAGACCGCTGCCATGGCCGTGAAGCTGCTCAAGGGCGAGGCCGAGCCGGCAACCCTGCCGGTGGAGACCATCTCCGAGGTCGATCTCTACCTGAATGAAGATGCCGCCAAGAAGGCAGGCATCGAATTCACCGACGAGATGAAGTCCGAAGCCGTAGAGGTCTACTAAGCCCCGGCAACAACTTACCGACGCAAGGCGAGGCGCATAACCTGGTGCCTCGCCTTTCGTCGTGATTACCTGCAAAACTTACAACTCAAGGATCCACACATGATCACAGCGGTTGAACTCGGCCTGATTTACGCCATCATGGCGCTCGGGGTGTATCTGACCTTCCGTATCCTGGACTTTCCCGACCTGACTGTCGACGGCAGCTTCACCACCGGTGCCGCCGTCGCCTCGGTGGGCATCGTGAACGGGATGAATCCCTGGCTGGCCACCGTGCTGGCTTTCTTCGCCGGCATGATTGCCGGTGTCATTACCGGCCTGCTGCATACCAAGGGCAAGATCGACGGCCTGCTCGCCGGCATCCTGACCATGATCGCGCTGTACTCGATCAACCTGCGCATCATGGGCAAGGCCAACACCCCCTTGCTGGGGGAGGAGACCCTGATCAGCCCGATGCGCGTCTCGGGCCTGCTCGGCTCATGGGCGTCGGTGGCCATCCTCTTTGCCGTCTGCCTGGTCTTCGTGGCAGCGATCGTCTGGTTCTTGCACACCGAGCTGGGCATGGCCATGCGGGCCACCGGCGACAACCAGGAAATGATCCGTTCCTTCGGCGTGAGCACCGACAACCAGAAGATCCTGGGCCTGGCGCTGTCCAACGGACTGGTGGCGCTGTCCGGTGCGGTCATCGCCCAGTACCAGGGCTTCGCCGATATCGGCATGGGCATCGGCCTGATCCTGATCGGCCTGGCCTCGGTCATCGTCGGCCAGGCGATCTTCACCCAGCGTTACATCTGGCTGGCTGCCATCGCGGTGGTCTTCGGCGCAGTGATCTACCGCCTGGTGATCCAGATGGCCCTGTCGGCAGGCCTGGAGGTCAACGACATGAAGCTGATCTCCGCGGTCCTCGTCGTCGTCGCCCTGCTGCTGCCGAAGTGGAAGGGCTTCCAGAAGATCATCAAGAACTTCAAGCGCACCCCAGCAGCAGTTGAAACCAAGGAAGAGGTTCGCACCAATGCTTGAAATCAAGAACCTGTCGCGCACGTTCTTCCCGGGAACTGTCAACGAGCGCAAGGCGCTGCGCAACATCAACCTGAACCTGTCCGACGGTGAATTCGTCACCGTCATCGGCTCCAACGGCGCCGGCAAGTCCACCGTGCTGAATATGGTTGCAGGCAAGCTGCAGCCCGATGCCGGTTCGGTGTCCATCGCGGGGAAGAACGTCACCAGGATGGCCGACTACACCCGCGCCAAGTACATCGGCCGGGTATTCCAGGACCCGATGGCCGGCACTGCGCCGACCATGTCCATCGAGGAGAATATGGCTCTGGCCTACGCCCGCGGCCGTTTCCGCGGGCTGGGCCTGGGCGTAGGCACCAAGCGGCGCGAGCTGTTCGTCGAGGAGCTCAAGAGCCTGGAACTCGGTTTGGAAGGCCGCTTGAAAACCAAGGTGGGCCTGCTCTCGGGCGGCCAGCGCCAGGCGCTGAGCTTGCTGATGGCCACCTTCTCCAAGCCCAAGATCCTGCTGCTCGATGAGCACACCGCGGCCCTGGATCCGCAGCGTGCCGCGCTGGTCTCGCGCCTGACCAAGGAAATTGTCGAACGCCACCAGCTGACCACGTTGATGGTGACGCACAATATGGAACAGGCGTTGCAGCTGGGCACCCGGCTGATCATGATGCACGACGGGCAGATCATCCTGGACCTGGACCAGGAAGAGAAGTCCAAGATGACCGTCAAGGGCCTGCTGGAGGAATTCAGCAAGATCAAGGGCGCACAGCTCGATGACAAGACCATGCTGCAGTAGCAGCTGGCCAGTATCCGTGCAGGCTCCGCACCCGATGGGTGCGGGGCCTGTCGGGTTTAAGGCAGCGGTTTGCGCAGGCGGTGCTCGACGCGTCCCGAGCTCCGGTCGATGACTTGCTGTCCTGTCCATTGGTACCCGCAACGGCGATAGAGCCCCCTCGGCACGTGCATTGCCGGCGATCAGCAGACTGGACATGGCTGGGGCAGTGACCAGCAGGATGGATCAGTTCTACACCTGTCGGCCTGCCTGCGCTGTCAAGATTCTAATTCACGGGTACGGCATGGTGGAAGACTCGATTTCTGCCGTTTCAACTGCTGGCTCATGAGAGAGCGCGACATGCGCGGCCGCAGCTCTGGCATCGTAGTTGGCATTAATGGGTTTACTCATGCAGCTGATCTTCGATACTCAATATTCATGCAGTTAAAGATGCATTGCTATAAACCTGCCTAGGATTAACACCTTCTGCGAAACGAATGGTGGACTATTGAGAACCCAAGCCGCGCCCATAGCTGCAGCGACAGGAATCGTCGGTCTGGCTCTCATCACTGGATTGCTGTCGGGTTGCTCTTTGACTGGGAAATACTCCGATGAAACCTGCGATGGCCGCAAACCCGTCAGCTCGTTAGAGCAGGCGGGCACGGAATTGGTAGTTGCTGCGTATGCTGGCGATCGCACTGGAGTTTGCCGGGTTACTTCGCCATTTCCAGGAGGAAACCTGAATGACGAGATGGTCAGCCAGACTCGGCAGATTCTAGAGAACCACGGCATTACACCTGAAAATGTGTCGGTCGTGGTTGGAGAGCAGTTTGGAAGCGCAGTATCCGTTCACCTGACTGACGGTAACCAGTATGCTCGGCACTCACTGTGGGTCGGTGGCCATAGTATCCGTGAGGAAGGATTCACTATAGGGCTACCGGAGGAACTGTATCCTGCTGCGCCCGAGCATCCGGCGTCCCAGTCATCCACGGTTGATCCCTAAGCTTTGCAATTCTAGTGATTCAGGATTCTTGGTATCCGGGTATCTCGTAAGCGCGATACAAAGCGAAATTTCCCCGGCTATTGTTCTAAGTGGAGCTTTGGTTCCCTCTCGGCAATGCCGGTTAGGCTTTCGCCGAATCATTAGCGCGGACAGTCAGCTGCCGCGCGATGTCTTTAGGCTTTTCGCCTAGTGTCCAAATGAAACATCGGAAACGCCTGTTTATTCTTCATTCGTGGCATAAACAGTGACCCAGACTCCCACCGGCTCTTTGAATTCGAGCTGTACCTCATTGGTGTTGATTTGATGTGCCGGGGTAGAAAGACTCGTATATATTTCTGAATTCGAATCGCAACCACTCGCACCGGTTTTTGATCCACCTAGCAGG
The DNA here is from genome assembly GCF_044753145.1 of Glutamicibacter sp. NPDC088483. NCBI lineage: Bacteria > Bacillati > Actinomycetota > Actinomycetes > Micrococcales > Micrococcaceae > Glutamicibacter > Glutamicibacter sp. NPDC088483. The sequence continues at coordinate 141,185 of NZ_JBIVMP010000006.1, forward strand.
ATAATCTCCCAAGGGGACGTTGCATCACATGAAATTATGAAGCCAACTGAATCAAATCCTCCGGGAAGATCCCCGAGGCGCAGAGTGGTCGAGCCCACGGAATGAGTTTCATTGAGAATCTGGAAGGAGTCTTCGCTCTGGGCGAGGAATTCGGCATGCTTCTTTAGGGAATCTGGCGATTCCGAGGTGCTGGCCGACGTATCTGACGAAGGAATCTCTCCAAGCGCTGTCTCAGGGGAAGTCGAAGGGCTGCATGAAGACAGTGCCAAAGCAATCACAGAAGCAAGTGAAATGATTCCAAAGAGGCGTTTCGTCATGTGTCAAGATTATCTTTTAGCGGGATAAAATCAAGAGTTCATGAGAGTACTTCGATTTCCCACGTTTTCGCTCGGGTAGTTTGCCGAGGAACTCTTGAATGGCAGCGATGCGAATTCAGTGTCGAGTGGATGGCGTATCGCTCTTTCCATCAAGCGGTGGGCAGTTAGCGGCCACGGGCAATTTGATGCGGGTATCGCCATCTCGGATTGATGACGAGCCCGGTCCATGCCGGCAGTAGTTCCCGAATAGGCCGGTCGGGTCGACTCCAAGATCCCCGACTCCAAGATCCCCTAAGTGCAGTTCTGGATTTGAAGCAAGGCCGCCGAGCGGTCCCAGAGTTGCTTCGCTAGTACCTCATCATGGATCAGCGGGTTGACCTTCGATGCGATCTTTCCCGACTCGTAGTAGGCGCCCGGTTCGAATTGCACGCCAGGCTTCGCCTCCGCAAGCCAGACGAGCTGGTCGGCGCCCTTGCTCGAGTCGACCGTGAAGAAGCGCCTAAGCGGACCGTGGTAAAGGAACTTCAATAACCCCTTGGAGTCGGAGGCGAAACTGGTGCCAACGATCCCGGGGTGGAACGCCACGGCGTTAAGCCCGGAACCGCCAAAGCGCCGCTGTAATTCCGAGGTGAACAGAATGTTCGCCAACTTTGCATTGCCGTAGGCGGCCCTCGGTGAGTAGCTGTTTTCGCCCTGTAGGTCCGCAATGTCGAATTTGGCCATGAGACGCGCAGCCATGCTGGCGGTCTGAATGACCGTGGCACCCGAATCGATTAGTCGTTGCAACAACAGATTCGTGAGCAGGAAGGGCGCGAGGTGATTGACTTGGAAAGTCTTTTCGAATCCATCCACGGTCAGTTCGCGCTCTGCCTTGATCCCGCCGGCATTATTAGCCAGCACATCAATTCGGGGATACTTCTGGAGCAACTGCGTGGCCAGGCCGCGTACCTGTGCGAGCTGGCTGAAGTCTGCCACGAAATAGCTGGCGCCTAGCTCATGGGCGATGGCCTGGGTTTTGGTTTGCGAACGACCGACAACGACAATCTGGTGCCCCTGTCGTGAAAGTTCTCGGGCCGATGCGGCCCCGATCCCGTCGCTGGCTCCGGTAATGAGAATGGTTTTTTTCATGGTGCCCTTAAGCGCTTGTTGGTTTATCCGAGTTTAGGGCCTAGCTGAAGCTAAAGGTTGTGGCGACGGGGAAGCTGCCAGAAAATGCTGAACGGAGAAGATTCGTGGCCTCGCGCGAGCTGCGGCGTGAGAAGAAGAGCGAAAAAAATAGCAGGCCCTGGTAACCAGGACCTGCAATTTAGGTGGTGCCCCTGAAAGGAATCGAACCTTCGGCCTTCTGCTCCGGAGGCAGACGCTCTATCCACTGAGCTACAGAGGCGTGTTGCTGGGCAACAGGAAAAATACTATCAGGTCGTCACTTGATCTGCGCAATTCCAGCACCCTGGCACGCATGTGTTGCAAAAGTCACCGGGTTGGGCCAGTCTCACAGGCGATGCAAGTCATGAATGCTGAAGAAGCACGGCAATTGCCGGTATTCTTGAACGGTGACTCCTGAAGAACTCTCCGCAGCAATATCCGCATGCCTCACCGAAGCCGTAGCCGCCGGCGAAATCTCCGTCGAGGTGCCAGAGACCGTACGCGTGGACCGCCCGAAAAGCCGTGAACACGGCGACTGGGCAACCAACATCGCGCTGCAGCTGGGCAAGAAGGCCGGCATGGCCCCGCGCGACTTCGCCCAGATCCTGGCCACCCGACTTGCTTCGGTCCCAGGAGTCGGCGCCGTGGACATCGCAGGTCCCGGCTTCCTGAACATCACCCTCGAAGCCGGCGCTGCCGGCGAGCTGGCCCGCACCATCGTCGAGGCGGGTTCCGCCTACGGCAGCAACGAGGCCCTGGCCGGCCACGTGGTCAACATGGAATTCGTTTCCGCGAACCCCACCGGCCCGCTGCACATCGGCCACACCCGCTGGGCCGCGCTGGGAGATGCCATCTCCCGTGTGCTGCGCGCTTCGGGCGCTTCGGTGACCAGCGAGTACTACATCAACGATGCCGGCAACCAGATGAACGTCTTCGCCCGTTCGGTGTACAACCGCATCCACGGCCTGCCAGTGCCAGAGGGCGGCTACCCGGGCGAATACATCAAGGAACTGGGCGACGCCGTCCTGGCCCAAGCCCCGCAGCTGCGCGAGCTGGACGAAGCAGAAGCAATTCCTGCCCTGCGCGACGCCGCCTACAAGGCGCAGCTCGAAGACATCAAGTCCACCCTGGCCGACTTCGGCGTCAGCTTCGACGTGTTCTTCTCCGAAACCACCTTGCATGAGGGCGGTGCGGTGGCTGACGCCGTGGCACGCCTGCGCGAACAGGGCCACATCTTCGATCTGGAGGGCGCGGTTTGGCTGCGCACCACCGACTTCGGCGATGACAAGGACCGCGTGCTGATCCGCGCCAACGGCGAGCCGACCTACTTCGCCGCCGATGCAGCCTACTACCTGTCCAAGAAGGACCGCGGCTTCGAAGAGAAGATCTACCTGCTGGGCGCCGACCATCACGGCTACGTCAACCGCCTGAAGGCGATCGCCGCCTGCGCGGGAGATGACAAGGACAAGAACATCGAGGTGCTGATCGGCCAGCTGATCTCCGTCAACGGAGCCAAGCTGTCCAAGCGCGCGGGCAACATCATCGAGCTGCGCGATTTGATCAACTGGATCGGCGCCGACGCGCTGCGCTACTCGCTGGCCCGTTTCCCGGCTGATTCGCCGATCGCGCTGGATCCAGAGCAGCTGAAGAAGAACACCAATGACAACCCGGTGTTCTACGTCCAGTACGCCCATGCCCGTTCGTGCGCCGCGGCCCGCAATGCCGCCGCCAAGGGCGTGACCCGTGACGGCTTCGATGCCGCGCTGCTGACCGACCCGACCGAAAACGAGCTGCTGGCCGTGCTCGGCCAGTTCCCGTCGGTGGTTGCCGGTGCCGCGGAATTCCGCGAACCGCACCGCATTGCCCGTTACCTGGAGCAGGTCGCCGGCGCCTACCACTCGTGGTACGCCGCAACCCGCATCACCCCGGTGGGCGAAGGCGAAGCGGTCGCGCCGGTGCACGGCACCCGCCTGTGGCTGAACGACGCCGCCACCACCGTTTTGGCAAATGGATTGGAACTGCTGGGCGTTTCCGCCCCAGAGAGGATGTAAGACCTTATGGCCGTATCGCCGCTAGCCCCGCAATGGCTGCAATTCCCGGAAAACATCAACGCACTTCGACAGATCGAGTGGGCTTCGGGGGTTTCCCGCGAGGCTGGCGGCGAACTGTCCATCCAGGGCCTTCCCGTCTCCCAGCTGGCCGCCGAGTTCGGCACCCCGCTGTTCGTGCTCGACGAGAACGACTTCCGCGCCCGCGCCCGGGGTTTCAAGACCGCCTTCGACGACGCGTTCAGGCAGCTGTGCGGGGGAGTCGACGTCTACTACGCCGGCAAGGCGTTCTTGTGCACCGAGGTGGCCCGCTGGGTGACCGACGAGGGCCTGCGCCTGGATACCTGCTCCGGGGGCGAACTGGCCGTGGCCAACGCCGCCAAGGTGCCCGCTGCCAACCTCTCGCTGCACGGGAACAACAAGTCGGCTGCTGAGATCACCCGCGCCATCGAAATGGGCGTCGGGCGCCTGGTCATCGACTCGCTGGACGAGCTGGACCGGGTGATTTCGATCGCTGACGCCATGGGCCAGAGCGCGCAGGTCATGCTGCGCATTACCCCCGGCGTGCACGCCTCCACCCATGAGGCCATTGCCACCGCGCACGAGGACCAGAAGTTCGGGCTGTCCATCCTGGACGATGCCTCCGGCACTTCTCCTGCGCTGCGCGCGGTCGCCCAGGCGATCGAGGCGCAGAACATCAACCTGCTGGGCCTGCACGCCCACATCGGTTCGCAGATCTTCGAGGCCGAGGGCTTCGCAATGGTCGCCCGCACCATGCTCGGCCTGCTGGCCAAGATCCGCTCGATTCATGGTGTTTCCCTGCCCGAGCTGGATCTGGGCGGCGGCTACGGCATTGCCTACACCTCCGAGGACCACCCCTCCACCCCGGCCAAGCTGGCCGGGCAGATGGCCGAAGTGGTCTCGGCGACCTGCACCGAACTCGAGCTGGAATGCCCGCGCATTTCCATCGAGCCGGGCCGCGCCATCGCCGGCCCGAGCACCTTCACCCTCTACGAGGCCGGCGTGCGCAAGGACGTCCAGGTGGAAGACGAGGCCGGAGCCCTGCACCCGCGCCGCTACCTTTCGGTGGACGGCGGGATGAGCGACAACCCGCGCCCGGTGCTCTACGACGCGCAATATACCGCCGTGCTGGCTAGCCGTATGACGCAAAACGACGCAATTATTTCTCGTGTAGTTGGGAAACATTGCGAGTCAGGTGACATAGTCGTGAAGGACGTTTACCTGCCCGATGACGTGGCGGCCGGCGATTTGATCGCCGTTCCGGCCACCGGCGCCTACTGCTGGGCGCTGTCGAGCAATTACAACTACCTCACCCGCCCCGCGGTGGTAGCGGTACGCGATGGCCAAGCCCGTCTGATCGTGCGCAGGGAAACGGAAACAGACTTGTTGGCCCGTGACATGGGAGTTTAATTGAGCGGCGAAAAGAACCTGAAGGTAGCCCTGCTGGGTTGCGGCACGGTCGGAGCCCAGGTGGCCCGGATCCTGCTGGAAGATGCAAATGAACTGGCTGCCCGCTCGGGCGCCGGCCTGCAGCTGATCGGCATTGCCGTGCGCACACCGGATGCCAAGCGCGATGCAGTGCTGCCCCAGGAGCTTTTCACCACCGACGCCCACGGGCTGATCGCCCAGGCCGATGTGGTCATCGAACTGCTCGGCGGCATGGAGCCGGCCGGCGAATACATCGCCGCCGCCCTTGCCAAGGGTGCCAGCGTCATCACCGGCAACAAGGCGCTGATTGCGCTCAAGGGCGCCGAACTGAACGCGATCGCTGCCGACAACGGCGCCCAGCTGCGCTACGAGGCCGCGGTGGCCGGGGCCATCCCGATCCTGCGCCCGATTGCGGACTCGCTGGCCGGGGACCACATCACCAAGGTGATGGGCATCGTCAACGGCACCACCAACTTCATCCTCGACGCCATGGACACCACCGGTGCCGCGTTCGACGACGTGCTGGCCGAAGCCCAGGCGCTGGGCTATGCGGAAGCCGATCCCACCGCCGACGTGGGCGGGCACGATGCCGCCGCGAAGGCCGCGATCCTGGCTTCGCTGGCCTTCCACACCACCGTGTCCTCGGACCAGGTCTGGACCCAGGGCATCACCGAAGTTAGCGCCGCCGATGTCGCGGCCGCGGCCGCCGCCGGCTACGTGATCAAGCTGCTGGCCATCGCCGAGCAGGCCGAAGCCGGGATTTCGGTGCGCGTCTACCCGGCGCTGGTGCGCCGCAGCCACCCGCTGGCTACCGTGCATGGCGCGTTCAACGCCGTGTTCGTCGAAGCGCAGAACGCCGGCGACCTGATGTTCTACGGGGCTGGAGCCGGCGGCAACCCGACCGCGTCGGCGGTCATGGGCGACGTCGTTGCCGTGGCCCGCCAGATCGCTGCCGGAGCCCCGCTGCCCAACGGCTCGGTCAACCAGGCGCCACGGATGCTGGACTTCGAGGCCATCGACACCCGCTACTGGATTGGCCTGTCGGTCAAGGACCAGTCCGGCGTGCTGGCAGCCATCGCCACCGTCTTCGGCGAGCACGGGGTCTCCATCGAGTCGATGAGCCAGCAGGTGGACGCCGAAGCCGGCGCGCAGCTGCGCATCCTGACCCACCAGGGCACCGAAGCGGCCCTGGCCAGCACCGTCGAGGCGCTGACCGCGCTGGACACGGTGCACTCTGTTCTATCCGTTATGCGAGTTGAAGGAAACTAACGTGGCTCACCAGTGGCGCGGAGTGATCCGCGAATATGCCGATCGCCTGCCAGTAGACGAAAACACCAAGGTCATCACCCTGGGCGAGGGCGGCACCCCGCTGGTCTACGCCCCGGCGCTGTCGGCGCAGACCGGCAACGAGGTGTACCTGAAGGTCGAGGGCATGAACCCGACCGGTTCCTTCAAGGACCGCGGCATGACCATGGCGATGACCGCCGCGGTGGCTGCCGGCGCCAAGGCCGTGGTGTGCGCCTCCACCGGCAACACCTCCGCTTCGGCCGCCGCCTACGCAACCCAGGCCGGGCTGAAGTGCGCGGTGCTGGTTCCGGATGGCAAGATCTCCATGGGCAAGATGTCCCAGGCGATCGCCCACGGTGCGGACATCATCCAGATCGACGGCAACTTCGACAACTGCCTGGAAGTTGCGCGCAAGCTCAGCGAGAACTACCCGGTGTTCCTGGTGAATTCGGTGAACCCGGCCCGCATCCAGGGCCAGAAGACCGGCGCCTTCGAGGTCGTCGACTTCCTGGGCGACGCCCCGGATTACCACCTGCTGCCGGTAGGCAACGCGGGCAACATCACCGCGTACTGGAAGGGCTACAAGGAGTATTCCTCCAAGTGGACCAACGAAGCCGGCAAGGAACTGCAGCCGGTGTCCACCAAGAACCCGTTCATGTGGGGGTTCCAGGCCGCCGGGGCCGCCCCGATCGTGGCCGGCCACCCGATCACCGAACCGGATACCATCGCCACCGCCATCCGCATCGGCAATCCGGCATCCTGGGAACAGGCCGAAGCCGCCCGCGACGAATCCGGCGGGCAGATCGACTCGGTCACCGACGAGCAGATCCTCGAAGCCCACCGCTGGCTTTCCAGCCGCGAAGGCGTCTTCGTGGAGCCAGCTTCGGCAGCCGGCGTGGCCGGCCTGCTCAAGCACCACGCCGCCGGCACTGCGCCGACCGGCAAGAAGATCGTGATCACCGTGACCGGCCACGGCCTGAAGGACCCGGACTGGGCCCTGAAGCAGGCCGACGGCTCGGAAGTTGCGCCGAAGAAGGTGGCCTTCGACGTGGTCGAGGTCGCCGGCGCGCTGGGCCTGGCCTAGCATCTTTTCGCCGGCCAGCCGCCGGCAGCACGACGGCCCGCCGCGTCATTGGCTCTCCCGGACCGGGGGAGCCAATCGCGGCGGGCCGTTGCGCACCTGATACCTATCGCACCGAATTCTTGAAGGAACCATGACGCAGCAGATCGCCCTGGGCCAGAAGTTGATCGTTTCCCCGCCGGCCACCTCAGCCAACCTCGGTCCCGGCTTCGACTCGCTGGGCCTGGCCCTGGAATACCGCGACCGCCTCGAAGTGCGCACCGCGCAGTCCAGCAGTGTCGAGATTTTCGGCGATGGGACGCAGGAGCTGCCACGCGATGAGTCGCATCTGATCATCAAGGAAATGCACCGTTACTGGAAAGACGCCGGTTTTGAACCGGTAGGCGTCCAGCTGGTCGCGCATAACAACATCCCGCACGCGCGCGGCATGGGATCCTCGGCCGCGGCGATCGTCGCGGCCTACGCCGCCGCCGATGCGCTGCTTCCGGCCCCAGCCCGTGGCGGGACCGAGCGGATCTTCCAGGCGGCTGCAGCGTGGGAAGGGCACCCGGACAATGTGGCTCCGGCGGTCTTTGGCGGACTGAGCATCTCTGCCACCGATGCCGCCGGCAGCTTCAGCTCGGTGCAGGTGCCCCTGCACCCGGACCTGCGCGCAGTGCTGGCGATCCCGTCCAATGGCTTGTCCACCGAGGTCGCGCGCGGCGCGCTGCCTGCACAGGTCGACCACGCGGTAGCCGCGGCGAACAGCGCGAGCGCCGCGCTGCTGATCCATGCGCTGAGCAACGATCCGCGCCAGCTGCTGGGCGGCACCAAGGACTACCTGCACCAGGACTATCGCGCCGCGGCCATGCCCGAAAGCGCGGCGCTGATTGCCAAGCTGCGCGGTGCAGGACTGGCCGCAGTGGTGTCCGGCGCCGGACCGACCGTGTTGACCCTGGTGGCCAGCGATGAACAGGTCGCTGCCGTGCAAGCAGCCATCGATGAATTCTCTGCAGGATCTCCAGTGTCTTGGCGTGCTGAAGTTCCCAAGCTGGCCGCCAACGGTGTTACAGTAGAAGTGCTGTAACACCATGGCAGGCCGGATAGCTGGGCAGTAGCCCGGTCCGAATCCTTTGTGGCCAGTGTTGATGCGGATAAATTCGGTTCTCGAACCCCATTTCATCCGTCCAGCCGTCCCGGATCTTCCTGCAGTTCGCAGCAACTTTGATATCCCGCATTCAGGTACGTCTTCGTGCCTAGGAGATGTCAGTCTCTCTAATCCAGTGCAGTTTTGCCCCGAATTCTGGGCCATCTTGCGGGGAGAAAGTGAAGTAGCCACGAAATCTTCGGCTGCTGAACATCATTTACGGCATAGTGGGCCTGCCTTGAAGCGGCCCATCCTACGAGTCAGAAGGAACTTTCGTGACCGAAACCACGAGCCTCAACGAAGGCGTGGACACCAAGACTTCCGAAAACAAGAGCGCCGGACTGGCCTCTTTGAAAATGACCCAGCTCCAGCAGTTGGCTTCGCAGCTGGGTATCACCGGCGGTTCGCGGATGCGCAAGGCTGATCTGGTCAAGGCCATCGGCGACCACCAGCGCGGTGGCTCCGTTGCCGCCAAGGATGCCAAGGCCGCACAGGAAGCGAAGTCTGCCAAGACCGAAGCTCCCGCAGCGAAGGCTGAAGCTCCAGCCGAGCAGGCCAAGGAAACCAAGACCCGTGCACGTCGTGCGCCAAAGGCCGCGGCCCAGGCGCAGGCCGAGACCGAGAACGCACCAGAGGCCGGCGCGGCTGCTGAAGCTCCGGCTGAAAAGCCAGCTCGCGCACGCCGCACCTCGCGCCGTGTGACCGACTCGGGCAAGGTTGCGGCTCCTGCCGAAGCCAACGAAGCCGCTACCGAGGCTCCAGCCGAGAACCAGGCAGCAGCCGAGGAGTCCAAGGCTCCACGCCAGCGCCGCAACTCGCGGAACAACAAGCCGGTTGACCAGCCAGCAGAGCAGGTAGCCGAGCAGGCCGAGGCACTGGCGGAGAACGCCGAGAGCAACGGCGAAGCACGCGAAGAGCGCCGCGAGCGCGGCAACCGCCGTGAGCGTGGCAACCGCCGCGATCGCAACACCGAGCGCACCGAAGTTGCCGAGTCGGAGAACGCTGAAGAGCGCACCGACCGCCGCGAAGAGCGCCGCGAGCGCAACAACCGCCGCAACGAGCGCAACAACGACCGCAACGAGCGCAATAACGATCGTGCTGAGCGCAATAACGATCGCAACGATCGCAACAACGACTCGAACGACTCGGAGAACACCGAGGACCGTTCCGAGCGTGGCGACCGCAATGACCGCCGCGAACGCCGCGAGCGCAACAACGACCGCAACGATCGCAATGACCGCAGCAACCGCCGCGAGCGCAACAATGATCGCAACGATCGCAACAACGACCGTAACGATCGCAACAACCGCAACCGCCGCAACCGCCGTGATGACGACGAGCCGCAGCTGAGCGAGGACGACGTCGTATTGCCGATCGCCGGCATCCTGGACGTGCTGGAGAACTACGCCTTCGTGCGCACCTCCGGCTACCTGCCCGGCCCGAACGACGTCTACGTCACCCTGGGCCAGGTCAAGAAGTACAACCTGCGCAAGGGCGACGCCATCGTTGGCGCCATCCGCCAGCCACGCGAGGGCGAGACCCCGAACCCGCGCCAGAAGTTCAACGCCCTGGTGCAGCTGACTTCGGTCAACGGCAAGAAGCCAGAGGACAACCGCGAACGCGTCGAGTTCAACAAGCTCGTCCCGCTGTACCCGACCGAGCGCCTGCGCCTGGAAACCGATCCGAAGCTGGTCGGCCCGCGCGTCATCGACCTGGTCGCGCCAATCGGCAAGGGCCAGCGCGGCCTGATCGTTTCGCCTCCGAAGGCCGGCAAGACCTTGATCCTGCAGGCCATTGCCAACGCGATCACCATCAACAACCCAGAAGTGCACCTGATGATGGTGCTCGTTGATGAGCGTCCCGAAGAAGTCACCGACATGCAGCGCACCGTGAAGGGCGAGGTCATCGCCTCGACCTTCGACCGCCCGGCCGATGACCACACCACCGTGGCCGAGCTGGCCATCGAGCGCGCCAAGCGCCTGGTGGAAATGGGCATGGATGTCGTGGTCCTGCTGGACTCGATGACCCGCCTGGGCCGTGCCTACAACCTGGCCGCTCCGGCCTCGGGCCGCATCCTCTCCGGCGGCGTCGACTCGGCAGCGCTGTACCCGCCGAAGCGCTTCTTCGGTGCAGCCCGCAACATCGAGAATGGCGGCTCGCTGACCATCCTGGCTACCGCCCTGGTGGAGACCGGTTCCAAGATGGACGAGGTCATCTTCGAGGAATTCAAGGGCACCGGCAACATGGAGCTGCGCCTTTCGCGCCAGCTGGCCGAGAAGCGCATCTTCCCGGCAGTGGATGTCAACGCTTCCTCGACCCGCCGCGAAGAGCAGCTGATGAGTGCCGAAGAGGTGCGCATCATGTGGCGCCTGCGCCGCATGCTCTCGGGCATCGATCCGCAGCAGGCACTGGAAGTGCTCACCGGGAAGATCCGCGAAACCGGATCGAACGCGGAATTCTTGATGCTGGTCAACAAGACCACTCCAAACAAGGATTAGCACCACCCACCGCCATGGCGTCCAGCCAGCTTGCCGCACCGGCAGCTGGCTGGACGCCATCGGCGCGTAGTGACACCTCGCACGCCGGCCCCGGCCGGCGCAGCGTTTAGAATTGAATTCCAGCAGTGCCCCAGCCGCAATAGCCGGCGGCACTGCGCGGAAAACGCCAACAAGGAAGCACACCCACCATGTTCGAGTCCGTCAAGTCGCTACTAGAAGAGCATGCCGCAATCCAGGCGCAGCTCTCGGATCCAGCGGTGTACGCCGACCAGGCGCTGGCCCGCAAGCTCGGCCGCCGCTCGGCACAGCTGAACGGCATCGTCGAGGCCTACAACAAGTGGCACGCCGCCACCGAGGACCTGGAAGCAGCCAAGGAAATGGCTGACGAGGATCCGGACTTCGCAGAAGAGGTGGAAACCCTCACCGCCGCCCTGCCAGAGCTCGAGGAGAAGCTGCGCCGCCTGCTGATCCCGCGCGACGAGAACGACGGCCGCGACGTGATCCTCGAAGTCAAGGGCGGCGAGGGCGGCGACGAAGCAGCGCTGTTCGCAGCCGACCTGCTGCGCATGTACACCCGTTTCGCCGAGCACAAGGGCTGGAAGGTGGAGATGATCTCCTTCAACGAGTCCGACCTCGGCGGCTACAAGGACGCCCAGGTTGCCATCAAGGGCAAATCGAATGACCCGGCCGAAGGCGTCTACGCCCAGCTGAAGTTCGAAGGCGGCGTGCACCGCGTGCAGCGCGTGCCGGTCACCGAATCCCAGGGCCGCATCCACACCTCGGCTGCCGGCGTGCTGGTCCTGCCCGAAGTGGACGAGCCCGAAGAAGTCGACATCCACCAGAACGACCTGAAGATCGACGTCTACCGTTCCTCGGGCCCCGGCGGCCAGTCGGTGAACACCACCGACTCCGCGGTGCGCATTACCCACCTGCCCACCGGCATCGTGGTGGCCATGCAGAACGAGAAGTCGCAGATCCAGAACCGCGAAGCCGCGATGCGCGTGCTGCGTTCGCGCCTGCTGGCCCACCAGCAGGAGATCATCGACAAGGAGAATTCGGCCCAGCGTGCAAGCCAGATCCGCACCATGGACCGCTCCGAGCGCATCCGCACCTACAACTACCCGGAAAACCGCATTGCCGACCACCGCACCGGCTACAAGGCCTACAACCTTGACGCCGTGATGGACGGGGACCTGCAGCCGGTGGTTGAATCCTGCATCCAGATGGACGAGGAAGAGCGCTTGGCAGCGCTGGGCGAGTAACGACGCCTTGGAAGAACTCACTGCCGTACGCCGCCAGGCGATTGCGGCGCTGGCCGACGCCGGGGTGCCAAGCCCCGGCGTCGACGTCGACCTGCTGCTGTGCCACGTGCTGGGCATTGACCGCTCGGAACTGAAGCTGCGCGAACTGCGTGGCGAGGGCCTCGACCCTGGAAGCCGGGAGCAGTTCACCGCCCTGGTGGCCGCCCGGCGCACCCGCATCCCGCTGCAGCACCTGACTGGCGTGGCGTACTTCCGCTACCTGGAGCTGAAGGTGGGACCGGGAGTATTCACCCCGCGGCCGGAAACCGAAACCGTGGTGCAGCTCGGCCTTGATTTCCTGGCCGGCCAAGGCATCGGCACCCCGCGGTGCATTGATTTGTGCTCGGGCTCCGGCGCCATTGCAGCGTCCGTGGCCAGCGAAGTGCCAGCAGCCAGCGTCTGGGCCGTGGAGCTCTCGGACGATGCCATTGGCTACACCCGGGCCAACTGCGAGCCGCACCGGGTCACCGTGCTGCACCAGGATGCCACGCAAGTTCCCGGGGAGCTGGAAGGCACCATGGACCTGGTGATCTCCAATCCGCCGTATATTCCGCCCAACGCGGTTCCGCGCGAAGTGGAAGTGCGCGAGCACGACCCGGAAATGGCGTTATACGGGCTCGGGGAAGACGGACTGGACATTCCGCGAGCCATTACCGCCCAAGCCATGAAGCTCTTGCGTCCCGGCGGCTACTACGTGATGGAACACGCCGAAGTGCAGCGCGAAACCGCGGCAGCCATGCTGCACGCGGCCGGTTTCACGCAGGTAGCTGGCCATGAAGATTTGACCGGGCGCGCCCGCGCCACATCCGGCTACGCGCCGCAATAACCAAACCACACCCAGTGCATGAAAGAATGATCCCGTGAGCACAACATTTTCGGTAAGCAACGAGCAGGAACACGCTGAAGGCATCGCCGCAGCCAAGGCCGCGCTGGCGGACAAGCGCTGCATCGTCTTGCCTACAGATACCGTCTACGGGATCGGCGCCGATGCATTCAGCGCCCAGGGCGTGGCGATGCTGCTGGCCGCCAAAGGCCGCAACCGCACCATGCCCCCGCCGGTGCTGATCGCCCAGAGTTCCACCATGGACGGATTGGCCAGGGACATCCCCGAGGCCGCGCGCAAGCTGGCCGAAGCGTTCTGGCCAGGCGGACTGACCCTGATCCTGCAGGCCCAGCCTTCGCTGACCTGGGATCTGGGGGAGACCCGCGGCACCGTGGCGCTGCGCGTGCCCAACGACGACACCGCCTTGGAACTCCTGGGCCAGACCGGCCCGCTGGCCGTGTCCTCGGCCAACCGCACCGGCAACGCGGCGGCGCTGGATGTCGAGCAGGCTTTCGCTCAGCTCGGGGAGTCGGTGGATGTCTACCTCGACGGCGGCCCGCGCGGCGAGGCCGGGGAAGAGGTCCTGCCATCGACCATCATCGATTGCACCGGCCAGAACCTGCAGGTGGTTCGCTCGGGCGCGATTTCCATTGAGGAATTGCGCGTGGTCGTCCCTGGCATTCTCGATTTGGGACAGGACGCACCGGAAACCGGCGCATGAGAACATACGTACTGCTCATAGCATTCAGCTTTACGGTTTCGTTCCTGCTCACCCCGATCATCCGCACCCTTGGCCACCGTTTCACCGGCAACCAGCTGGTGCGCGAACGCGACCAGCACGAAAAACCGATCGTGAAGTTCGGCGGCCTGGCGATTATCGCCGCTTTCGCCGCAGGGCTATGGCTGGCCAGCAACTTCCACTTCTTCCGCGGGGTCTTCGGCAATGACGACGCCATCCGCGGAATCGCCTACGCCCTGGGCGTCATCGTGCTCATGGGCCTGGCCGATGACATGTTCGACCTCAAATGGTGGCTGAAGCTCGCCGGCCAGATCCTGATCGGCTGGCTGGTCGCCACCAACGGAATCGTCATCCAGTCCCTGCCAGTGGGTTCGTGGCAGATCGATGAGCAATGGATGCAGATTTCGGTGACGATTTTCCTGATCGTGCTGACCATGAACGCGATCAACTTCTCCGATGGATTGGATGGCCTGGCCGCGGGCCTGGCCGCCATTGGCGCGGCGACCTTCTTCGTGTACTCCTATGTACTGGCCACGCACGTGAGCGCCGATGACTACGCGAACATCGGGGCCTTGCTCTGCGCCTTGCTGCTCGGTGCCTGCCTGGGCTTCTTGCCGCACAACTTCAACCCGGCGAATATCTTCATGGGGGAGACCGGCGTTCTCGCCATCGGCATGATCCTCTCGGTGGCCGCGGTGGCGGTGACCGGTGATGTGCAGGGCCTGGAGGCCCGGCGCTTCCGCAACATCCCGGCCTACATGCCGATGCTGCTGCCGATGGTGATCGTCTTCCTACCAGTACTGGACCTTGTACTCTCGGTCTTCCGCCGGCTGGCCAACAAACGCTCACCCTTTTCCCCGGATGCCAAGCACATCCACCACCGGATGCTGGCCCAGGGCCACTCGGTGCGCCAATCGGTAGTTCTGCTCTACCTGTGGGCCGCCGTGATTGCAGTCTCAGTGGTTTCCATCGCCTTCATCCCGGTCATTCTGGTGGTCCCGATGGCCTTGCTGTTGTTCCTAGTGGCAGCGGTTGCAACGTGGCGCCCCCTGGTGATCAAGCGGGTCGAGGCCTTACGCAAGCGCATGGGCAAAGCCTAGCCCGATCAAATAGCGGGGTAACGCACAAGCAATCTGTTTCTATCTCGTGTAGAATTCAATCTGGATCTTCTTTCATCTGTTCTTTAGGGAATAGGTGGAAGTTTCAAGTTTCATCAGCATCGATGGGTGCACGATGGTTCCTCGGTGTTGACGAAGAAAGGTTGCGGACGTGAATTCTGGTTCTGCCCGCGTCAGTGCTTCGTCAGCCCCGAAATCCATCTGGTTGCCGATTCTTGGCTTGTCACTGGTGTATTCGCTGATCGCTACCGCCATATTTTTCCTGATTTCATGGTTGGTTGCCGATCTTCGCTACGCGCTTTCTGGCGCGCTGGCTGCCGGGATTGTGATTGGCTTTTTCGCGATTGGCATTCTCATTGCCGAAGCTGCAGGGCGAATTCGCCACTCGTGGGCCATGCCCGCGTTCTTGGGTGTCTTTGTCATCAAGGTTTTTGGCATCGCCTTCGTGTTGTTGAACCTGGGGTTGCCCGATTGGGTTAATCGCCAGGGATTCGTTCTTGCAGCAGCTATCTCCCTTGTTGCCTGGCAGGTTGGCGAGGTGCGTGCTTTCATGAGGGCGCGCCTGGCTATCTACAACGAGGAATAGAGTATTCCGCGCGACTTTGTGTCGGTGGGGTGCTGTGAGTTTGATAAGCTTACTTCGGGTCATTTTTGGCCGTCCGCTCAACTGCGGGCGGAATACGCAATATGCATCCGCGGGGTAACCCGCAGATGGACCTTCATCAGGGTTGATGCTTCTGGCATGGGCCATGATGGGATCCCCGTTTGATCTTTTCTTCACACGGTGAGAGGCAGTTACCGCCAGTCACCGCCTTTTGCCCGTGACCGTTACTGCAGAGAGGACAGCGCGTTGTTCGCGTTTGCGCTCCCAATGGCCTCAGAAGAAGGCGGCTTCGTACCGCCATCCGTTTCCGATACCCACCTCCCGGATCTTTTCCCGTGGATGGCTGAGTACGGCACGGGTTTCGGCAAGCAGATGCTCATGATCGTTTTGTCGATCGTGCTTATCTCTTGGTTCTTCACCGTGGCCATCAAGAACCCGAAGCTGGTTCCAGGCAAGATGCAGTACATCGCTGAGTCCGGTTACGCGTTTGTACGTAACGGAATTGGCCGCGACATCATCGGCGAGAAGAACTTCCGTCCTTGGATTCCTCTGCTGTTCGCGACCTTCTTCTTCGTACTGCTGAACAACCTCTTCGGCGCGATTCCGTTCCTGCAGCTTCCATCGTTCTCACACGCTGGTTCTGCATACGCGATGGCTATCATCATCTACGGCACCTGGATTGCTGTAGGCCTGAAGAACCACGGTATCCGCTACTTCAAGTTGGCCGTCGTCCCGTCCGGTGTTCCGGGCTGGATCATGCCACTGATGATTCCGTTGGAAATCATTTCTAACTTCATCGTTCGCCCGCTGACGCACTCGCTGCGTTTGATGGCAACGATGCTGGCCGGTCACATGATCGTGATGCTGGCAGCTGCCGGCGCTCGTCACCTGATCGTTGTCCAGGACTCCCTGGCCATGAACGGCCTTGGCATCCTGGTCATCGTTGGCTCGGTCGCCATGTACTTCCTGGAACTGCTGATCATGGTCCTGCAGGCGTTTGTTTTCGCCCTGCTGACCGCGATCTACCTCCAGGGTGCAATCGAAGCCGACGCCCACTAGGCCAACACTTCTTTTCTTCCAACCCATAAAGATCTTCCTTGAGTCGCTCAAGGAATACCTCACAACCTACCGGCAAAAGCTCGGTATCTTGAAAGGAACATAATCACATGTTGCACGGCTCCCTGAATATGATCGGCTACGGCCTGGCTGCTATCGGTTCGGCTATCGGCGTTGGCTTGATCTTCGCTGCCTACATCAACGGTGTTGCACGTCAGCCTGAGGCTCAGCGCATCCTGCAGCCAATCGCCATGCTTGGCTTCGCACTTGCTGAAGCACTGGCCATCCTGGGCCTGGTCTTCGCTTTCGTCATCGGCGCCTAGTCTTTTCGCAACTGTAGTGGCCTCGCCACTATCGCGAGGCGTACACACAAGCGGAAACTAGTAGATAAGGAATAGTGAGAATGAACAGCACTGATTTCATCCTCGCTGCGAGCGAATCGGTCAACCCGCTGTTGCCGAACCCGTGGGAAATTCTCGTCACGGGTGTTGGTTTCGCGGTCCTTCTGTTCATCGTCATCAAGGTAATTGCTCCAAAGTTCGAGCAGTCCTATGAAGATCGCGTCACCGCGATCGAAGGTGGCCTTGAGAAGGCTGAAGCAGCGCAGAAGGAAGCAGAGGAGACCTTGGCACAGTACAAGGCCCAGCTTCTGGAAGCACGCACCGAAGCAAACCGCATCCGTGAGGAAGCTCGTAGCGAAGGTGCTCAGATCCTTGCGGATCTGAAGACCAAGGCAACCGATGAGGCAGCTCGTATCACCGAGCAGTCGCACCGCCAGATCGAAGCTGAGCGCGTATCCGCTCTGGCTTCGCTCCGCACCGACGTGGGCGCATTGGCTACCGAGCTTGCAAGCAAGGTTGTTGACGAAGCTCTGCAGGACGATGCCCGTGCCCAGCGCGTGGTTGACAAGTTCCTGACCGATTTGGAAGCTCAGCAGAACGCAGGTGCATCGAACTAATGGCAAGTGTATCGAGCGAGTCACTGGCAAAGGCTTTGGCGTTCCTGGAACCCAAGCTGGCACTGGCATCTATTGAGCTGCCTAAGGAACTGTTCGCGGTCCTGGAAGTACTGGATGCAAATGCCGGTCTCCGCCGCGCAATGACTGACCCAGCCCGTGGAAATGCCGACAAGGCAGGCCTTTTGGCTCAGCTGCTGCACGGTAAGGTCTCGGCTGACGCCGAGGACGTCGTCGCACAGCTGGCTTCTACCCGCTGGAGCTCGGAACGCGACATTAGCGATGCGCTCGAATCGCTGGCTGTCACTGCGGTCACCGCAGTGGCAGAGCAGCAGGACGGCGCTTCGGGGCTGAACAAGCTGGAGCAGGATCTGTTCTCCTTCATCGAGGCAGTGCGTGGCAATCACGAACTGCAGCGTGCGTTGGATGATGCACAGGCCCCAGTCGAGGCTAAGCGCACTCTCGCGCTGAAGCTCGTGCCTAACGCGTCGCAGACCTCGCAGGTTTTGATCTCCCAGGCAGTTTCGAACCCCCGCGGTTTGAAGCCAGCAGCCTTGGTTGGACGTTTCGTAGAGCTCGTGGCCAAGCGCCAGCAGCGCTGGATTGCCTCGGTAACCAGCTCTGTAGAACTTTCCGAAGCCCAGCTTTCGCGCCTGGAGACCAGCCTGAACAAGCTATACGGTCGTCAGCTCAAGCTCAACGCCACTACCGACCCATCGCTGGTCGGTGGACTGGTAGTCAAGGTTGGCGACGAAGTTGTCGACGCTTCCGTGGCATCACGCGTGGCCGAGTTGCGCCGCGCCTTGGCCAGCTAGGACTCATTGGGCTAGGGAGTGATCCTTCGCCTGGTGTTCCTGGCTGCCAGGACCACAACAGACTTCATTCACATTCGATTCGGTCCAATGGACCGGATCACAATTTAGGAGAGCAGGGACTGCAGATGGCCGATTTGACCATCAATGCCAACGACGTCCGCGATGCCCTAAACGAGTTCGCATCTTCCTACGAACCGGGTAAGGCAGAGCGCACCGAGGTGGGACGCGTCGTCGCCGCGAGCGACGGCATCGCCAGAGTGGAAGGCCTTCCTTCCGTCATGGCCAACGAGTTGCTGAAGTTCGAAGATGGCACCCTGGGCCTGGCCCAGAACCTCGATACCCGCGAAATCGGTGTCGTTGTGCTTGGTGACTTCACCGGCATCGAAGCTGGCCAGAAGGTAGAGCGCACCGGCGAGATCCTTTCGGTTCCAGTTGGCGACGGCTACCTCGGCCGCGTGGTTGACCCATTGGGCGAGCCACTGGACAACCTGGGCCCAATCGCTTCCGAGGGCCGCCGCGCCCTGGAGCTTCAGGCACCAGGCGTCACCCAGCGCAAGAGCGTGCACGAGCCAATGCAGACCGGTCTGAAGGCTATCGACGCCATGATCCCGATCGGCCGTGGCCAGCGTCAGCTGATCATTGGTGACCGCCAGACCGGTAAGACCGCTATCGCGGTTGACACCATTCTGAACCAGCGCGCCAACTGGGAATCCGGCGACCAGACCAAGCAGGTTCGCTGCGTCTACGTGGCAATTGGCCAGAAGGCATCGACCATCGCTGCCGTACGCCAGACCCTCGAAGAGCAGGGTGCACTGGAATACACCACCATCGTGGCTTCCCCCGCATCTGACCCAGCAGGCTTCAAGTACTTGGCACCATACGCAGGCTCGGCCATCGGCCAGCACTGGATGTACGGTGGCAAGCACGTTCTGATCGTCTTTGATGATCTGTCGAAGCAGGCTGAAGCCTACCGTGCCGTGTCCCTGCTGCTGCGCCGTCCGCCAGGACGCGAAGCTTACCCAGGTGACGTCTTCTACCTGCACTCCCGCCTGCTTGAGCGTTGCGCCAAGCTGTCGGACGAGTTGGGTGCAGGTTCGATGACTGGTCTGCCAATCATCGAAACCAAGGCCAACGACGTGGGCGCGTTCATCCCGACCAACGTCATCTCGATCACCGACGGCCAGATCTTCTTGCAGTCGGACCTGTTCAACGCCAACCAGCGTCCAGCAGTCGACGTGGGTATCTCCGTATCCCGCGTTGGCGGCTCGGCTCAGGTCAAGGCCATGAAGAAGGTTTCCGGTACTTTGAAGCTTGAATTGGCCCAGTACCGCGACATGCAGGCATTCGCGATGTTCGCTTCGGACCTGGATGCTGCTTCCAAGCAGCAGCTGACCCGTGGTGCACGCCTGATGGAACTGCTCAAGCAGGGCCAGTACACCCCATACCCAGTCGAAGACCAGGTCGTTTCGATCTGGGCCGGCACCAACGGTTACCTGGACGATGTCCCGGTTGAGGATGTACGCCGCTTCGAGGGCGAGTTCATCGACTACCTGCGCCACCGCACCGACGTGCTGACCGTGATCGGCCAGACCGGCAAGCTGGAGAACGAGACTCTGGAAGCCATGAAGACCGCTGTTGCGGACTTCAAGGCCGGCTTCTTCGGCGAAGGTGACGACAAGCTTGTCGCCGCCGGACACGAAGAGCACGACGCTCTCGATTCCGAGTCCGTTGACCAGGAACAGATCGTCAAGCAGAAGCGCTGACAATTTCCTTACGAGGGGGAGCGGCGCCGGTAACGGCGCCGCCCTCCCGAAGTAGGGGATAAGGAAAGGACACACATGGGAGCCCAGATTCGGGTCTACCGCCAGAAGATCGGATCGACCAAGTCGATGCGCAAGATCTTCAAGGCGATGGAACTGATCGCTGCATCCCGCATTGGTAAGGCACGTACGCGTGTCTCGGCCTCGTTGCCGTATGCCAATGCGATTACCCGTGCAGTAACCGCCGTCGCGTCCCAGGCCGATGTCGAGCATCCACTGACCACCGAGCCGGCGCAGGTACGCCGCGCCGCGGTCTTGGTGATGACTTCGGACCGAGGACTTGCCGGGTCCTACTCCGCCAGCGTTCTGAAGCAGGCAGAGCACCTCGTGGAACTCCTGCGTGAAGAAGGCAAGGAAGTCAAGACCTACTTGGTCGGCCGCAAGGCCCAGGCTTACTTTGATTTCCGTTCACGCGAGTACGCACGAGTGTGGACCGGGGAAACTGATTCCCCGCGTTTCGAAACCGCACGCGAGCTGCGCGATGTCCTCCTGGAGGACTTCGACACCGATTTCGAGCAGGGTGGCGTGGACGAGATCCATGTCGTCTACACCCAGTTCAAGTCGATGGTCACGCAGGAACCGACGGTCATCCGTCTGTTGCCGTTGGAGGTTGTCGAGGATGAATCCGAGACTCCAACCGACGAGCTGTTGCCACTGTACGAGTTTGAGCCATCGCCGGAAGAAGTGCTTGACGCACTGCTTCCGCGCTACATCGATTCTCGACTGTTCAACTGCCAGTTGCAGTCCGCTGCTTCCGAGCTCGCTGCCCGCCAGCGCGCCATGAAGGCCGCAGGCGACAACGCTGGTGAACTGATCAAGAAGTACACCCGATTGCTCAACAATGCCCGTCAGGCTGAAATCACCCAGGAGCTTTCGGAAATTATCGCCGGCGCCGACGCGCTGAACAGCTAATTACCGATACTCCGACCAGACAAGAAGTGAGAAAGATGACTGCCCAACTCAACGAGCAGGTTACCGCAGGGGCCATCGGTCGCATCGCGCGCGTGACTGGCCCGGTCGTGGACGTCGAGTTCCCAGCCGACGCACTGCCTGCTATCTACAACGCACTGACCGCCGAGCTGACCCTCAACGGCGAAACCAAGAAGATCACCTTCGAGACCAGCCAGCACCTCGGTGAGGGCCTGGTCCGCGCAGTATCGCTGCAGGCCACCGACGGCCTGGTCCGCGGTGCTTCGGTGACCGATACCGGCGCTGCCATCTCCGTCCCAGTAGGCGACGGCGTCAAGGGCCACATCTTCAACGTTCTGGGCGACGCCCTGGACGTTGACAACTCGGAGATCCAGGTCACCGAGCGTTGGCCAATCCACCGCCAGCCTCCGAAGTTCTCGGAGCTCGAGGGCTCGACCGAAATGCTGGAAACCGGCATCAAGTCGATCGACCTCCTGACCCCGTACATCAAGGGCGGCAAGATCGGCCTGTTCGGCGGCGCCGGCGTTGGCAAGACCGTGCTGATCCAGGAAATGATCACCCGTGTTGCACGTAACTTCGGTGGTACCTCGGTATTCGCCGGTGTTGGCGAGCGCACCCGTGAAGGCAACGACCTCTGGGTCGAAATGGACGAGGCAAACGTCCTGAAGGACACCGCACTGGTGTTCGGCCAGATGGATGAGCCACCTGGAACCCGTCTGCGCGTGGCACTGTCGGCTCTGACCATGGCGGAATACTTCCGCGATGTCCAGAACCAGGACGTGCTGCTGTTCATCGACAACATCTTCCGCTTCACCCAGGCCGGTTCCGAGGTGTCGACCCTGCTGGGCCGCATGCCTTCCGCCGTGGGCTACCAGCCGAACTTGGCCGATGAAATGGGTCTGCTGCAGGAACGCATCACCTCGACGAAGGGCCGCTCGATCACCTCGATGCAGGCTGTCTACGTCCCGGCCGATGACTACACCGACCCGGCTCCAGCAGCAACCTTCGCCCACTTGGATGCAACCACCGAGCTGTCGCGTGAAATCGCGTCGCGCGGCCTGTACCCGGCGATCGACCCACTGACCTCGACCTCGCGAATCCTGGATCCGCAGTACATTGGCCAGGATCACTACGATGTAGCCATCCGCGTGAAGGCCATTCTGCAGAAGAACAAGGAACTGCAGGACATCATCGCGATCCTCGGTATCGACGAGCTGGGCGAAGAGGACAAGATCGTCGTTGCCCGTGCACGCCGTATCCAGCAGTTCCTCTCGCAGAACACCTACACCGCAAAGCAGTTCACCGGTGTCGAGGGCTCGACCGTATCGATCAAGGACACCATCGAAGGCTTCAAGGCCATTTGCGATGGCGAATTGGACCACATTGCAGAGCAGGCGTTCTTCAACATCGGCGGTCTTGACGACGTCGAGCGCCAGTGGGCCGAAATCCAGAAGGCCAGCTAATTATGGCTGAGCTTCAGGTCGAAATCGTCGCGGCTGACCACTTCGTGTGGTCGGGCGCTGCGAAGCTGGTCAAGGCTCGTTCGGTGGACGGCGAGATCGGTGTTCTGCCCGGTCACGTTCCGATGCTGTCCGTGCTTGCCGCTGGGGACCTGGAAATCGAACCGGTTTCCGAGTCCCGCTTCTCGGTCCAGATCGACGGAGGCTTCTTCTCTGTTGATTCGGATCGCGTAGTGATCGTTGCTGACAACGCTGTGCTTGGTACCGCAGCGTAGGCGATGAATTGTTTGAGATAACCGCACCAGTTCTGATCGCGTTGCTGATCCTGATCGGCATCGCCATGTTCTTCGGGGCCATGGCCGTGCGCCGCATCCAATTGCGGCGCACGCTGGGCACCTTCGATGCATCCATCCTGGCGCCTTCGGGCAAATGGATGATGGTCATCGGCCGCTACGGCGGAGCGCATGTGGACCTGTTGCGGTTTTTCTCTGTCTCCCCGGTCCCGAGTTTCGTGATCGAGCGCCGTGGCCTGGATATCACCGGGACACGCCAGCCCACCGATGAGGAAACCTCGCGGATCCCGCCAGGATTCATCATCGTGATGCTGGTGCGCAGCGGTGATGAGCTGCTGCTGGCCATGGACTACCGCGACTACACCGGCTTCTCGGCCTGGCTCGAAGCCGGGCCGATCGCCGGGAGCTGGCAGATCTAGAACTTGATAAAGCAAAACCGCCGTTGCAGATGCAGCGGCGGTTTTTGCGTTCCCTGGCCGGGCAATGCTGGCAGGCAGCGTTGGCAGGCTGGGGAAGCCGCTGCGTAGCGCCTGCGTGCTCGGCGCACTGCTCAGCTGCGCGTGGCGGCTCGGGGGAGTACCTCCGGATCCCGGGCACCGCAGCCGCCGATTCGGAAACGGTGGGCAGGAACTGCGCTGAGTGCGAAAAGCCTGGGCCCGCGGCGCAGGACGTAGTTGACTGTTCGCATGGAACGAACCTTGATCCTTGGCGGGACCGCGTGGCTCGGCGGCGAGCTGGCGCGGCAGCTGATCCGCAGTGGCCACGAAGTCACTAGCCTGGCGCGCGGAAATTCCGGCGAGGTTGCCCAAGGCGCGCAGCTGGTGCGTGCCGACCGGAGCCAGCCCGGGGCCTATGACGCCGTGCAGGGCATCGGATTCGACTCGGTCATCGAGCTGTCCTATGAGCCGCAATGGGTGCACGAAGCGCTGGCGGCCCTGGCCTCGACTGCGCGGCACTGGACCCTGGTTTCTTCCATCTCGGTGTATGCCAGCTCGCAGCTGCCCGGTGCCGGCGAAGACGCGCAACTGCATGATCCGTCCGATCCCGGCGACTACGGGCATGCAAAGGTCCTTGCCGAACGGGCCAGCACAGCGATGGTTGCCGACCGGTTGCTCATTGCCCGTCCGGGGCTGATGACCGGACCTGGCGATCCCAGCGACCGCTTTTCCTACTGGGTTTCGCGCTTGGCCTTGGCCGGTGCCGGCCAGGTCCTCATCCCGCCAACCGCGGGCCGCCATGTGCAGGTCATCGACGTGCGCGATGCCGCCGCGTGGATTATCGACGCCGCCGCGCGTTCGCTCACGGGAACCTTCAACGTGGCCGGAACATCACATGGCTTCGCCCAGTTCCTCAGTACGGCCGCACGGATTGCGGGATTCAGCGGGGAACTGGTCACCGCCCAGGACGCATGGCTGCGCGAACGCCAGGTCAATTACTGGGCCGGGGCGCGTTCGCTGCCGCTGTGGCTTGCGTTTGAGGACCACGGCTTCGCCCAGCGCAGCAACCAGCGGTACGCCTTGGCCGGTGGCCCGGAGCGGGACCTGGAGGACTTGCTTGGCGACGTGCTGGCCGATGAACGGGCTCGCGGACTGGACCGGTCCCGGCATGCTGGCCTGAGCCGGGCCGAGGAGCTTGAGCTGCTCGGCCAGCTCGGGCGGATCCGGCAGGGCTAGCGCAGTCCGGGATTTTCGGTGGGCTAGAGGTATTCCCCGTTGCGGATCGTCTGGACCAGCTGCAGATTGGCATCCAGGATCAGTGCATCGGCGGCGAAGCCGTAGTGCAGGGAACCGACTTCGTCGGCCAGGCCGATCAGCGAGGCGGGGATGGACGTAGCCGAGTTGACCGCCTGGACCAGTGAGACCCCGGCCTGCACGGCGCGCTGCACGATTTCCAGCAGCGTGCAGGTGCCGCCGGCCAGGGAATTGTCGCTGGCCAGCCGTGCCTGGCCCAGGGCCACATTCACATCCTGCGGGCCGAGGGTGTACTGCCCATCGGCCAAGCCGGTGGCCGCCATGGAATCGCTGACCAGCAAGATGTTCTCCGCACCGACCAAGCGGAAGACCAGGCGCACGGTATCGGGGGACAGGTGCACCCCGTCGGCGATCAGCTCCACGAACGCATTGCGGTTCACCGCCTCTTCCAGGCAGGCGGCCACCGGACCGGGTTCGCGGTGGTGCAGCGAAGGCATGCCGTTGAACAGGTGGGTGACCGTAGGGCGTTCGGTGAAGCCGTCCACCCCGGCGCTGCGCAGCTGTTCGCGGGCAAAGCGCAGGGAATCCGCGGTGATCTGGGCGCTGGCATCGGTGTGCCCCAGCGACGGAACCACGCCGTGGGAGACCAGCTGCTCAACGAGTTCCTCGCTGCCGGCCAATTCCGGAGCGTAGGTCATGGTGCGCAGCTGGCCGCGGCTGGCAGCCACCAGCTCGCTGACGAATTCCGGATCCGGATCCTGCAGGAAGCGCGGGTCCTGGGCGCCGCAGCGGGCTACGGAGAGGAACGGGCCTTCGGCATGGATGCCGGCAATCTGGCCGGCCTCCGCCAGCTCGGCGAGCAGCTCGGCGGCCTCGATCATGGACGAGGGCTCTGCGGTGACCAGCGACGCGAGCAGGGTAGTGGTGCCCGAGCGGTGCAGGTACTCCACCGCTTCAGTGACGCTCGAATGATCCGGTGCCGAGAAGTCCGCGCCGAGGGCGCCATGGCAATGCAGGTCGATCAGGCCCGGGATGATGATGGATCCGGGGGCTACCTCGCGTACCGGGTAATCGGCAGCATCGGCCAGCGCGTCGAAGTCATCGCGGTTGCCGGCAAAGCGGATGCGGTCGCCTTCCACGGCGAGCACGCCATCGGTGACCTTGAGGCCATCGGAAATCAGGGTGGCATGAAGGGCGTAGCGCGTCGTAGTCATGTTCCCAGCTTAGAAGAGAGAACGCGTCCAGTCACCGACTCGACGGATTATTTTCTCAGCGGACTTGGCATTTAGCGAATCGGGAACGCAACGGCCCCAGTGCGTCGGGCTCCTGGCCAAGGCGAGGCGCTAGCTGTCCTTGCCCGTAGGATCTTCGGAAGCCGGCGCGTTGCCGGTGGCCAGGGCCTGCAGGGCCTGCAGCGTGCTGGTCTTCGCGCCGGAGGCCAGCTGCGCTTCGCGCGCGGAGTGCGCGGCGGCCCGGTTCTGCCTGATGCTGCCGACCCGGTTCTTCATTGACCGGTAGACCCTGCGGAACATGCGGTAGAGGAAGAAGCCGATGGCAATGGCAACGAGTCCGAGCACGGCAGCCAGTACGGGAACCAGCACAGCTGCGAAGACGAGAACCAGCGCGCCAAGATCTTCTGCCAGGCTGCGCACCCATTGGGTGATGGGTTCGGGCACGGCATTGGTCGCCGCGGTCATCGACGATTTGCCCAGGCTCACCGACAGCGCGGAGCCCGCACCGAGCAGTCCGGTGAGGACGGCAACCTCGACTCCCGAATTGGCGCCAAGGCCGATGCCAACCAGAGCACCGAAAACAGGCCGCAGCCACACCGAGATGGTTTCCATGGACAGATTGAGGAAAGGGATCTTATCCAGGCCGGCCTCGCCGATGGCAAGTACGGCACAGATCGCCAGGACCCACGGATTGGTGATGCTTTCAGGAATCTGCCGTGCCGCAGAAGCGATCATGTCAGGTGCGGTATCGGGGATCACGAGTCCCGCGATGCCCAGGGCCAATACCGTGAAATACGGCCGCAGGCCCGCAGCGGAACCGCTGCCAATGGCCATGAGCGAAGCTGTCAGCGGATCCAATGGACCTCCCGAGCCTGGCGGCCCGGACCGTGCGGCACCGAGCGCTTTTGGTAGAGGAGATCAGACTAGCAGTCGGGATGCAGTTTTCTGCAGGGCCAAGCTAAGGCTGCCAGGCAGCAGCATCCGGCCAGCAGCGGATGCGCCAAGGCCAGGCAGCTCGGGGAGGACCCGCAACCCTAGAAGAGGCGTCCTGCCGAGTCGTCGACTCCGCGCATTGCGTCGTAATCCAAGGTGAGGCAGCGGATGCCGCGGTCCTCGGCCAAGGTGCGGGCCTGCGGCTTGATCTGCTGGGCGGCGAAAATGCCGGTAACCGGCTTGAGCAGGGGATCGCGGTTCAGAAGCTCCAGGTAGCGGGTCAGCTGCTCCACGCCGTCGATATCGCCACGGCGCTTGAGCTCCACGGCAACCGTGGCGCCCTTGGCATCACGGGCCAGGATATCCACCGGGCCGATGGCGGTCATGTATTCACGGCGGACCAACTGGTGGCCGGCGCCGAGCAACTCGATCTGCTCGGCCAGCAGGCGCTGCAGGTCGGCTTCGACGCCATCCTTGATCAGCCCCGGATCGGTGCCCAGGATGTGGGCCGAGTCGTGCTCGAAGCTATGGAAGTGGATGGTCAGCTTGTCATCGGTCTTCGCGCTGGACACGGTCCAGGTAGCGGTGGCACCCAATGCCGCGGCGTCCTCATCGGGATCTGCCTCGCGCAGGATCAACGGCGGATTCATCCAGTTCAGCGGCTTGTAGCTGCCGCCGTCCGAGTGGATGAGTACCGAGCCGTCGGCCTTGACCATGATCAAGCGGGTCGCCAACGGAAGGTGGGCTCGAAGACGGCCCTCGTAATCAACTGAACACTTCGCTACCACTAAACGCACCCCACACACTTTACTAGCTGGTTGCGACTTGTGCCGGGAGATACGGCATGATTAAAGACATGCCACGTTCCAACCGCCCGCGCCGCTCCAAGAATTCCCGACCCGCCCAAGGCCGGAACTCCGGCTCCGGCTACGGATCCGGGGATGAAGAGCAGGGCTACGGTTCGGGCCAGGAAGAGTGGATGCAGCGTGCCCGTTTCGGCGTGGTGCTGCGCCAGGATGCCCCCGACGGCCAATGGCATGTGCGCAAGATTGCGCCGATGAACGCCAATAAGCCCTACTCCTGCCCGGGGTGCCACCGTTCCATCGGAGTTGGAGTTGCCCATGTGGTCGCCTGGCGCGCGGACCACTGGTCGGGCGATGACGCCGCGGCCAACGCGCGCCGACACTGGCATCCGCACTGCTGGGAAACCCGTTCCTACCGCTACTAGGCCAGCTGCCTGGAGGCAGGTGCTAGCGGCGGTCCTGCCGCGCGATGAAGACTTCGCGCAGCAGGATCATGGCGCTGGCTGCCACCGGGATGGCCATGAGCGCACCGGTGACCCCGGCCAAGGTGCCGCCGGCAATCACCGAGATCACCGCGACCGCGCCGGGTACTGCCACCGCACGGCGCATGATGCGCGGCGAAACGAAATACGCCTCGACTTGCAGGTAGCCGAAGTAGCACACCGCGTAGATCAGGGCGGTTTGCCAGCCCAATGACAATGTCACCAAGGTGACCAGCACGCCGGCGATCACCCCGCCGACCAATGGGATGAAGGCCAGCATCGCCACCAGCAAGGTGAGCAGCGCGGTGAATGGCACACCCAGGATGCTCATCAGCACCAGCGCCACCAGGCAGTTCAGTATGGCCACGGTGGCTTGGCCCATCACGTAATTGCCCACGGAGCGGGTAATGCGCACGGTCAATTCGGCCACGCGGTCGCGTTTGGAGCGCGGGGCCAGGCGCAGCGAGAAGCCCATCATCCCTGGCAGCGAAGCCAGGAAGTAGATGGCCAGCACCAGCACGATCAGCACGCCGAACATGGACTGGGCGACGGTCTGCGATACGCCCAGGACGCCGCCGAACACATTGGTCACCGCGCCCGAATCGCCAAAGAAACGGTCGACCTCGGTAGTGATGCGCTGGGAAACCGCGTATTGCCGGTCGATTTCCCGGACCCAATCGCTATTGAGGAAATCATCCACGATTTCAGGCGCCCGCGTGATGAAGGCGGTGATCTGGTTGACCAGGGTAGGGATGATCAAGGCCATGAAGCCGCCGAAGATCGCCAGCAAGCTGACCATGGTCGCGGCCACAGCCAGCGGACGGGTCAATCCCTTGCGCATCATGAAGCGCACAATCGGATCAAGGCCCAGCGCGATGAACAGCGCAATGGCAATCCAGGTCATCAGCGAACCGACGTTGGTCAGCAGGTAGTAGCCGCCCAGGGCGATGCCCACGCCAATGGTGCCCAAGAAGCCCATGGAAATAGGATGCAGCGCCGGAATCGGTTCCGGCGAGCCATCCAGCGGGTGCTCCGGTTCCTCGCCCAGGGCCGCACTGCGCTGCGGGGTGTTGAGCATCTTGCCCACGCGTTCGGCGATCTTCTTGGTCCAGCCCTCGCGGGATGCATTAGCGCCCGTCGGCGCAGCGCCCGGATAACGGGCCTGCGCGCTGGCGGCCGCAGGTGATTCCGGTTGGGAATTGCCCTCATAAGGCTGGGAATGCGCTGTGGATTCCGGGCCGGAGGTTGCCGGCCCGGAAGAGCGATCCGACGCGTCGGAACGCTGCTCGGGTACGTGCTTATCGCGATGCGGGTGCGGCTGATCAGGCTCCATGGGTCAGAGCATATCGCGCATCGGCCACTGTTAAGTGGTTCAAGACACCGTGCTGTTGCGTTGTTGAGCCAGTTCACAGGCGCGGATCGGAACCATGATCGGCCGCAACTCGTTAGACTTGTCAAAGAACAGCTGTGAGACGTAGGCGAATAGGTGAACCTGTGCGAAAAGTAATCTCCGTGATCGCGATGCTGCTGGGGGCCGCGGCCCTGGTAGTCGGCATCGGACAGAAGACCTTTTGGGCCCCGCCCGAAACGGTGACCGCGAGCATGCCGCAACTAGCTGATGAGGCACCGCTGACCCTGATTGAATCCTCGGTCAACGACCCCAAGCTGGACCCGGTGGAACTGGTGATCAAGTCGAAGGGCGAATTCACTGCTTCCTTGGGCCGCGACTATGACGTCGAGGCGTGGATCGGCGATGCATCGCATATATCGGTCACCGGCATCGACACCGAAAACCACAAGATGATCGCCGAGCACGCCAAGGGCAAGGCCGATGCGCCTAATCCCGCCGGTGATGACATCTTCTTCGACTCGCAGACCGCGGATCAGACCATGACCTACCGCTGGACCGCTCCGGATTCCGGCGACTGGTCCCTGCTGCTGGCCGCAGGCGGAAAGGATGCCGCTCCGGTGGATATCTCGGTAACCTACGCGAACGACGACGCCATGCCATTTGCCCTGCCGCTGATCATTGCCGGCTCGCTGCTGCTGGTCTTCGGACTGGCCCTGCTGGTCATGCGCCCGGGCAAGCCGAAGAGCGGGTCGAACACCCAGCACTCGGTCGCCGCCGTGGCCGTAGTGGCCCTGGCGATCTCCGGTGTTTCGCTGCCCATGGCGCCAAGCGACGAGTCCAGCGCCAACCCTTCGGAATCCGAGCAGAAGTCGCAGGACGCCAAGGCGTCCGATGATGCCAAGGGCTCCGAGTCCGCTTCTTCCTCGGTTGAAGAAGTATCCAGCTTCCCGGTCATCACCGAAGAGCAGCTCAAGCGCGTTCTGGCTGATGCCCAGAAGCAGGTAGCCAAGGCCGATGAGAAGAGCGATGCCAAAGCCCTGGAACCACGCAGCGCCGGGGCGTTCAAGTACCTGCGCGATAAGCGCTACGACATGCTCAAGGAGAAGTTCGAGGTAGACAAGCCGCTGGCGCTCACTACCCAGGTCATCCGCTCGGCCGCTGTGCCGAATGCGAATGAAGCCAAGTTCCCCCGCGTGATCTCCGTGGTGACCGCGAAGAACAATGATGCCGACACCCTGCCGCAGGCGCTGACCCTGGTGCAGGCCAACGCCCGAGATAACTTCAAGGTGGTCTTCGCCGGCCAGATGCTGCCGAACTCCACCTTCCCGGGCATCGCCGTTGGCGACCCGTCGACCAAGCAGCTGGCTGCCAACGCCGAGGGTCTGCAGATGACCCCGGAGAAGGCTCTGGAAGCATTGGGCAACGTGCTGACCGATGGCAAAGCCAAGGACAAGGACAAGTTTGCCGAATCGGACTTCATCAAGGCGGTGCACGCAGCCCAGAAGGATGAGTCCAAGGAAGCCAACGAGGCGGACGTCAAGTACAAGCGCACGGTCACCAAGGGCGACACCAAGGTGGTTTCCACCCCGGATGGCGGAGCGATTGTTACCGGCAAGCTGAACAACAAGGCGCTCTTCGTGCGCACCGAAGACGCTGACCCGCTCAAGAGCACCGACAAGCTGACTGAACAGCTGCTGGGATCCAGCTCCTCGAACGGCGACGTGGAAAGCACCTACGCCGAGCCGGTGATGTTCTACCTGCCAGCCGACGGTTCCAAGGACAAGATCCAGCTGATCTCTGCAAGCCAGATCCTGCTCGATGTGAAGGAAGTTGACTAACCCCCATGACTGATCAGAACATTCCCTCAACCCGTGGTGCGGTAGATCTCTCCGCCCTGGCCAGCCAAGGACCGGAAGTTACCGGCAGCATGCCGGCTGGTCCGGCAAGCTGGACCACCAATCTGGATGAGGCTGCGTTCCAGCAGTTCGTCGGCATGTCCCAGCAGGTACCTGCCATCGTTTCCCTCGGCTCGCCTCGCGTGCAGGTCTCGGCAGACCTGGATGCGACGCTGCGCAAGCTGGTGGATGCCAAGGGCGGCAAATTCATCCTCGGCCTGGTGGATGCAGAAACCTACCCGCAGATCGCCCAGGCCTTCCAGGCGCAGCAGATCCCGATGGTGGTGGCGCTGATCAAGGGCCAGCCGGTGCCGCTGTTCCAGGGGCCTGCCGATGAACAGCAGATTGTCCAGGTTTTCGCACAGCTTGAACAGCTCGCAGTCCAGCAGGGCATGAGCGGTACCGCCCCGGCATTCTCCGGGCAGGCCGGCGAGCCTGAGCCAGAGCTGCCGCCGCTGCACCAGAAGGCCGTGGACGCCATCGATGCCGGGGACTACGCCGCCGCCGAGGCCGCCTACCTGGAAGCGTTGAACGAGAAGCCGAACGACAAGGACGCGCAGATCGGTGTGTACCAGGTTCGACTGCTCTCGCGCACGCACAACCTGGATCTGAACAAGTCCCGCGAGCAAGCCGCGCAGAACCCTGAAGACATCGCAGCCCAGCTGGATGTAGCAGATCTGGACGTGGTGGGCGGGCATGTTGAAGATGCCTTCGCCCGACTGGTTTCGCTGATCTCCCGCCTGGCTGATGAAGACCGCGAGCGGGTCCGCCGTCGCCTGATTGAGCTCTATGCGGTAATCGGCAACAGCGATCCACGCGTAGCTGCCTCGCGGCAGAAACTGGCACGCGTACTCTTCTAGGCTGACGTCCAGGGACTGGACCAAGCAGTTCAACCGCCGCGACCCAGGGTTTTTCCCTGGGTCGCGGCGGTTGTCTTATACCTGGGTTTAACTCCAAAGGATGATGCGTTCTGACTAGGGGCATTGCTAGTCTTAGGCTATGAATCAGATCGCACTGGACATTCGGGGTCTTGCCAAGCAATTCGGCGCCAAGATTGCCGTGAACAACGTCAGCCTGCAAGTTCCTGCGGGTTCCTTCTACGGTCTTGTCGGACCCAATGGTGCCGGCAAGACCACCATGCTTTCCATGGCCACTGGATTGCTGCGCCCGGATTCAGGCCAAGCGCTGGTCAACGGCGTGGATATCTGGGCTGATCCGCAAGCGGCCAAGGCCACGTTGGGAGTCCTGGCTGATGGCGTGCGCCAGTTTGACCGGCTGACCGGCCGCCAGCTGGTGACCTACTCGGGATTGCTGCGCGGCATGGAACGCGCAGAAGTTGCCCAGCGTACCGAAGACCTGCTGCGCGTGATGGATTTGCTCGATGACGGAGACAAGCTGGTGGTGGACTACTCGGCCGGCATGACCAAGAAGATATCCTTGGCTACCGCGATGATCCACTCGCCAAGGCTCTTGGTTCTGGACGAGCCGTTCGAGGCGGTGGACCCGGTATCGGCGGCGAATATCCGCGACATCCTGAATAACTACGTTGAATTCGGCGGCACCGTCATCGTTTCCTCGCATGTGATGGACCTCGTCCAGCGCATGTGCACGCATGTCGCGGTCATTTCCGATGGCATGCTCAAGGCGCAGGGCACCGTGGATGAAGTCCGCGGCGGCATGAGCCTGGAAGATCGCTTCGTCGATCTGGTGGGCGGCCGCGCCAATAATGAGG
This sequence comes from Glutamicibacter sp. NPDC088483, assembly GCF_044753145.1. NCBI lineage: Bacteria > Bacillati > Actinomycetota > Actinomycetes > Micrococcales > Micrococcaceae > Glutamicibacter > Glutamicibacter sp. NPDC088483. The sequence goes on from NZ_JBIVMP010000006.1 coordinate 174,170, forward strand.
GGCTGTCATGGTTGCGCACGTCCTAAGCTTGAAATTGCGCTTGCTCGCCAACGGCTTCAAGCGCTCCGTCGGCCAGCTCATTGGCGTCATCATCGGTGGCCTGTACGCACTGGGCATGATCACCATGCTGACCATGGCCATGTGGTTTACCGCCGGCGATATTCCTTTCCAGGGCGAAATCTTCACCCTGATCGGCTCGGCCGTGGTGCTGGGCTGGGCCATTATCCCGCCGCTGCTGACCGGTGTTGACCTCACCCTGGAACCTTCACGCTTTGTCCACTTCGGGATTCCGGAAAAGACCTTGGGGCCAGCGCTGGTGCTGGCTGGCTTTATCTCGATTCCCGCGGTGCTGACCATTGCGGGCCTGCTCGGCGCCTCGCTGATGTGGCGCTTCGATGCGGGCGCGCTCATGCTGGCACTGCTGGCAGCGGTGGCGACCGCGGTGATGGCGATTCTGCTTTGCCAGTATTTGGTGATCATGGCGACCGCACTGCGGGCCAAACGCCGATTCCGTGAATTGACTTTCGTGCTGCTGTTCGTGGTGCTCATCGCCTTGGGGCCGATCGTGACCTCGGCATTGGCTGCCGCGCAGAGTATGAGCGACTGGATCCAGCCGATTGCCTCGGTCTTGGGGTACACCCCGCTGGGTGCCTTTGCCGCGATTCCCGGGGCTTTTGCCTCGGCGCAATACGGCCAGATGGCGATCCATCTGGCGCTGGGCTTGCTCTACCTTGGCGGACTGTACCTCCTGCTGGCTCGGGCTACCGCCAAAGCCACGGTGACCCCGCCGCCAGAGCAGCGCGCTGCCACGGCCAAGGGGCTGGGCTTCTTCAAGTTGATGCCGGCCACGCCAACGGGCGCCGTGGCTGCCCGCGCACTGACCTACTGGTTCAAGGATCCGCGCTATGCCATTGGCGTGCTCATTGTGCCGATGCTGCCGTTGCTCTTCTGGTTCACCGGCAACCAGACCGGCAGCTACGTGATGATGTTCCTGCTGGGCCCGTTGATCGGCATCTTGATGGGCTTCTCCATCTCGGCCGACATTTCCTATGACAACACCGCCTTTGCGCTGCACGCACTGACCGGCATTTCCGGACGCGCAGATCGTGCAGGGCGAGTGCTGTCCTGTTTCCTGATTGCCATCGTTCCGGTCCTGGCGGCAGCCATTTTGCCGGGCCTCATCTCCGGTGCGCTGTGGCGCATCCCGGGAGACCTGGGCCTGTCACTGGCTGGGCTGCTTATCGCGTTGGGTGTCGCGTCGGTCTCCTCGGCCCGCTACACCTATTCGGTGCCGCTGCCGGGTGATAACCCGATGAAGACCCCTCCGGGTAATGGCATGCGCATTGCGCTGACCCAGCTGGGAATCATGTTTGCCATGGGCCTCCTGCTGATCCCGGTTCTCATTCCGTACATCATCGGCTGGGTGAAGCAGTCGCAGTCCTTCGGCTTCATCACCTTGGGCGCGGGCCTGGTCGTGGGTATCGGGCTGATGCTCGGCGGCATTGCCCTCGGTGGCAAATGGTACGAAAAGCGCACTCCTGAGCTGATGCAGTCGGTCATCCTCAATAAGTAGGCGCAGCAGCCGAATTGCTGCCTTCGGCCGTCTAGCGGGACGCTGTTTTCCGCTAGGCGGCCGTTTGCCTGCCTTGGGTGCAAGGAGGTTCACAGGATATTGATCGGGTCGCGACCAATTGGCTCAATATTGACTTCCAAGGGCACCGCAACGCATCGGAAGACCACTGAAAAATGGTTGTTGACTTGCAGGGAGGAAGAAATCGATGGGGCGGCCTAGTGCAGCGCGGCAAAGTCAATGTGGACAAGCTCCCATGCTTTCCACGCGGACAGCAGTGGCAATCCGTATTAGACTTGGAGGCATGGTGGAACAGTCTGAAGAAACCCGCGGTGGCACTGCCACGATTGAACGTACCGAGACAACCCAGAGTGTCGAGGCCGGAGATCATGAGCGTTTTGCTCACTACGTGCAGAAGGAAAAGATCATGGAGTCGGCAATGACCGGCGACCCAGTGATCGCTCTGTGCGGCAAGGTCTGGACGCCAGGCCGAGATCCGCAGAAGTTCCCGGTATGCCCCGAGTGCAAGGAAGTCTACGACTCCATGATGGGGTAGTGCTGCGAATGAACTAGCACTACTTCACACAATGCACGCGGCCGGGAAAAGGTAAATGACCGAGACACTCTTTGATTTTGGCGACAAGCTTCCACTAGAAGACAAGCTGCCGGTAGCGTATCCGGAACGTGCGGCTTGGGGAACTGGGCCGAAGCTGCGTGCCTGGCAGGCCGAGGCCTTGGCTCTGTACTTCGATACGGAGCCCAAGGACTTCATGGCAGTGGCGACCCCTGGCGCAGGTAAGACCACCTTCGCGCTGCGCCTGGCCAAAGTGCTGATCGACTCGGGCAAGATCAACCGCATGATCGTTGTCGCGCCCACCGACCACCTGAAAAAGCAGTGGGCGGATGCGGCGGCGCGTGTGGGCATCTCACTGGACCCGAACTACAAGAACTCCGACGGCCGGCACGGCTCGCACTACATGGGCGTGGTGGTGACCTATGCCCAGGTCTCGCTGAAGCCCGCGGTGCACCGCGCGAAAACCGAAGATGCCCGCACCCTGGTGATCATGGATGAGGTCCACCACGCCGGCGATGCCCTGTCCTGGGGCGATGGCATTCGTGAAGCATTCGAACCGGCTACCCGGCGGCTTGCCCTGACCGGTACCCCGTTCCGTTCCGATGCGGCCCCGATTCCTTTCGTGCAGTATGTGGACGAGGGCGATGGCATTCGCCGTTCCAAGGCGGACTACACCTACGGCTACGGCAGCGCCCTGGCTGACCACGTGGTCCGTCCGGTGCTGTTCATGGCCTATTCGGGCAATATGCGCTGGCGTACCTCCGGCGGCGAGGAGATGGAAGCAAACCTCGGCGAAGGCTTCACCAAGGATGTCACCGCCCATGCCTGGCGCACCGCGCTGGATCCGCACGGCGACTGGATCCCGTCGGTGCTGCAGGCCGCTGACCGGAGGCTCTCGGAGGTCCGCCGCACCGTGAAGGACGCCGGCGGCCTGATCATCGCCACCGACCACGAGGACGCGCGCGGCTACGCGGCCCAGCTCGAAGCGATCTGCGGCGAGAAGGTCACCACCATTCTTTCCGATGACCCCAAGGCATCGCAGAAGATCGACGATTTCTCCGAATCCGACGCGCGCTGGATGGTTGCGGTGCGCATGGTGTCCGAAGGCGTGGACGTTCCGCGTCTCTGCGTGGGCGTTTATGCGACGTCCACCTCCACTCCGTTGTTCTTCGCCCAGGCGGTCGGCCGCTTCGTGCGTAGCCGCAAGCGCGGCGAGGTGGCTTCGGTCTTCCTGCCCTCGGTGCCGATCCTGATGGCCTTGGCCAACGAGATGGAAGTCGAACGCGACCACGCCTTGGACCGTGAAGGTTCCAAGGACGAAGACGGGCTGGACGATTCGCTGCTGGAAGCGGCGAACAAGGAAGACAAGGCCAGCGACGAGCTGACGCGCAACAAGTTCGAGGCGCTGAACTCGCAGGCCTCCTTTGACCGCGTGCTCTTCGACGGCGGCGAATTCGGTACCGGCGCCGACATCGGCAGTGAAGAAGAACTCGGCTTCCTGGGGATCCCGGGCCTGCTGGATACCGAACAGGTTTCCGAGCTGCTGCGCAAGCAGCAGAACAAGCAGATTTCCAAGGGCGGCACCAAGCCCGAGCCGGTCTCGGACCACCGCCGCATGATGGAGCTGCGCACCAAGCTGTCGAAGAACGTCTCGGCATGGGCCGCCCGCACCGGCACCCCGCACGGGCAGATCCACAACAAGCTGCGCAGCGTCTGCGGCGGGCCTGCCGTGCCGCAGGCTACTGCTGACCAGCTGCAGGCGCGCATTGACAAGCTGCAGGACTGGTTCGTCGGGCGAAAATAGGCTCCACGAGAGAACGGCTTTGCTCCTGACCGGAAAATCCGGTCAGGAGCAAAGCCGTTTCTGCTTTCCGGGGGGATCATCAACCCAGCGAAATCACCGTTACCCCGGCTGCCCTCAGTTCCTCGCGTATCGCCGGCAGATTCTCCGGCGAGACTGCTGCGGTCAGCGGAGAAATAATGGTCGTGGTGAATCCTGCTTCAGCTGCATCGAAGGCGGTCGCCTTTACGCAATGATCCGCGGCGAGCCCTACGACATCTACAGAGTCAATGCCTCTGGCCTTGAGCCATGGACCTAGCAGTTCTCCGCTTTCATCAGCCTGGTCAGCCGATGGATCCAGCACTCTGGCTTCGAAACCCGAATAGGCTGCGGTGAAGCGCCCCTTGGCGAAGTGCGCATCCAGGGGCACCTCGGCGAGCTGCGGATGCAGGGCGGCGCCAGGTGTTCCGGCGACACAGTGCACCGGCCAGGAATCAACGAAGTCCGGGGTTTCCGAGAAATGATTCCCCGGATCGATATGCCAATCCTGGGTGGTGACGATTGCCGAGTAGGCATCGCGGCGTTCGGCAATATCCGCGGCAATGGCCGTTGCGACGGCGTTGCCACCGGTCACGGCCAGGGCTCCGCCTTCGCAGAAGTCGGGTTGGACATCAATGATCAACAGGGCTCTGCTCATCGCTGCCTCCTGGCTGGGGGAAGTGTAGAGATTGGAAAACTGCGGACCGCAGGATCCTTGAATCTGGATCCTACGTCCCGCAGCTGGGATTTTCGTGTGTTCGACTAGTCCTGGATCATGACGGTCGGGATGACCGGTTCGCCACGCTGCATCTTGCGGGCCACGCCTGGCAGTTCCTGGACCGATGCGAAGTGGCGCTCGGTGGCGAGCTTGACGCCAGCTGCACCCACGTACGCCTGATCGATCTCGCCATGGCGCACCAACGGGACCACCAGATCCCGCTCGGGGCCGCCGGTGGTGTACTCGGAAGTGGAGACGATTTCAGCGACAGCGCGGTTGCGTTCATTGAGCTGGCGCACCGCGTACTTGCGCCCGCCCACGCTGGCCTTGTTCGCCGCGGCCTTGGCGACCGGAATCCATTGCCCCGAATCGTCTTGGCGGGCAACCAGCTTGTAAACCATCGACGCGGTCGGATGGCCGGAGCCGGTGACCAATGCCGTGCCGACGCCATAGGCGTCAACCGGGGCGCTGGCCAGGGCGGCGATCGCGTACTCGTCGAGGTCCGAGGTCACGGTGATCTTGGTGTTCCAGTTGCCCAGGTCATCAAGCAGCTCGCGAACCCAGCCTGCCTGCTGCACCAGGTCGCCCGAGTCCAGCCGGACTCCGCCCAGTTCCGGACCCGCAACTTCAACCGCGGTGCGTACGCCCTTCTCCACGTCGTAGGTATCCACCAGCAAGATGGTGTCCTTGCCCAGCGAGGCAACCTGCGCTTCGAAGGCGGCGCGCTCGGTGTCGTGAAGCAGGGTGAACGAGTGGGCCGAAGTGCCAACGGTCTTCAAGCCATAGCGGGCACCGGCTTCCAAATTGGACGTTGAAGTGAATCCGGCGATCATGGCGGCCCGCGCGGCAGCCACTGCTGATTCCTCATGGGTGCGGCGCGAGCCCATCTCGATACATGGGCGTTCGCCGGCCGAGGCGATCATTCGCGATGCCGCCGAAGCGATGGCCGAATCATGGTTCATGACCGAGAGCAGGAAAGTCTCGATAACGCAGGCTTCAGCGAAAGTCGACTCCACGGTCAGCAGCGGCGAATTCGGGAAGTACAACTCGCCCTCGGCATAGCCGGAGATGCTGCCGGTGAAGCGGAAGTTCTCCAGGTACTTGATGGTTTCCGCGTTGACTACCTTATTGTCGCTGAGGAAACGCAGCTGTTCGTCATCGAAGCGGAAGTTTGCCAACCCTTCGAGCACGCGACCAGTACCTGCGACCACTCCATAGCGCCGGCCCTCGGGCAAGCGGCGAGCGAATGCCTCGAAGACAGACGGGCGGTGAGCTGCACCGGATCCCAGCGCTGCTTGGAGCATGGTCAGCTCATAGTGGTCGGTGAAGAGACTGGTGCGCATGTGACGCTCCTGATGATCGGAAAAGGCCTTATACGGTGCTGCTTGGGAAAGCAGACCGGTTTTACTGTATAACGGCTCACGCTCAAGGTGATATTTGCCGTGTCCGGTGTTGCGTTCAGCTTCCAAGCGTAAAATGGTAGCCATGACCGCAATGCCCGATGTACTTTCCGAATTTGAAACCCTGGTATCCCAAGACAAGCCCTGGCGCTTGGTCGTGTGGAATGATCCAGTGAACTTGATGAGCTACGTATCCTACGTGTTCCGTTCCTACTTTGGTTTCAGCGCGGAAAAAGCCGAGAAGCTCATGCTGCAGGTGCACCATGACGGCTTCTGCACGGTGCGCAGCGGCAGCCGCGAAGCTATCGAATCCGATGTGCAGGCAATGCACGGGTTCGGCCTGAACGCAACGATGACCCAGGGAGCCTGAACGTGGCGAAGGCCTTCAAGAACGGTTCCAAGGGCATTACCGGAACGCTGCACTCCGCAGAACGAAAACTGATCCGCGAACTCTTCGGCGATGTCATTGGAATGCTCGAGGAGCGCGCGCAGCTGCACCAGCTGCCCGAAGATGTTGATCCGCTTTACGCCCTGACCGGGATGCGGCCCGAGTCCATGGACCTGCCGCCGGTTTCTGATCCTGCGCTGGCCAGGCTGCTGCCGGATGCCAGCGATGACGCAGTGGCCGCCGCCGAGCATCGCCGGCTGACCGAAGCCGACCTGATCGCGCAAAAGGTTGGCCGCCTGCGCGAGGCCCAGATGCTGCTGGACACCGAAAAGCTGGTCTTGGACAAGGACACCGCGACGCGTTTTGCCCAAGCGCTGAACGACGTGCGCCTGGTGCTCGCAGAGCGCCTGGAAATCCGCAGTGAAGAGGATTCAGCCCGGGTCGCAGAGGTGCTCGATGCATCCGAGGTGAACACTCCGGAAGAATACATGTCCTTGGTGTACAACCTGATTTCATGGGTACTCGATACCCTGATGGCTGCACTGATGGATGCGGAGTTCTAATCCATGAATTCCTACTTTGCTACCGGGCAGGTCTCGGCCCCGGAGGCCAATACCCCCATCGGCATTTTCGACTCGGGCGTTGGCGGACTGACCGTGGCCCGCGCGATCATTGACCAGCTGCCGGGCGAATCGCTGATCTATGTGGGGGATACCGCCAACTCTCCCTATGGCCCGTTGCCCATTGCCCAGGTTCGGGCCAATGCGCTGGGGGTGATGGATGAGCTGGTCGATGGTGGCGTGAAGCTGCTGGTGATTGCCTGCAATTCGGCCTCTGCCGCGGTGTTGCGCGATGCTCGCGAGCGCTATACCGCGCGCTATGGCATTCCGGTCGTCGAGGTCATCCAGCCGGCGGTGCGCCGTGCGGTAGCCGGCACGAAGAATGGCAAGATCGGCATCATCGGCACCCAGGCGACTGTTGGTTCACGCGCCTACGAGGACGCCTTTGCGGCCGCGCCGAACTTGCAGGTCTCCACCGTGGCCTGCCCGCGCTTCGTGGAGTTCGTGGAGTCCGGCATTACCGCCGGTGCCGAGCTGCTGGAGATCGCGCAGGAATACCTGGCGCCGCTGCAGGCCGCCGATGTAGACACCCTGGTTCTGGGATGCACGCACTATCCGTTGCTGACCGGCGTGATCTCCTATGTCATGGGGGATTCGGTCAGCTTGGTTTCGAGTGCCGAGGAAACGGCAAAGGACGTTTTCCGGGCGTTGACCCGCCATGCCCTGGTGCGCAACGACGGCGCCGCGGCGCGTCATGAGTTCCTAGCCACAGGCAACGCTGATAGCTTTGGTGTACTGGCTCGCCGATTCCTCGGACCCGAGGTGCTGCAGGTGCGCCACGTGGACCATGTAGCCGCCCACTATCCGACCGGAGCTATTTCGCGGATTACCCCGCAAATGATTGCCGCGTCGAAAGCGAGTAACGAATGAAGCTGACCATCATTGGATGCACCGGGTCATTCCCAGGGCCGGGATCGCCCGCTTCCTGCTACCTGGTGTCGGCCTTTGATGGCACGCGCGACTGGAAGATCCTGCTGGATCTGGGCTCAGGCGCATTGGGCGTGCTTCAGCGTTACACCGATTTAAAAGACATTGACGGGATCATGATTTCCCATCTGCATCCGGATCACTGCATGGACCTTTGCGGTTTGCATGTGGCGATTCGCTGGGATCCGATGGGCTGGGGCCGGGACCGGATGCTGGTGCACGGTCCGGAAGATACCGCCGAACGCATTGAAACGGCCTACTCCCTGCCCGATGGCGACACCATGGCCAAGGACTACGACTTCCAGGTCTGGAAATCCTTGCAGCCGGTGAACATCGGTCCCTTCACCATCACTCCCTACCCGGTGCGCCACCCGATCAAGGAAGCCTATGCGCTGCGCGTGGAAGCGCATGAGCCGGGCCCCGATGGCGAGTTGCTGACCAGCGTGCTGACCTATTCCGGGGACACCGACAGCTGCGATGGCCTGGTTGAGGCAGCCCGCGGCGCTGACATGTTCCTGTGCGAAGCGGCCTTCGAAGAGGGCCGCGATGACCATATCGACGGCGTGCACCTGACGGGCAAGCGTGCTGGCGAAATGGCGACCGCGGCCGGTGCCGAGCGCATGCTGCTGACGCACATTCCGGTATGGACCGACATCAACAAGGTAGTCGAAGAAGCCAAGGAAACCTACGACGGCGGGATCGCTGTTGCCGTTTCCGGGGTGACGTACGGCGTGTACTCCGGCAGTCTGAAGGAAGACAAGGACCCGGCCCTGTTCAAGGGGGAGCGCGGTACCGACTACCTGAAGACCCGTACAGGCACCATGCCGACCATCAAGTACGAGAAGACCCGCAAGTTCCCCTTGCTCAAACGCAAGAAGTAGGCACGCGGAACCGGAGAAAAGCACTGGCGGACAGGAAGAAATATCCTCTGCGCCGGTGCTTTTCGCGTTCCCGGAAGCAGCCTAGCCGGCGCCGTGCTTGGCGCCCCAGGGCTTGTCGTATTTGCTGGCCAGTCGGGTCAGGGCCAATGCGGCGACCAGCAGTCCCACGTCGCGCAGGGCGACATCGAGGAAGACGCCCATCGAGACCAGATTGACGATGATGCCCAGCAGCCACAGTGACAGCACATAGCTCGCGTAGCGCGGCTTGATGATCATCGATGCGGCGGCAACCAGTTCCACCACGCCAACGAAATGCATGGCGGTTTGCGCGGAGAACGGCATGATGTCAATGATCCACGGGGCCAGGTATTCCGGCCAGTAGGTCATGACGTTCGCGAACTTGTCCAGTCCCATCAGCAGGGGCAGGACGACAAATCCAATGCGCAGGATCCAGAATGCGCTCAACGACGGGTCGGTGTTGACTCGTGCAGCTGTTGTTGCCCGTATGTGCGAGACCGGATGCTTCTCGCTCCATGAGGCGCTCATGGCGATCACCCTCCAAAGGTTCGAACGTATACCCAGAATTCGCCTCTCGGGCCTATTTGTCAATATCCATTGTTGATAGAATTCTGGCATGTCGACAAAACTGAGCTTGCAACAAGATGCGGTCCTCAAATCGCTCAACGATCCGGTTCGGCGGCGACTGTTCGAATTCATTTCGCAAAGCCAGCAACCGGCAGGACGCGACGCGGCATCCAAGGCCGCAGGAATCAGCCGGACCCTGGCCGCCTACCATCTGGACCGGCTGGCAAGCGCAGGATTGCTGGCAGTGACTTTCGCGCGACCAGAGGGCAAAAACGGACCGGGGGCCGGGCGGACCGCCAAGCTCTACACGCCCGCCCAAGCCGAAGTTTCCGTGAGCCTGCCAGCGCGCAATTACCGCCTCTTGGGCAGCTTGCTGGCCCACGCGGCCAGTGCCGATGCCTCGGGGGCTGTGCTCCAGGCGCTGCGTCAGGCGGCACGAGGCGAGGGGCAGAATCTGGGGCAGGCCGGTGACGGGCTCGTGCCGCTGCTGGACGAGCTGGGCTATGCGCCTGAAACAGACGAGCGAGGAGAGATCTCCATGGGGAACTGCCCCTTCCATCTGGTCGCGCAGCAGCAGACCGAACTGGTCTGCTCCATGAACTATGAACTGGTTTCAGGCGTCTTGGAGGGGTGCCAGTTGGATTGCAGCCGGGCCGAGTTGAGCCCGCGTCCCGGGCGATGCTGCGTTGTGGTGCATCCGCAGTAGCTGCCAAGGATGCGCCACGAGGTGCATTTCACCGTAACTCGCGGGTTCACCCGTACAGATCGCGCGGTGCGCGTGGTTAGGATGGAAGCATGACTTTACGCGCTGACGGCCGAGGAGCCGCGCAACTTCGAGACATTACCATCACCCGTGGCTGGTCCGCTCAGGCCGAAGGCTCGGCGCTGATCGAATTCGGCAACACCCGCGTGCTGTGCACCGCGTCCTTCACCGAGGGCGTGCCACGCTGGCTCAAGGGCGAAGGCACCGGCTGGGTCACCGCTGAATACGCGATGCTCCCACGCGCTACCAACACCCGCAACTCCCGCGAATCGGTCCGGGGCAAGCTCTCGGGCCGCACCCATGAGATTTCCCGCCTGATCGGCCGCTCGCTGCGTGCCGTCGTGGACACCAAGGCCCTGGGCGAAAACACCATCGTGCTGGACTGCGACGTCCTGCAGGCCGACGGCGGCACCCGCACTGCCGCCATCACCGGTGCCTACGTGGCACTGGCAGAAGCAATTTCCTGGGCCCGTTCACAGGGCATCGTGAAGGCCAACGCCAAGGTGCTCACCGACTCGGTCGCCGCGATCTCGGTGGGCATCATCGATGGCACCCCGATGCTGGACCTGCCCTACGAGGAAGATGTTCGCGCCGAGACCGACATGAACGTCGTGGTCACCGGATCCGGCGACTTCGTCGAGGTCCAGGGCACCGCCGAAGGGGTTCCATTCAAGCGCGAGGAGCTGGATGCCCTGCTGGACCTGGCCCTTGGCGGTACCAACGAGCTGGCCGAGATCCAGCGTGAAACCCTGAGCAGCACCAAATGAGCAAGCCGGTACTGGTGCTTGCCTCGCGCAACCAGGGCAAGCTGCGCGAATTGCGCGAATTGCTGCGCGGGCAGGTTCCGGGCCTGGATGTTGACAGCCAGGTCATTGACGCCGCCACCGCTGGGGCTGCCGACCCGGTTGAAGACCAGGTCACCTTCCAGGGTAATGCGCTGAAAAAGGCCCGCGAGATCTCGGCATCCACCGGCCTGGTGGCGCTGGCCGATGATTCCGGTTTGAGCGTGGATGTGCTCGGGGGAGCGCCGGGAATCTTCTCGGCGCGCTGGTCCGGGGTGCACGGCAATGACGAAGCGAATATCGATCTGCTGCTCGGCCAGCTCGGCGATATTGCTGCCGAGCACCGCGCAGCGCAGTTCGTCTGCGCCGCGGCACTGGCTACCCCAGAGGGTGCCGAGCACGTGGAACTGGGCAAGGTCGAGGGCGTGCTGCGCACCGAGCGTGCCGGCGAGCATGGTTTCGGCTATGATCCGATCTTCGAACCGGCCGGTGCCGGCAAGTCCATGGCCCAGCACACTCCGGAGGAGAAGAACGCGATCTCGCACCGGGCTCGCGCCTTCGCCGCGTTGCTGCCCAGCATCATCGACGAGGTCACCAAGGCCTTGGCCAAGTAGCCTCCAAATCCCGGATAGAACAAGAACGCCAGCAAATCCTGAAACGGATTTGCTGGCGTTCTTGCGCTAGTGCGGGAAGTTCTCGCCGGACCGTGCCAGGGCCAGGTAGGGCCGCTCGTCGAACTCGGTCACCAGGTATTGGGTTTCGCATGCGCGGCACTGCCACTGTGCGGGAGGCCCCAAAGGCATCATGCAGCCAGCGGTGACGTACTCGTCGTCATTGGGCATGAAGCTTGGCATTCCCCAGATGATCTTCAGCGGATTGCGTTCCCCGCATTCCGGGCAGGCAGGCTTCGCGAACTTCCGGAGCTGTTCCAGGGTTGGCTGGTGGGCCATGTCGTGGCAGCCATGGCAAAGCAGCACCACCTCATCGGCATGGTCCTGGATTTCCCAACGCAGGCCGTTGTGATGGCTCTGCGGCAGGTGGACCTCGGGCCTGGCAGAAATATCCCGATCGCAGATTTCGCAAGCAAGCGGTTCATACGGTGAAGCCTTCTGGAGGATGGCCACAACGCCCAGCACCTCATTGGCCTTCGCGGGCTGCGAGGGAGTGCAAGGTCCGGCGGTGACGAATATCGGGCGGGGGCGTTCGAGCAGATCCCCGATGCTTTCCAGAAGCTTCTGGGCAAGGGAATCTGCCAAATACTGCGAGCGTCCCGGAAGTTCTGCTCCGATCATGGACTCGAGCTCAGCCACGGAGATCGGGTCGGTGAAGGTCGCCAAATTGGTGAAGGTGAGCCGCTCCGCCTCATCCGCTTCGGTGATTTCAAGGCTGGCCATCAACGCTGGAGTGCCCTCCAATGCCGTCAGGACGAGATCGCCTGCCCGCAGGGGTTCCTCCAAATTCCAGCGGAATGCCTCGTTCTCCTGCCCCAGAGCCGCCGCGGAAGCCAGTGCATTTGCCTGGCGGCACCAATATACCGGCTGGCCCTTCGTGCCGGTGAGCAGTGCGCGATTCAATGCCGCATGGTTCGGGCGGCGCAAGGGGTAGTCCAGGATATTGCGGCCGGGACGCTGCATGGTGCCAGCACGCGAGTCCTGGATTCTGGCGATCAGCTCGCGCCGGGTAGCGCGGGCCATTTCTTCACCGGTGGATTCGGGGAAAAGCACCATGTACAGCCCGAGCAGGATCTGGCGATCCAATGCTCCGAGAAGCGGATCCGGCGCCTCAAGGCGATTGAAAAGTTCTTGCATGGTCCCTCCCATAAAGGCCTGCAACCCGTGGATTGCGGTCATTGCCCAGCGTGCGATCACTATTTTCCTGGGCCAGATACGGCAAATTATTCGTAGCCATCGCCAGCCCTTCCCGGTTTCGGGTTGCGCCATGCGTTGTCTCGGTCTGCAGCTCCATTTCCGTGCTCACCACGGTGAACGCACCATCGCCGGTGCCCGTTCCAGGCAGCCCCGTCGACAGTTCCCAGCATAGATAGCGAGGCGGACAGTTTGGGGTACCGGTTTTTCCGTGGATATTTTGCCGCCCCGCTATTGCACAGAACCGAACTAGGTTCTATGGTTAGTTACATGAGTAACTAACCCACTAACTAAACTAGTGGAAATGAGCACGGAGAGGAGCCAGCATGATTGATGATTCAAAACCGATCTTCTTGCAGATTGCTGAGCTGATTGAGAACGACATCATCTCTGGTGTTCTTGCAGAAGAAGCGCAAGTTCCATCAACCAATGAATTCGCAGCGTTCTACCGGATCAATCCGGCCACAGCAGCCAAGGGAATCAACCGGCTCGTGGAAGACGGACTGCTCTACAAGAAGCGGGGGATCGGCATGTTCGTCACCGAAGGTGCACCGCGGCGGCTGCGAGAACAGCGCCGCGAGAAATTCCAACAGCAATTCATCACCCCATTGACCGCAGAAGCCTCCAAGCTGGGCATTGGCCTGGATGAGCTGGTCGCCATGATCAAGACCGGTTCGGATTCTTGAAACATCTCTACTAGGCAGGGAGGAACGACATGCCACGAACGACAGCAATCGCCACACGCGAGCTGAGCAAGACCTACAAGGACGTGCGAGCGCTCGACAACGTCAGCCTGGAACTGGAACCCGACCGTATCTACGGGCTGCTTGGACGAAACGGGGCCGGCAAGACCACGCTCATGTCCATCCTGACCGGGCAGAACTATGCGGACCAAGGCACCGCCGAAATCTTCGGCCACGCCCCCTTCGAGCATGATCCTACGCTCTCGCGCATCTGCTTCATCCGCGAATCCCAGAAGTACCCCGATGACTTCAAGGTCCACCAGGCCTTCAAATCCGCAGCCCTGTTCTTCGAGAACTGGGATGAGGAACTGGCCCAGGATCTCGTCGAGGCGTTCGCACTGCCGACCAGGCGCAGGATCAAGAAGCTCTCCCGCGGGCAGCTGTCTGCGGTGGGCGTGATCATCGGCATGGCCTCGCGGGCGGACATCACGTTCTTCGACGAACCCTACCTCGGCCTGGACGCGGTAGCGCGGCAGATCTTCTATGACCGCCTCGTCGAAGACTTCGCGGAATATCCACGCACCATCGTGCTCTCCAGCCACCTGATCGATGAAGTCGCCAACCTGCTCGAACACGTCATCGTGATCGACAAGGGGCGAATCGTCATCGACTCGGATGCCGAAGAGCTGCGCGGCACCGCGGTAACGGTGACTGGCGAGGACGCCAAGGTCCAGGAATTCATCGGTTCCGCGCAGGTAATCCATCGTGATGCACTCGGCGCCCTGGCCAGCGTCACCATCAAGGCCAAGCTGGATTCGGACCAGCGCGAACAAGCGAAGCTCATGGGCCTGGACCTGAGTCCGGTGTCGCTGCAGCAACTGGTAGTCCGCAGCGCCTTGAGCAGCACCACCGAAACAGGGATCGACGAACGGACGGAGGCAAGAAAATGAACCGCATCATCAAAGTCGCCCGCATGCAACTGATCAACAAAGCCACTTTCATCGGAATCCCGCTGATGATCCTGTGCGCATCCTTCCTCTTCACACTGGCCATCTGGTGGCTGGTCCGGCGCAACGGCAGCGACGAAGGGCTGTACAGCGGCGGCGCCCAAGCGCCGATGTGGTACTTCCTGGCCCTGGGTATCCAGGCGCTGACGCTGACCTTCCCGTTCTCCATGGCCATGAGCATTTCGCGGCGTACCTTCTATCTGGGAACCGTGGCACTGTTCTCCGTCTGCGCACTGGTTCTGTCGGTGTTCTACTACCTGATTGGATTGCTGGAAGTCGCCACCGGTGGTTGGGGCATGGGCGGCCAGTTCTTCGCCCTGCAATGGATTGCGGATAACAACTGGCTGGTCCAGATCCTGTTCTACTTCGTGCTGATGGTGCTGCTGTTCATGGTCGGCTTCCTGATAGCGACCATCTACATGAGGTGGCGCACCACGGGCATGGTGGTTTTCTTCACCCTGCTGGGTGTGGTCGTGCTGGGAATCATCGCCCTGTTCACCTTCGGCAATTACTGGGACCAGTTCTGGAGCTGGGCCTTGACCTGGACCGCCGCGGGGATCACGCTATGGGGCGGCCTGGTGGCCCTGCTGATGGCAGGAGGATCCTATCTCACCTTGCGCAAGGCAACCGCCTAGCCCGGGTAGGAAATACAGAACATAAGGGCACCGGTTCCCTTTCCCCTTGGGAAGGGAACCGGTGCCTGCTTTTGCAAGAAGGCGCCCAGCGGCCCGGGACCGCGATTTGCTATTCTTCAATGACTGCCGGTGAAGGCGCTGGAGCCGCCCGTGCCGCGGCGGCAGGGGAGCAACCCAGGAGAGAAATCATGAGCGCCTCGCCGACCGGAATTCGAACCGCAGACGGAGCGCTGGAATTGCGCCGCGAGTTCACCCAATCCCCGAGCAGGATCTGGCGCTATCTGGCAGACTCCCAGTGCTTGGCGCTCTGGTATGGCCCATGGCACGGGGACCCGGAGTGCGGCGCGGTGGACGTGGTGATGCTGCTCGAGGACGGTTCACCCACCGAACGAGTCGAAATCCTGCGTTGCGATTCGCGCATGCACCACCTGCAGGTGCAACTTGGAACAGGCCCCTCGGCCTGGCGGCTGGAGCTCGCGGTGCAGTCCTGCGGCGAGGGCAGTTCCCTGGTCTTCCGGATGCCGGGCCTTGACCCGCAGCTCGCCGGCTCCGTCGGGCCGGGCTGGGACTATTACCTGGACCGCCTGGCAGCCGTGGTGAACGGAGTCGATGCCGACAGTGTGGACTTCGAGGCCGATTACTATCCGGCGCTCAGCGAGCATTACGAGGAGCTGTTCGGGCACTGAGTTCCCTGCGTGCAGGGTTCGACTCGCTCAATGCGGCCGGCTGATGATTGTGAGATGACCTGCCTTGCGCCCAAGCCAGCCAGGCCGCCGATAACTTGATCGATACAGGTCAAAATCGGGTTGCAGCGAATTATTGGCACGTTATCGCCCGGCGGTCACCGCGCGGTGCACGGTGCGCGAATGTCACGCATGCCGGTGCCAGCGATTAAGCGAGTAAGCTATTGGGCGTGGCATTGGACTTCACAGCAGTAGATTTTGAGACAGCAAACGGTTTTATCGGCTCCGCCTGTTCGGTGGGCCTGGTCAAGGTACGCTCCGGGCAAATCGTCGAAACCGAACAGTGGCTCATGCAGCCGCCGGCAGGCTTCGACCACTTCGACCCGCGCAACGTCTCGATCCACCACATCACCCCCGACATGGTGAGCGCCGCGCCACGGGTGACCGACAGGATTCCGGAACTGCTGGAATTCATCGGATCCGACGTGCTGGTGGCCCACAATTCTTCGTTCGATTCCGGAGTGATCCGCGCGGCGTGCGAAGCCGGCGAACTGCCGGTACCGGAAATTGCGCACCTGTGCACCGTCAAGCTCTCCCGCAAGGCCTATGATCTGCCCAGCTACTCGCTGCCGTTCGTTGCCGAAGAAGCGGGGCACCCTATCGAAAACCACCACGAGGCCCTGGCTGACGCTGTGGCCTGTGCCTGGGCAATGATCGATATCGCCGGGCGCAGCGGACAGCAGTCCGTGTTGGAGACGGCAGACCACTATGGCGTCCGGCTGAGCCTGACCCAGCCGTGGCAGCCAGGCCACGAACTGTCCCGCGCCACCCGCGACGCCCAGGGCTGGCTGGCTGCTGGCAACCCGTTGCCGCCGCAGGATTCCTTCAACAACTGGCCGCAGGAAGGGCCGAACCCGAAGCCGAGCGACAACGCGGATCCCAGCCATCCGCTGTTCGGCCAGATCATGGTGTTCACCGGCAACCTGTCCATGCCGCGCCCCAAGGCCAAGGAACTGGCCGCCGAACACGGCGCGCAGACCGCCTCGCGGGTCACCCGCGCCACCACGGCGCTGGTTGTCGGAGACGGCTTCGTTCCCGAGGATCTGGCCAACGGGCGGCTGACCAACAAGGCCAAGCACGTACTCCGGCTGCGCGAAAAGGGCCAGCGGGTCAGCATCATCTCCGAAGGCGAGTTCATGCAGATGGTTGGCGGGTTCGGGCTGACCGCCTAGCAGACCGCAGAAGCCCGGCCGGCACAGATCGAATCTGTGCCGGCCGGGCTTCTGCCATTTTTTCTGGGCGCGGTTCCTAGACCAGCAGTGCCATCCAGCGGTCATGCAGCTCGGAGATGATGTCATCCAGTGCGCTCGCGGGGCGCTCGCCGACGGCTTCGGTGCCGTAGATGGCAGCCAGCAGCGCTACAGCGTAGGCGTCGACCTCGGGATCTCGGCTGGCTTCTTCTTCGGCGGTTGTCGCCGGGGCGGCCTCGATGTCCGATTCCGCGTCTTGCTCGGCGGCATGCTCGCCGAAGTACGCCGCGTAGGCCTCTTCGGGGGACAGCGAGATGTTCTCGGCGATCCTGGTGGCCACCTCGCGCAGCGCATCGGCCGACGGGCCCTGCAGGCCAACGAGCAGCTCGGCCCATTCGCCGGTGGCGGCCTCGGAGCGTTCCATGGCCGAGCGGATGATCTTCGCCGCGGCAATGGCGGTCTTGGCCGCCTGGTCGTCGTGGGTCAGGAAGGCGGCCGAACGGGCCAGGGTCTCGGTGGTGCCCACAGGGACCCGAGCCAGCAGCGCGGCAATCGCGGCACGCGGCAGCACGCCGGTGGAGTCGGCGCCAGCGCCGGTGGGACGCCCCGGCTGTCCCATGTCGGGGCTGTCCAGGCCGGCGAGGTTCTGCGGATCGCCGTCCAGGATCTTCTCGAAGATCTCGACGTTGGCGAATTCCTTGTCGATCCAGCGGCCCAGCGGTTGCGGGGCGCGTTCCGGGAAGGAGCCGGCGATCTTGCTGTAGCCGCGCAGGGCCGCAAGCCACATGCAGGCCGCTTCGTCGCTGGCGACACCGTCGTTGGCCCATTCCAGCGCTTCCAGCAGGCCGTCGGCCAGGTAGAGCGGGAGGATTTCGGTGGCCCCGGGGTCAATTTCGTCACGGGCGTGGGTTGCGCCATCGGCTAGGCCGAGGAGGATCGCAAACACCTTGTCTGAGTAGTTCTCTGGCAGGAGTGCAGTTTCACCGGTTTCATTCACATCACCATTCTAATGTCCAAGTTGTCCGCGGCATTGCATAAGGTTGGACACATGCGATTGCTTCACACCTCGGACTGGCATTTGGGACGGACCTTCCACGGGGCCTCCCTGATCGAAGCGCAGCGCGCAGTGCTGCAGGAAATCATCGATATCACGATTAATCAGCAGGTTGATGCGGTGCTGATTTCCGGTGACATCTACGACCGCGCGCTGCCGCATGTGGATGCCGTCCAGTTGTGCAACTGGGTGCTGCGCGAGCTGCGCGCCACCGGGGCCGCCGTCGTGGTCACCAGCGGCAACCACGACTCGGCCTCCCGTCTGGGCTTCGGCGCAGAGCTCCTGGACAGCGCCGGGGTGCACATCATCGCCGACCTCCAACGCATGCTGCTGCCGGTCATCCGCGAGGCCGGCGACCACCAGGTAGCCATCTACGGCATCCCGTACCTGGAACCGCGCATGGTGATGGAACGCCTGGGCGTGGCCAAGGCCAGCCACGAAGCGGTCGTGCGTGCAGCCATATCGCAGATCGATGAAGATCTTGCGCAACTGCGGGCAGGGGAAAAACCGGTAGTTTCCATCGCGATGGCCCACCTGTTCGCCGCCGGCGGCTACGGCAGCGACTCCGAACGCGAGCTGAGCACCGGCAACCTCGACGTGGTTCCGGCAGAGCTTTTCGAGCGCTTCGACTATTCGGCGCTGGGGCACCTGCATGGACGACAGAAGGTCAAGGAGCACGTGCGCTATTCGGGCTCTCCGCTGGCATACTCCTTCTCCGAGGCAACGCAGCGCAAGGGCGTATGGCTGATCGACACCAACGCCCGGGGCATAGAGTCCGTGCAGGAAGTCCTGCTTCCGGTGCCGAAGAAATTGGCCATCCTCAAGGGCAAGCTCGCTGAGCTCCTGGCGGATCCGGAACTGGAATCCGCCGTCGATGCATGGTGCCAGGTCACGCTGACCGATAGCGAGCGCCCCGCCGACGCGATGGCAACGATTCGAACCCGTTTCCCCGACACCGTGGTGCTGAATTTCGCCCCCGATCACGCCGGCGGGGATGCCAAGCCGGCGAGCTATGCCGAGCGCATGGCCAAGGCCGCCAGCACCGAACAAGTGGTGGGGGACTTCATGGAACATGTCCGCGAACGCGCGGCCGATGAACTGGAACGAGAAGTCATCGGCGCCGTCATCCAAGCCACCCGAGAGGCACAGGCCAGCCAGTGAGAATCCACAAACTCCAGATCCAGGCGTTCGGGCCCTTCGCAGGCACCGAAGAGATCGACTTCGATGAACTGGCCGAAGGCGGGCTGTTCCTGCTTGATGGCCCCACCGGTGCCGGCAAGTCCAGCATCCTGGATGCGATCTGCTACGCCCTGTACGGCGCGCTGCCCGGAAGCCGTGCCGGCAGCCGGCAGATCCGTTCGGACCATGCCCCGGCCGGTTTGGCTCCGGAAGTGGTCTGCGAGCTGACCATCGGCGACCGGCGCTTCGAGGTCACCCGTTCGCCGGCCTGGATGCGCCCGTCCAAGCGCGGCAAGAACAAGACCACCGAGCAGAAGGCCGCCAGCTTCCTGCGCGAGTTGACCGGTTCGGGCTGGAAGGAACTGTCCACCCGCAACGACGAGGTGGGCCACGTCCTGGGCAGCCTGCTGGGTCTGGACCGCGAGCAGTTCACCAAGGTAGTAATGCTGCCGCAGGGCGGCTTTGCGGACTTCCTGCGGGCCAAGGCCAAGGACCGCGAAGATCTCCTGGCGAATCTCTTCGATACCAGCGGCTATGCGCGGATCGAGGATGAATTCGCCGCCCGGCTGGCCGAAGAGCGCAAGAAAACCGAGAGCCTGGAAGCACGCCTGAGCGCCAGTGAAGAGGCCATCCATTCCGCTGCCCGGGCGTTCCTCGCCGGCCGCGAAGCCATCGATGAGTCCGCTGAGGCCGACGGAGAAGCGAACGCCGAAACCGACGGCGAAGGCGCTGGACAGGCCGCTGCGGGGGACCTGAGCAGTGCCGAGCAGTTCGCCGGCTATCACCGTCGGATCGCGGCGGTTCACCGGGACTCGGCCCTCGAAGCGGCCAAACTGCGCACCGAGATGACCCGCACCCGCGAGCAGGCGCAGGCCCTGGAGGAACGCCGCCGGATCTTTGCGCGCCTGGCCGAGCTGCGCGGCATGCAGGCCGGCTATGCCCAGAACCATGAAGCGGCAGCAGCGGCTGCCGCGCGTTTGGACAGCGATGCCAAGGCCGGTGCGGTGCGTGCCTACCAGGCCCAGCTCCAGGAGGCATCCGTTGCCCAGGAGCAGGCCAAGGGCACCTGGCTGGACAGCAAGCTGTGGCTTGAAACCGAACAGGGACTGGACCCCAGTGCCGACGCTGCCGGTCTGGAGCAGCTGCGCCTGCCGGCGCAGCAAGCGGCCGAAGAACTAGCGGTGGCCAAGGCGGGCCTGGACGATGAAAAGCGCCGCGGCGTCCTGGCCGGCCAGGCACGCAAAGCCGCCGAACTGGCCGCTGCGCAGGAAGAGACCCGTGCCCAGGCCGAAGCCGAAGTTGCCTTGCTCAAGGCCGAACGTGCTGCGCTGGAAGCCGCGGACCTCGACCAGGTAGCCGCCGGCGGCAAGGTCCAGCAGGCCAAGGAACAGGTGAAGGGGCTGGAGACCAGGATCCAGCATGCCACCGAGCGCGACACCCTGGAGAAGCAGGCGCTGTCCGCACGGGAGAAGTCCAGCGCACAAGAGCTGGAGATTGTAGGCGTAGCCAATACCTTGCTTGACCTGCGTACCGAGCAGCTGGCCCAGAGCGCTTTGCGATTGGCTGCCGCGCTGGAAGACGGGCAACCGTGCCTGGTCTGCGGTGCGCAAGAGCATCCCGCCCCGGCCCGGGCGGATGCCGATGCGCCGCTGATCGACGATGAGCAGATCCAGGCGCTGGAAGCCGCCGTGGCTGCGGCAAGAGCTGCCGGGCAACGGGCCGCGCAGGCGCGCGACACCCTGGTGGCCAAGTTCCAGGCCGCGCAGGAAGCTGCGGGCGATGCCTCGGTCGCGGACCTGCGGGCGGAGCTTGCCACGGCGCGGGCCGGACTGGAACGGGAGCAGAAGCAGCAAGGAGAAATCGCTGCCCGCGTGGCAAAGCTGGATGCGGTGCGCCAGCGTACCGAGCAGCAGAACGCGCGGGCATCCCAGGCAGTACTCGAGCACGCCACCGCGAAGCAGCGGGCGCAGTCCCTGCAAACCCAGCTGGCAGAACTCGATGCCAAGCTGGAGCAGCTGCGCCAAGGCCGGGAGAACCTGGCCGAACTTGTGGCGCAGCTGTCCGCCACGTCCCAGGGCTTGGCCAGCGCGGTGCAGAACCTGCGCCGTTTCCTTGAGGCTAGCGAGGCGCTGGAGAAGGCCGAGGCCAACTGGAATAGCCAGCGCACGGCCGCCGGTTTCGAGAATCCGGCTGCCTTCGAGGCCGCCTTGCTGGACAGCGCCGAACGCGAGCGCCTGCGCCAGCTGCAGCGTGCCGATGCCGACCTGGCCAGTGCCATTGCCACGCTTGAAGCGTCGCAGGACTGCCGCAAGGCCCAGGAATTATCCGCGCAGGGCCTTGAAGGGCCAAGCGAAGAAGGGATTGCCGAAGCGAAGCTGCGCTCTTCCCTTGCCGAAGAACGCTTCGAAGCGGCGCGGGAACAAGAAGTGCTGGCGCAGACCCAGCTCGCTCGCCACGAGCAAGCAGCCACTGATCTTGAACGCCAGCGGACCGAGGCAGGCCCGGTCATCGAAGCCTACCGCCGGCTGCGCGGATTGGCTGAAGTGATTCGTGGCGGGGGAGAGAACCTCTACAAGATGACGCTGAGCACCTATGTGCTCGCTGCCCGGCTGGAGGAAGTGGCCATCGCCGCAACGCAGCGCCTGGGCATGATGTCCGGCGGCCGCTACTCGCTGCACCATGATGATTCCAAGCAGGGCAATTCGAAGTCCGGGTTGGGGCTGCAGGTGCTCGATTCGTGGACCGGGAAGCGCCGGGAGACCCAGACGCTCTCCGGAGGCGAGACCTTCATGGCCTCGCTGGCCCTGGCACTGGGCCTGGCGGATGTCATTTCGCACCATTCGGGGGCAGTGGACATGCAGACGCTCTTCGTCGATGAAGGCTTCGGTTCGCTGGATGCCGAGACGCTGGAAGAAGTCATGCAGGCGCTGGAAAACTTGCGCGCCGGGGGCCGCACCATCGGCTTGGTCTCCCACGTGGCAGAAATGAAGCAGCGCATCACCAATCGGATTTCGGTCAGCAAGACCCAGCACGGTTCCACCATTGAACGCGATGGCACTGTGATCTTGGCTGGATAGATTGGACTTGCCCCAGGGCAGTAGCTATCTTGAAAGTAGTGCCATCAGGCATGCCTGGGAAATTTTGTGCGTCGGGGGGTGTGGGACGACGCACGCTTCGTCATGGAGTTTTGTTGACTCAGCCTACTTTGTCGAAGGAAAACAGTGAGGAATCCGAGAAGATGTCCGGATACTCCGCGTTAGTTCCTTTGGTGGGAGCACCCTTCCTGCCGCTTACTTTCCTTGCACGCCTCCCGCTGGCGATGCTCACCATCGGGTCCATGACCCTGGTAACTGCTACCACCGGCTCATATGCCATGGGCGGCTTGGCCGCGGCCATGGTTGGCCTGGGGTCCGCCATTGGCGGTCCGAGCATCGGCTATCTGGCTGACCGGGTGGGCCAGCGCCCGGTATTGACCACTGTCGCGGTCATCCACACCATCCTGCTGGTTGCCCTGACGCTGTTTGCCGATTCGGGACCGGACATGTCCGCGGCCTTGCTCTCGATCATGTGCCTGGCCGCCGGTGCTACCGGCCCGCAGGTCGGCCCGATGTCCCGCGTCCGCTGGATTGCAATCACCCGCCAGCAGAAGAAGAACCACAAGGTCCTTTCGGCGGCATTGAGCCTGGAGTCCATGTTCGATGAACTGGGCTTCGTCTTCGGCCCGGTTGCCGTGGGCCTGCTGGCCTCCCTGGTGGATCCGGTGCTGCCGCTCTACCTTGCCGCCCTGCTGACCCTGGTGCTGGTGCCGGTGTTCGCTTCGCACCGTACCGGCAATGCGGTGAAGCCGGCGAGAACCGCCGAGCACACTCCCAAGGTCTCGATCAGCGGCGCGCAGGTTGCCGCGATCGGTGCCCTGGTCCTGGGCATGATGGCGCTGGGCACGGTCTTCGGTTCCTCGGCGGCCGGTACCCTGGCCTTTGCCGGGGCGCAGGGCGATTCCAACTCCGGCGGCCTGCTCTATGGCGCCATGGGGTTCTCCAGCGCGATTGCCGCGATTTCCGTGGCTGCTTGGCCACAAGCCTTCAAGCAGATCAACCGCTGGATCCTGTGCGGCGCAGCACTGACCGTACTCAGCTTCGGGCTGCACGTGGCCGGCAATGTCCCGCTGATGCTGGTTGCCCTGTTCATCGCAGGATTTGCGGTAGGGCCGGTGATCGTCACGGTCATGACCCTGGGCGGCGAAGTCGCTCCGCCGCAGCGCCTGTCCACCGTGATGACCATGCTCTCTGCCGGCATTGTTGTGGGAACCGCGATCGGAAACGGCTTGGCCGGCGTCTTCGCCGAGACCCTGGGCTACCTCGGCGCTTTCTGGGTCTCCACCGGTGGCGCACTGGTGATCTTCCTGGCCGCTGTGGCGATGAAGATCGTTGTCGCGAAGTCCCCGTCGCTGGCCCGCGTCCGCTAGGGCAAGAACTCTGCGCACGAGACCGGCGCCCAGCAAAACTGGATAAGAAGCATCCCGTTGCACCTCGCCCAGCAGGCGAAAGGCAGCGGGATGCTTCTTTCCCCGCCGGGAATTGCTAGTGCGCGAGCTTTTCGCTGATGCGCGCTGCTGCGTGCTTGAGTTCCTCGATCATGCGTTCGTACCCGCCGACCGTGCTGGCGGCGAAGACGACGGCCAAGGCCGCCGGGGTTTGCCCGGAATGCTGGATCGGAACGGCAATGGACGTCACGCCCTGGATGACTTCATTCTCGCTGGTGGCATAGCCGTCAACCCGGGCCGCGACGGCAGCCTCGCGGTACTCGATGCCCGTGTCCAGGGCATCCCACTCGGCCTTGGCATAGCGCGACTGGATCGCGATGCCGGCAGCTCCCACATCCATGCCGTGCGCCGAGCCCGGGCGGTGGACGATCGCGCGCTGGGAGTTCAACGGGGAGACCGACTGCAAGGTGGTGCACAGGTCGTGTTCCCAGACGGCCACGAAAGCAGTCATCGACAGCTCGTTGGCCAGCGCGGTGAGTTCCGGGGTGGCGGCCGCCTGCAGGTCGCGCTGGACCGAGCGGGCGAGCACGGCCAAGCCGGAAGCGGAACGGATATGCCCGGCCTCATCGCGGTTGAGCAGGTGATGCTGCTCCAGGGTGCGGATGATGCGGTAGGCAATGGAGCGGTGGACTTCCAGTTTCGCGGCGATTTCCGCGATGGAAAGATTGACCGGGGAATTGGCGACGATTTCAAGGACGCGGATTCCACGCGAAAGCGTCTGGGAGGTAGGCATTGTTCTTCAATCTGGCGTGCGGCGCTGCTGGAACGTCGTCGAGGGCCTTCGTAGTGAACCGGGGGGACTTGGCGGTCGGTGATCTATATCCGATTTTAGTCGTTCTCTATTAGAACACCGAATTCCCGGCCCAGCGCGGGAGAGGGTGCCTGGCTGGAGCTGGTCACGATTTGGATAGATCTTGTGATCTGCTTCACTGTGGGCATATGATGGTGTGCGACATAAACCGTCCGAACGGTCGGTAAACAACTCGCAAAAAGGCCAACTCATGTCATCGACTGTCACTCGCACCCAGGAGGAGCGCCGGGTTCTTGCCGGCACCCTGGTGGGCACCACCATTGAGTGGTACGACTTCTTCATTTTCGCCCAGCTCACCGCGACCCTGCTGACCCCGTTGTTCCTCGAGCCCCTGGGGCAGTCGAATCCGGGTGTCGCGCAGATCCTTTCCTTCGCAATGATTGGCATCTCCTTCTTCTTCCGTCCCCTGGGCGCAGTGGTTGCCGGCCACCTGGGCGACCGCTACGGACGCAAGCGCATCCTGGTGCTCACCCTGATCCTCATGGGCGTTGCCACCGCGGCCATTGGCCTGTTGCCAACCTACGCGTCCATCGGCGTGGCCGCTCCAATCCTGCTGGTGCTCCTGCGCGTGGTCCAGGGCTTCTCGGCCGGTGGCGAATGGGGCGGTGCGGCCTTGATGGCGGTAGAGCACGCACCAAAGGATCGCCGCGGCTACTTCGGCGCCTACCCGCAGATCGGCGTGCCCATCGGCATGATCCTGGCTACCGGCCTGCTCTACATCCTGCGCGTTGCGATGAGCCCGGAAGAGTTCGCCGCATGGGGCTGGCGCATTCCGTTCCTGCTCTCCATTGCGCTGATCTTCGTGGGCTACATGATCCGCCGTGCGGTCGAGGAATCCCCGGTCTTCAAGCAGCTCGCCCAGCGCAAGGCTTCCGAGCACACCCCGCTGCGCGAGCTGATGACCAGCCATTCCAAGCAGGTCCTGCAGGCAGCGCTGATCTTCATTTCGAACAACGCCGCCGGTTACCTGGTGATCGCGTTCTTCATTTCCTACACCACCAAGGTCCTCGAGATGCCGGTGGCGCCGATCCTCCTGGCTACCACCATCGGTTCGGTGGGCTGGCTGATCTTCACCCTGGTCGGCGGCTGGCTCTCGGACAAGATCGGGCGCCGCAATACCTTCGTGATCGGCTACGCGCTGGTGTTCATCTGGATGATCCCGATGTTCCTGATGGTCGACACCGGAAACATCGTGCTGTACACCATTGCGATCTTCGTGCTGACCGTTGGCCTGGGCTTGTCCTACGGCCCGCAGTCGGCGATGTACGCGGAGATGTTCCCGGCGCAGATCCGCTACTCGGGCATCTCCATTGGCTACGCCATTGGCGCTATTTTGGGCGGTGCCTTCGCGGCCACCGTGGCGCAGATCCTGCTGGAGACCACAGGTTCTTCGATCTCGATTGCCATCTACATCATGGTGCTGACCATCATTTCCGTGGCAGCGGTGCTCTGGGTGGGCGAGACTCGTGGACGCAACCTGCACGTGGAAGAAATCGAGGGCGAACAGGCCGACTCGCGCGTGGCGCACTAGTTTCGCGGCAGTACAATGCCCGCGCAGGCAAGCGATCAAGCGAACCTGGCCCGCGCGGGCATTTGCGCGTCTGCCGACCGGTGGTTTGCCGATCAGTGGGCGGATGCAGCGGGCAGTTTGCTGCACGGCCAAATTCCGGCCACCGCCATCGATTGCACCTAGGCCGCCGGCGTTTGGGCCCGGGGAATTCCTGGGCCGGTTATTGGGCGGGGCGGGTGGTGGAGGAGCGCACGATCAGCCGATGGCCCAACTCGTGGGCTTGCGCCGGTTCCTGGCCGCGGATAGCACGCAGCAGCATGGCGACCGCCAGCTGCCCCTGCTCATGCGGACGCTGCTCGACGGTGGTCAAGCCGAAGAGCTCGGCCAGGTCGTGATTGTCCACGCCGATGACCGACAGGTCATGGGGCAGCTGCAAACCGAGATCGCGGGCGGCCAGGATCGCGCCAATGGCCATCTCATCACTGGCTGCGAACACTGCCGTCGGACGGGATGCCGGGTTGCCCAGCAGCTGCTTGGCCACCGCGTAGCCCTGGGCCATGGAGAAGTCCGCGCTGGCGAACAGCGACTCATCCAGTTCAAGTCCAGCCTCGGCCAGCGCCCGCTCGTAGCCGGTGCGGCGGTGGGTGGGCACCATGAAATCTACATCGGTTTCCGCGTTGCCGCCGATGAAGCCAATGCGTTCATGGCCCAGGGAGATGAGGTGCCCGGTCGCGAGGGCAGAAATCGCTTCGTCATTCACGTGCAGGGTCGGCACGCCTGGGAGAGGTCCCCCCACGCCAACCAGGGGCTTGTCCATGGCCAGCAGCGCCTGGACCTCGTCCCCAGCCAACTCGACGTTGACCGCGATCACCGCATCCACGCGCTGGCGCAGCAGGAAATCGGAGAAGATCTTCTCGCGCTGGGTGCCGTCCTTGGTCAGCTGATAGAGGGTGGTGTCGTAGCCCTCGTCCATCAAGCGGCTGGAAATGCCTTCCAGCACGCAAGCGTAGAACCAGTGGTTGATCACCGGAACGAGCACGCCGATGTTGCGGGTGCGTCCCGAGGCCAGCCCGGACGCGGAAGATGAGACCACATAGCCCAGCTCGGTGGCGGCGCGCTGCACAGCCTCCTGCGCTGACGCGGAGACAGAACCCCGGCCAGATAATGCGCGCGAGACGGTGGCAATGGATACGCCAGCGGCTTGTGCGACGTCTTTGATCCCGGCCACTTCTCTTCCTTCCTTCATGGGCACAGCCGTGGCTAGGGGAAATTCCTTCCCCTGGCCACGGCTCCTGCCCAACACTACCCGGTGCGGCTGCATCCGGTCATCAGATGGCCGGCTACGGCAACTGGAACCAGAGCGTGGTTTCGCCCGGAATCATTTCCGGTTCCGCCGAAATCTCGCCTTGGCTGCGCACCAGTTCGGTGGCGCCCTGCGCACCGGCAGGCAAGGGCTGTGCAGTTGCAGCGTAGTTGGCCACGACCAGCACAGTGCCGTTGGTGAAAGCCAGAACATCATCCGCAGTGCCTTCGACCCAATCCAGGGTGCCGGTGCCCAGTGCGTGATCCTGGCGCAGCTGCAACAGGCGGCGGTACAGGTTCAGCGTGGAAGACTGGTCATCGACCTGCGCATCGCGGGCATAGGAATCCCAGCCTTCCGGCTGCGGCAGCCAGCTTTCACCGGTCGCGCTGAAGCCGAAAGCGGGCTTGCCGCTTTCCCAGGGCAAGGGCACCCGGCAGCCGTCACGTCCGTAGCGCTCGCCATTGGTGCGCAACCAGGTAGGATCCTGGCGCGCCTCATCTGGCAGTTCAACGGCTTCTGGCAGGCCCAGCTCTTCGCCCTGGTAGATGTAGGCGCCACCTGGCAGGGCCAGCATCAACGCGCTGGAAGCACGAGCGCGACGCAATCCCACGGCAGCTTCCGGCAGGTTTGGGGTGTTCAGGCCGATGCCCTCGCCTTGCGGGTTCTCATCGGTCAGCGCCAAGCGGGTCGCATGGCGCACCACGTCATGGTTGGAGAGCACCCAGGTGCTCGGGGCGCCGACCTTGCCGAACTCCTCCAGGGACTGGTCGATGGTTTCGCGGATCTGCTGGGCATCGAAGTCGCAGGAGAGGTAAGGGAAGTTGAAAGCCTGGTGCATCTCGTCCTCGCGCACCCACTTGGCCATCAGCGACAGGGGATTGACCCAAGCCTCGGCGCACAGCACGCGCTCGCCGTCGTACTCGTCCATGACCTTGCGCCAGTCGCGGTAGATCTCATGCACGCCATCCTGGCCCCACCACGGAGCCAGTTCGTCGGTGCCGCCCATGGAGGCACCGGATGGGTCCGGGGTGAAGTCCGGCAAGCCCTCGGCCTTGATCAGCCCGTGGGCCACGTCAACGCGGAAGCCGTCGGTGCCCCGGTCCAGCCAGAAGCGCAGGACGTCGCGGAACATCGCGCGCACTTCCTCGTTGTGCCAATTGAAGTCCGGCTGCGAGGAGTCGAAGATATGCAGGTAGGACTGGCCGGCGCTGCCATCAGGATTCCTGGTTTCGGTCCACATCGGGCCGCCGAAGACCGAATCCCAATTATTCGGGCGCCCGGTTGCCGGGGTGTCCTTGAAGATGAAGCGGTCGCGTTCGGGGGAGCCGGGCGCCGCCTTGAGCGCTTCCTGGAACCACGGGTGCTGGTCCGAGCAGTGGTTCGGAACCAGGTCGATGATGACGCGCAGGCCCAATGCGTGGGCCTTGGCGACCATCGCGTCGTAGTCCTCCAGGGTTCCAAACAGCGGATCCACATCGCAGTAGTCCGATACGTCGTATCCGGCGTCCTTCTGCGGGGAAGTGAAGAATGGCGACAGCCAAATCGCGTCGACCGAAAGCTGAGCGATGCTTTCCAGGCGTTGGGTAATGCCGCGCAGATCGCCCATCCCATCGCCATTGGAATCGGCGAAGGAGCGCGGGTAGATCTGGTAGATCACCGAGGAGCGCCACCACTGCGAGTCTTCGGATTGCACAAGGGAATCAGCTGCTGAACGAATTGAAGTCATGACGGTAACGATAAATGATTCACCAGAGTTTGTAAACGCTTGCAATTATGCTTCAAGCCTTCGTTCCATGGCGAGGTCAGAATTCGCGCCTCGGCCGATAAAACTGATTTTATCGGCATTGTTGTCAATTTTCATGATCTGTGCCACGCTGTAAACGCTTACAATCAATGTGTTACTCGCACCACTAAAGACCCGACCGGCAGGTTCAGCGGAAATCGCGGCCGACCCGGTCCCTGATGACACAGTTGTCACGAAAGGACATCCCATGAAGGTGAATAAGCACCCTTGGCTTCTCGGCGGAGCACTGACGGCCATTGCCGCACTCTCGCTCACCGCTTGCGGCGGGTCTGGCACCAGCGAGCCAGCAGCTTCTTCCAGCCCCGCAGCGGCGCAATCCTCCCCGGCAGCCGCCTCCGGCGGCGAACTGACCGTATGGGTGGATGCCAACCGCGAACCAGTGCTGAAGGAGGCCGCGGCGGACTTCGAGAAGCAGTCCGGGGTCAAGGTGGACCTGGTGATCAAGGACTTCTCCAAGATCCAGGAAGACTTCCTGCGCCAGGTTCCTACCGGCAAGGGCCCGGATATCACCATCGGCGCCCACGACTGGCTGGGCAACCTGGTCAACAACGGTGTCGTGCAGCCAGTTGAGCTGGGCGACAAGGCCGGCGAATTCCAGGACGTCGCCGTCAACGCCATGAGCTACGAGGGCAACACCTACGGCGTTCCCTACGCCACGGAGAACCTGGCCCTGCTGCGCAATGCGGATTTGGTCAAGGAAGCTCCGACGAGCTTCGATGACATGATTGCCGCCGGCGAGAAGGCCGGCACTGAATTCCCGTTCCTGGTGCAGGTCTCTGATGTCGGCGACCCATTCCACGCCTACCCGTTCCAGACCTCCTTCGGCGCACCGGTGTTCGGCACCGATGATACGGGCGCCTATGACCCGGCAGATCTGCAGATCGGCAACGAGGGCGGCATCGAGTTCGCCAAGTGGCTGGCTGAAGAGGGCGAAGAAGGCAACCTGAAGACCAGCCTCGACGGGGACATTGCCAAGGAGAAGTTCGTCTCCGGCGACTCGCCATTCTTCCTGACCGGTCCATGGAACGTGGAAGCAGTGGAAGAAGCTGAGATCAACCTGGAAATCGACCCGATTCCATCGGCCGGTGGAGAACAGGCCCAGCCATTCGTCGCCGTGCAGGGTTTCTTCGTTTCCGCGAAGACCGAGAACCTGCTGGCCGCTACCGAATTCCTGACCAACTACATCGGCACCGAAGAAGTCCAGACCGAACTGTACGAGGTAGGCAACCGCCCGCCGGCAAACAACGCGGCATTCGAAGCGGCCAAGGCCGATGAAACCATCGCTGCCTTCGGCGAGGTCGGCGCCAACGGTGTGCCGATGCCGAACATCCCGGAAATGGCTGCCGTATGGGAGTTCTGGGGCGTAGCCGAGGCCGAGATCATCACCGGCAAGGCTGATCCAGCCAAGCGCTGGAAGCAGATGACCTCGGATATCGAAAAGGCCATCTCGAAGTAGGAACACCTGCCACCAGGCACAACGGTGGGCGCTGGGGTCGGGAGGAACTCTTCCGGGCCCCAGCGCCTGCAATTCACCAGCGCCAACTGCACTTGATCGACAGGGATATCTGGAAGATGACAAAGACCGCCCGCCAAGGGCCGCAACCCGGCACCGAGGAGACGAAGCCCAAGCTGTCACCGGCAGCCAGGCGCTTCGCGAATGCCACCAGCACCTCCATTGGGGCCATGCTCGCCAAGATCATCCTGGTGGCGATCGTCGATGCGACCGCGCTCTTCGCGGTCTTCACCGCACTGGGGCGCGAAGCCTGGGCGATCGCCGCGGTGATCGCGGCCATTACCGTGCTGATCAACGTGGTCTACTTCAAGCGCGGATGGCTGCCGGCAAAGTACCTGCTGCCGGGCACCATCTTCCTGCTGATCTTCCAGGTCTTCGTGATCGGCTACACCGGGTATATCGCCTTCACCAACTACGGTTCGGGGCACAACTCGGATAAGGATGACGCGATCAACGCGCTGCTGCAATCCAACCAGAACCGCGTCGAGGGATCAGCCGGCTACCCGGTGTCCATCCTCGAAGGACAAGACGGGCTGGCGATGCTCATTGAGCGCGATGGCCAGCAGCTGCTCGGCGATGCGGATGATCCTTTCGTCCCGGTAGACCCCGCTGGCCTGGGGGACTACTCCGAACTGGCTTTCGCCGATTTGCTGGGCCGCCAGCAGGAAGTCACCTCGCTGGCCGTTCCATTCACCGAGAACCCGGCAGATGGCACCTTGCGCACCAGCGATGGCCGCACCGCCTACCAGTACACTTCCTCCATCAAGCATGATGAAGCCGCGGACACCATGACCGATCAGAAGACCGGCGTGGTGTACCGGGACACCGGCGTGGGCGCGTATACCGCGCAAGACGGCTCGCAGCTGATGCCCGGCTGGTCCATCAACGTGGGCTTCGAGAACTTCACCCGTGCGGTCACCGATTCCTCGATCCGCAACGCCCTGTTCTCTGTCACCGTGTGGACCTTCGCCTTCGCCTTCCTGTCGGTGGCGACCACCTTCTTCCTCGGGCTGTTCCTGGCGATTGTCTTCAACGACCTGCGCATGAAGGGGCGGAAGGTCTACCGCGTCATCTCGATCCTGCCTTACGCATTCCCTGCGTTCCTGGGCGGGCTGGTCTGGGCCGGCATGCTCAACCGCGACTTCGGGTTCGTCAACCAGGTGCTCCTGGGCGGAGCGCAGATCCCTTGGCTGACCGACCCGTGGCTGGCGAAGTTCTCCGTGCTCTGGGTGAATCTGTGGCTCGGATTCCCGTACATGTTCCTGGTCTGCACCGGGGCGCTGCAGTCCATTCCGAATGAACTCTCCGAAGCGGCCACCATCGACGGGGCGAAGCCGTTCCAGATCTTCCGGTTGATCAAGCTGCCGCTGCTGCTGGTCTCGGTGGCTCCGCTGCTGATCAGCTCCTTCGCCTTCAACTTCAACAACTTCAACGTGATCTACATGCTCACCGAAGGCGGGCCGCGCATGCAGGATGCAGGACTGAACGTGGGATCCACCGACATCCTGATTTCCATGGTCTACAAGGTGGCGTTCGTTGGTTCCCAGCGCGACTACGGCCTGGCCAGCGCCTTCTCCATCATCATCTTCGTGATCGTCGCGATCATCTCGATTATCAGTTTCAAGCAGACCAAGGCACTGGAGGAGCTGAACTAATGAGCACCGAAATCACCGGCAGGCCGGTAGCCGGCGCACCCAAGGGACGCGCGGGGCGCCAGGGCCTGGGCAAATGGTTCGCCTCCACCGGGTGGCGCCACCTGATCGGCGTGGCCCTGTGCATCTATGCGGCCTTCCCGCTGCTCTACGTGCTCTCGGCCTCGCTGAACCCCAATGGAACCCTGCTGTCTTCCAATGGATTGTTCACCACCATCGGCTTCAACAGCTACGTGGAGCTGTTCCAGAATCAGCAGCGTCCCTTCGGCGCCTGGTTCATCAACACCTTGGTGATCGGCCTGACCACGGCGGCCGCTTCGGTGTTCCTCGGCGCCTTGGCTGCCTACAGCTTCTCGCGGATGCGCTTCACCGGCCGCCGCGTGGGCCTGGTCAGCTTGCTGATTGTGCAGATCTTCCCGCAGCTGCTGGCCGTGGTGGCGATCTTCATCCTGCTCACCTCGCTGGGAGATGTCTTCCCGGTCTTGGGCATCGATAACCAGATCGCATTGATCATGGTGTACCTGGGCGGGGCACTGGGTGTGAACACCTATCTGATGTACGGCTTCTTCAACACCATTCCGGTGGAAATCGATGAAGCGGCGAAGATCGATGGTGCTGGCCATGCCCGCATCTTCTTCACCATGATCCTGCGCCTGGTGGCACCGATCCTGGCCGTCGTGGGCCTGCTGTCCTTCATTTCCAGCACCTCGGACTTCGTGATCGCCTCGGTCATCCTGGTCTCCCCGGAGAACCAGACGTTGGCTGTGGGCCTGTACTCCTACGTCTCGGAGGAGTTCACCTCCAACTGGTCGGTCTTCGCCGCCGGTGCGGTACTGGCAGCGATCCCGGTGATGGCATTGTTCCTGTTCTTGCAGAAGTACATTGTCGGCGGCCTGACCGCCGGCGCAGGCAAGTAGCCGGCAGCAGCTGACCGCTTCGGGCAGATGGGGCAACGCCACTGGCGTTGCCCCATTTTGCCTGCGTCAGCCCATGGGCCGGAGCACGTAGAGTAAAAGGCATGAAGCCCTACTTGCCGCGCGCCGCCCGCAACTACCTGGAGCAACTTCGCCGTGCGCTGGATTTCTTGTCTTTGCAAGAACGCAACGAAGTCATTGAAACCACCAAGCAGGAGATTCTCCGTCTGCCTGGCGGCGGACGCCGCAAGAGCGATTTGATCCGCTTGCTCGGCGAGCCTGCCTCGCGTGCGCTCAAATTCGAACGCCATGAGCCCGAAGCCCTGGAAGTGGGCAGCGGCAAGTACTTCCTGACGCGTATTCTGGCGTGGCCAATATTCGCTCTCGCACTGCTGACCCTGATGGTGGTGCTTTTCGCCCCGCCGCAAGCCGCCTTGGCCAACGAACAGAGCTTCGGCTTTGTTGCCGGGGGAGTCGGCGGCCTGCTGGGGCAACTCGAATTGCTGATCGGATCCCAGCTGATTTGGCTGGCGTTCATTCCGGTCATCCTCAGCCTGGTTCCGTTGTGACTGCCCAATAGTGCCGGCACTACCATCCACATCCTCGGGGCTGTGATCATGACCGTTATCTGCGCGGCCGGTGGCGGACAGCTCTCGCTCTTCTTCATTCCGGTGACCGTGCTGCTCTGGGCACAGGTTTTCACCCCGCTGCTGATGATGCGCGGTTCCATGGCAAGCCCCGGGCCCGGCTGGCTGGTGTGCGCGGCGGTGCTGCTGATCCTGGTCCTGGGGTTTGCCAGCTACCAAGGCTTGGCCAGCTTCAGCGCTGCGCCATGGCTGATCCTGGCTCCGGCCGCGCTGCTGGCCGTGCTGGCGATGCTGCTGCCCTTCCGCTGGAAGCTGGCTCATCTTGCTCTGGTCGCAGCCGGCCTGCTGGTGATGGCCGCTGGATTCGTCGCTGCGCTGCCAGGAACCTACGGGGCGGTCCTGGCGTGGCCGTGGCTGGCTGGCGGCATGAGCTTCGCCGTAGGACATCTTGCGCTAGCTGCCGGCATGTGGCACGAGCGAGCCAGGAAATTGCTGGCCCTGTTTTAGGAGTTTTAATACTTGTAGGCGCTTAATGGGAATTTACAGAGAAAATGCGTATATCCTCGTGACATGGCCGAGAATAAGGAAAATTCCTCTCCTGAACCGACAAAACGTGGTCGCGGGCGCCCGCGCAAGGACTCTGAGTTCCAGTCCCTGAGCAAAGAGCAGCTGGCCCAGAAGGCTCTGGAAATCGCCGGTGCCGAGGGCTACGACGCGCTGACCATGCACCGTCTTGCGGCCGAATTCAATGTCACCCCGCGGGCGTTGTACAACTACGTGGCGGATCGCCAAGAAGTCATCAACCTGGCGGTGGGGCGCTTCATCTCGATCAATCCGCTGATCGAGTTCGATTGCAACGACTGGAAGCTCGGGGTGACCGAAGCATACAACGCGACGCGCCGCGCCTACCGGGCCTACCCCCGGGCCTCGCAATTGACGCTCGACGAAAAGCTCAAGGTGGAGCCCGGCCCGTTCCGCAATGAATTGATGGAACGGATCCTCGCCTTCTTCGTGGATATCGGGCTGACGCTCAAGCAGGCAGTGGCCATGGTCCGCGCCCTGGAACGGGATGTCCTGGGTTTCGTGATGCATGTGGATTACTACTATGACCGCCGCTCGAAGGACAGCCCGGACTACGTGAGCTCGCTGGTGCCGGTCCAATTGCTTGACGCCTACCCGGAAGTTCCGGCACCGCTGGCACGCCAAGCGCTCGAGCTGCCGCAGCAGGACAGCGATGACCTTTTCGGGGAAGTCGTCGAGTTGCGCTTGCTGGCTATTGCGCAGATGCTCGAGCTCAACCGGGCCGCCGAAGACCACAAAGAGTGAAATAAGCACCTCGACAGGGAATATTAGCCAGCTGGCCAACGCTGTAGGTTGAAGGACCGCAGGATTGTGCGGCCTGGAATTCGTTTGAAAGTTGGCCCATGTCCCAGAGCAAGCTGCATCCGGTACCAGTTGCTGAAGAACTCTCGGCCGGAGCGCGATGGCGATTGCTGGGCGTGCTGCTGGCGGCGATGTTCATGTCGCTGGTTTCGGTCAGCATCGTCAACGTGGTTCTTCCTGCCATCGGTTCCACCCTGCACGCCACCGAAGCGGACCTGCAGTGGGTCTTGGCAGGATATGCGCTGACCTTCGGCGTGGTGCTGGTTGCTGCCGGACGCGCCGGCGACCTGCTGGGCCGTGGCGTGATGTTCGTGGCAGGCCTGGCGATCTTCACAGCCGCCAGCATCCTCGCAGGGCTGGCCGCGGATCCACTGGTATTGAACATTGCCCGCTTCATCATGGGCGTTGGCTCGGGCCTGCTCAACCCCCAAGTGATGGGCATGATCCAGCAGCACTTCCGTGGCGCGGCCCGCGGCCGGGCCTACGGGCTGCTGGGCACCGCCGTCGGCTTCTCGGTAGCTATTGGGCCGGTGCTGGGCGGATTGCTGATCAACTGGTTTGGCGAAGACGCCGGCTGGCGCGCCACGTTCTTGATCAACGTCCCGGTCGGCGTGCTGGCCATTGTCCTGGCGCTGCTGTGGCTGCCCAAGCCGCTGTTCAACAAGCCAGCGGGCAAGGTGGATCTGGACCCGGTTGGCGGCCTCCTGCTGGCGGTTGGCATTTTCGCCCTGCTCCTGCCATTCGTCCAGGGCCGCGAAACCCCATGGCTCTGGTCGCTGCTGGCCTTGGCAGTGCTGGTCATGGTGCTCTGGGTCTGGTGGGAGAAGAAGTACAAGAAGCTCGGGCGCGAACCAATGGTGGAATTGGCCCTGTTCAAGATCCGCAGCTTCACCAACGGCACGCTCATCGCTGGCCTGTACTTCATGGGTGTTTCCAGCGTCTGGGTGCTGGTGGCCATTTACGTCCAGCAATCCCAGGGCTTCAGTGCCCTGCAGGCAGGGCTGATCTGCCTTCCCGCGGCCCTGCTCTCCGCCTTCAGCTCCGACATCGCCGGACGCTATGTCATGACCGTGGGGCGAAAAATGGTCATTGGCGGCATTCTCAGCGCCCTGTTCGGCCTGCTGGCCACCATTGCCGTGGTGGTCCTGGAGGATCGCGGGCTGCTGAGCATCTGGTGGATGCTGCTTTCGCTGGCCTTCATCGGCGTAGCCCAGGGCTTCATCATTTCGCCTAACCAGGCGCTGACCCTCATGGAAGTTCCCGTGGCCAACTCCGGCAGCGCCGGCGGCTTGATGCAGACTTCCCAGCGCGTGGGCACCGCGGTGGGCATTGCGGTGATTACCGCTGTCTTCTACGGCATGAACCACGTAGCCGGGTACTCGATCGCCATGGCGCTCTCATTCGCTGCCATTTCCCTCTTGGTCCTGGCCACCTTGCTGGTCGGTATCCTCGATCTGCGCCATAGCCATGCTGCCCGCAGCAAGCCAGTTGCCGAAGAAGTCGTTCCCGTCAGCACCGGCGTGCAGCGTACGGTGACCGGGGCAATCGAGGTTGTCGGGCCGAAGGAGCCTACCCAGCCAGTAGACTCCCAGCCGTAATCCGATGCTGGCCAGCGGGTGGGCCGAAGACCTAGGCTGGGGGATATGAAGCGATTCTTCCTGCGCACCGCGGCACTGTCTTTGGCTTTTGGCGTTGCCGCCTGCGGGGCGACCCCGGGCGAGCCGGGCGCCAGCCAGCCAACTGAAAGCGAGGCCAGCGTGATACTCCAGGATCCGGTCGGCTTGTGGGGCAGCAAGGATCAGGGCCAGCCGTGGCTGGAGCTGTCCGAGGACGGCAAGGTCACCGGCAGCGATGGCTGCAACCGCCTCGCCGGTACCTGGAGTGCATCCGAGGACCTGGAATTCGCCGCGCTGGCTTCGACCAAGATGTTCTGCGAAAGCGTGGATGACTGGCTCTCGCGCGCTGCCTCCGCCAAGCTGGAGGACGGCGGAAAGATGCTTGTTCTTGACGCAGACGGGAAAGAGCTAGGATCCCTTGCCTTTGGTGGCAAGGGATCCTAGCTCTTTGCTGCTTCAGCCTGAACTATGCGCTGACGCGGTATCCGGAGATCATCGGGCACTCGAAAGGATCCCGGGCCGATAGTCCGACCTTGTTCAGGTAGGTGATCACCTGCGCGTAGGATTCGCGGACACTGGCCACGGTGTACGGGACCTGGTGCTCGTCGCAGTACTGGCGCACGATGCGCGAGACACCGGCCAGATTGGCGCGCGGCATGGACGGGAACAGGTGGTGCTCCACCTGGTAGTTCAATCCGCCGTAGACGTGGGAGAGCACGCGGTTTCCCCAGCTGGACTTGGCCATGACATTGCGTCCGGTCAGTACCTGGCGGGAGAAGAAGTCGATGCGAGCGTCCTGGGGAACCATCGGCATGCCCTTGTGGTTCGGGGCGAAGGACGCACCCATGTAGACGCCGAAGACTGCCAGCTGCACGCCGAGGAAGGCGAAAGCCATGCCCACCGGCAGGAAGTAGAACACGATCGCCAGGTAGATGGCGATGCGCAGTGCAATGCCGGTCATCTCGCGCTTGCGGTTCTTGACCCGGCCGGCCTTGAACAGGTACTTGATCGAATGCATATGCAGATTCAAGCCCTCAAGGGTGAGCAGCGGGAAGAACAGGTAGCCCTGGCGGTTGGTGATCCACTTGAGCAGGCCGCGCTGGCGCTTGGCGTCCTCGGTCTGGAAGGAGATGGTGTCCCACTCGATGTCCGGATCCTTGCCCACGGTATTGGGGGTGGCGTGGTGCTTGTTGTGCTTGTTCATCCACCACTGGTAGCTGATGCCCACGACGATATTGGCCAGGAACTGGCCCAGCTTGTCATTGCGCTTGTGCGAAGCCAGGATCTGGCGGTGTGCCGCCTCGTGTGCCAGGAACGCGAATTGGGTGAGCAGCAGGCCCAAGGCTGCGGCCATCAGCAACTGGAACCAGCTGTCGCCCAGGAGGATGAAACCGGTAACGGTGCCGGCTAGCAGCACCGTCAGCACGATGCCCAACCCGAGATAGTGCCCGCGGCGGCGTCCGACCAGTCCAGCTTCGGTGACCAGCTTCTTGACGTGGAAGAAGCTCTTGGGATCGCCCGGCTTGACCGTTGGCCCTTGGGGATGGAGTGTTGCAGTGCTGCTCAAGAAAATATCCTTGGGTACTAGGCGTCGACCTCGCAGTCGAAAGAACTGAAAAACTCGGCTCCTATAGTGCCAATCCTACGTTGGATAGCTGTGAACTTGCCAGTGCAATAAGTGCCCAAGTGAGGCCCTAGAAATGGGCCGTTAGTTGACCCTGTGCAACTTCCCATCGGGCGTCTAGTCGCACATTCTCCAGCAAGCGCCGATCATGGGTGACCAGCAGCAGTGCTCCGGTGTACGCTTCCAGGGCTTCCTCGAGTTGTTCGATGGCCGGCACGTCCAGGTGGTTGGTCGGCTCATCGAGCACCAGCAGGTTCACCCCGCGGGCCTGGAGCAGCGCCATGGATGCGCGGGTTCGCTCGCCGGGGGAGAGTGAATCCACCAAGGCCGAGGACTGGTCGGACTTCAACCCGAACTTGGCAAGCAGGGTGCGCACCTCCGCGGCGGAGTACTCGGGCACTTCCAGTTCGAAGGCTTCGCCCAATGGCAGGTCGCCGGGCAGCTGGGTGCGCGCCTGGTCGATTTCTCCGATATTCACCGAGCTGCCCAGTGAAGCCGAGCCGCCGTGCGGGGCCAGCTTGCCCAGCAGCAGGTTCAGCAAGGTCGACTTGCCTGCTCCGTTCGGGCCGGTGATGCCAATCCGGTCCCCGGCGTTGACCTGCACCGAAACCGGTCCGAAAGCGTAGTCCCCGTGGGATACCGAGGCCTCGTTGAGCGTGCACATCACCGAGGACCCGCGTTCAGCCGCGGCGATGGAGAACTGCAGGACCCATTCCTTGCGCGGTTCGGCCACTTCGTCGAGCCGGGCGATGCGCGATTCCATCTGGCGCACCTTGGCGGCCTGCTTTTCCGAGGACTCGGAGTTGGCCCGGCGGCGGATCTTGTCGTTGTCCGGCGCCTTGCGCATGGCGTTGCGCACGCCTTGCGAGGACCATTCGCGCTGGGTGCGGGCGCGGGAGACCAGATCGGCTTTCTGGTTCTCGAACTGCTCATAGGCCTCACGGGCATGGGTGCGGTTGATGGCCCGTTCGGCAAGGTACGAGTCGTAGCCGCCTTCATAGGTGGCTACCTGGTTCTGGGCCAGGTCCAATTCGATGATGCCGGTGGTGCAGCGGGAGAGGAACTCGCGGTCATGCGATACCAGGATCACCGGTGCGCGCAGGGAATTGATGAAATGCTCCAAATGCTCCAGGCCCTCGAGATCGAGATCATTGGTCGGTTCATCGAGCAGCACCGCATCGAAGCGGGAGAGCAGCAGGGCTGCCAGAGCCACGCGGGCTACCTGGCCGCCGGACAGGGCAGTCATCTCGGTTTCTACCGGGAGGGTGAAGCCGAGCTTGGCCAGCACCTCGGGGATGCGGTCTTCCAGATCCATGGCGCCACAGGCCATCCAGTGGTCGAATGCAGCGGTGTAGGCGTCATCCGCACCGGGCTTGCCGCTGCCAAGTTCTTCGGCGGTGGATTCCATGGCGGTGGTGGCGGCGGCGCAACCGGTGCGGCGGGACAAATACGCGGTGATGGTTTCACCTGGAATGCGGTCGTGTTCCTGGGGCATCCAGCCGATGAACGCAGAATCCGGGGCGGTGCTCACCGTTCCGGCCTGCGGGGCCGCGGCCCCGGCAAGCAGCGAGAGCAATGTGGACTTGCCAGCGCCGTTGGCACCCACTACGCCGTAGACATCACCGGGTGCGGCGGTGAAGTTCAGATTCGAGAAGAGGGTTCGGTGGGCGTGGCCGCCAGTCAGGTCCTTGGCCACGAGCGTTGCAGTCATGGCTCCAATTCTAGTTCCAGTCGGACGCGGAATATTTCCGGTGTGCCCTAGGCAATACCGGGCGAGAGCATTAGTCTATTAGCATGCATGCAGATAATAAGATTTATGCTCCGGATCCTTCCTCGGATTTCGTGGAGCTGGCCGCGGAAGTCTTCGGCTTGCTGTCCGATGCCACCCGGATCCGGATTGTGCTGCATCTGCGCCGTGCCGGTGAGCTCTCGGTCAACGCGCTCGCAGAGCTGGTCGAGAAGAGCCCTTCGGGGGTATCCCAGCACCTGGCCCGTTTGCGCATGGCGCGCATGGTGACCACGCGCCAGGACGGAACCAAGGTCCTGTACAGCCTCACCGATGAGCACCCGGTGCGTCTGGTCAGCGAAGCGATCAAGCAGGCGGAGCATTCGGTATCCAACGGACAGCTGCCGTTGCACCACGAAGCCCCGCAAGGCTAGCGGCAAAAGATACGGGAGTCGGCAAAGATGCTCGCAGTACTCAGGGACCAGGCGTACGCCAAGCTCTTCAGCGCCCAGATGATTGCGCTGCTGGGTACCGGCCTGCTTACCGTTGCCCTGGGCCTGCTGGCTTTCGATATTGCCGGCAGCAACGCGGGATTAGTGCTTGGGCTGGCCTTGACTGTGAAGATGGTCGCCTATGTGGCCGTTGCGCCTTTGGCCAATGCCCTGGTTTCCCATATTCCGCGCAAACCCGTGCTCATCGGGTCCAACATCATTCGTGGACTAGTGGCGCTCTGCCTCCCATTCGCCAGCGAAGCGTGGCAGATCTATGTGCTGATTTTCGTACTGCAATCAGCATCGGCGACCTTCACCCCCGCGTTCCAGGCGGTCATTCCCTCGATCCTGCCCGATGAGCGGGATTACACCCGGGCCTTGTCGCTGTCGCGGCTGGCCTATGACATGGAGGCGTTGGCCAGCCCGATGCTGGCGGCCGCGCTGCTGACCGTCACCAGCTACCACAACCTCTTCGCCGGGACCGTGCTCGGCTTTGCCGCGTCTGCTCTGCTTGTTGCCGCGACGCGCTTCCCGGCGATCCCGCCGCCCCAGAAGTCGCTCTTCTTCCATCGCCTCACCGGGGGAACCCGGGCATTCTGGGCGGCACGGGAACTGCGCAGCCTGATGGCGCTGAATCTGGTGGTCGCCGCGATCTCCGCCATGGTCATCGTCAACACAGTGGTGCTGGTGAAGGGGGATCTGGGCCGTTCGCAGGTGGATGTGGCGCTGCTGCTCGGAGCCTACGGTGCAGGTTCGATGGCGGTGGCACTGGGCATGCCGGGGTTGCTGGAGCGATTCGAAGACCGCAGCGTGATGCTCGCCGGCGCCGTGATGATGCCGTTGCTGCTGTTCATCGGTGCCGCTGTGATCGGCTGGGGCGAGGGTTCTGGCCAATGGGCCGGGCTCCTTGGCCTGTGGCTGGCCCTGGGTGCGGCGACCGCAACCATCCTCACGCCCTCGTCGAGGCTGCTGCGCCGCAACAGCACCGAGCAAAACCGCCCCGGTGTTTTTGCCGCGCAATTTTCCTTGTCCCATGCATGCTTCTTGCTGACCTATCCGGTGGCCGGCGCCCTGGGCGCTTCGATCGGCCTGTGGGGTGCGGCTCTGGTCCTGGTCGGCATCGGAGTGGTCGGTACGGTGCTGGCATTTGGCTCGTGGCGCCCGGAAACGGTTTCGGCGCACCAGGGATGAGATCACCGGGGCAGCAGGACCGGCAGGCGCAATTGGAGCCGGGAGCAGGGAATGACGCTGGATTCCTCCTTGCCGGCCCTTGCCCGTGCGGGGCTGGATATGTTCGGTCGTGAAGCTGACCGGTGCCACCGGCTAACCCGGAACTTGGACGCAATGTCCCGGGCTGCGGTCCTGGGACCTCACCGTGCGGAGCGCAGCATTTCCAGGACCTGGTCCTGGCCCACTTGCCCGAAGTCCTCGTAGAAGGCTCCGACGGCAGTGAAATTTTCCGGGGTGAGCAGTTGGCAGAGGCCATTGACCCGGGGTGCCAATTCGCCAGCCGTTCCAGGCGAAGCCACCGGAACTGCCAGCGTGATGGAGGCGGGATCCAGGTCCTGGATAAGATCCAGCGCGGCCTTCATCGTGGCGCCCGTGGCCATTCCGTCATCGCAGAGCAGCAGGTCGCGCCCAGCCAGATCGGGGCAGTAGTCCTTGAAGGTGCCGGCCAGGGCCCGCAGGTCGGCACCGGTGCCGCGTTCGACGGATTCGAGTTCGTCCTTGCCGAAATACTGCAGAGCCCGGCGGTAGATCGCCTCGTTGATGTGGCGAGCGCTGCTAATCCCGTACCGGGCAATGGCGCCGAATGCCAGTTCGGGATTGCGCGGCACCCCGAGCTTGCGCACTGCCACCGCGCCCAGGGTGGCCCCGAGGGCCCTGGCCACTTCATGAGCGATGGGCACTCCGCCGCGCAGCAAACCCAGCACGGTGTATTCGCCGGCGGGCAGCAGGGTGGACAGCTTCATGCCCAGCGCGGCGCCGGCATGGCTGCGGTTTTCGAACACTGTGCTTCTGCCTGTTGCCATAGTTCAAGTCTTGCCCAATGGCGCCCGATTGCAAGGGGACTGCGGGAAATATCCAGCATTCCGAGTTCTGCGCGGTGATCAGGTGCCGCCACCGGATGCCGGCGAAGAAGTGCTGGCCGTGCGTGGCGGGGATCTTGAATGTTTGTGGCCAGGAACTATTTCCGGGCAGACCCGGGTTGGACCCAGGATTCCGGGCGCTGCTAGAGACCCAGGAGGGACCGGGTGCGCTGGTATTTCTCGGCCAGCCGCTGCCGGGTAGCCTGATCCAGCTGGC
This sequence comes from Glutamicibacter sp. NPDC088483, assembly GCF_044753145.1. NCBI lineage: Bacteria > Bacillati > Actinomycetota > Actinomycetes > Micrococcales > Micrococcaceae > Glutamicibacter > Glutamicibacter sp. NPDC088483. Next base: position 217,337 of record NZ_JBIVMP010000006.1, read on the forward strand.
TTGTGCGTTCCGGGTCGGTGTTATCGGCCAGGTCCGCTTCCTTGACCAGCAAGGCCAGCGCATTGCCGCGTACCCCGGCGCAATATTCTTCCAGGCTCTGCCCGGGCCGCTTGCTCAGCAGTTCCACCGCCACGATGACCGTGTCGGGAATGCCAGCGGCACGCAGGTCCGCCGCGCTCACGTCGCAATCCTCGATCACATCATGCAACCAGGCGGCCGCGATGGCTTCTGGCGAACCGCCGAGGTCGCGGGCGTGCCCGGCCACTCGTGCCGGATGCCCGATATACGCGGCGCCGAGCTTGTCGACCTGTCCTTCGTGGGCGCCGGACGCGATGTCCTTGGCCGTATCGATCATCGATTTGTGCTCGCGCATAGTCCGCCTCGCTGGGTAGTTCCTGTCGAGTCCCACTCTACGCAGGGCGGCCGGCATTTGGGCAGGAAGCCTGATCCTTGAACTTCCACGTGCCTGCAGAGTGCAGCCGGCCGGCCCGGCGAGACGGCAGTGGCGGTGGCAGGCATGCCAATGGCCGGTCTAGCAGCCGTTGCCGGACCGGCCCGGTGTCCCGGTGCGGAACTAGCTGGAGGTTCGTCCCAAGTTCTGGAACTTTTTCTGCCGGCGCTCCAACCGATCTGCCTCGGGAATGGCAAGGGCCAAGGAGATCTCCGCAGCAATAGCCGTTCCGAGTTCCTGGCAGAACTCGCGCGGCCGGGTGGCAGCGTCATCGAACTCGTCCACCACGTGGTCCACCAGGCCAAAGGCGCACAGCGAAGCAACGCCGATCTTCTGCTGGCGGGCCATATCCGGGGCATGGCTGGTACTGCGGTGCATGATGGCGCTGGCGCCCTCGGGCGGCAACGGCGAGAGCCAGGAATTGCGGGCTGCGATGGTCCGGTCCGCCGGCAGCAGCGCCAGTGCGGCGCCGCCGGTACCTTGGCCGAGGAGCACCGACACCGAGGGGGACCGCAAGCCGATCAATTCGCTGAGCGAACGGGCAATCTCTCCGGCCAACCCGCCTTCCTCTGCCTGCACCGAGAGCTCGGCGCCGGTGGTGTCGATGATGGTGACCAACGGCAGGCCGAGTTCCTGGGCCAGTTGCATCCCGCGGCGGGCCTCGCGCAGCGAGGCGGGCCCGAGGCTGGCCGTGTCCGGGTGCCGCGGCCGCTGCTGGCCGAGCACCACGCAGCGCTGTCCTGCGAACCGCGCCAACGCCAGTATCAGCCCGGGGTCTTTCTCTCCCTGTCCGGTTCCGTTCAAGGGCAGCGCGTCGTCAGCTGAGGCCAGCAGCATCCGGGTGTCCGGTCGGCGCGGGTTCCGGCTGGCTTGCACAGAGCGCCAGGCGTCCTCGTCCGCACTGCACGAGATGCTGCCCACCGGTGCCGGGAAAGCGCCGGAATCTCGGACCGGCTGCAGGATCTGCAGTGCCCGGTCCACTAGCTGCGGAAGGTCCTGCGGCGGGACAACCGCGTCGATCAAGCCCTTGCGGAACAGGTTCTCCGAGACCTGGACGCCCTCCGGGAAGTCCTGTCCGTAGAGCGCCTGGTAGACCCGTGGACCCAGGAAACCCAGCAGCGCCCCTGGCTCGGCAACGGTGATGTGCCCCAAAGAGCCCCAGGAGGCCATGACACCGCCGGTGGTGGGATGGCGCAGGTAGACCAGATAGGGAAGTCCTGCCGCCTTGTGCCGGCGGACCGCATCGGTGATGGCGACCATCCCCAGAAAGGCCAAGGTGCCTTCCTGCATGCGGGTGCCCCCGGAAGCGGGCCCTGCCAGCAGCGGCAGTCCGGCCGCCGTTGCGCGCTCGATGGCCGCGACAATGCGCTTCACGGCAGCCTGCCCGATGGAACCGGCCAGGAAGTTGAATTCCGAGACGATCACCGCCACTTCGCGGCCCTGGATCAGCCCCTTGCCCGTGAGCACCGATTCATCGGTGCCGCTTTTTGCGCGGGCGGCATCGAGGTCGGCCGCATAGGATTCGCTGAGCTCGGGCTGCTGCGGCTGGCTGTCCCAGGACTCGAAGGAGTCTTCATCCAAGACGATGGACAGTAGCGCCGACGCGTCAATCCGTTGGGTTCTGGTGCTCATGACTGGTCTTCCTTCTGCTCTTCGAGCCAGCGGTCCACGTCCGCTGCATCAGCATTGAGCAGGGGCGGAGCGGTATGCGCCTTGCGGGTGGTCTCCTTGCTGGTGGCGGCATCGAAGAAACGCAGGGGAGGGCCGGGCAGGCTGACCCTGCCCAGCACTTCGTGCTCCACCTCCACGATGAGTCCTTGGGAGTGGACCTGGTCCCAGTCATAGACCTCCTCGATGGAGCGCACCTTTCCCGCTGGAATGCCGGCTGCGTCAAGGGAGTTGAGCAGCTGCGCCGCATCGTATGCGCTAAAAGCCCGTTCGATCAGCTCATTGAGCGCCGCGCGGTTCTCCACGCGCTGGGAGTTGCTGGCAAAGCGGGGATCCCCGGCGGGCAAGCCGAACCGGGAGGCGAAGGCCTGCCAGAGCTTTTCGCTGCCGATGCTGATCTGCACTTTCCCATCGGCACAGGAATACAGGCCGTAGGGTGCAATGGAGGGATGGTGGTTGCCGATGGCTTGGGGATTCTCCCCGGCGACGGTCTGCCGGGTGCCCTGGAAGGCATGGACCCCGATGATCGAGGCCAGCAGGGAGGTGCGGACCACTTGGCCGCGACCGGTCCTTTCGCGTTCCAGCAGCGCTGCCAGCGCCCCGTACGCTCCATACATCCCCGAGAGCAGATCCGCGATGGGCACCCCGACCTTCTGCGGATCCTCCGGGCCGGAGCCGGTGATGGACATCAGCCCGGCCTCGCCCTGCAGGATCTGGTCGTAGCCGCTGCGGTGGGATTCGGGGCCGTCGTGCCCGAAGCCGGTAATGGACAGGATCACCAGCCGCGGATTCAATTCATGGAGTACCTCGACGCTGAAGCCGAGCCGGTCCAGCACGCCGGTGCGGAAGTTCTCCATGAGCACATCCGAGTTCCTGACCAGCTCGGCCAGCTTGGCTTGGTGCGCGGAATCCTTCAGGTTCAGCGCAACAGACTGCTTGTTGCGATTGCATGACAGGAAGTAGGTGGCCTGCCGGTTGTCTTCCGGCCCGACGAAGGGTGGGCCCCAGCCGCGGGTGTCGTCCCCGGTGCCCATCGCTTCGATCTTGATGACCTTGGCACCCAGGTCGCCCATCATCATTCCGGCATGAGGCCCGGCCAGTGCACGGGTCAGGTCAAGGACCACGTAGCCGCTCAGGGGGCCGGTGCCGGTGGCCAGGGTTTCTTCGGGTTGGACTGTAATCGAGCTCAAGAGATACCTCCTAGGAGTGGAAAGATTGGCGGTTCCGCTGGTGCCTACAGCCAGCCGGGCAAGACCAGCAGCGCCCAGGCCAGGACGGGGCCGGCCAGGACGATGATGCCGCCGTAGCCCAGGACCTGCTTGTAGAAGCGGTCCTTGTCGGTGCCTTCCGGGGCATTGGCAAGGACCAGGGCGCCGTTGGTGGAGAAGGGCGAGACATCCACGATGGTCGAGGCGATGGCCAGCGCGCAGATCAATCCGGTAGCGCTGATCGAGCCCGAGTCCAGGAACGGGATCGCCAGCGGGATGAGCGCGGCCAGGATGGCAGTGGATGATGCGAAAGCCGAGACAACAGCGCCGATGTAGCAGATGAGCAAGCCCGCAAGCAGCGGTGCTCCCAGGGTCGCCACGGCGTTCGAAGCGTATTCGATGGTGCCGGCTTCCTCCAGGACTCCGACGAAAGTGAGCATGCCGCAGATGAGCAGGACCGTGGACCAGCTGATCTTGTTGACCGCCCCCTTCTGGGCAGCGGGGTTGACCAAGGCCAGGACGACCGCGATGGTGATCGAAACGAAGCCGACGTCGACCTTGAAGCCCAATGCGATCACTGCCAGGGCGACCAGGCCGAGGATGGTCATTGCCTGGCCGAAGCGCTGGCCCGGGGCATGCGGCGCGGCGCCGTCGCCGGCAGGATCGCGGGGACCGTAGGTTCCCGAGCCGCTGCCCTTGAAATCGACATCGGCTGCCTGCGAGCCCACGGAGACCGACAGGCGGGCCTCGGCAACGCGTTCGGCGATAGCGCTGGCCCGCTGGCCAGCCAGTTTGCGCCCGCCCAGGACCAGGAACAGCACGATGGCGATCACCAGGTTGAAGGCGAAGCTGGTGAGGAACAGGGCGGTGGGACTGAAGGCGAACCCGGCTTCCTGGATCAGCCCATTGACGATCACGCCGTAGACGGCGATCGGGGAGAAGCCGCCGGCCTGCGCGCCGTGCACGATGAGCATGCCCATCATGAGCGGGTTGATCTCGTATTTCTGCGCGAAGCGCAGGCCGATCGGGGCGATGATCGCCACCGCTGCCGGGCCCAGGGCGCCGATGGCGGTAATGGCTGCGGTGATGGCGAACATGACCCAGGGGATCAGCGAGATCCGGTTGTCGACAAGTTTCACCGCCCGGTCAACCAGGATGTCGATGGTGCCATTGTTCTGGGCTATGGCGAAGAGGTAGGTGACCCCGACCAGGGTCAAGAACAGTCCTCCGGGGAAACTGGCGAGAATGTCCTTGGCATCCATGCCGAGGAATATCGTGCCGAGCAGGAAGGCGCCAACGAAGGCCAGGGCTCCCATGTTGATCGGGAACATCGTGGCAATTATGAACATCACCGCCAAGACGATGATGGAGACGAGTGCGACAGACATGGGAAATCCTTTTCGGGAGGCTTTGCACTGAATGGTTTTGCTGTGACGGGTGTCACTGGCTCACTGGCCTAGCCTCCTAGACTCTCGGTGTCTTGTCAAGGTACTTTTCGGTGTAAGTTTGAGGAAGAACACATTTTCAGGTGGGGAGTGGTTGTGGCTGAAGCCAAGAAGGCCAGGGCGTTCGCGAAGGTGCAGCGCCCTCGGCTCTATGAGCAGTTGATGCAGCAGATCCTGGCTTTTGTCGAAGCAGAGCAGTTGGGGCCCGGTGACCATTTGCCGGCCGAGCGCGAGCTGGCAGAGCAGCTCGGCGTCTCGCGAGCGACCCTGGCCCAGGCCCTGGTGGCGTTGGAAGTACTCGGGGTCATCGACGTGCAGCATGGAACCGGCGCGGTGCTCGTGCACCGTCCGAGCGTCGCCACGGTGCTGCGCGAACTGCGCGAGCACAAGAACCGGTTGCCGGATATCGTCGAGGCGCGCAGTACCTTGGAGGTCAAGCTGGCCGCGCTGGCTGCCGCACGCCGCACCGAGGCTGACCTGCGCAAAATCGATCACGCGCTGGAGGTGATGGCCGCGGAAATTGGCGAGGGCGGCCGTGGCGAGCGCGGTGATGAGCTTTTCCACGAGGCAATTACCGCTGCAGCCAAATCAGCGGTTTTGCAAAAACTCATGACGTTTATCGCTGAGATGGTTCTCGAAACCCGCATCGAATCGTTGGGGCAGCCAGGACGCCCGGAGCGTTCGCTGGAGTCGCACCTGAAAATCGCCGATGCGATTCGCCGCGGCGATGCCACGGGTGCCGCCGCCGCGATGGGCGAGCATATAGAAATGGTCTCCGACGTGGCCCTGCTCAGGGACGGCAGGTAGCCGCAAAGCCGGTCAGCCAATTGCTGCCGGGCGAGGCTGGCCCTTTTTCGCCGGAGCCGTTTTCTTCGATGTCCGGGCGGCTCGAGGTGCTGCCGGCCGCTGGCTTTTGCTATTCTCCCGCGCGCAGTGCGCGGAAGGCCGCCGTGGCTGGAGCTTGGCCTGTTGCGGCGAATTCGCAGTTATCAAAAGGCGATGGGCGATGGGCCGGGATGGAAAAGCGCGGCCACTGCCGACTATGGACCACGCTGCGCTGGAATTCAACGGATCTTGGCACTCCAGTCCAGCCGCCAGTCCTGCCGCTACGCGATACGTTGCCTGCTGGTTCGCTTGTTCCGGCTCGATGCGCCCCGCTCACTTCCGGCTGTGGCGCCCAGTTCTGCAACGAATAGCATTGAACACCTGTTCTCATCTTGTGACAGTAATGTGTGATTGACGATAGTGTGTGGCGCACGGTAATGTGAGCGGCATGGAAGAGTTCGACACCCAACTGCAAGAGCTGCGACGCGGCACCGTTGTGCTCGCTTGCCTGCAGCTGCTGCGCAGTGCAGGATACGGCTACAGCCTGCTGGAGCAGCTCGACGACCACGGTTTCTCCACCGATGCCAACACCTTGTATCCGCTGCTGCGGCGTCTGGAGAAGCAGGGTTACCTAACCAGCGAGTGGAACACCGAGGAGGCCAGGCCACGCAAGTTCTACCGAACCTCGCCTGACGGTATCCGTCTTGCCGACACGTTGACCACGGAATGGCGATCACTGGCAACGGCGATCGCCTCGCTCACCGAAGAGGAGCACTGACATGACTGCCACATTGACCGAACGCTACATCTCGGCCACGATCCGCAGCCTCGAGCCCGGCATGCGGAACGACATCCGCGCCGAGCTCGAAGCCTCCATTGCCGACGCCATCGAGGCGCGCGTAGCCCAAGGCGAAGCCGCGCAGGAGGCAGAACGCCGCGTCCTGGCCGAACTCGGCGACCCCGGCATCCTCGCCGCCGGCTACGCAGACCGGCCGCTGCACCTGATCGGGCCGAAGTACTACCTGGCTTGGTGGCGCCTGCTGAAACTGCTGCTGTGGATTGTGCCGCTCTGCGTGGCAGGGGCAATGGCGCTGGGTTTGCTGGTCTCTGGACAGGACGTGGGCGAAAGCATCGTCCAGTCGCTTTCCGTCGGGCTGCAGGTCATCGTGCACGTGGCCTTCTGGACCACGCTCGTGTTCGTCGTGCTCGAGCGCACTGGCGCGGACACTGGCGTGAAGTGGGATGTCGACCATCTGCCGGAAATTCCCGAGGATGGCGCGGGCCGCAGCGAGTTGATCGCGTCGCTGGTATTCCTGGGCATCGCCGCCGGCGCGGTGGTGTGGGATCTGGTCCGAGGATTCTTCCCCACAGGCGGTGAACCGATCCCGATCCTCAACCCGGGGCTGTGGCCGTGGTGGATCGGCGTCCTGTTCGCACTGATCATCCTCGAGGCCGTCTTCGCCGTCGCGCTGTTCCGCCTGCGTCGTTGGACAACTGCCATGGCGGTGCTGAACACCGTGCTCGCCTTGGCCTTCGCGGCCTGGGCGCTGATCCTGCTGTTGCGCGGCGAGCTCGTCAACCCGGAATTCCTCTCGTTCGTTGCGGTTGCCGGAGGCGACGGGTTCGCCGCCGGAAACGCACAGGCCGCTGGCAATGGCGGCATCTTCCGCATTCTCGCCGTGCTGCTCGGGTGCGGAATCGCGGCCGGCATTGGCTGGGATATCGTTGACGGCTGGCGCAAGGCCGTGCGGGAACGGGGCACAGCCCGGGGCTGAACGCGCTGAAGGGCAGGTGGCAACCTGATCAGGGTCTCGCCGATGGACTAGGAATTAGCGCGGCCAGCAAAAGCAGAATCCCAGGGCATCGGCGAAAAAATTCGCTGATGCCCCGGGATTCTTGTGTTGCAGCTCAGGGAAGCTGCCAAGCTCTGGGTCTAGAAGAGCTTGCCTGGCTTAGAGCTGGTTGCCCAGCTTGAAGCCCTTGGAAGCCTGGCCATGGTACGAGCCATCTTCGTCACCGGCACGGGTGAAGGAGAAGCCGTCGGCGCCAATGGTGACCTCCAGCTCGGAGTCATCGGTGCGCTCGATGACTTCCTGCACGTTGCCATCCAGGTCCAGGACCTTGGAAGCTTCGGTGTACCACGATGGAACAACCGGGTTGCCCCACCAGTCGCGGCGCTGGTTGTCGTGCACGTTCCAAGTGATGGTCGGATTGTCCGGATCGCCGGTGTAGTAATCCTGGGTGTAGATCTCGATGCGGTGGTCATCTGGATCCAGGATGTACAGGTAGAACGCGTTGGAGACACCGTGGCGGCCGGGGCCGCGCTCGATGCGGTCCGAGATGCGCAGTGCGCCCATCTTGTCGCAGATCTGGATGATGTTGTGCTTCTCGTGGGTGGAGAAGGCCACGTGGTGCAGGCGCGGGCCGTTGCCGCCGGTCAAAGCGGTGTCGTGCACGGTGCCCTTGCGGTGCATCCAGGCTGCGTAGGTGGTGCCTTCGTCGTCCTGGATGTCCTCGGTGACGCGGAAGCCCAGGTCCTCGAGATAGGCACGGCCGCGAGGCACGTCCGGGGTGACCTGGTTGAAGTGGTCCAGGCGGACCAGTTCGCCGGCCGAGTACAGGTCATAGCGCATGTGCAGGCGCTCAACGTGGGTGGTCTCGAAGAAGAACTCGTACGGGAAGCCCAGTGGATCCTCGACGCGCAGTGCATCGCCGATGCCCTTGACGAAGCCTTCCTTGCGGCGCTCGGTGCGGCAGCCCAGTTCCTTGTAGTAGGCCTCGGCCTTGTCGACCTCTTCGGCGCTGCGCACACGGAAAGCCATGGCCTTCAGTGCTGCCACCGGGCCCTTGGTCAGCACCAGGTTGTGGTGGATGAATTCCTCGAAGGAACGCAGGTAGATCTGGTTCTCGTCTTCGTAGGATACGTGCAGGCCCAGTACGTCCACGTAGAACTTGCGCGAGCGCTCCAGGTCGGTGACGACCAGTTCAGCGTAGGCGCAGCGCAGGATATCCGGTGCTGGAACCGAAGGGGTTGGGATCGGGTTTGCGATCTCTTTGCTCATGATTTGCTCCTTTGCAAGCAAGAAAAACTAGGGGCGGGAAGCGCGTGCTTCCTAGACGCCGAACTTAGGGGAGTGCGCTTCGTTCAGGGTGATCTGGATGGACTGCTGGGTGGTGTAGAAGTCCACCGAGCGGTAGCCGCCTTCGCGGCCCAGCCCCGAAGCCTTCACGCCGCCGAATGGGGTGCGCAGGTCGCGGACGTTGTTGGAGTTCAGCCACACCATGCCCGAATCGATCTGGTGCGCGAAGTTGTGCGCGCGCTTCAGGTTGGAAGTCCACACGTAGGCTGCCAGGCCGTACTTGGTGTTGTTGGCCAGTTCTAGTGCTTCCTCGTCGGTGTCGAACGGGGTGATGGCAACAACCGGGCCGAAGATCTCGTCCTGGAAGATCTGCGCATCCGGGGCAACATCGGCGAAGACGGTCGGAGCAACGTAGTTGCCCTCTTCGAAGCCTTCGGCGCGGCCGCCGCCGGCCAGCAAGCGGCCTTCGGTCTTGCCGATCTCGATGTAGCCCATGACCTTCTCGAAGTGGTTAGGGTGCACCAGTGCACCGACTTCGGTCTTCGGGTCGCTCGGCAGGCCAACGCGGATGTTCTTGGCGCGTTCTGCGAACTTGGCTACGAAATCATCGTAGATATCGCGCTGGACCAGCACGCGGGAACCGGCGGTGCAACGCTCGCCGTTCAGCGAGAACACGCCGAAGACGGTGGCGTCCAGGGCAGCTTCCAGATCAGCGTCGGCGAAGACCACTGCAGGGGACTTTCCGCCCAGCTCCAGGGACAGGCCTTTGAAGAATGGCGCGGCCGCGGTGGAGATGGTGGCGCCGGTGGAGGAGTCGCCGGTGAAGGACACCAGCGGCACATCCGGGTGCTTGACCAGGTAGTCGCCGGCCACGCCGCCGGAACCGAAGATCAGGTTGAAGACGCCCTCTGGCAGGCCGGCTTCGCGGAAGATTTCTGGCCACAGGCCAGCGGAGAGCGGGGTGTAGCTGGCAGGCTTGAGGACCACCGAGTTGCCGGTGGCGATGGCCGGAGCCAGCTTCCAGGATTCCTGCATGAACGGAACGTTCCACGGGGTGATCAGCGCGGCGACGCCAATGGGCTTGCGGTTCACGTAGTTCATCTGGCGTCCTGGGACGCGGAAGGAGTTATCCACCTGCGCGACGATCAGGTCGGCGAAGAAGCGGAAGTTCTCCGCGGCGCGGCGGGCCTGGCCCTTGGCCTGGGTGATCGGCAGGCCGGAGTCGTAGGACTCGAGCAGCGAGAGCTCTTCGTCGCGGGATTCGACGATGTCAGCGATCTTGTGCAGCACGCGGGAACGCTCGCGTGGCAGCATCTTGGCCCAAGGGCCTTCCTTGAAGGCCTTGTTGGCGGCGGCAACTGCCAGGTCCACGTCTTCGGGCTGTGCCGAAGCCACGGTGGCGTAGTTGGTGTTGCTTACCGGTTCCTGCACGTCGAAGGTTGCTCCGCCGATGGAGTCAACGAATTCGCCGTTGATGTAGTGCTGCAGGTGGGTCGGAAGGTTTTCCGGTACGAAGTGCTTGCTCATGGCAGTTCCTTTCGTGCTGTTCCGGTGTTTTCACCGGATGGGTTGTGGCAAATCTATGAAAGTTCTCGGTGCTGCTGGCTAGATGGCGCTAGGTGCCATGCCGGCCGCTTTCAAATAGGCGTTGAGCGTATTCGAGCGGTGGTCCCGGCAGGCGGCTTCGATCTGCGCCGGGGTGGCATGGTTGCCGATCAGATCCAGCAGCGCCTCATGCTCCTGAACCGAGGCGCGAGCCCGGTTGGGAATGTGGGTGAAGCTGCTGGCCCGCATGGCCGCCAGCCGGCGCCATCCGCGCTGGACCAGGTCCAGGATGTGCGGATTGGGGCACTGGCCGTAGAGCAGCTGGTGGAATTCGGTATTCATCCGGGTGAAGGCCACCGGATCGAAATCCTCCAGGCACTGGCGCATGTTCTCGTTCAGCGCCCGTGCCTTGGCAAGCCAGGCGGCATCCATGGCATCGGCAGCCAGCGCGGTAGCGGCCGGCTCGATGACCATCAGGGTCTGCATGGTGTGCAGGTACAGGGTGGAATCCACGTGGGCCACCGTCGCCCCGACGTTGCGGGTGAAGTGGACCAGGCCCTCGGCCTCCAGCCGGCGGATCGCCTCGCGCACCGGAACCACGGAGCAGCCCAGCTCATCGGCAATGGTGCCCAGCACCAGCCGGTAGCCGGGGGAGTATGCCCCGTTGACGATGCGCTCGGAAACCAGCTGGTAGGCGGCTTCGGACTTGGAGGCGGTCATTACAGCGACCATGAGTCCAGATCCGGGCTGCCTGCGTCCTTCCAGGCGTTGTACTTGCTCTTCCACGCATCATTCATCGGGAACAGGCCCTCGATGCCGTGGCCGCGCTGGACCATGGCGAAGATGAATTCGTCATTGGATTCGGTCACCGCGGCTTCAGCGGCCACCTCGGCCACCATTGCTGGCGGGATGACCACGATGCCATCGGAGTCGGCCACGATCACATCGCCTGGCTGCACCGATACGCCGCCGCAGGCCACGGTGATGTCCTTGTCCCAGGCCACGTGCTTGCGGCCGAGAACCGCTGGGTGGGCGCCGTTGTAGAAGACCGGGATCTGCAGGTTGGACACGGCGTCCAGGTCCCGTACGCCGCCATCGGAGATGATGCCGGCGGCGCCGAGCTGCTGGGAGCGCAGGGCCAGGATGTCGCCCAGGGTGGCCGAGCCGGTCTCGCCGCGGGCTTCCATGACCAGGATCTCGCCGTCATTGAGCGAGTCGATGGACTGCTTCTGCATGTTGTAGCCGCCGCCGTGGGCCTTGAACAGGTCCTCGCGGTTGGGGATGTAGCGCAGGGTGCGGGCGGTGCCGATCACGCGCTGCATGCCCTTGGTGGCACCGGGGACTTCGATGTTCACGTTGTTCAGGCCGCGCTTGCGCAAGGTGGCGGACAAGGTGGCGGTAGCCACCGAAGCCAGCTGCTCGCGGACCTTGTCGGTCAGCACGTCCTTGCCGGTGATGATCGGGGCCATGCCGGCGGTCTCGCGATCGCCGTAGGCATCTTCCTTGTCCTTGTCGGTGACCTTTGGCTGGTTGCCGAAAGCGGCGAAGGCCGCAGTGCCCTCGATGGCGGTGGTCTCCAGCTTGCCGGTCGTGGCGCCGGAGACCAGATCGGTGACCTCGACCTCGACAACGTCGCCGGGGAAGAAGACGGTGGAGCCGGCCGGGGTGCCGGTGAGGATCATGTCACCTGGCTGCAGGGTCATCTGCTGGGACAGGTCGGCGATGATGGTTGCGAAGGAGAAGAGCAGCTCGGAGGTGTCGGCGTCCTGGGCGAGCTTGCCGTTGACCCAGGTCTGCACGCGCAGCTTGGCAGGATCCAAGGTGGCAGCATCCAGGGCGTTGGGACCCACCGGGGTGTAGCCGTCGCCGGACTTGGAGCGGATGTTCGAGCCCTTGTCCGCGTACTTCATGTCGTGCACGCCGAGGTCGTTCGATGCGGTGACCTGCCCGACGTAGCCCCAGGCTTCGTCTACCGAGACGCGGCGAGCGGTCTTGCCGATGATCAGTGCGATCTCGCCCTCGAAGGCGAGCAGCTCGGTGCCAGCTGGGCGTTGCACGGTGGAACCGCTGGCGGCCAGCGAGCTGGTGGCCTTCATGAAGTAGCTGGGGAACTTCGGGGTGCGTCCGCGCTGCGCGGCACGCGAGGCGTAGCTAAGGTGTACGGCCAGGATCTTGCCTGCCTGCGCGAAGGTCTCTTCGGTTACTGGGACAATATTGCTCACCGTTGATCGGCCTGCTTTCATCGAACATCATCTCGTACATCAAATCGTATACGATCAGTGTGCGCCGAATCTCAAACGGTGTCAAGCGGGCTTTGGAAATCTTTGGAAATGATTACCGTGAAGGCCTGGGAATCCGCAAGATCACGCGGAATTCTCTGGGAGCGGGAATGTTTCGAAATGGGCAATTGCGGGGCGCCGGAGCGGATGTACTGCAGCACACAATCGATAGTTGGAATCCTGGCTAGCCAGTCGATCTGATGCCGGATTCCTTAAGTGGCTGTCAGGGGCAAGCTCGCTCGCGAACCGAAGCCGAGCTACGGCAGGCGCTCTTTTGCCGATCGTGGAAATAGGCCATTTCACTGAGGGTGAGGGCAAGTGGAGTCATGGATTGTTCATGAGAAATATTCCGTTGCTTCCTCCTTCGTGCTGACTAATTGTAGATAGCCTGTATTTATGGGGAGTGTATTTAATATCCAAAACTCGCTGAGATGAGAGCGCAAGGAAAAAGATGTCTTCAGGTCAAAACACAGGCGTGATTGATTCGACCCTGCCGTCGCACCCCACCGAGGTCCACGCAAATAGCTGGATGTGGGGATCCGTGGCGTTGGTCGCCAGAGTTCCGGCATCTTCGATCACGGAACCTGATGGAAACTTGTGGTGGGTCCCGTCGAATGCCGCGGATATCACGTGGAAGATGTTCTGCAAAGATCTGCAAAGCGAAACCTCTGAGTTTCTCCAAAACGACGCGGGAAATCTGCATAAAGCATCAAAAAGCTGGTTCGACAAGACTTCGGTCGGACCTCATTTCCTGGCCATGACTGCCGACGCGAAGCAAGCACTATCGGGTGCTCCAACGTTTGCTTTCGACAACCAGAAGGTAATCAGCAAGCTGACCGGCGTCGGTATCCGGATCGCTGGAATTTCACGTTCTCGTAGTGAGGCGGAAACAGGAGCCGGCAACGCTGAATACGTCGCCTTGCACCTGAAGCTTTCGAAAGAGGCATTGCAAACCCCCGGTTGGGTGACCTCTGCGCTGCACCGGCCGACTCGTGCTGGGCTACTGCCGGGCACGAACATCGATGGCAAGGACTTGCGAGCGGGTGTAAACAACGCCTTGCGTTCAGCAGGCTTGGCAGTAGAACTGAATAATGGCGGCGCTCTGCAATCAAAAGACAAACAGGATCCATGGGGGAACATCTATACGATCTCCACTTTTATTCCGCAAGACAAGATTCCTCAGTGCCAAAAACACTGGCACGGACCGAGCGCGATGGACAACCCTGCAGTGCGCTGGGCGCATGCACTGAGCATTGCTCAAACCGCCACGCCTAAGCCAACTTTGAGCGACTGGTCCGACCTCGGAGTTAGCAAAGCCCAAGTCTCCCTTGGCCCGTCAATTGGTTGGTGCAGTGATCGGGGGATGGGGATTATTGCCCAGTCCCGTCCGGATGGCGATCCTGAACACTGGATTGCAGAGACTGGGCATACGGTGGCCTTAGCGCATTCAGTCTTCGTCGATTTGGCGGTCTTGACGATGCAGCAAGATGAATTCTTGACCCAGCGCGCGGGACACCTGGCCAATCTAGCGGCAACCGGAAACCTTGAGGATTCCGCTGCTTCGCTTAAGCGATACAAGGACATTCAAAAAAGGTTTATCGAGTTCCATGGTAAGCGCTGGTTGCAGGAGATACCCGGACGTGAATCTGCAACCCGGGTGCTGCAAGCCATGCAGAACGTGCGCATGCTGGAAGAAAGAATCAAGCATTCACTGATCGAGCAGAAATCCATCATGGATTATCTGGAAGCCAACCAGCGCGCCGAAGAAGAGCAGGTGAATCGCGAACGGGCCGAACAACTGCGCGAAGAGGCGGATAAGCGTGAGAAGTTCAGTCACCGTGTGAATATTTTTGCGTTTATATTCCTGCCGGCCACACTGATTTTCACCGTTACCGGAGGTCTGGGGATCCAGTTATCCACACTTTGGGGAACTATTTGGATCGGCATCGCTGCTGTCACTACTTTCGGGCTGATTGCTTGGATGAAGACGGAAGATGGAAAGAGGAAGAAGGATAGAAAACGCGCGTCCGGAGGCGCATCGCGCAGCGACGAATCCCTCCCTGCCGTGAACAAGGGATAAACAGATCAGCTCAACACAGTTCGCGGCCACTGAGCTGGAGAAGAACCTCTTGGTTTGAGACCTCGGCGACGGAGGCTTTCTCAACGGTCCTCGGCTACCGCAGTTAATCAGCCGACTCACCAGGGGTACGCAGAAGGCGCTGGAACAGAAGTCAAGATTCCGTTCCAGCGCCTTGGCGGTATCTGCGTACTAGACGCGAATGGCGTCCACAATCTTGACTCGGGCTGCCACCAGCGCAGGAAGCACACCGGTCAGTGCGCCTACGGCGATGGAAACTCCCATGCCAAGCAGGGCGGCGTCGACAGGGAAAGCCGGCATCTGGTCCAGCTCGGTAGCCAGCACCATGCTCAGCAGATTCTCGTTGGAGACCAAGGCCACCGAGATCAGCACGCCCAATCCACCTGCTACCGCGGTAGCTACAACGCTCTCCATCATCACCGAGAAGAATACCCGGCCGGTGGTTGCTCCGAAGCTGCGGCGGATTCCCACTTCGCGGATGCGCTGCTTCATGGTCACCATGGCAACATTCAGCAGGCTCAGGGAACCGAGCAGCAGGATGATGATGGCAATGCCGGAAACCACCATGGCCAGCTGCTTCAGGCTTTCATCGGCACCCCACATCAGATAATCCTCGCGGTGCGACTCGACTGTGAAGCCCGGAAGCTCCGCCTGCAGCTGCTGGCCAAAGTGCATGGCCAGCTCCTCGGACCCCTCGATGGGCACCCACATCTTGTAGGAAACTTCATCCAGCGGGGTTTGGCCCGCGAACCAGTGCTCATAGGTGGCCGGCAGCATCCACAGCTGGCCGGACATGCCGAAGGACCGGGCGCTGGAGGTGCCGATGACCGTGACGGACACGGCGTTGCCGTTGCTCATCAAATCGACAGTGAGCGGCAGCTGCTGGCCTTCCAGCCCCAATTCCTTGATGACGTTCTGGTCCACCACCACTGCTGGTGAGAGATTCTGCGCGTCCTCGGCTTCCAGCCAACGGCCATCGGCCATGACTAGCCGGTGCATCGGTGCGTAGTCCGGTTCGACTACCAGGACCTCCGCATCAAGGGCCATGCCCTGCGATGCGATCCGTTGGCCATAATTCCGGCCGATCATGCTGGTGTAGTCGACCTTGAAGCGCTCGCTGGTCTTTTCGAAGGCCTGGGCGACTGGTCCGCCGCCCTGGGGACCGGCATCCGAGCGGGGATCATAAGCATAGGTGGTGATCATGGCCGGGCGGCCGTCGCGTTCGAGGCTTTCGGTCATCATCTGGCGTGCCATGCCCGCACCGGCCAGTGCGGTGGTTAATGAAGCCACGGCGATGGTGACGCCGATCAAGGAGAGCAGGACTCGCAATTTGTGGATGCGCAGTTCCTGCCAGGCCTCAAGCAACGCGGCCGCGAAGCCGGTGCCTAAGCGTGTGAGGGTATTCATGGGACCACGACTTCACTGAGCGGATGCAGTCGCCCGCCGTCCAGGCGGAACTGTTCACGTGCCAAGGCCGCAACATTGCTGTCGTGCGTGATGGTGATCAGGGCAGCGCCGGAATCAACCGTGGCGGAATCCAAGAGATCCATCACCGCACGTCCGGTAGTGACATCCAAGGCACCGGTGGGCTCATCGGCCAGTACGACTCGTGGCCGGCGGACCAGCGCGCGAGCGATGGCCACACGTTGCTGCTCACCACCGGAGAGGGTCTGGGGCATTGAATCCAAGCGTTTGCCCAGTCCCACGCGCTCCAAGGACTCGGTTGCTAGCTTGCGCCGATTCCAGAAGTCGCGTCCACCGGCGTACATCAGTGGAGCCATGACATTTTCCAGGGCAGTGCGTCCTGGCAGGAGGTTGAACTGCTGGAAAACGAAACCGAGGTCGCGCCCGCGTGCATGGGCCGCCTGTTTGGCGCTCAGCCGGGTCGCATCCTTGCCTCGCCACAGCAGGCTGCCGTTGGTGGGCCGATCAAGCAGGCCAAGGATATTCAGCAGCGTGGACTTGCCCGTACCCGAACGGCCGACAATGGCTATGTGATCGCCTTCGGACACCGTGAGATCAATCCCGTTGAGGATATGCAGCTCGCTGTCATCGGGCAGCAGGACGCTGCGCGTGACATTCTCGAGCTTCAGCAATGGCTCACCACTCATCTGAGTAGGACTCCATATCCATCATTTCTTCAGGTGCCGGGGTGGATCCTGGGACGAAGCGGAGAATTTCCGTCTCATCCTTCAGTCCTGAAATCACCTCGATGATCTTTCCGTCGGTCACGCCAAGCTCTACCTCGGTGCGGATTTCCTTGCCGTTTTCATCCAGCCGCCACACCGCACCCTGGCCAACCAGGCCGCGAACAGCCGATACCGGTACGGTCAATACGTCCTCGGCGGTGCCTGCATCAATTTCCATGTTCATGCTCAGGCCGTCGAAAACCACGATGTCTGCAGGTACGGCACAAGAAATCTCGCTGCCCGAAGAGCTCTCCGTGGATTCTCCGGATGCCATTGGATCCATCTGCGATTCCATGTCCTGGTCTGCGGAGCCGGCGCTGGTTTTCTTCGAAGCACTGTCACCGACAGACAGGTCCTTGCAGGTGAATGGCTCCGGTCCGCCGTCAATGGTGATCGTTGCTTCGAGGCTTTCATCGAGCAACCGGTAGCGGTCCAGCGGATCGATCGAACCGGCGGCCAAGAATTCCTGTGGCTGAATCGCGCCGAGTCCCGTGCCCTTGCTGACGTCATCGCCAACCTCGATCTGGAAAGCGCCGACCTTGCCCGTTGCCGTTGCATAGACGTCGTGGTACTTCACCACTGGCGCAGCTTCCTGCGGTTGCTCCTCGTCTTGTGAACCTTCACTATCCGAGTCGGTGGTCTCAACGCTCTCTGGCTGGGATTCGGCGCGGACCTGGAAGATTCGATCGCCGAGGGCGACATTGTCGCCTGGCTTGACGAAAGCCCAATTGACAACGCCGTCCACGGGCGCATTCAGCTCTTTCGATTCGGTGAGCTTAATGGTTCCGGGGATGGACAGCTTGTTCTCCACCGTGGCTTTCTCGGCAAAGATGGTCTCTGCCGGGATCTCTCCGGTGGGGAACAGGTCATCGTCGGCGCTGGCCGTGCCGCCGGCAAACGCGAGTTTCACGAGGCTGACGGCGATCAAGGCGCCGATAACTAGCCATGCAGCGGGAAGGAATATGCGACGGAACGCGCGTCGTTGGCTCATGGGGTTGCTCTTTTCACCATTCAATGATTACCAAAGTGTTCAGCAACTACCAAGCTCAAACGGAGAAAACACGCAACCTTTATCAGATTGAGATTTATTTTTACTTTGCAGGTCAGACCGGGTACTCAAATTAGTAGTTGAAGGTCGTAGTGAATCTTCTCGACGTCCCGGGGTGAAGCGGGGCAGTCTCCGGGGCTCGATGCCGCGGAGCTCTTCGGTGGATGTGGAGCTCCCGAGGCGTAGTGCCATTGCTTCTGCTCTGGCCCCGGGGTCGGCAGGATTGCGCCAGGCCGGTTTCTGCCAAGCCTCTCGTGTGCCGCGGGCGAGCGGGGGTGCCAAAGTCGCTGTCGCAGAGCATCGACCTTCATTGCTGTCCGCTAGGGCCTGAATCGTGAATTTGGCAGGTGACAAGCACGTTTAATCCATGGGCAAAGAAGTGCACCGATTGCTTCATTTTCAGCCAAATTTATTTCCTTCTATTTGCTGGCACAAAGCCGAATGCCGGCGTAGGATGTCGGCATATCGTTGTCTTGAATTGGGGGATTTAAAGACGAATTGAAACACTCGCATTCATTTCGCATCTTTAGATGCATTGGGGAACTTATCCTGAGCAGTTGAGCCACATGGGGTGGCTGAATCATGGGCCAGGCTTTCATTATCTGAGGTCAAAGCCTTACTATAGCTCGCTCTTTTTCGGGTGGATCGCTCCTGCACGCCGCGCGATCCACTCAGGACATTCTTGTATGGGGGAGAAATGTCTAGGCATCAAAGGCGTGGCACTTTTGTGCCAAATTTGCGCCGTAAAACAGCTTTAAACAGATTATTAAAAGGATGCTTGGCGATAATTTCGTCGATTTCCTTGTGCTTTGCCATGACCATTCCGGGCATGGCAGTTGCTGCCGAAACTTCTGTTGGGGAAGAAGTCGAGGCCAAACAGCAGGGGACTGAACCGGAGAACTCTGAATCGGTCCTGGCCACCGGCTCGGCCGAGGAAACCAAGGCCGAAGCCGACGAATCGTCCACGGCTGACACGGGGGAAGAACAGCCAGCTGCTGAAGCAGTAGACAGCGCCAAGACCTCGGCGCCAGAGGAAGAAGCAGCGGCCGAACCCGAGTCCGCCCCTGCACCGGCACCGGCAACTCAGAAGCCAGAAAAGCCAAAAGCTGTGGAAACCACGCAGCCGGCACCCGAAGCGCAACCTGTGGAATCAGCTGCGCCCAAGACAGAGAAGAAGCCAGTGGACAAGGCTTCACCGGAACTTGCGCAGCCGAAGGCCGAAGTTTCGGAATCGGAAGATTCTATCGCGCCCTCGACAGCGGCCCGCGAGCCGATCACGGCCGCTGCCCTTGAGTCAGGTGCTCCGCGGATTTGCGAGTACAACGAAGGAGACGGCTCGGTCGACACCTTCATGCAGAAGTCCGATGAGATGCCCGCCTTCGCCAACGGCAATGTCCACGACGGGCTCTATGAGGGCGGTGTGGTCCACCAGCGCTTGGAAATGACATTGCCCGCAGGCGAAAACGAGCTGGTCATCAATTACCAGGTCAAGCAGGCCGGCAAATGGGCCTATGACTATTTGCTCAACGAGACAGTGGACGGCGCGAACATCACCGGCTGGACTGTTGATGAAGGCGCCGGGAACGACCGCGTCGACACCGTCTTCATCACATTGATGGTCGACGGAGAAGAAGGCGACGAGTCAAGCGTCACCCTCTACTTCGATGCGCATATCGCCTCGGAGCTGGATCACGGCCCGGGCACCGGTGCTTCCTCAATCAACGGTTCGCCGTACCACGTCCTGATCTCGTCGTTGAACTGCAAGTCCATTGGACAACGCGACAACCAGATCCAGGCCGGTGCGGTCCAAGCCGGTTCCGTAACCGTCATCAAGGACGCGGTTCCTGCCGACGGCACGGATTTCGACTTCACCCTCGCCGAGGACCGCTTCGGCGACTCGACATCATTCAACCTCGATGACAGTGCCGATTCCGATACCGGCGCGAGCTTGCCGCAGAGCGTCACCTACACCGTGGCGCCAGCTACGATCACCGTCACCGAAGAGGACTTGCCAGCTGGCTGGAATCTTTCCTCGATCGCCTGCACCGGCGCCTCCGCTATCCGCAGCGGTTCGGCCATCACTTTCAACCTGGGCGACAACGATGAAGTCACCTGTACCTTCACCAACACGAAGACCACCTACGACGAGCTCACGGTCCACAAGGATGTGCAGGCATCCTATGACCGCGACTACGACTGGGATCTGGACAAGTCGCTGGCCGAGGGCCAGCAAGCCACAGTGAAGGCCACGGCCACCGGAGTGGACGTCGACTACAACGTGGTCGCCACCGCCAGCGAAGCCCAGGACAGCAACTTCCAGCTCTCCGGCACCATTACCGTGATGAACCCGAATGACACGGAGATGTCCGGGATCACGCTGGCCGACCAGCTTGATGGAGCCAATTGCGTCATCTCCGCTGGCGGATCGCCGATCGCCAATCCGGTGACCATCCAGCCCGGCGAGAATTCCTTCACCTATGAATGCGACCTGCCCGAGGGAACCAGTGCCGCCAGCGCCGGCACCAACACGGTCAGTGCATCCTGGGACCCGGAGGCCTACTATGGCACCGATGGCCAAGCCAGCGCCTCGGCCGACTACGATTTCGCGTCCGTCTCGCCAACGGTGACCGACGATGAAGTCACCGTCACCGATAGCGAAATCGACCTTTCGGGCATCGCCGGCGGTAACACCGTTACAGCGGGGGAAAGCCCGAAGACCTTCGCGTACACCATCGAGTGGGACGGCGTGCTCGGAGAATGCACCGACTACCAGAACATCGCCAGCCTCGCCGCAGACGACGGTGAAACGCTGACCGACAATGCCACCGTGGAAGTTTGCATCGGCCAGGACCTGGCTATCGAGAAGCTGGTCGTGTCCAGTTTCAACCGCAGCTACGACTGGAGCATCGCCAAGGACGCAATAGGCGAGCAGCCATTCACCGCGGATCCGGAAACCGGCGAATTCACCGCGCAATACTCCGTCACTGTCACTCCCGAAAGCTATTCGGACAGCGACTGGGCCATGAGCGGAACCATCACGGTATCCAACCCCAATGACTGGCAAGCCATTGACGTGACCGTCACCGACCAGGTCGATGTGGGCGGGGACGCAACCTGCCAGGTGGTCGGCATTGCCGGCGAACCGGACACGCTGGACGCCGATCCGGTGGCACCGGGCTTCCATGCAACACTGGATGCCTCCCAAACACTGACCTTCAGCTACAGCTGCACCTTCGGATCGCAGCCGAATTACGAGGGCAGCAACACCGCCGAAGTGACGTGGTCCTCCAGCGAGGCCTCCACCGCTTCGGGCAGCGCCACCGAAGTTGTACCGGTGGATGCAGGCGACTGGACGCAGACACCGCTGAACCAGACGGTGACCGTGACCGACCCGCTGCATGAGTTCGATCCGGCCTGGACCATCAATTACTCCGATGGCCCGCAGAGTCGGACCTATGAATACACCTGGACGGTGGAGGAGGCCGGCAAGTGCCAGAGCTTCATGAACACCGCCACGATCACCGGAAGCAACCAGCTGGTCAAGAGCGATGACGCCCAAGTCGAAGCGTGCCGCCAGGCAGGGCTGACCGTCACCAAGGACGTGACGGCCTCCTACGACCGCACCTACTTGTGGAGCATCGACAAGCAGCTGGCCGAGGGCCAATCGCCAGATGCCGTGGTCGAGGAAGACGGAACCGCTACCGTTCACTACACGGTGCTGGTGGACAACACCGGCTACGAGGATTCCGGGCAGCAGCTTTCCGGGTCCATTACCGTGGCCAATCCCAACGAATTCGAAGACCTCGAAGTGACGATCAGCGACGAGAATACCCTTTCGGCCGCCTGCACCATCGTGGCCGAGGACTCGAATCCGGGGATGGAAGGCATGCAGCAGGTGGTGCCGCGCATCGGCTCGATCACCGTGGACTACAACTGCGATGCATCGGCCGTGGCGGAAGCCGATTACACCGGCCACACCAACACGGCGGTGGTCACCTGGGGTGATGGGCTGCAGGCTGAGAGCCAGCCGGTACCCATCGACTTCACCCTGGATGAGAGCACCGATGAATCCGTTGGCGTCTGGGATGACCAGGCTGATCCTTCCGGGGACCAGGTACTGCTGGGCACGGTCCACTACGCCGACGCCCCGCGGAGCTTCAGCTACGAGATCACCTACGAAGTGCCGCGCGATGAATGCCTGGTCTTCACGAATACCGCGTGGGTGGATCTGGCCGGCCAGGACATCGAGGACTCGCAGGACGTGGGCATCTGCGACCAGAAGAATCTGGTTATCACCAAGGACGTGGACGCCAGCTACGCACGCGACTACGACTGGTCGCTTCACAAGCAGGTGGACCACAGCGAAATCACGGTCGCCGGCAACGGCACGGTCACCGCGCACTACACGGTAGTGGCCACCGCCGGTGAAGCGCAGGACAGCGCGAAGCAGGTGTCCGGAAGCATCACCATCAGCAACCCGAACACGCAAGTCGGGGACCTGGCGGCCACGGTCACCGATGTGCTCTCCATCCCGTCGGCCAGCTGCACCATCGATGGCACCGATGCGGATGAAAGCGCCGGCGGTTTCCAGCTCGTGCTCGGTGACGGGGAAAGCACCACCCTGGGCTACAACTGCCAGGTCCCGGCGGACACCGACATCACCGCCCAGTACACGAACACCGCAACCGTGGCCTGGGGCCAGGAGCGCCAGGCTGAAACGGACGTCGATTTCGGGTTCGAGCAGGCCCTGCTGACCGACGGCAAAGTCGCCATCACCGATGACCAAACCGTTGAAGGCCAGGAAGTGGTGCTGGGCACCGCGATGGCCGGGGAATCGCCGAAGGCCTTCGAATACGACCTGGAACTGCAGGGCGTGGCCGGAACCTGCACCGAGTACACCAACACCGCGGTGCTCGATGAGGCCACCGGCGAGGGCGAGGAGAACACAGCTTCGGCCAGTACCACGGTGTGCGCCGGAGCAGATCTGGATATCGCCAAGAACGTCGTGACCTCCTTCGACCGCTCCTACCTGTGGTCGCTGGACAAGGAGCTGCTCTCCGGGCAACCGCTGGCAGCCAACCCGAGTACCGGCGAGGCCACGGCGAACTACCGGATCACCGTGACCCCCGAAGGCCACGAGGACGGCAATTGGGCAATGAGCGGAGAAATCACGCTGGCCAACCCGAACGACTGGCAGGACGCGCCGGTCACGGTGCAGGACTTCGCCGATGTCGGCGGAGACGCGGCCTGCACGATCACCGGGGTGCAGGGCGAAGCGGTGGCGGACATGTCCGCCGAGCAAGCCGGCTTCCAGACGGTGATCCCCGCAGGGGCCCAATGGGTGATGGCCTACTCGTGCACCTTCGCATCCCAGCCGGACTACGAAGGCAGCAACACCGCCACCGTGGACTGGGACGCCCAGGCGCTGAGCACGGCCAATAGCCAGGACTCGGACACCGTGGGGATCTCGGAACAGGACTGGAACCAGACGCCGCTGAACGACACGGTCACCATCACGGACAGCGCCCACGAGTTCGATCCGGCGTGGACAGTGGATGTGGCCGATGGGCCGCAAAGCCGGGACTACTCGGTGACGTGGACCGTGGAGGAGGCAGGCACCTGCCAGGTCTTCGAGAACGTCGCCACGCTCACCGGCGATGACGGATTCACCGCGACGGACAATGCGCTCGCCGAAGCCTGCCGCGAGGCGGCCTTGGAGATCAGCAAGACCGTCGAAGCCGAGTACGACCGCACCTACCAATGGCAGATCGACAAGTCCTTGGCCGAAGGCCAGGACCAGCAGATCACCACCAACGGGGCGGCCAGCGAACCGGTGGACTACGTGATCAAGGTGGAGAACACCGGGTACGAGGATTCGGGATGGGTGCTGGAAGGCCAGATCACCATCACCAACCCGAACCAGTACACGGGCATTGACGCCACGATCCAGGACGTTGTCGATCTGGACGCGGTCACCTGCACCACCTCTGAATCGCTGGTGGGCATCCCGGCCAACGGGACGATCACCGTCGGCTACAGCTGCGATGTCTCCGCGGGAGTCGATCTCGGCTCCTACAGCGGCGGCACCAACACCGCCACGGTCAGCTGGGGCGATGACCGGGCATCGAGCACGCAGGTGCCCATCGAATTCGCCATTGATTCCCGCATCGATCGGCAGGTCGAGATCTGGGATGACCAGTCGAATCCCCAGGAGCCGGTGCTGCTGCGCACCGTGGACATCGATGATTCGCCGGTGCTCATCGAGTACCAGCTGGAGCATGATGCTCCGGCCGGTGAATGCATGAGCTACACGAACACCGCCTGGGTCGATATCCAGGCAGGGGAGGATCCGAGGGATGAGGCGACCGTGCAGCTATGCGGCTTGCTCGATCTGATGATTGCCAAAGATGCCGAAGCCAGCTTCGATCGGACCTACCTGTGGGACCTGGAGAAGAAGGTTGACCGCACCGAAACCATCGTTGCCGAGGACGGCACCGCCGACTTCTCCTACACCGTGTCGGCCATCCCGGACGGAGCGGAGGATTCCGGCCATGAAGTGCACGGCATGATCGTGCTGGTGAATCCGAACCGCTTCGCATCGGCCTCGACGGTAGCCACCATCACCGATGAGATCAGCATCGAAGGGGTCACGTGCACCATCGACGCCGAGGACGCCGATCCGCAAACCGGGGGCCTGCAAGTCGCGGTCCCGGTGGGCAGCGACGGAACCGGAGCCACAGTGCAGCTGCCTTACAGCTGCTCGGGTACCCCCGGCCAGCTGCACGGCAGCAACACGGTTACCGCAACCTGGGGCGAGGGTTCGGTGGCCACGTCAACCGCACCGGTGGACTACCTGCTGGATGCTGAAACCGATCAGCAGGTCACCGTCATCGATGACAAGACCAACCCCGAGTCGCCGGTAGTGCTGGACGAAGCGATCTGGAATGCCGAAGGCACCCCGGTCGACTTCGACTACACCCTGCGCCACCAAGCCCAGGCCGGCGCCTGCACCGAGTTCACCAACACCGCGGTGATCCAGCAGACCGGGGCCGAGGATTCGACCACCGTCAACCTCTGCGGACAGAAGGCCTTGGGCCTTCAGAAGACCGCGCAGGGGCTGGTGGACTTGGATTACGAATGGGAGGTAGAGAAGCGGATCGACCAGAGCAAGCTCACCGCGAACGAGGATGGAACCTTCACCGCGCACTACTGGGTTCAGGCACGCAACACCGCAGCCGTTGAGCTGAACTTGCGGCTGGCCGGTGAAGTGATGGTGCAGAACCCGAATGATTTCGGTTCCATCACCGCCACCTTGGAAGACCGGATCGATACCGCTGGCACCAGCTGCCGGATCGATGCCCAGGATGCCGATGAAGCGGCCGCTGGATTGCAGGTCGTGCTCGATGCCGGGGAGAACTTGGGGGCCCGGTATGAATGCGACCTCGCTAGCTGGCTCACCACCGATGCCTTCGAAGTAGCAGTCAATACGGTGATTGCCACCTTCGATGACCGCGAAGTGCGTGCCGAGGCACCGATCGGCTTCACGATCGACGCAGTCACGGACGAATCGGTGAGAGTCACCGACGACATGATGGATCCTGGCGCCGAACCGAAGGTGCTCGGAGAAGTCCACGTCCCGCAAGCTCCCATGCAGTTCGAATACGAACAGGTGCTGGAACCCGAAGCGGGAACCTGCACGGTATACACCAATACCGCGGCAGTGCATGAGAGTACCGACGGCAACGGCAAGGACGAATCCTCGGTGGACCTGCAACTGTGCATTGAGCAGGGCCTGATGATCGCCAAGAGCGCCGACGCCCAGTACGTCAGGGACTACGACTGGTCGGCCCGCAAGGACGCGAAGGAAACGAAGTTCGAGGTTGATCCGGACGGGCAAGCCACGGCCAAGTACACGGTCCAGGCGATGCTGGAGGGTTACGAAGACCAGGACTTCACCGTCACCGGTGAGATCACCGTGGCCAATCCGAATGACTTCAAGGACACGCAAGTGCTCCTGGAAGACAAGCTATCCATCTACGGGGCCACCTGCTCCATCGAAGGATTGGCGGAGGGGAAGCTGGAGCTTGCGGCCGGGGAAACCCGCACCGTGAAGTACAGCTGCACCTTCGAAACACCTGTTGCCGAGGCCGACTACACCGGCCACGAGAACACGGTGAACGCCAGCTGGACCGACGTGGAAGGGACAACCCGCACGGTCAGTGCCAAGGCTCCGCTGGAATTCGAGGCGGCTTCGGCCACCGATGAATTGGTGACGGTCTTCGATGACTACACCAATCCCGGCCAGCCGCGGGAACTGGGCACGGTCAAGGCCGAAGAGCAGAGCAAGAAGTTCACGTACGAACTGGTCTTGGACGGCGTAGCCGGCAAGTGCCAGACGATGACGAATACGGCCTCGATACCGGAGAAGTCCGGCGAGGATGGGAACAATTCGGATTCGGCGGACGTGGAAGTTTGCTCCGAGGCTCCGCAGGCAGCGCCACCGGCACCACCGGTTCCTCCGGCTCCGCCAGCGCCGGCAGCGCCGGCAGCACCACCTGCCCCGCCAGCACCGCTTGCGGCAACCGGCCTTGACCAGGGCTCGTTGTGGCTGGCAGGGGCTGCAGGGATGGTGATTATCGCCGGAGCATTGATCCTGCTTCGGTACCGTCGCCGGAACCCATAGTCCGCGCGCCAGTTGGATGCCGGCCTTGCCTCTCGCGGCAGGGCCGGCATTCGGCGTGCGGGGGAACAATCCCTGCTGCTTCAGGGCTAGTGCCTTGGAAGCAGAACAGGCCCGGTCCGCTTATTCGCATAAGTGGTCCGGGCCTGTTGCCGTGGTCAAGCCTTCTGGCTAGATTTGGGCCGCGCTTTGGGCTGCGGCTTCACGCTCATCGGCTTCGCGCATGGCACGCTCTACACGATCCACGTCGCGAACCGCACCCTTGTCAGCGGACAACGCCATGGCGGCGTAGGCCCGCAACGCAGGGGAGACCACGCGCTCGCGGCTCTTCGGGCGGTACCCGGTGGTAGCGATCAAGCGCTCGCGGCGTTCTGCCAAGACCTCGTCAGAGACGTTCAGGGTCAGCTCGCGGGTCGGGATATCGATGGAGATGGTATCGCCATCTTCCACCAGGGCGATCATGCCGCCGGACGCGGCCTCGGGGGAGACGTGCCCGATGGACAGGCCCGAGGTACCACCAGAGAAGCGGCCATCGGTGATCAGTGCGCAGGCCTTGCCCAGGCCGCGGCCCTTGAGGAACGAGGTGGGGTAGAGCATTTCCTGCATGCCCGGCCCGCCCTTGGGACCTTCGTAGCGGATGACTACTACGTCGCCTTCCTTCACCTGCTTGTTCAGGATCTTCTCGACGGCTTCATCCTGTGATTCGCAGACCACTGCTGGGCCGGAGAAGGTCCAGATCGAAGGGTCAACGCCAGCGGTCTTGACCACTGCACCGTCCACGGCGATGTTGCCGCGCAGTACGGCCAGGCCGCCGTCCTTGGAGTAGGCGTTCTCAACCGAGTGGATGCAGCCTTCTGCATCATCGGTGTCCAGCGCCGCCCACCGCTCGGACTGCGAGAAGGCGGTGGAGGAGCGCACGCCGCCCGGGGCCGCGTGCCACAGGTCAAAGGATTCCTCCTTGGCCTTGCCGCTGCGGATATCCCAGTCATCGAGCCATTCGCCCAGGGTTGCCGAGTGAACCGTGTGCACGGTTTCATCCAGCAGGCCGCCGCGGCGCAGCTCGCCGAGGATTGCGGGGATGCCACCGGCACGGTGGACATCTTCCATGTAGTAGATGGTGCCGTTGCCCGCAGCGTTGGGTGCAACCTTGGCCAGGCACGGTACACGGCGGGACACTTCATCGATCTCATCGAGGCCGAATTCCACGCCGGCCTCGCGGGCGGCGGCCAGCAGGTGCAAGATGGTGTTGGTGGAACCGCCCATGGCGATATCCAGCGCCATGGCGTTGCCGAAGGCCTTCTTGGTGGCGATGCTGCGTGGCAGCACCGTCTCGTCGTCTTCGCCGTAGTAGCGGTTGGCGATATCGACTACCAGCTTGCCGGCGTTTTCATACAGGTCCTTGCGGGCCGTGTGGGTAGCCAGGGTGGAGCCGTTGCCCGGCAGGGACAAGCCCATGGCCTCGGTCAGGCAGTTCATCGAGTTGGCGGTGAACATGCCCGAGCAGGAGCCGCAGGTCGGGCAGGCCGACTCTTCGATGCGCAGCAGGTCTGCATCCGATACGTTCTCGTTCACGGCCTCGGAGATGGCATCCACCAGGTCCAAGGTGCGCACGGTGCCATCTACCAGGGTGGCGCGGCCGGCTTCCATCGGACCACCGGAGACGAAGACCGTAGGGATGTTCAGGCGCAATGCGGCCATCAGCATGCCCGGGGTAATCTTGTCGCAGTTCGAGACGCAGATCAGTGCGTCGGCACAGTGGGCATTGACCATGTATTCCACGGAGTCGGCAATGAGGTCGCGCGATGGCAGCGAGTAGAGCATGCCTCCGTGGCCCATGGCGATGCCGTCGTCCACGGCAATGGTGTTGAATTCGCGGGGGATGCCACCGGCGGCGGTGATGGCGTCGGAGACAATGCGGCCTACCGGCTGCAGGTGGGTGTGCCCTGGAACGAATTCAGTGAAGCTGTTGGAGACAGCGATAATCGGCTTGCGCCCGAGGTCAGCGCCGTTCACGCCGGCTGCGCGGAACAGTGCGCGAGCGCCGGCCATATTGCGGCCATGGGTGACAGTGTGTGAACGAAGTGTGGTCATACCTAAAATCTCACCATATATTTGCCCTCAAACCCAGACGGTGACGATACTAGTAGTACTACTACCATGCAATGAGGTTTACCCTGTGACTCCAAGTCAAAGACGTCGCGAAGAACTCGCCGCGTTCCTCAAGGACCGCCGGGCCCGGGCTGACAGGGCTTCCCATGGATTGCCGGAGATCGGACGCAGCCGCGTGCGCGGCCTGCGCCGCGAAGAGGTCGCCACCTTGGCCGGTGTTTCTGTTACTTGGTACACCTGGCTTGAGCAGGCCCGCGACATCAATCCCTCGCGCCAGGTTCTGCAGTCCTTGGCACGGCTGTTCCGGCTCACCCCGGTGGAATCCTCGTACCTGTTTTCTCTGGCAGGGCACGGTGAGCTTGACCCGATTGGCACCGGCGGCATGACTCCAGCCCTGCAGCGTTTGCTCGATGCGTTGCAGTTCCCGGCCTTCCTGCTCTCCGCCGACTGGACCATCCTGGGCTGGAATGAGGCCTATGAACAGCTGTATCCGCGGGTGGCTTCATTGGACAGCGAAGATCGGAACCTGTTGTGGCTCGTTTTCACCGATGCGCAATTGCGTGAGATGCTCCCGGATTGGGAAGTGCAAAGCCGCGGTTTCGTGGGAAGCTTCCGTGCCGAAACGCGTGGATGGCTCAGCCCGTCGGGGGAGAGCGGCATCGTTGCGCGGGTCTCTGCGGCCTCCCCGGAATTTGCCGCGATCTGGAATGAACGCGACGTTGCAGGTTTCCGCACCGGTGAACGGGTGTTCCGGCATCCTGAATTGGGGCTGACGCGCTACGAGCAGCACAACCTGACTCCTACCGAAGCCACGGACTTGACCCTGTTGATGTACACGCCGCTTTAGCGCAGGTGGGCTCGCCGAAGTAGCGGCAGGGAATCGGAAGAGATTCGAGATCGCTAGGCTTGTACGCATCGAATCATTTAACCGCTAAGGGCCACAGCGCTGATCGGAACGTGCAGCGAACAAGAGCACTTCCATGTTCGGTTCCAGTTCGGAAATGCAATAGTCGGCGCTGAGCTGGCTAAGGCTCGTCTGGAAACCCGGACGAGCTTTAGCCCGGATAGTTGAGTAGGCTCAAGGCAGCGGAGGCATGCATTAAAGGAGTGGCCGGAGCTAAAAGCTCACGAACTCAAGCGCTCTCTCTTTGAACTCCCGGCTGGTCACAGCGTTGGCGTGATTGCGACCTGCCAGCCACAGCACTTCATTGCGTGTTCCTGCGTCCTTCAGAAGGCGACGCAAATGCGGCATGGTGGTCGCCAGATCGTCCTGGTCTCCGGCGACCAGCAAGGTTGGAACTGACGGCACCTTGGCTGCCGGATCGTAAGGCTCGGATTTGATTGCTTCTATGAGCTCAAAGAGCGCTGATAGATCATTGGACGGTTCAGCCTCGGCAATCCGCATGATGGCGGCGGTGTAGTCGTCATGGATCTTTTCGCCCGTCTCGACGTAGGCACGGGCCTGGCCCAATTCGAAGGCGGCCAGCGGATCACCGGCTCCTGGACCCCCGATGACCAAATGATTCACCAAATCCGGATTGAAAGCGGCGAACTCCCAAGCCAGCCGGGAACCCAAAGAGTAGCCGATGACGTCCACGGGACCATCATCCAGATCCATCACTATGGCAGCCAGGGCCTGGCGAATTTGGCTTGGCGCCCAGCTGCCGTCATTGCGGCGAGGATCTTCTCCATGGCCGGGCAAATCAACCAGAAGGACATCTCGTCCTGCATCAGTGAAATATTTCAGCCAACGCGAGCGGTCCCAATTCAGTTCGCCGGATGAGGCGAAGCCGTGGATGAAAAGCACGGATGGGCTTTTCACCTCAGCGTTTGCGCGAACCACTCGAAGATTCAGATCCAATGTCATGCCATTGATCATAGGCCATTCACCCTCGAAATGTGATCTGGGCTAGCGCCTGAAGAGCGTTAATGTCAGAATGACTCTAACGAATCCGAATGTGCTGAAAACGAGGCAAATAAGAAATGTCATCCGTACCGGGTTGGGCGAACGTCGACGAACGCCGCAACCTCCCGCCCGCTCTTGCGGTTTCCACTGTGATCCTGGGAATCCGTGAAGGCAAAGATGGCGGACCCGACAAGCTCTGCTTGCCAGTGGTACGCCGCATTCGCCAACCCCACACCGGAATGTGGGCGCTGCCAGGCGGACCCGTTGATCCGCGCGAATCCCTCGGCCAAGCGGCCGGGCGCAACCTTGCCGAAACCACGGGCCTGCGCCCCACCTATCTGGAACAGCTCTACACCTTCGGCGATATCGACCGCTCGCCAACCCACCGCCTAGTCACCATCGCCTACTTTGCGCTGCTGAACGCAGATCAAGTGGGCGCCACCGTCCAAGACGACAACGTGGCCTGGTTCGATATCGATGATCCGCAGATTGCCCAGATGGCTTTCGACCACCGGAAGATCTTGGACTACGCCATGTGGAGGCTGCGCAACAAAACCGAATACGGGCAGATAGCCCATCGGCTGCTCGGCGAACGCTTCACCCTGGCGGCCCTGCGCGGAGTCTATGAAGCCATCCTCGGACGCCGTCTGGACCCTGCGAACTTCCGCCGAACGCTCAAGAGCACGGCATCCATCGAGGAGACCGACGAATATCTGGCTGGCGGACAGCACCGGCCACCACGGCTATACCGCTACGTTGGCCACGGACCTGACCCGTTGGAAGTCGACCCGCTGCACGACTAGCAAGCACCATCCATACTTTTCACCGTCATCCTGCAAGAAACGGACGAACCCATGAGCACCCAAATCACTGACAACGCCAACGCCTCGGTAGCCCAGAACATCGCTCGGCTCAATCTGCTGGCTCCGGCTTCCACCTGTTCCACCGACCTGGCCTCCAACCCGTGGGACACCCCCGCAGGCTACGGGCCAGGTGCCTCCCAGGAGGATTCGGTTCCAACGGGTTACCCGGTGCAGGGTTCGATCCCGGAGGAATACCTGGAGGCCAGCGACGCTGAGCTTGATACCCGCATCTTGGCGGCCAAGGAAACCCTGGGGGACAGGGCAGTGATCCTCGGGCACTTCTACCAGCGCGATGAAGTCGTGAAGTACGCAGATTTCGTGGGTGACTCCTTCCAGCTGGCCAACGCCGCATTGACCCGCGACAAGGCCGAAGCCATCGTGTTCTGCGGGGTGCACTTCATGGCCGAAACGGCAGATATACTCAGCCGTGAGGACCAGTCGGTGATCCTTCCGAATCTTGCTGCAGGCTGCTCCATGGCGGACATGGCAGACGGTCCGAGCGTGCAACAGTGTTGGGAAGAGCTCACCGCCCTGTATGCGGATGAAGCCGATGACGGGCGGATGCCGGTCATTCCGGTGACTTACATGAACTGCTCTGCAGAGCTCAAGGCCTTTGTCGGTCGCAACGGAGGACTGGTCTGCACATCCTCCAATGCTGCAACTGTTCTTCAGTGGGCTTTCGAGCGGGGACGCCGTGTCCTGTTCTTCCCGGACCAGCACCTTGGGCGCAACACCGCCAAGGCGATGGGCATTTCCCTGGAGCAGATGCCGATGTGGACCCCGCGCAAGGAATTAGGCGGGAACGAAGCCACCACCCTGCTCGATGCCAAGGTCATTTTGTGGCACGGCTTCTGCTCCGTGCACAAGCGCTTCAACCCCGCGCAGATCGCCAAGGCGCGCGAGGATTTCCCCGGCGTGCGCGTGATTGTGCATCCCGAATGCCCCATGGAAGTTGTGGACGCGGCAGATGAAGCAGGCTCTACCGACTACATCCAAAAGGCTATTGCCGCTGCTACCGAGCCAACTGCTTTTGCCATCGGCACCGAAATCAATATGGTCAACCGCTTGGCTGCCCAGTACCCGCAGCACAACATCTTCTGCCTGGACCCGGTGATCTGCCCCTGCTCCACGATGTACCGAATCCACCCGGGCTACCTTGCCTGGGTGCTCGAAGAGCTGGTTGCCGGACGAGTGGTCAACCAGATTTCCGTGCCGAAGGAACAGCAAGGGGATGCAAAGATCGCCCTGGAGCGCATGTTAGCTGCCAAGCCATGAGCCAGGGGCAACAAGAACCGAAGAAGCTGGTGATCGTCGGCTCCGGTGTGGCCGGCCTGTGTGCTGCCTTGCAAGCCGTAGAGCTGGGCATCCAGCCGGTATTGCTGACCAAAGGCAAACTGGGGGAATCGAACTCCGAGCTCGCGCAGGGCGGGCTATCAGCTGTTACCGGAGCATCCATGGCCCAAGGCGACTCCGTGTCCAAACACGTTGCCGACACGCTCAAAGCTGGCGCTGGCCACTGCGGCGTGGGACCGGTGGAACACCTGTGTACCTCAGGCGACGAGCTAGTGCAGGCTTTGGAATCCTATGCAGTGGCCTTTGACCGCGATGCAGACGGTGCCTACCAGCTTGGCCTTGAAGCCGCGCACAGCGCGCACCGGATTCTGCATATCAACGGGGATGCCACCGGCGCTTCACTGGTGCAAACCCTGGTTGGTGCCGTGCGCCAGCAGGAGACTGCCAAGAAGCTCAGTATTATCGAGGACGCGCTTGCCACCGAACTGCAGCTGCAGGACGGAAGAGTCTCAGGGGTGCACTACTTGCGCCACGATGAAATGCAGCTGCTCTCGTCCAGCGCCGTGCTGCTGGCTACCGGCGGACTGGGCCAGTTGTACTCAGCGACCACCAATCCCCGAGGAGCAACCGCCGACGGCCTGGGACTGGCCGCCCGGGCAGGTGCTGTCATCGCGGATGCCGAATTCGTCCAGTTCCACCCAACGCTGGTTGACCCTGCCCGATATCCCGAAGCCGGAATGGTTTCCGAAGCCGTCCGTGGCGAGGGCGCCATCCTGGTCAATGACGCAGGGCAGCGGTTCATGCCTGGAATTCACCCGGATGCTGAGCTGGCACCTCGTGATGTCGTGGCCCGAGGCATCCATGAGCAGATCCAAGCCGGGCACCATGTGTACCTTGATGCGCGGGCCGTGGAAGAAACGCGCGGCGCAGGATTCCTCGCTCGCCGTTTCCCATCCATCACCGCCAAGCTCGCGAATTGCACCGCGGGCGGCTCCGGCCTGGACATGGCTCATGACCTGATTCCGGTGGTAGCGGCCCAGCACTACTTCATGGGCGGGATCTACACCGACACGTCAGGACGAACTTCTGTCCCCGGTCTTTATGCGGCCGGCGAATGCGCCAACACGACAGTTCACGGCGCCAACCGCCTAGCCAGCAATTCGTTGCTGGAGGCCATGGTTTTTGCGCGGAACGCGGTTGCCGCCATGGCCGGTGAAGCTTCCGACACCGGGTGCGATATCAGCGGGCTGGTGGTCCAGGAGATCAGCGCGCCAAGCCCGGAAGCACCTCTGGATCTTGAACAGTTGCAAACGGCAGCCAGCAGCAAACTTGGTGTCTACCGCACCGGCGTGCAGCTCGAAGAAATGGTCCAGCTGCTAGCAACGAGCGCGCCTGTAGCTGCCACTGCCCGCGAGCAATCGGAACTGCGCAACCTGTGGACCACCGCACGGATCATCGCCGCAGGTTCCATGGCACGCACCAAAAGCCTGGGTGCGCACCATCGCTTGGATTCAACGGAATTCACCAGCAGCCAGCCAGATGAGGGTGTGCGCTATGGCTGGACTCTGCACCCAAGCGAGCTGGACAATGAAAATCTTTTGAGCAAGGAATTGAACGCGTGAACACTTCGACCCATCCGGTACCGAACGCCGCCATGGACCGCATCATCGAGCTGGCGCTCGCCGAGGACAATCCGCGCGGCGACATCACCGCGCTGACTATTGTTCCCGAAGGTGCGACAGCGACTGCTGTGGTGCAGGCCCGCCAGCCAGGCGTACTCTCCGGAGGTGCGGTATTCACCCGGACAATGCAGCTAGTGGATCTGCAGCTGGAGGTGGAACAGCTGATTGCCGACGGAGACACGTTTGCCGCCGGTGACAGCCTGATCAAGGTCACCGGGCCGGCGGCGAGCTTGCTGACCGCTGAACGCGTGGGGCTCAATCTCCTGCAGCGCATGAGTGCCATCGCCACGGCGACCGCTGAGCTCGTCGGCCTGGTTGCGCATACCAAAGCCCGCATTGTCGATACCCGGAAAACTACGCCAGGCCTTCGCGTCCTTGAACGCTACGCAGTGCGCTGCGGTGGGGGAGTCAACCACCGTGACAACCTGTCGGATGCTTTCATGGCCAAGGACAACCACCTGGCTTTGTTGGATAACGGAGAGCAGCTTACGGCGGCTTTGAAATCCGTACGTGCGCGGCTGGGGCACACCACGTCGATGGAAGTTGAAGTGGATTCGATTGCGCAGATTCCAGCAGTGCTCGCCGCCGGCGTGGATATCATCATGCTGGATAACTTCGATCCGGCGGACATTCCCGCAGCCATTGAACTGATCAACGGGCAAGCGGTGGTCGAAGCCAGCGGAAATATCAACGCCGCAACAGTCGTGGCTGTCGCTGAAGCTGGTGTTGATGTCATTTCCTCGGGGGCCATCACGCATTCGGTGAAAGCGATTGACCTTGGACTGGATATGGTTATTGCATGATCTACATGGATGCCGCATCCACTGCGCCGCCTCGCCAAGATGTACTCGACATGCTCAATCCGTTGCTGACCAAAGATTTCGGCAATCCGGCATCATTGCATGAAGCAGGCCAGCAGGCCAAGCGGGCTAACGACTGGGCAAGAACCCAGGTGGCTAGCCAGCTGGGCGTGGCAGCTGAGGAAGTCTATTTCACTTCCGGCGGCACCGAGGGGGCCAATGCTGCCGTGATCGGGGCGGCCTTGGCCAACCCCCGCGGACGCGTGGTGGTCTCCAGTTCCATTGAGCATCCAGCGGTACTGGAAGCCTGCAAGTACCTTGTTGAATTCCACGGATTCGAACACCGCATCATCCCGGTATCGGCCACGGGGCTGGTCGATCTGGATGCGGCCGGCCAGCTGATCGATGCAGCTGTTGCCGTGGTTTCGGTGATGGCAGTGAACAATGAAGTCGGCACCATTCAACCGGTAGTGCAGGTTGCCCAACTGGCCCGCAACGCTGGGGCGATCATGCATACGGACGCCGTGCAGGGCGCCGGCTGGATTGACCTCAAGCCGTTGTGCGCCGCTGTGGACGCATTGAGCATTTCCGGGCACAAGCTCGGCAGCCTCAAGGGCAGCGGAGCACTGTACCTGTCCGCCACGCATCGCTTTGTGCCGCTGCTGCACGGTGGCGGACAGCAGGGCGGAATGCGTTCGGGAACCGAGAACCCGGCCGCTGCCGTGGGCATAGCTGTGGCATTGCAGGCAGCGACCGCACAGCGCGAAGCAGGACTGGGCGCGAGCTTTGGCCCGTACTTGGTTGAACGGATTCTCAAGGAGCTCAATGCCAAGCATCCGGGCAGCGTCCAGCTGACTGGGGATCCGGAACATCGTGTTGGAGGCATAGTCTCCTTCGTTTTCCCGAAGACCGCAGGCGAAACTGTGCTGATTGAATTGGCCCGCAGGGGAGTCCTGTGCTCTTCAGGTTCTGCTTGCGCAGCGGGCTCGACCGATCCTTCGGCGGTGCTCACTGCGATGGGCTATGAAGAAGAACTGGCTCATACTGCTGTCCGTCTTTCGTTCACGCGCACCGCGAAAGAAAATGAGATCAGCCAGGTGGCCTCGGCTGTAGTTTCCTGCGTCTCCGGGCTCTTGAAGTAGCCAATTCGATAATCTCTGCAGGCTCGATTAATTCTGCGAGCCGCAGCAAATATGCCGCGAGTTCTCTTCGCATATGGTCGTGCATTAGTGCTTCGGGAACGGAATATTCCCCAAAATCTGTGAAGGCAAGTTCCAACTAATGGGGAATATCCGAGTTCGCCTGATTAGCAGTCGTCTGTCTCTGGCTGATCGCCGGTGGCAGCTGCGGGTAGTGCCCGGTGGCGTTCGGCGCGCTTCAATCCTGCCATTCGTCCGCTAGCGGCACCGGCCAGTGAAGAGCCGAGATTCTTCGCTTTGGATACGCCAGCTGATGCCCCGGACAGGCTGCCTTTCACCAAGTTGCTATCGCGCACGGAACCCGCCACCTTTTGTGCCTTGTCGAGGGCGGACGCGCCTGCTGAGGTCAGTGTCGTGGAAAGGCCGTGTTCAGCCTCGGCCGCGTCCAAATCATGCAGCGCAGCCAAGTACTCTGCCGCGTCAA
Organism: Glutamicibacter sp. NPDC088483; assembly: GCF_044753145.1. NCBI lineage: Bacteria > Bacillati > Actinomycetota > Actinomycetes > Micrococcales > Micrococcaceae > Glutamicibacter > Glutamicibacter sp. NPDC088483. Next base: position 254,129 of record NZ_JBIVMP010000006.1, read on the forward strand.
CCAGCGGTGGCGGGAGTTCGCGCAGATGCTGCTTGAGCCTACTGGACTGCACCTTGAGCGTGACAAAAGTCAGCCCACCGGAGACCACCCCGCCAACGACGGGAACAATCTTGCTGACACTCTTGGCGAAGCTTTGCTTGGTGACATTGACGCCAATCAACTTCAGCGTTTGTTTCATCGGACCGTACCATGCTGTTTTGGTTAGAGCCTGTTTCGCGAGATTCTTCTGGATAGCCGGTCCAGCTACCTGGGAAGCAAACCGGCCGACCGTGGTAGACGCACCGCTGACTCCCATCATCACGCCGAGGAAACCGGCGAGTTTTCCCAGTGTTTCATCGTCGATGTGTTCCACGTCGTCCAGGAAGGATTGCCAGCCGTAGGTGTAGGCGATCTTCTGCATGACCCTGAATGCATGGATGTAGAACTGGGTGATGTCCGCCGGGATCGTACCGAACATGAAAAGCCCGCCAGGCAATCCACTGGCAAATGACAAGGCAGTGGACTTGCGAGTTTCGAAATCAATGGAATTGGAAGCAATATCGTCAAGGATCTCTGGCCCGATCCCCGCTGCGGCTGGGTTGGTCGAGACTGCGCGTTCTATCTGCTCGCGGCTCAAGCCCCTCTTGTGGAGCTCTGCAGTGAGAAAGTGCTCGCGGTCGATTTTCACACCCCTGAGCCGGATAACTTTCTTGAGGAAAACGGTAGCGAATTGCTCGGCATCCAGATTTTGATCCTTGAGCATGCTGGCAAGGGTCTCGTCAGCTTCTGGACCAGACTGCGTAGCACTTGGATCAGCAATGCCTAGCTCGGCCTCCTGCTGGCTGGCAAGATCCGGCTTCTCATTCGTATTCTCCTGCAATCTATTTCCCCCAAATGTATGTGCTGGAAACCAGCGGTGCGAAGTGTAGGCGAGTCGCTCACAGCTTATCCAATACGCGCCAGAAAGCAGGATCCTAGGGGAACCATGAAGCGGCGAAACCACCTGCGAATTGGTGATCAGTGAACCTGCCGTTGTTCGACACAACAGATGGAGGCCCGCACTTAGAAGTGGGGTTGCTGCACCGCAGCCCAAGAAAACGGTAAAAGAGAAATAGACGATTCATTCGAAAATGAATCGTCTATCTCTCAATCTGCGGATGCGCTGGTGTGGTCCAACCAGCTAGCGCAAGTACGTGCCGGAGACCCAGCCGTTCTTCCCGGCATACTTCACCGGGTACCAGCCGGACTTCTTCGAGCCGCGGATGGTCACCGTCTTTCCCTTGGGAATAGTGAGGATGACACGCTTGCCTGTTCCCGTGCCACTGCGCATGTTCAGGTTCGCGATGGTCTTCTTAGACGAGGACTTTGAGCTCTTGGGATTGGTGGTCTTCGGTGCAGTCCCGGAGGAGGAGAAATTGCTCAGGTAGGTGCCCGAGACCCAGCCATTCTTCCCTGCGTACTTCACCGGGTACCAACCGGACTTCTTTGCGCCGCGAATGGCGACCTTCTTGCCATTCGGAATAGTCAGCACGACGCGATGGCTGGTGCCTGCCCCGGCACGCATATTCAAGTTCGCAGTGGTCTTGGCAGACTTGGCATTGCTGGTGCTCTTCTCAGGCGAGCTCTTCTTCGAATCCTTCTTCGGTGCTGCCGGCATCGAGATGTTCTTCAGGTACTTGCCCGATACCCAACCGGTTTTCGAGCTGTAGCGAATCTGGTACCAACCGGACTTCTTGGATCCGGTCAGTTGGACGCTCTTGCCTTTCGGGATGGTCAGCAACAGCCGGTTTCCGGCGCCTGCCCCGGTGCGCATATTCAGATTCGCGGTGGTCCGCGCTGTGCCCTTGGTCTGCTTGGGAGTGCTCTTGGCTTTCTTGCCAGAAACCCCATAGTAGGCTTCGAGGCTCTTGGCGCCGGAGTTCTTCACGCTCTTGGCCAAGGAGGTACCCAGGTAGCGGAAGTGCCACGGCTCGTAGGAGTAGCCCGTGACGGATTCCTGGCCCTTCTGGTAGCGCATGATGAAGCCGTACTTGTGTGCGTTCTTGCCGACCCACTTGCCCACAGGAGTGTTGGCGAAGCAGGCCTGCAAACCGCAAGCGCCGTTGGCATTTCCCACGTCAATGGCCAGGCCAGTCTGGTGCTCGCTGGTGCCCGGTACAGCGGAGATGCGTGAAGCGTAGCTCTTGCCATAGATGCGGGTGTAGTAGTTGAACAGCTCAGCCTGGCGGTTGTATGAACGATAACCGCTGACAGCCCGGATCTTGACACCGTCCTTCGCAGCTGCCTTGGCCATCTTGGTGTAGGCCTTGGCCGCCGAGGACTTCAGCCGGACGTTGGTGCCCTTGACCGCTACCGTCTTCGGTGCGTACTTAACGGGACTGAGCGGGTACTTCTTGTTGACGAAGACGTCATCCTTGCTCGGATTGCGCTGGATTTTCTTGGCGGCAATCTGCAGTCCGCTATCAACTGCCAGTGCCTGAGCCTGTACCGCTGAAGTTGCTGGAGCAGGGGCTGTGGCTAGTGCCGGGGTTGCCGGAAGCACTGTTGCAAGCAGTGCGGCCGACAGGACGGCAGCCATTGAAGTCTTGAACGCCCGAGGCAGTTTCATGGAACTCTCCGATAGAGGTGACAAGCGATGCGACCATCATTCCATCATCTATCCATGACTCGTTCAAGACGTTACTGCAAACGTTAGAGAAGGAATGGTCTCGTTGGGCCAATCTTTTGAATCAACTAGCGCGGCAGTTCCGCCCTTGGCGCCAGAGGCCGGCAACCAGTGGCTGCTGGCGGTGCGGATATGGATAAACGGCCTCCCACTTGAGGCACCGCAAGTATTCCATGGGCCGTGGCCGCAGGGTCTTCGCCACTGGGTTTTCCAGTCGGCCAGGCGTGCCGCAAGGAGCGCGGCCTGGGAAAATGCTCGCTGAACTTTGCTTGCAAGAAGTCGCAATCCTCACGCCAGCCGCCTGGACAATGCCCCGTTCCTGGAGTCAAGTTGGTGGAAGAACGCGAAGGGCCAATTTTTCTAGCTCGGCGAGATTTGGTAGGTTTGCGTGCATGCGTATCCGTCCAGAAGTCTTCGATGACCGAGCTGCGGTGTATGCAATAACCCATGCTGCGTTCTCCGGCATCGATCCGATGGTTGAGCCTGAGGAAGTCGGACTGCTGCAGCGTCTATTCGACTGCGACCAGTACGATAACCGTTTCTCAATCGTTGCCCTGGATGACACAACGGTCATTGGGCACGTCATCGCTACATGGGGCGAAGTGGACGGGGAACCGTTGCTGGGACTTGGCCCGCTAGCTGTCGCCCCGGAATACCAGCACCGAGGTGTCGGGTCGATCCTGATGCAAGAAATTCACGACAAGGCCGAGCAGGAAAGCATCAGCGGTATCGTTCTGCTGGGCGCCCCTGGCTACTACCGCCGCTTCGGCTACGAAGCGGCGCAAGGTCGCGGGATCCTGCCTACGCGCACCTCATGGGGCGAGCACTTCATGGTGCGGGTCTTCGACGATAACCGCCTGCCGCGCGGCAACTACCGCTATGCCAAGCCGTTTGGCGTCTAAGCGCCAATTTTCGCTGGGAATTTTCCCATATCTATTGTCACTAGTGCTCTTCGGGCGTAAACCTGTCTTATGGAACCACATGAAGAGCTTCGCGAACTGTCCTTCACCGTGTCGGGAATCATTTCCAAATCGATCAGGCAAGTATACGAAGCTGTGGCTGATCCAGAACAGCTTTCCCATTACTTCACTACCGGCGGAGCATCCGTGCACATGGAAAACGGTGCCACCGTGACCTGGGACTTCCATGATTTCCCCGGCCCGTTCCCGTCAAGATCGTGGAAGTGGAAGAGCCAAAGCGTATTGTCCTGCAATGGGGCGGCCAGCAATCCACTGCTGCCGATGGCATGAATACCGTGACGTTCGAATTCGCTTCACTGGAAGACAGCACCCGAACCAAGGTGACCATCAGCGAGGCCAGCTGGGTGGCGACCTCCGAAGGAGCCAAGGCTGCCTTTGGGAATTGCGAGGGCTGGACTGGGATGCTGGCCGCGATGAAGGCGTGGCTGGAATACGGGATCAACCTCCGCGAGGGGTTCTACAAATAGCCGGGATCGGCAGCTAGCGGCGGCGCTGGTAGTAGACGTGCGTGGCAAGCGTCGTTTCGCGCCGTGACACGCGGTCCATATGCGTTTCTATATCTTCAACGCTGATCGGTTCGCCATGCCCGAGGCGGATGGGCGCGATATGCAGCCGCAGCTCGTCAATGAGGCCGGCTCGCAAGAACTGCACAACGGTGTTTGCTCCACCGGCGATGGCCACTGGATTCTCTCCCGCCGCTTCCTGGGCTTCGGCGAGGGCTTCCTCGATCCCATCGGGGACGAATTGGAAGCTGGTCCCGCCCTCCAGGCAGAGCATCGGCTTCGGATGGTGGCTGAGCACGAAGACCGGGGCATGGTACGGAGGGGTCTCTCCCCACCACCCGATCCAGTCGGCGTTTTCCTCACCGGCTGGAGGGCCGAACATCTTGCTCCCCATGATGAAAGCCGAGGCTTCGGTAATAGCGGAAATTTCCGCTTGGTTCTCTTCGAGGCGCTCGAACTGCCAGCGGTGCAGGGCTTCGGCTCCCTCGCCCAGCGGATTATCCATGCTCTGATGGGGTCCAGCGCAGAATCCGTCCAGGGAGACGGTGACATCGCAAACTACCGAGCCCATGGCAAATGCCTCGATTCAACCTACATGCCGGCGGGAGAGTGGCTACTCCTACAATGAACCTGCCCGGAGGCAGAATCAAGCCCAAGTCCGGGACAATGCACCCGGACGCCTAGCTCTCCACGTCTTTTGGCGCACCGGCAACATTCCACAGCGACAAGTGGTATTTCCGGATCAGCGCTGCTTCCAGGAGCAGGGCCGCCTTGCGGTGGATGCAGGTGACCCACCGGCCTTCAAGGTTCAAGCGGTCAATGGCCAGGCGTGCCACTTGCTGGATTGAGCGGGATTCACCGCGGTCCGCCTCGATTGCCAGGTCCCGCAGCCACTGGGGATCCGCTAGTCCTTCGTCAAAAGCGTATTTGCCCATGCCGGAGGTCGCGCCCTTGCCGCTGGAATAGATCTTCAGTCTTCCGCGAAGTCCCTTTCCGCTGCGTTCGCCAGCCTGGCCCACGTAGATTGGCTCATGTTCCGAGGCGCCCGCGCGGCGGAACATGTAGACACCCGGGGCCACTGGCGCCGAGTCGGCGGTGGCTTCAAAGGAATCCCACGGCGACCAATCCAGGGATTCAATGACCTGGTCGTCAATGGGAGTGAGGGAAATTTCCAGCCCCGGCGCGCCGGCGAACTGAAGCTGGGTCTGCAAGGAGGCGGAGACATGCCAATTGCCACCTGGCTGAGGCGGCTTCTGGATGGCGCCCTTGGGACGATGCTGGCGCAGATAGCTGCGCAACTCCTTGGTTTCTACGCCAAGGGTGCTGGCAGCTTCTTCCAAGCTGAATAGCTTTTCGTCCTTCAAGAGTGTTCTGCCTTCTGTGCGCCGTGATTGAACAGTTGATGCTGAATCAATTTAATCCCATGGAATGCCCGGGAGCCCGGAAGGAGCTGCCTATGGCATGTCCTTCCGGGCTGGGGCAAACGCTACTGCACCGCTTCACGCAGTTTGGTGCTCAAGCGTTCCAACTCATGGAATTCTTCTTCGGTCAGTGCGGTGCCCAGCAAATTGTGCAGATGCTTGACGTGCTCCCTTCCGATTTCCTGCTGGAGCTTGCGGCCTGCCTCGGTCAGCGAGAGCTGCATGGCACGGTGGTCATCCGGGTCGGCCTCGCGAACTACCAGCCCCTGGTCTTCCAATCGGGCGACCATGCGGCTGAGGCTGGGCTGCGAAATCAGCAACTGCTTGTTCAGGTCTACCATCCGGCTTTTGCCGCCGGGGCAGGTGCGCAAGTTGAACAGCACGTCGTACTCGCGCATGGACAGCTTGCCGAACTCCGGCATTGCGGTGATCTGGCGCATGACCGCCACCTGTGCCCGGAAAAGAGCCTCCCAGGCATCGGTGGCGACCTTCAATGAGGCTGCTGGATTACTGGTCCCGGTCACTTGCTACAGGCTCCTTGGTGTTTGCTTGCTCAGCTTCCAGTTTAGCGTCGCGAGCAGCAACCAATCCCGCATGGGTAGGATCCGGGGTAAGGTCCTTCGGTGCCCGGGAATCCATTTCCTTGCGCAGTTCAGGCAGCACGTACTCGCCGAACAGGTCCAGCTGGTTCAGCACGGTCTTCAGCGGCAGGCCGGCATGGTCGATGAGGAACAGCTGTCGCTGGTAGCTGCCGAAGTACTCCTGGAAGGACAGCGTCTTCTCCAGCACCTGCTGCGGGGAGCCAACGGTCAGCGGGGTCTGGGAGGTGAAGTCTTCCAACGACGGGCCATGGCCGTAGACCGGGGCGTTATCGAAGTACGGGCGGAATTCCTTGACTGCCTGCTGGGAATCCTTGGCCATGTAGAACTGGCCGCCCAGGCCAACCACGGCCTGGTCGGCGCGTCCGTGCCCATAGTGCTCGTAGCGCTCGCGGTACAGGTTGATCAGCTGCTGGTAGTGCTCCTTTGGCCAGAAGATGTTGTTGGCGAAGAAGCCGTCACCGTAGTACGCGGCGATTTCTGCTACCTGCGGGGTGCGGATCGAGCCGTGCCAGACGAATGGTGCCACGTCATCGAGCGGGCGCGGGGTGGAGGTGAAGTTCTGCAGCGGGGTGCGGAACTTGCCTTCCCAGTTCACCACGTCCTCATCCCACAGGCGGCGCAGCAGGTGGTAGTTCTCCACGGTCAGGTTGACCGAGTCCTGCATGTTCTTGCCGAACCATGGGTAGACCGGCCCTGTGTTGCCGCGGCCCAGAACCAGGTCCACTCGGCCATCTGCCAGGTGCTGGAGCATGGCGAAGTCCTCGGCGATCTTCACCGGGTCATTGGTGGTGATCAGCGTGGTCGTGGTGGAAAGGATGATGCGCTCGGTCTGGGCGGCAATGTAGGCCAGTGTGGTGGTAGGGGAGGAGGAGAAGAACGGGCGGTTGTGGTGCTCGCCGATGGCGTAGACGTCCATGCCGATTTCTTCGACCTTCTTGGCGATCGCCACCGATGCGTCGATGCGCTCTTTTTCGGTAGGGATGCGGCCGGTAGTCGGGTCGCGGGTGATGTCGCTGACTGAGAATACTCCGAATTGCATGTCCACTCCTGTTTTCCTGGTGCAAGCGTTATGTCCTGCCACCAATTTATATGCGTATGCATGTAATAACAAGTTGATGCGTCAAATATTCCCGGGCCCCTCGGAGATCTTTCTTCCTGGGGTGCACCGTCCGGCGGGTGCCCGTCACACTGCCGGCAACGTGCAATGAGTCAATGGGCAATAAGTCAACGGCGGGTGGGGATGAAACCTGCACCCCAGAACAAGTTGCCTTGCTCGTGGGCCGGTTCCAAAGAGGGCTGCCCTGGCGCGCACCGGCAATTGCGCCTGTGCTTGCGCAACTGGCGCAAAGCCCGTCGCAGCTGGCGCGCGGTCAGCGCGGATCCGGTATCCGTACCGGATTGCTGTTCCTGGATGCGAGCGAACAGGATGGTGCATGGCGGAATCTGGGTTGCGTTCATGAGTTGGCCTTTCGTAGAAGTTCATAAGACAGCCAACAGGCTCCAGCTAACTTGAGGTCAAGCGGCCGGACCTGAATAATTTCTCATATGACATCCTCCAGCCAGTCCGCAGTTCCAACAAGGAAAAGCCAATTAGGCATCGGGGATCTCGCTCGGCGCGCGGGAGTATCAGTGGCCGCGATCAGGTACTACGAGTCGCGGAACCTGATTTTCTCCACGCGGACCAACGGGAACATGCGCGTGTTCCCCAAGCACACGCTGCGCAGGCTGGCGATTATCGCTGCTGGCCAGCGCGTGGGCCTGACCCTGGCTGAAATCGCCGGCACGTTGGGCGAGCTGCCCGAGGACCGGGCGCCACGGCAGAACGAATGGGAACAGCTCAGCACGCATTGGAAGAAGATCATCGATCGCCGCATGCTGCAGCTCGAATCGCTGCGGGATTCGCTGGATGGATGCATCGGCTGCGGATGCCTGTCGATCAAGAATTGCTCGCTGGTCAACCCCGGAGACGAGGCCGCCGCGGAAGGCGAAGGCTCTCGCTGGATCCGCAAACTCGATGCGAACTCCAACCACGGGGTTACCGGCGCCGTGGAGTGACGATTCCGCCCTGATAGGCAATCAGGGCGGCCTCCACGCGGTTGCGGGCACCGAGCTTGAGCAGGATCGCGGTCATATGCCCCTTGACTGTCGCCTCGGTGAGCACCAGCCGGGCGGCAATCTCCGCGTTGGACAGGCTCTGGCCCACCAGCGCCAAGACCTCGCGTTCGCGCACGGTCAAGCCGTGGACCAGGGACCGGGCCCGGGACTGCGCGGCGGTGTCGATCCCGCGCACCTTGTCGATCACCCTCCGGGCAATGCGCGGGGAGAGCGCCGCTGCGCCTTCGGCCACCGCATGGATGGCGCCGAGCAGTTCCTCGGGTCCCGAGCTCTTGAGCATGAATCCGCAGGCTCCGCCGGAGATGGCCCGGTCGATGTATTCCTCCTCGCCGAAGGTGGTCAGGACCAGCACCTTGGTTTCCGGAGCCTGGCCCAGGATTGCTTCCATGGCTCCCAGTCCGTCGAGCTGCGGCATGCGGATATCCATCAGGATCACTGAGGGGTCCAGGCGCGCGGCCAGCTCGATGGCGCGCACCCCGTTCTCCGCTTCCCCGGCAATGAGGATGCCCGGGTCGCTGGACAGGATTGCGCGCAGTCCGGCGCGGATCAGCGCATCGTCATCCACCAGCAGGACGCTGACGGGGGTATCCATGCTCATCTGCAGTTCCTTTGGCTAGCCGGCGGGGTAGAGGTGGTCGGTGGAAACCAGTACGTTTTCGGTGAAGCACAGGCGGAACATCTCGCTGCCCAGATCCAGCAGCCCGGTCCGGGCCGCATAGTAGCGGCACTGCGCATCCCCTGGCGGTGCCGGCTCGTCGATCACGGGAAGCGGCTCATCCAGGCCCGGGGCGTGGACCAGCGAAGCAACCTGCCGTGCGTCCATGCCCACCGAAAGCTTCTGGAAGTCCGAGGGGTGCAGGGCGGTGGCCTGGTAGGTGGCATGCTGCAACAGCAGCAGGGCCGCGGCAATCACCGTGACGGCGAGGACCGGCATCAGCACCAGCATCGAGGTGCTCGTGCGCTTCACCGGCGGCTGCACCCCGGCAGACGCCGGGTGCGGGGATGCCTGGGCAATGGAAGCGCACAGTTCGAAACGCTCCCTGGTGCGGTGCACCGCCAGCGAGCCTCCGGCAGCTTCGAGGGTGCCGCGCAGCGAAGCTATCCCGGTGGCCCCAACCCGGCTGGGAGGCAGGGGGCCATGCAGCGGATTGGAAATGCTCAGCACCGCCTGCTCCGAGCGCGTATCGAGATCGAGGTCCACCTCGGCGTGCGGCGCGTACTTCGCCGCATTGGTCAACGCCTCCTGGGCCACCTGGCGCAGCACCGCGGCCCACCGGATGGATCCGGGGGCCTGGAGCGAGGGGCCCTTCCGGGAGAAATTGATCGTCATGCCCTTGGCCCGGGCCTGTTCGACCAGCTGCTCCAGCGATGAACCTGCCGGGCCCAGCGGCGCTTGTTCGCCGTCCTCGTGCAGCACCCCGATGATCTGGTGCAGATGCTCGATGGACTCATCGGCCTGCTCGCGGATCCGCTTAGCCTGTTCGTAGGCCGGCGTGCCCTGTTCCAAGGACACCTGCAGCCCGCCGGTGGACAGCGCCAGCAGCGCCAGATCGTGGCCCAGCTGGTCATGCATGGCTTCGGCAATGCGCGCCCTTTCCCGCAGCTCGGCTTGCACCACCACATGCCGGCGCTCCTGGCTGCGGAACAGCACCGCATTGCGCCGCGCCCGGCCCGCCCACCAGGGCAGCAACGCGAAAAGCACCAGGCCGGTAAGGATATTCAGTGCGAAGGCCAGGAGGCTCAGGTGCGAGGACCATGCCAGCGTCACCCCGGAGGCCAGCGTCCCTGCCCCGAGGGCCAGCAATCCATGGGCCAGCGCGGACACATGCCGTCCGGCCAGGTAGCTGCAGGCCGCGGCCAGGGGAGCGAGCACAACCCAAGCCCCGTTCGTGGAGATGGGAACCAGATAGGCGCACAGGGCCAGCAGCAGCAACAGGACCGGCTGCTTCCACGAGGTAGTCATGATCAACATGCTACGCAGAATCGGCGCAGCCAGACACCGACCAAGGTAGGGGTTCGGGGCCGCGCGTTGGCCGACTTCCAGCCGGTGCGCGGCGGCCCGGGCGAATCCTAGGGTTGAGCGCAGAACCAAAGGAGCACACCATGATCGCACTTGAAGCGCTGAGCAAGGACTTCGGCGCCACCCGCGCAGTCAATGCGCTGACCGCCACCATAGAACCCGGGCAGGTGACCGGATTCCTCGGACCCAACGGGGCCGGCAAATCGACCACCATGCGGATGATCCTCGGACTGGACGCGCCAAGCAGCGGGCGGGCACTGGTCAACTCGGTTCCCTACGCGCAGCTGCGCTACCCGCTGCAGGTTCTCGGAGCGCACATCTGCGGCACGGCGGGGCATCCGGGGCACACCCCGCGCACCTTCCTCGGATCCCTGGCGCAAAGCAACCGGATCCCGGGAACCCGGGTGGATGAGGTACTGGCCGACGTCGGGCTGCAGTCCGTGGGCACCCAGCGGATCGGCGGATTCTCGCTGGGCATGCGCCAGCGCCTGGGCATTGCCGCGGCGCTGCTGGGCGATCCGCAGATCCTGGTCCTGGACGAGCCGATGAACGGGCTGGACGCCGAAGGGATCGTCTGGATCAGGCAGCTGCTGCGCGCCCGGGCGGATCGCGGCGGGACCGTCTTCGTCTCCAGCCACCTGATGAGCGAGGTGCAGCAGGTCGCGGACCAGCTGATCCTGATCGGCCGTGGAGAGCTGATCGCCCAAGCCCCCACCAGGGAGCTGATCAGGCAATTCACCCAGCAGGTCATTACGGTGCGCTCGCCGCAGCTCGCGGCGCTCGCCGGGCTCCTGCAGCAACCGGGCATCGAGCTGAATGCTGCCGAAGACCGGCTGGAGGTCATCGGCCTGCCGCTGGAAAATATCGGCGCGCTGGCCTTCGCCCATGGCATCGAGCTGCATGAACTGAGCGTTGCCCACGGATCGCTGGAAAACGCCTACAACCAATTGATGCATGGCATGGTGGAGTACTCCGCCGAATCAGCTAGGGGAGCGGGAAGCAAATGAGCACGCTGCAGATCAAAGAATCCGCATCCGGATACCTGGGCGCAGAGCTGCTGGCGGCGGCCCGCGCCGAGGCCGCTAAATTCTTCGGGCTGCGGTCGCTGCTCTGGCTTTATGGCTCGGGAATCACGCTGGTCATCGCCTTGGGGTGGCTGCTGGGTGCCAGCGCGAAAGCCAGCGGGGACAATGGCTTCGACACGGCGATGCCCGCCCCGCTGATGGTCTTCGCAACCCTGCAATTCGGCCAGCTGTTCTTCGCTGCCGCCGCGGCCCTGCACATCACCAGCGAGTACTCCAGCGGCACCATCACCACCTCCTTGCAAGCGGTACCGCGCCGCGGGCTGCTGCTGGCAGCGAAGGCGCTGCTGCTCTCCGGGCTCGGTTTCGCTGCCGGGGTGGCCGTAATCGGCGTGGGCACCATCCCGGCAGCGCTCAGCGCGGGGCCGTACGGTACCTTCACCTTCTCCGACCTGGTTTCGGCTTGCCTGGGCGCCGGAACCTACCTGGCGCTGCTGAGCTTGATGGTGCTCGGGCTCGGGCTGCTGTGCCGGAACTCGGCCGGGGCGATCGTCTCGGCGATCATGCTGGTGACCGGGCTGCCGCAGATCCTGCAGCTGATTCCCTTCTCATGGGTGCAGACGGTGGCCGACTACCTGCCCAGCAATGCGGCGACGTTCATGGCCACCGGCGCCACCGAACCCTATGGGCCGACGGTGGCGCTGCTGGTGCTGGCAGGCTGGGCCGTGGCCCTGCTCGGAGCCGGATATGTTTCGCTGAAGCGGCGCGACGCCTAGCCGCAGGCAGCGCGCAGCGGGGTATCGGGCATGATGCCCGATACCCCGCTGTGCGCACGTGGCTGAAGTTGCTAGGCCTTGGACCGAAGCTGGGCCCGGTCCCGCCATGCGGCGGTGCTCCATAGGGCGAGCGCTACCAGCGCTGGCTGGAAGAAGAGCCGGGCAAGCCGTTTCCCGTCGGTGTCCAGGCCGAACGCGTCGCGTCCCTCCTGCCACTGGGCGAGATTGCCGGGGAATACCGCGACGAAGAAGAGCGCGGCGATCCAGCCCACGGCGACCCGCTTCTTGAGCAGCGCCAGCAGGGAAAGTCCCAGGCCGATTTCGGCGACACCGGAAAGGATGACCGTCAGGTCCGGATCCAGCGGGACGAAGTCCGGGACCTGGGCGCGGAATTCCTCGCGGGCAAAGGTCAGGTGGCTGACCCCGGCGAAGCCCAGGAATGCCCCGAGCGCAATCCGTGCGCCGTGCCGGGCAATTCCCAGGGGCTTCGCCGCCGGGGACCTAGTCATCGCTGACGCTGACCAGGACATCGATGTTGCCGCGGGTGGCGTTGGAGTAGGGGCAGACCTGGTGGGCCGCATCGGCCAGTTCCTGGGCCAGTGCGGGTTCCATGCCGGGAATGATGACTTCCAGCTCAACCGAGAGCTTGAACCCGTTCTCTCCGTCGCGGTTCAGGTGGACTCGGCCGCCGACGCTGGAGTCCTCGATCTTGACCTTGCGGCCGCGCGCCACCATATTCAATGCCGAGTGGAAGCAGGCGGCGTAGCCCGCGGCGAACAGCTGTTCCGGGTTGGTGCCGGCTCCCGAGCCGCCCAGCTCTGCCGGGGAGGCCAGGGACAGATCGAGCTTGCCGTCCGGGGTCTGGACGCGGCCTTCGCGGCCTTGGCCGGTGGACAGGGATTCTGCGGTGTACAGGGTTTCCATGAAACTGCCTTTCGATGAGGGGGAATTCTGGTAGCTATTTTCCGGAGGGTTGGTCCGGAGCGGGGATTTGCTGCATGGAGGCGGTGATGCGGTGCAGGGATGCCAGCAGCGCTTTGGCGCTTTCCATATCAGGCAACCCGGTGCCGCAGGCGATCTGCGCCGGGATATGCGCCAGTTCCTTGCGCAGGGATACGCCAGCGGGGGTCAGCCGGACGTTGACGACGCGGCTGTCCTTGTCATCTCGTTGGCGTTCGATGAAGTCCTTCTGTTCCAGCCGGCGCAGCAGCGGGGACAGGGTGCCGGAGTCCAGTTGGAGCATCTCGCCGATTTCGCGCACCGGCTTATCGCCTTCGGACCACAGCGCAACGAGCACCAGGTACTGGGTGTAAGTCAGCTGCCAAGGGGCGAGCAGCTCGGTATATGCGCGGGTGGTGGCCCGGCTGGCCGAGTAGAGGGAGAAGCACACCATGTCGTCAACTATTGCCATGGAATAATGATTGCACGCAATTCAATTGTGCGCAACTTAAATTATTGATTCGCCAGGCACGGCGTTGCGCGAACCGCAGAACGAGGGCTTGGAATCGGATTTGGAATTGGAGCCGGACCGGCACTGGAATCGGAGGACAGTGACGGGTCGGAGCACTGGCAGGGATCTTGTCCCGCCGGCTGATGGGGTCATGTTTCGCGCCCTTGCGGTGGCGTCGCTAAGCTGGGAGCCATGAGCATCGGCAACTACCTGGCGAAGGCCGGAGGGCGCATCTGCCCCCGCCTGGCGGTAGTCCGCTCGCTGCTGCTGATCAGTGCGGTGCTTTTCGGCTTGTTCTCGATGCATGTGATGCATTATGGAGCCTCGGCGCAATCCCCGGCCCCGGCCGCGGTCGCGCAGGCGCATCCGGCTCACACCCAGCCCGCGCACCATGCTCCGCCAGCCGATGCGGGCGGCGGGGAACAGGGCTGCGCCGACTGCCCGATGGGCCATGAGATGGCCGCCGCCGGTTGCGTCTTGGCGCTGCTGGCCATGCTGCTGTTCCTGCGGCCGCCGCAGACCGTAGCCGTTCTCCGGTCGGTGTCCCCGCGGACCCTTTGCGCGGCAGCGGAACTGCGCGGGATCGCGCCGGATAAACCTGATCTGGTTGCGTTGGGGATCTGCCGAACGTGAGAACTTGGCCGGTCGATGCACTGGCCTCCAGCTAGTTCCGGCGCCGCCGCAGGCGGACGCCGCTCATGTTCCAGATCCACCAGGAGAATCACCATGAACAAGCAGACCCTCATTTCCAGCGCCCTCGTACTGGGTGCAACGCTCGCCCTCGCCGGATGCGCAGGGGAACCAGCAAGCACCGAGGCGCCCAGCGCCTCGGCCTCCGGTTCGCATTCCGGGCATTCCATGGACCAGTCCGCGTCGGCCAACGACGCCGATATGGCCTTCGCCGCGGGCATGAAGGTGCACCACGAACAGGCGATCGAGATGTCCGGCATCCTGCTGGGCAAATCCGGGATTCCCGCCGAGGTGGCATCCCTGGCCGAAAGGATCCAGGCTGCCCAAGGCCCGGAGATCGAACGCATGGACCGCTGGCTTTCCGAGTGGAATATGCCCGGCGGGATGGATCACGGGAGCATGGACCACGGCGACGGGATGGTCCCGGAGGAGGGCATCAAGGCGCTGGAAGACGCGACCGGCTCCGACGCTGCCCGGCTCTTTCTCGAGCAGATGATCATGCACCACGAAGGCGCCGTGGAGATGTCCAAGACCGAGATCAGCGAGGGAAGCTACCCGGCGGCCCTCGACCTGGCCCAGCAGATCGTTGATTCCCAGACCAGGGAAATCAATGAGATGAAGCAGCTGCTTGAGACGCTGTAGTCCGGAATTGGAGACAGGAAGGTTGGGAGTGGCCATGTCTGGAATATTTGCCGGCGGCAAGAGCTACCGTGCCCGCATTGCGGCCAGGGGCGCCGGTTCGCTGCTCGCGCTGGCCGTGCTGGCCGGATGCAGCACCGCTGCGGCACCCGTCGCGCAGCCCGAGCCAACGGTGGTTGCAGCCGAGGACACCGGTCAGTTCCTCGCCGAGCTGGGACTGGAAGGACTCGACGCCAAGGCGGCCATCGACCGGCTCGATCGCTTGCCGCAGGAGCAGCGGCCGGAGAACTTCACCGCCATGGTGCAGCCAACGCAACTGGTGCTGGCCGATGCGTCGGGACGCACCGCGAACCTGCCGCTGCCGGAAGGCCAGTACTATCTTTCGGCCGCGCCCTATGTGGACCAGACGCACAGCTGCCATTTCCATAGCCTCACCACCTGCCTTGGGCAGTTGCAAGGCAGGGAAGTGGGGGTCAAGGCCGTGAACGCCGAGACCGGGGAGGTGCTGGTGGACCAGGGCATGGAAACCTTCGACAACGGATTCATCGGCCTCTGGGTTCCGCGGGGAATCACGGTGGATCTTGAATTCATCTACCAGGGGAAGAGCGCCAAGACCACGGTGTCCACCGCCGGGCAGTCCAGCGCAACCTGCCTGACGGAGCTGCGGCTAGTCTAGGGCCAGCGGCCGCGGACAGCGCGCAAACGGACTCGGGCCTGCAACCACGAAGGTGGTTGCAGGCCCGAGTCATGGCGTCGCCAAAGCCTAGTCGTTGGGCTTGGGCGGTGCCTGCTTCATCAGCTCTTCGAAGGCCCGGCGTTCCTTGCGCGAGACCGGGATCTGGCCGGTCAACGGGTTGACGACCTGGCCAGCGGCTTCGGCAGGCGCGGGCTTAGCCGCGGGGCTCTTCCCGGCATCTGCGGTCTTCGAGGCCTCCGTGGCCGCGGCTTCTGGCGCAGCGCCCGGAACGATCTTGGCGCTGGCGCTGTCCATCGCCCGGGACAGGTCCTGGGCAGCGATATGCTGCTGCGCCGAATGCTTGCGCGCGCGGCGGGCCTTGGCGTTCTTCTCCTTGCGGGACTCGACCAAGCGGTAGAGCACCGGCACCAGGATCAAGGTGAGCACGGTGGACGAGACCAGGCCGCCGATCACCACCACGGCCAGCGGCTGGGAGATGAATCCGGACTGGCCGGTCAGGCCCAGGCCCATCGGCACCAGCGCGAAGATGGTAGCCAGGGCGGTCATCAGGATCGGGCGCAGGCGCTGGCGGGCGCCGTGCATGATGGCATCCTCCAGGGACATGGCCGGTCGCTCGGCGCTGTCCTGGCGGTACTGGTTGATCAAGTCGATCAGCACAATCGCGTTGGTCACCACGATGCCCACCAGCATCAGCATGCCGATCAGCGAAGGCAAACCCAGCGGGATCCCCGAGATCAGCAGCAGGCCGATAGCGCCGGTCGCCGCGAAGGGAATCGAGACCAGCAGGATCAGCGGCTGGATCAGCGACTTGAAGGTGGCCACCATGATCACGTAGACAATCGCGATAGCTGCCAGCAGCGCCAGGTACAGCTGGTTGAAGGACTCGGCCTGCTCGGTTGCCGCGCCGCCGATCTCCGCGGTGGCGCCCTCGGGCAGCTGCACCGAGTCCAGGCTCGCGGCGACGTCCTTGGACACCTCTCCGAGCATGTTCTCCACCGGAGCCAGGGTGACCGTAGCGATACGCTCGCCGTTGGAGGTGGTGACCTGCTGGACCACCTTGGCACGCTCAACGGTGGCCAGATCCTGCAGTTCCCTGATGCCGGTGGCGGTAGGGATCTGCAGCTCGCGCAGCTTCGCCAGGCTGTCCAGATCCATCCCCTCGCCGATCTGCACCGTCATGTCGGTGTAGTCCAGGCGCAAGGTGCCTGCCGGAACAGGGGAGACCTGCGAAGCGACCATGCCAGCGAGCTGAGTCTCGGTCAATCCCGCCTCGGCAGCCTTCTGCGCATCGATATCGATGGACACCTGCTCGCGTTCGGCAGAGAGGTTATCGGAGATTTCGGTGACGTTCGCGGTACCTTCCAGTGCTTCGCGCATCGTGGAGGTCGCCTCGCGCAGGATCCCCTCGTCCGGGGCCTTGATCTCGATGGTGACATCGCTGGACATCATGGCCGAGGAGTTCGAGCCGAAGCTCAGGTCCAGGTCCTCGGCCAGGTCCAGGCCTTCCACCTGCTCGCGAACCGTGTTCGTCAGCGCTTCCTGGTCGGCATCGGCATCGGTGATCACGGTGAAGCTTGCGGTATCCGAGCCGGAGGAGAACATGGCAGCCATGCCGCTGGCGGTGCCCACGGTCAGCTGGACATCTTCGATTCCCTCGATATCAGCGAGCCCGGTCTCGATCTTTGCCGCTTGCTTTTCGGTGGTTTCCATGGAGGTGCCCGAAGGCATCTTGGCGGTGATGGAAATGGAGTTCTCGCCGGTGGAGCCCAGCAGGTTGGTGTTCAGCAGCGGGGTCATGGCCACGGTGCCGGCAAGAACCAGCACCGATGCCAGCAAGGTGATGACCGGGTGCTTCTGGGTCCCCTCCAGCACCGGAATGTAGGCACGCTGCAACCACGACTTGTCTTCGGCCACATGCACGGTATGGGTTTCGCCGCTGCCCGGGCGGTGCGGCAGGAACCAGTACGCCAGTACCGGAACAATGGTCAGCGATACCAGCAGCGACGCCAGCAGCGCGATGGTCATGGTCAGCGCGAACGGGCTGAACAGTTCGCCGGCCATGCCGCCCACCAGGGCGATCGGCAAGAAGACCGCCACGGTGGTCAGGGTCGCCGCGGTAATGGCGCCGGCCACTTCCTTGACCGCCAGCAGGATCGACTGAGCCTTGGATTCGCCATGGGACAGGTGGCGCTTGATGTTCTCGATCACCACAATCGAGTCATCCACCACGCGGCCAATGGAAATGGTCAATGCGCCCAAGGTGAGCATGTTCAGCGTGTATCCAAAGGCATTCATCCCGATGAAGGTGGCCATCAGGGACAGCGGGATGGAGATCGCGGTGACCAGGGTGGAGCGTACCGAGAACAGGAACACCAAGATGATGATTACCGCGAAGCCCAGGCCCAGGGCGCCTTCCAGCGCCAGGTGCTTGATCGAGTCCTCGATGAAGGGTGCCTGGTCGAAGATCGTGGTCAAGGTGGCCTTGTGGCCCAGCTCGGACTGCAGGTCGGCAAGCATTGCGGTGACCGCGTGCGAAATGGCTACCGTGTCTCCATCGGGAGTCTTGGTGACCTGGATGGACAGGGTCTCCTCGCCGTTGGTGCGGGTAATGCTGGTGGCCTCATCGGCCTTGACGGAGACCTCGGCGACGTCCTTGAGCAGCACCGGACCGCCATCGGTGACCAGCGGGATCTCCTTGATGGCCTCCAAACTGTCCGGGGTGGAGCCGGCGATGACCGGCAGTTCCAGGCCATCGACGTCCATGTTGCCAATGGGCATGGGGGAGCCGGCGTTCTCGATGCCGTCCTTCAGATCCGTGACGGCCAAGCCGGCATCGCGCATCTGGTCGTCTTTCGGGATCACCGCAATGTGCTGGGAGGCGCCACCGGAGACCGAGGCCTCGCGGACCCCCTCGATCTTCTGCAGCTTGGGCAGGGTCAGGCGCTCCACGTCGTCGTTGAGCGCTTCCAGGGACTGGTCCGAGGAGACGGCCAGGGCCAGGACCGGGAAGTCCGCGATGGAGCCGGCGAAGGCGGTAGGCTCGACATCCTCGGGAAGCTGGGCCTTGGAATTGGCAATGGCCCGTTCCACCTGGGTCCGGGCACGGTCCATGTCCGTGCCGTATTCGAAGGTCAGCGAGATGCGGGTGAAGCCGGTCTGCGAGGTAGCGGTGGAGGATTCCAGGCCCTCAACTGCCTGCAAAGCGGTTTCCAGCGGTTCGGCCACCTGCTCGTCGATCACCTCGGGGCTGGAGCCCATTTGGGTTGCCATGACCGAGATCTGGGGGAATTCCAGGGCGGGGATCAGCTCCTGCTTGAGCGATCCCATGGAAATCACGCCGAAGACGGCGGCGAAAACCGTGATGAGCGCAATGAGCGCCCGGTTTTTCAATGACAAGATGGCCAAGCGCTGCATGCGGGTGTGGTCCTAGCTGTGTCGCAGTGGGAAGGGCTGATCTCAACTTTAGTTGGTTGCCAATGCTCAACAGTCACCGGGAGATGTAAAGCACGCAAAATCATCCCAATGGATTACCCCGAAGCTGCCTGGGGCAGGCCCCGCCCGCACGTGCCAATGCTGCCGATGGCGCGGCGCGCGCAGCGCTGCTGGAGCGCCTGCCCGATTCTAAGGGAAGGCGGTGGCTGGTGGCCGCATGGAATACTGGGGACATGAGTCTGCAGATGCCGATTGCGGTGCAAGCCACCGCGCAGCAAGGGATCCGGCGGCTAATCAGGATCAGGTACCGCTATTTCAGCTACGCCCTGCGCTACGCCGACGGGCGGGAAGTCTCCGGCCTGGGCTGGGCCGAGGCCGATAAATTGCTGCAAGGGCACCGGTATCCCGCCGATGCCTCGTGCACGCGCCACGGCGCCGAACGCCATTGCCCCGGCCTTGGCGCCGGTGCCTGGGTGGACTACCCCTACGGCGAGCCGCTGGACCGGCCATAGCCCGACCAGTGCCCGAATATGCGAGAACCGCCCACCAAAGCTGGTGGGCGGTTCTCGTTGTGCTTGGTGCCTACAGTCCCAGGGACTTGTCGGTGGCTGCCTTGACCTCAGCGTAGAGTGCTGGGTTCTCGTTCAGCTTCTGGCCGTAGGAAGGAATCATGTCCTTGAGCTTCGACTCCCAGCCTGCGAACTGCTTGGGGAAGCAGCGCGAAAGCAGCCCGACCATGATCGGGGTAGCGGTCGAAGCGCCTGGCGAAGCGCCGAGCAGGCCGGAGATCGAGCCGTCCGAGGAGGTGATGACCTCGGTGCCGAACTGCAGCACGCCGCCCTTTTTGGCATCCTTCTTGATGACCTGAACGCGCTGGCCAGCGGTGATCAGCTCCCACTTGGAACCATCTGCATCCGGGAAGTACTCGGCCAGCGCCTCGTCCTTCTTGGAGCGGGACTTGAGAACTTCCTTGATCAGGTAAGTGGTCAGATCCAGGTTGTCCTTGCCGACTGCCAGCATCGGGATGATGTTGTGCGGGCGCAGGGACAAGGGGAGATCCAGCTGGCCGGTGGACTTCAGGAAGTTCATCGAGAAGCCGGCGTAGGGGCCGAACATCAGCGAGCGCTTGCCGTCGACAAAGCGTGTATCCAGGTGCGGTACCGACATTGGAGGAGCGCCCACCGAAGCCTGGCCGTAGACCTTGGCGTGGTGCTGGTTGATGACGGTCTCATCGGTGCAGCGCAGGAACTGACCGGAGACCGGGAAGCCGCCGAAGCCCTTGATCTCGTCGATGCCGGCCTTCTGCAGCAGCGGCAGTGCGCCACCGCCGGCACCGACGAACACGAACTTGGCCTTGACGTTCTTGACTGCGCCCGAAGCGTTGTCCTTGACGCTCAGTTCCCAGCCGGCGCCCGAACGCTTGATGCCCTTGACCTTGTGGCCGTAGTTCACCGAGGCGCCAGCGGCGCCCAGCGAGTCGGTCAGGTCCCGGGTCAGGCGGCCGAAGTCGACATCGGTGCCGGAGACAACGCGGGATGCGGCAACCTTCTGCGAGGCATCGCGGCCCTTGGCCACCAGCGGGGTCCACTGGTTGATGGTGTCCAGGTCGTTGGTGATTTCCAGTTCCTCGAACAACGCATTGGGCTTCAGTGCCTCGTAGCGGGTCTGCAGGTACTTGGAGTGGTCCTCGCCGATGACGAAGGACATATGCGGCAGGGCGTTGATGAAGCTGTTGTCGGCAACGCGGTTGTTCTCGACGGCCCACGAGTAGAATTGGCGGGAAACCTGGAACTGCTCGTTGATGCCAATGGCCTTGGCCGGATCGACCGATCCGTCAGCCTTGGCAGCGGTGTAGTTCAGTTCGCACAGTGCCGAGTGGCCGGTACCTGCGTTGTTCCAAGGGGAGGAGGATTCCTGCCCGGCCTTGTCCAGGTTCTCGAAAAGACCAATGGACCAGGTTGGTTCCAGCTGGTTGATCATGGTGCCAAGGGTGGCACTCATGATGCCGGCACCGATTAGTACTACGTCAAAAGATTCGGTTGACGTTTCAGAAGGCACGAGGATCTCCATCGACAGTGATACTTTGCTCTCTCCCAGAGTAGACCTATATCCCCGGGGGTTAGAAATCGTTAACTGGGTTAACGGTCACTAACTTGAGATAGACGGCGAGTTTGCCATCTGCACATCCGCGTAGCACTCGTTGAGCATCGGCGATGGCGGATAGAAGGTGACGTTGCCGTTAAACGCCAGCGCAGAGATCGGAAAGACCAGTGGGAGCGCGGGCAGATCCGCGTTCAGGGTCTTGAGGATATCGGCATAGGCGGCGGTCCGTTCCTCCCCGGAAGGGATGGAACGGGCCAGCATGATCTGTGAGTCAAGTAACGTCGAGGTGTATCCGAACTCATTCTCCTTGGCCGCCAAAATGCCGGAAAGGAAGTCGTCTGCCGAACGGTAGCCGCCGGAGAAGCCCAGCAGGTGCAGTCCCTCGAAGTCCTTGGACCGCACGGTCTGCACGTAGCCGTCGGTCCATGCAATCGGGCGCGGCTTGATGCGGATCCCCACTGCGGCGAGGTCCTCGGCGATCTGCGCGAAAGTGCGTTCAGGCAGCGGCAGGTAGTTGCGCGAAACCTGCAGCGGGTAGGCGAACTCGATCTGTTCGCCCTTGTAACCCAGCTCGGCCAGCAAGGTCTTGGCCTTCGACGCATCGTGGTTCGGCGTATCTTCCGGTGCCGGAATGCTCAAGGCAGAGGGCAAGAGGGTCGAAGCGTGCTTGGACCCTTGCAGGAACAGCTTCTCAGCCAGCGAGCTGCGGTTGACCGCGTGCGCAATGGCCATGCGGAATTCCGGCTTGGCCAGCCACTTATTGCGCTGGTTCATGCCGAGGTAGAGCACAGAGAAGGGATCGCGCTGGACAACCACCTTGGCATTGCGCACCAGCGTGCGCATGATGTCCACCGAGACCATGTCGAAGCCGTCGATTTCATCGGCCAGCAGTGCGCCTTCGCGATTGTAGGGCGAAGGAACAGCAGAGATCAGCGCAACCTCGGGATGCGCGGTGTTATTGGACAGCCGCGGTTGATTCCAATAGTCCTTGAAGATCTCCAGGCGCACCACATTGTTCTTATGGGAAACGAAAGTGTATGGCCCGGTACCCACCGGGTGGGTGGAGAGCGACTCGGCCGGGTTCTGCCCGGGGCCGCCGGTCAACGCGCTGGGCGCGGCAATGGCCATGCCCGGCAAGGTCAGCGCTTCGATCAGCCCTGGCAGCCGGCGGCGCAGGTTCAAGGCGACCAGGTACTTGCCGGTTGCCTTGACGGATTCGAAATAGCTTGCGGAACCGGCTGCGGACTTGCCCTCGAAGAGCTTGGTGTCGAACTTCTTGGTCAGCTCTTCAAGCTGCTTGGTGCGCAGCTGCTGGGTGGCCAGTTCCTCTTCGCTGGCGTCGGCAGCGCTCTTGAACTCTTCTTCGAGTTCCTTGGCGGTTGGAAGCTTGGGGATGTCGCTGTCGAAGTGGAAAACATTGGCAAAGCCCTGGCTGGATGAAGCGCGCAGCTGCGGAGACAAGTTTTCCCAGCGGTTGAAGTTGGCGACAACTGCTTCTGCGGTCAATTCGGTGCCGTCGTGGAAGAGCACGCCTTCGCGCAGGGTGAAGGTGTAGCGCAAGCCATCAGGGCTTTCGGTCCAGGATTCGGCCAGGCCGGCTACGGCGCCACCGGTATCGGGATCGATATCGACCAGCGTCTCGTACACCTGGCGGGTGATCCGGAAGGATTCGTTATCTGCCACGATGGCCGGATCCAGCTTGACCGGGGGAGCGGCTGCTGCCAGGCGCAGGGTCCGGGGAATGCGCGGTGCGCTGGCCGAGGCTGTGGGCGAAGCGGAGGACGCGGGCCCCGGGTTTCCGGTGCAGGCGGTCAGTGCCAGTGCGGTAGTCGCCAATGTACCGGTCAGCAATGCGCGTCGTGATACGAGTTTCAATGGCAATTCGGGCACTGGGATGACTCATCTTCCTATGGCAGGCGGTACTGCTTCGCGCAGGGAACAAGCAAGTAAATGTGCGCAAAGGTATTTATCAAAGATAGCGCACCACGGCCACGGCTCCGGGAGCCAAAACTCCCGGAGCCGTCAACTGTCGCTAAATTGTTAGCTGCGGTGCACGAGGTTCTCGCCGTCGTTGCCCGCGGCCCAGGCCTGCACCTGCTTCTTGAGCAACTTCACCATGCGCGGGAAGAACGCCTTGGTGTTGCCGCCGTTGTGGGGAATGACCAAGGCATTGGGGTGCTGCCACAATGGGTGATCGGCCGGCAGGGGTTCTGGATCGAATACATCCGATGCCATATTCAAGCGGCCCGAAGCGACTTCTGCCACGATTGCCTCGGTATCCACCACCGGGCCGCGCGCGACGTTGACCACGGTTGCACCGTCGGGAAGCTTAGCCAGCAGATCAGCGTCAACCAGATAATGGGTGGAATCGTTGAGCGGCACGATCAGGATCAGCACTTCGATCTCCGCCGCGCGCGCTGCGAGATCCGAAGTTGCGAAGACCTCGCCATGCTCATCGGTGCGGGCCGTGGAGCCGAAGCGCAGGAGATTGACCTCGAAGGGCTCCAGGCGCTTGCGGATCTCTTCGCCGATGCCGCCCACGCCAACCAATGCCACCGTCCGATCAGCCAAGCCGGGCCACTGCTGGGGATTCCATCGGCCTTGTTGCTGGTCTCGGACCGCGTGCGGGTAGCCGCGCAGGGATGCGATGGCCAGGCCGATGGCCATCTCGGCGGTAGCCGCCGCGTGGACGCCGGCCGCGGTATTGATATTTGCGCGATCGCCAATCAGGTCAACCATTCCGTCGAAGCCGGTGGTCTGGGTCTGGACGATCTTGACGTTCGGTGCCTTGCGGATGTTCTTCAGCGTCTGGGGATTCGACATATAGGGAAGGATGGCAATGTCGATTTCTTCCAGCGCAGTTCCGGGGGTGCTCTCCAGGTCCCAGAGCACAGCTTTGAGGTTTTCCGGGATCGGACCGACCGCATCAATCAGATCTTGTGTCGGGAATGAAATCGTTCGTTGGGTGCTCATGGAAACACTGTACAAACCCCATCCGCGCTTTGGTAGTAACCCCTAGTCATGTCCTGTAATGAAGGTCACCGCAGAATACTGGCCCCCGAATTTGCGCTGAGGGAAATTGCTGGTAAAGTTTTATCTCGTTGCGAAAGCGCGAAGCCCGAAAAGCTTCTAGAACATCGCAGCGGGCGCCTCTAGCTCAATTGGCAGAGCAAATGACTCTTAATCATTAGGTTCCGGGTTCAAGTCCCGGGGGGCGCACGAACAATTTGTTCGGTTCACCAGACAACTTGTTTTCATAAATAAATACGCGCTTTTAGCTCAATTGGTAGAGCAAATGACTCTTAATCATTAGGTTCCGGGTTCGAGTCCCGGAGGGCGCACAAAACAAAGGTCAGGCTCCGGTCTGGCCTTTTTTGTTTGTCCCGGTGGACCAGCCAGCGCTTGACGCGGGAGTACTTTGGCCTGTGGCCCCCAGTAGGCTGGCCCGCGCCGGAGCCGGGAGGGGATTGGGGAAAGGGGGTCCCAGGCCACTGGCAGGAAAGTGGCTAGCTGCGGCTGAACCTTCGGGCGACGCCACGCTGCGGCTTCCTGGAAATCATTGCTGAAGGTGCGCCCGGGGTGCTGTGCGGACCGGAACCGAGGGCGAGTGCTGGCCGCGAGTGGCAAATCCTGGAGTTGCCCCCGCCGTGCCAGGGTGGATAGCGAGGTCCGGACCGGAAAACTATGTGTGTTTTAGATTACTTTCAAGCCGGGCAAATAGTGATATTATGAATCTGACTTGGACATTTATGTTCTCAGGTCGGGTACTGGCCGATTTTTGCTTTTGCACCATTTCTGCCTATGATTGTCTACGTCGCAAAGACGAGTTCTGAAAAAGAACTAGTCAGAGCGAGGAAGCGCTTTTAGCTCAATTGGTAGAGCAAATGACTCTTAATCATTAGGTTCCGGGTTCGAGTCCCGGAGGGCGCACAGTAGATCCGATCTGATTCGTCAGGTCGGATTTTTTGTATACGGCAAAGAAAAGAGGATCAGCTCATGAGTACTTCCGAAAAGACTAACCGTCTGTCCATCGGTGACCAGGCCCCTGATTTCACCTTGCAGGACGCTGCTGGCAAGTCTGTTGCCTTGGCTGATTACCGCGGCAAGAAGACCATCGTGTACTTCTACCCAGCCGCATCCACCCCGGGCTGCACGAAGCAGGCCTGCGATTTCCGCGATTCACTCGAATCCTTGCACTCCCTGGGTTACGCAGTTCTGGGCATTTCCCCGGACAAGACCGCCAAGCTGGAAAAGTTTGTCGCCAAGGAAGAACTGAACTTCCCGCTGCTCTCCGACGAGGACCACGCGGTAGCTGAAGCCTACGGCGCCTGGGGAGAAAAGAAGAACTACGGCAAGGTCTACGAGGGGCTGATCCGCTCCACTATCGTGCTCGATGAAGAGGGCAAAATCGCGCTGGCGCAGTACAACGTTCGCGCCACCGGCCATGTAGCCAAGCTGCGCCGTGACTTGGGCATTGATCCCAAGTAGACCCCTTGTTTGGCTGATTTCATATCAGGCAGAACTTCCGCTACACTAAATGAGGTCGCCTTCGAGGAAACAGTGTTTCCGGTGTAGCGCTAGCGAGTATGGCGGAATTGGTAGACGCGCTGGATTTAGGTTCCAGTGTCTTCGGACGTGAGAGTTCAAGTCTCTCTACTCGCACCAACTGAACCCTGCGGTCTGATTCCATCGACCGCAGGGTTTTTGCATGCATCCGCAGCGGTTGACCAAGCGTATGATCCAAACAAGGCAAGCGGCCGCGATCCGAGGAGGAGGGGCACCATGGCAGCCAAGGAACTGCCCACCATGTATGGACTTTCTGAATCCGATCCTGGCCAGGACCTGATCAAGAGGGCAGGCATCGCTCCTGCCAATCTGGAGCAAATCGACCGCATTATGGCTGAAATGGGCCGGATGCGCCAGATCGAACGCCGCATCATGCGCAGCTCCCAGCAGTTCATGAAGCTGAACGAAACCGATATGCGGGCGATCCGCAAGATGATCTCTGCCAAGCATGCGGGCCAATCCGTCACCCCGGGTGCGCTGAGCCAGTATCTGGGAATTTCCAGCGCGTCGGTCACCAAGATGATTGACCGCTTGGAAGCCCACGGCCATGTGCGACGCACCAGGCATCCAACCGACCGGCGTTCGCAATGCGTCGAGGTTATCGAAGAAACCCATCTGGCAGCACGCGAGCAAGTGGGGCGGCACCATGCCAAGAGATTCGAAGTGGCCAACGCGATGAGCCCCGAGGAACGGGACGTAGTGATCCGGTTCCTTGCCGGGACCTCCGATGCCTTGGAAAGCAGCCTCGATTCAACGGCTGCCTGCGAAGCGGAGTAGTCCCGGGGACGTACCGGATCCTCAGCCAGCCGCCTGCTTTTCCGCGGCGCGCACGATGTTCTTGATGGTGGCCGGGAAGATGGCGCCATGGAACGGGTATACCGCCCACCAGTAGCAGCGTCCGGCCAAGCCCCGCGGGAAGAATACCGCTCGCTGGACCAGTTCGCTTCGCCCGTCAGCTCGCTTGTCGATCCGGTAATCCAGCCATGCTTGGCCCGGGGCGCGCATCTCCGCGCGCAAGCGCAGCAAGCTGTTTTCCTCCAGGGCTTCCACGCGCCACCAATCCACCACATCTCCTAGTGCCAGCGTGCTGTGCGAGCGGCGTCCGCGCCGCGACCCCACGCCGCCTGCCAGTTTGTCCATCAAGCCGCGCAGCTTCCACAGGGCGGGGAAGGCGAAATACGGTGATTCCCCGCCGAGCCGATGCAGCACGCTGAAGAGCTGCGCCTCGGTTGCCGTGGTGCTGATGCGGCGGATGTCGGTGTAGGCCTTGCGCCCTGCCCAATCCGGATCAGAGGGCAGCGGTTCGGCGGGTGCCGAAATCGGCTGGGCGGTAGCCCAACTGGTTTGCACCGCGTCGGCATCCATCTTCTCCAGTGCCAGCTGCACCGCTCGCGGATAATCGCACAAGCCCTGGGCCGGCGGGGCAATCAGCTTGTCGATGTCCCGCGAGCCCATGACGCAATCATGCTGCAGCGACTGCACCAGCGCGGAAGCCAGGGTGTGCGGCAGCGGCGTCACCAGATTCACCCAGTGCGAAGCCAGCCGCGGGGTGAGCAGCGGCAATGGCCAGACTTTCGGCTCGCGCAGGCCGGCCACCTGGGCATAGATCTTCATCAGCTGCGCGTAGCTGTAGGTGCCGGGGCCGCCGATGTCATAGGTTCCCTGCGCGGGCTGCGCCAGTTCGGCGCAGGCCGCCAGGTAGTGCAAGGTGTCGCGGATGGCGATGGGCTGGACCTGGTTCAGTACCCAGCGCGGGGCCGGCATCACCGGCAGCACATCGCTCAGGTGCCGGACCATTTCGAAACTGGCCGAGCCGGAGCCGATCACCAGGCCCGCCTGGAGCACCAGGGTGCTGGCGGCCGCTGACAGGATCTGCCCCACGGCAACGCGCGAGGCCAGGTGCTCGCTGAGTTCGCCTGCAGGATGCAACCCGGAAAGATAGACCAGCTGGCTGACGTCCTGTTCGCGTACGACCTGCGCCATGACCTGCGCGCACGCTTTCTCCTGCGCCGCGAAATCCCGGGTCCCGGACATCGAATGCACCAAGTAGTAGAGCAGGTCCGCGTCCTTGCAGAGCTTGGCCACGGCGTGCTCATCTTGCAGGTCGCCCTCGACGATCTCGACTTGGCCGCGCCACGGGGTATCGCGCAGGCGCTGCGCATCACGGGTGAAAACCCTGACCTGGTGCCCGTTGCGCAAGAGCAGGGGCACCAGGCGTCCGCCGATATATCCGGTCGCTCCGGTCACTGCGATCAAGCTCATGGCGTTCGAACCCCGCGCTTGCGCCACGCGATCACCATGGATCCGAGCAGGAGCATTGCTGCGCAGCCCAGCGCGGAGTACCCGGCCAGTTCGGACTGGTTGCTGCCGGCCAGCCGGCTCACGCCGATCCAGCCCAGCCCCCAGGCCATGGCCAAGGCGGTGAAGATCCTGCCCGAGTAGGCGGTGGTGCCCAGCCCGATGGCCGCTGCGACCACCAGCAGTGCCACTGCCGCTCCTGGTGCCCAGGAGGCGTCCTGGCCAAAGCCCAGGGAGAGCAGCCATGCAGAGGTGTTGGCGATGCTGGCCACGCAGACCCAGCCCAGGTAGATGCCGAAGGTCAGCCACATGATCCAGTATTCGGTGCGCGAAGCCGGGGTGCCTGCCACCATGATGGTCAGCATCCAGGCCAAGCACGCGACGAGGATGAAGATCACCGCGACGCTGGCCCCCAGCCAGCCCAGCTGGACCACGGTAATCCATGCGGCGTTCAGCAATGCCGAAAGCAGCGCGGGAATCCGCAGCTTGGCAGCCCAGGCCGAGCGGCGTCCGGCGGGGGTGAGCTGGAAGATTCCGTAGACGGCCAGCCCGGCGTAGATCACGCTCCAGATGGAGAAGGCCGGACCCGCGGGGGCCAGCAGCGTCGAGTCAGCGCCCAGATAGCCGCCGGCTGCCTGCTGGACCGGAGTTCCGCCCAGGGCCCCGCTTCCGATGAATGAAACGGCAATGGCCAGGACCAGGGCAATCGCCGTGAACACCGGCAGTGCCCAGGATGTTGCTGACGCGGGGGCTCGATAGGGAAAATTCGGGGAATCCGTGGAACTGCTCATCGTGTGCTCCTGATGTCGGTTGAAAATTTTCCCGCTTCGAGTCGACAAAACGAGATAGTTAAACCATGATGTATCTAGAAAAGCTAAATATCAACTACGCGAGAGAAGTTATCATGGATTGTTCACGTCCGCTGATTGCCTCGGAAGTGTTCCGGTTGCTGCTCAAGCTCCAGCGGTCCTATGCACTGAGCGAAGCGCGCCTGCGCCACAGCCTTGACCTGAACGATACAGATTTGCGTGCGGTGAACCTGCTGCGTTCCATGCAAACGCCCAGCTCCGGGGAACTGGCCCGCGAACTGGGAGTGTCATCGGCAGGAATCACCTCGGTCCTGGACCGGCTCGAAGCCCGCGGGATGGTTGAAAGAAGGCACCATGCCGCGGACCGGCGGCGCACCCTGGTGGCCCCGGGGAGCAATTTCCCGGTGTCCACCGGGCCAGGGCAGGTGCTGCTGCGCAAGCTGCACACGTTCTACGCGCAGCTGGACGAGCCGTCCCGCAGGAATCTGGGCGCCCTGCTCGAAGAAGCCCGGCGAGAGCTGGAAACGCGGGACACCGTGAGCAGCGAAGAGAACCAAGCAAACCCCACCACATCCTTTCAGTAGGGAACCATGAGAATGCACACCACCACACACCAGGCCCCGCAGGCCGCAGCGGCTGGCGCGCCAGCCTCAGGCGGGCTCATCGATGCACCCACCCGGCGCGCCATCAGCGATCGGCTGGAACTGCTGGCCACGCAGGCCCAGCACCGCAGCGCCGCCTACTCCGCGCAGACTGCGCTGCTCTGGTCCCGGATCTCCGAACGGCTGGCTACCGGCAAGCTGATGCGCCCGGGGCTGGTAATGCTCGGCTACCGGGCCTTCGGCGGCCGCAATGAGGCCCGCGCCATCGACCTGGGCTGCGCCTTCGAGCTGCTGCACGCCGCCTTGCTGATCCACGACGACGTGGTGGACCGCGACTTCGTGCGCCGCGGGGAAAAGACCATCTCGGCGCTCTACCGCGACCACGCCATCGCCAGCGGCCGGAACCGGGCCGATGCCGAGCATGCGGGCAATTCCGTGGGAATCATCGCCGGGGACCTGCTGATCAGCGAAGCGATCAAGCTTGCGGCCAGGGCCTCGGCCGGAAGCGACAGCGAGGCCGGGGTTCAGCAGGCCTTCTTCCAAGCCATCGAGCAGGCAGGGGCCGGAGAGCTCGAGGACCTGCTCTACTCGCTGGCCCCGGCTCCGGCCACCACCAGCCAGGTGCTGCGCATGGAACAGATGAAAACCGCGGCCTACTCCTTCCAGCTGCCGCTGCAGGCCGGAGCGCTGCTGGCCGGGGCGCACCCCGGGCAGGCCGAGGCCCTCGGTGCGGTGGGCTGCCAGCTCGGGGTGGCCTACCAGATCATCGATGATGTGCTGGGCACCTTCGGTGACCCGGCACGCACCGGCAAGCCGGTGGAATCGGACTTGCGCGAATTCAAGAGCACCATCTTGCTGGCCCTGGCCAGCGAGCAACCCGAATTCGCCAAGCTGCTGGGCGGATTCCGCGAAGGAACAGTGGATGCCGGCCGGATCCGCCAGGAACTGGCCGCGCAGGGGGCCGAGCGCTTCGCCCGGCAGCTGGCCCAGCAACTCTGCTCGCGGGCCACCGGCTCCGCGGCCTTCCTGGACCTGCCCGAAGAAGCCCGGACGCTGCTGCGCGAGTGCACCGGCCTGATCCTGGATCGAAGCAGCTGAACGCCATGAAACCCTACAATTCCCCTCACAGCACCGCAGGCACCGCCGCCTTGGAGCACTATTCGCGCACCGCCCAGCGCAGCGCCAGGGTGGTGCTGGGCGAATACTCCACCTCGTTCTCGCTGGCCTGCAGGCTGCTGGATGCCGCCAGCGCCAGGCACATCGCCAATATCTACGCGCTGGTGCGCCTGGCCGATGAAATCGTGGACGGGGTGGCCTGCCAGGCCGGCCTGGACAACCAGGCCATCGCCGCCTGCCTGGACGAGCTGGAAGCAGAAACCCTGCGCGCCATGGACCGCGGGTACAGCACCAACATGGTGGTCCACGCTTTCACTATTTCCGCCCGGGCCACCGGCATCCACGCCGAGCTCACCGCCCCGTTCTTCGCCTCAATGCGCGCGGACCTGGGCACCGGGCAGCATGATGCGCGCAGCTTGCAGGACTACATCTACGGCTCGGCCGAAGTCATCGGGCTGATGTGCCTGCAGGTCTTCCAGGCGATGCCCGCCGCGCCGGACTTGACCCCTGCCCAGGCGCAGCGCGCCAAGCACGCCGCCCGCAGCCTGGGCGCGGCCTTCCAGAAGGTCAACTTCCTGCGCGACCTGGCGGAAGACAGCGAAGATTTGGGACGCAGCTACTTTCCCGGCCTGGACCCGGCAGGATTCGATGAGCCAAGCAAGGCGAAGCTGGTTGCGCAGATCGAGCAGGACCTGGCCCAGGCCCGTGCCGGCCTGCCCTACCTGGCCCCGTCCGCTGCCCGGGCGGTGCGCCTGGCCCATGACCTGTTCCGCGAACTGAACTCCCAGCTGGACAAGGCCCCGGCCTCCCAGCTGCTGCGCACCCGCATCTCGGTCTCCGCCCCGCGCAAGGCGCTGATCGCCGCCCGCGTGCTGCTGGGCACCCGGGGCACCACCGGCCGCAAGCCAAGAATGGAAGTAGCAAGCAGATGAACCACGCACAAAGAGAAGTCGTAGTCATCGGGGGCGGATTCTCCGGCCTGGCCAGCGCCGGGTTGCTCGCCGCCCGAGGCTGCAAGGTCACCTTGATCGAACAGCAGCCGCATCCAGGCGGACGCTCCGGGCGCCTGGAGCGCGACGGGTTCCGCTTCGACACCGGCCCCTCCTGGTACCTGATGCCCGAAGTCTTCGAGCACTGGTTCAAGCTCATGGGCACCAGCGCCAGCGAACAGCTGGAGTTGCGCGAACTGGCCACCGGCTACCGCACCTTCTTCCAGGACCGCGAAGAACCGGTGGATGTCGGAACCGGCGCTGCGGTCAGCGGACTCTTCGAAGCCCTGGAACCGGGCAGCGGCCCAGCCTTGGAGCGGTACCTGCGCACAGCGAAGGAGGGTTATGAATTGGCCTTGGAGCATTTCCTCTATGACGATTTCAGCTCGCTCACCTCCCTGCTGCACCCAAGGATCCTGCGCCGGACCCCGCAACTGGCCCAACTGCTGGCCTCCAGCCTGGAAAGCCATGTCGCCCGGCGCTTTTCGAGCAACGAGATCCGCCAGCTGCTCGGATACCCGGCGGTGTTCCTGGGCTCCAGCCCGAGCCGCACCCCTGCGCTCTACCAGCTGATGAGCCACCTGGACCTCACCGACGGGGTGAAATACCCGATGGGAGGCTTCGCTGCCGTTGCCGATGCCATGGCCGAACTGGCACGGAAACACGGCGCGGCCATCCATTTGGGCGCCACCGCAACGGCCATTGAAACCAGCGCAGGAAAAAATCCCCGGGTCAGCGCGGTGCGCTGGATCGACGCGCACGGCAGGCAGCAGCGCACCCCGGCGACCCAGGTGATCGCAGCCGCCGATGTGCGCCACCTGGAAGGCCATTTGCTACCCGAGGAGCTGCAGACCCATACCGCCAAGAGCTTCCAGCGCAAAGACCCCGGCCCCAGCGCGGTGCTGCTGTGCCTGGGCATCAGCGGCAAGCTGCCGCAGCTGGAGCACCACAACTTGCTGTTCACCACCGATTGGAAAGAGAATTTCTCGCGGATTCGCCAAGGGCGGATGCTGGAGGCGGAAACCAGCATCTATGTCTGCAAGCCCAGTGCCACCGACCCCTCGGTGGCCCCGGAAGGCTGCGAGAACCTGTTCATCCTGGTTCCGGCTCCGGCCATGCCCGAATGGGGGATCGGCGCAGCCGATGGGGCAGGAGATGCCGCGGTGGAAGCGGTGGCCGACGCGGCCATCGACCAGCTGGCCGCATGGGCTGGCATCAAGGATCTTCGCGAGCGGATCGTAGTGCGCCAGAGCATCGGCCCGGGGGACTTCCTCCAGCAGTACGGCGCCTTCAAAGGCGGTGCGCTGGGCCTGGCCCATACCCTGGGGCAAAGCGCCATGCTGCGTCCGGGCAACCGCAGCGCCAAGGTGGGCGGGCTGCACTATGCCGGCAGCACCGTGCGCCCCGGAATCGGCGTGCCGATGTGCCTGATCAGTGGGGAACTGGCTGCCAAAGCGGTGCTCGGGATCAAGGCCGCGGGGCCCATGGACGAAAACTTCGCGGCCACGGTGCGGCAGGAGGCAGGAGCATGATCTACCTGGGCATCTTGCTGGTACTCCTGGTCTGCATGGGGCTGCTGGACGCGAAGGGAAAGCTCTTCATCTTCCGCCACCCGGTGCGCGGGCTCCTGTGCCTGGGGCTGGGCACCGGATTCTTCGTGCTCTGGGATGTGCTGGCCATCAGGCAGGGCATCTTCCTGCACAAGGAATCGGAGCTCATGACCGGAATCATGGTGGGCGAGCAGTTCCCTGTGGAAGAAGTCTTCTTCCTGGTCTTCTTGTGCTATTGCGCCATGATTGCCTTCACCGGGCTGCCAGTGCTGGCCGGAATGCTGCGCAACCGGAACCAGAAAGCACCCAAGCGCACGTTAGGGGAGAACCATGTTCCTTGAATTGAGCTTCTGCTTCCTATTTGCGGCCATGGCCGTCTTTGCCGCCGGTCTGGCCGCCAGCAAGCAGCGCCTGCGCTCGGTCGCCAAGCCGCTGGGCGCTGCCATGGCCTTGATGCTCGTGCTCACCGCGATCTTCGACAACCTGATGATCTACGCCGGGCTGTTCGGCTACGGCAGCGGGACGCTGTCCGGGGTGCATCTGGGCCTGGCCCCGATTGAAGACTTCTTCTACGCCGCCTGCGCGGTCTTCCTGGTTCCCGGGCTGTGGTGGCTGCTCGGTGCCCGCAGCCACAGAAAGGACGCTTCATGATCCGCGGAATCGTATTGAGCTCACGCCCCATCTCCTGGGTGAATACCGCCTACCCGTTTGCCGCCGCCTATCTGCTGGCCGGCGGCGGGATCGATTGGCGTTTGGTCCTGGGCACGGTGTTCTTCCTCTTCCCCTACAACCTGCTGATGTACGGCGTGAACGACGTCTTCGACTACGAATCGGACCTGCGCAATCCGCGCAAGGGAGGGATCGAGGGGGCGTTGCTGTCCAGGCAGAGCCATAAGGCGCTGCTCATCGCCTGCGTCCTGTGCGCCGCGCCATTCCTCGCGGTGCTCGCGGCGGCCGGGGATGGCGCAGCCAACCTCGTTCTGGCCGTGTCGCTCCTTGCGGTGCTGGCCTACTCCGCACCGCGGTTGCGATTCAAGGAAAGGCCCGGGCTGGACTCGCTGACCAGCGCGGTGCACTTCGTCTCCCCGGCGGTCTACGGATGGGTGCTGGCTGGCGCCAGCGTGCAGGCCGAGCAGTGGCTGGTCTTCTGCGCGTTCCTGCTCTGGGGGATGGCCAGCCATGCCCTGGGCGCCATCCAGGATATTGTTCCCGACCGCCAAGGCGGGCTCTCCTCGATCGCCACCGCCTTGTCGGCTCGCACAACCATCTACCTGGTCTTGGCCGCCTACCTGCTGGCCGGAGTGCTCGTGGCGGTGGGCCTGTCGGGCCTTGGCCGATGGGCGGCGGTGCTGGCCCTTCCCTATGTGCTCAACGTCCTACCCCATCTTGGAATCAGCGATGCAAGCTCGGGTACGGTTAATCGAGGATGGAAGAGATTCTTGTGGATCAACTACCTGTGCGGTTTCCTGCTGACCATGCTCCTGATCTTTTCGGCACTTTTCACCAACTAGACCCGGATGGGGATTCAAGGATTTCAATGGACGTCATTTTGCTTTCGGATCAAGGCCAGCCTATTGGCACGCGCCCGAAAGAATCGGTTCACACCACGGATACCGTGCTGCACCAGGCATTCTCCTGCCACGTGCAGAATCAAGCCGGCCAGGTGCTGGTGACGCGTCGCGCCCTGTCCAAGGTGACCTGGCCAGGGGTCTGGACGAACTCCTTCTGCGGGCATCCCCAGCCCGGCGAGAGCTTCGAAGAAGCCATTACGCGCCACGCGGCCCATGAGCTCGGCTTCAAGGTCAAGCGCATCGAATCGGCGCTGCCGGACTTCCGCTATCGCGCCGTGGATGCCTCGGGCATTGTGGAAAACGAAATCTGCCCGGTCTTCACCGCGATAATCGACAGCGAGATCTCTGCGAACCCGGACGAAGTCATGGACTACTGCTGGGTGGATCCGGCACAACTCGGTGAAGCCCTGCGCGCCACCCCGTGGGCTTTCAGCCCGTGGCTGGTGATGCAGGCTGCAGGGATGTCCCTGTACCAAGCCGAGCAAGGCTGATTCCGGGCCCGCCGCCGGCGTGGAATCCGTGCTGGGTGATTCCTGTGGAATTGTCCGGGGCATTGGCTATGCTCAATTGCATGGTGCTTCAAGTAATTTCTTCCGGTATCCAGCAGCGCTGCGTGGCCATCGATGCGTTAGGCAGGGCCAGTGTGGTCGCCGGTGGCCTGGTGCTGGCTTCGTCCCTGGCCAGCTGTGCCCCGCTCCAGTTCGAAGCATCCGCGCAAACTCCTAGCGTGAGCCAGCAGATCGCGGCCTTGCCGAAGTATGCCGACAACCTCCAGGAAGTCGAAGGGCGCCAGAAATGGGCGGATCAGAAGATCTTCCAGTACCTCAATGGCCAGGGCGCCGCAGGCTTCCATTCATTCGCCCAGGATTCCATCCAGTACGCCACCGTGGGGTGGCTCTCTCCGGTCCAGGGCGTGCTCGCCATTGTGGTGGAGGGCAGTGATTGGATCGCGGAGGGCAGTGCTGCCGGCTATGCCGAGCGGGTCATGACCTCCGTCGGCTACGAATCAATCGAGTTGGACCGGGTTGAGATCCTCACCGTCGAAGGGCAGCTGCTCGCCTCCGACTACCGCGGGAATCATCCCGGGGCTTTGTAAGCGAAAAGGCCATCTCGCCGCGTAGCTCGTAATGGAGCTAGCTGGCGGGATGGCCTTTGCTATGGCGAATTCTCTTGCTGGTTATACGAAGTTCTCGGTGCCTTCGATGGTGTTCATGAAGTGGTCCATGAAATCAGCGAAGTCCTCTGCATCTGATTTCTGGTCAATGGTGGCACCAATGCTGATGGCATCATCGACATGCAAGTCGATGCTCGGCGCTTCGGGAATGCTGAAGCGGAACACCCGGCCCGAAGAGATCGCGATTTCGTAGCCGCCATCGCTGAGCTCGGCGAGCTGGTTCACATTCGTATTGTTGATGTTGATCGCATCCTCGGATGCTTCCAAGCTGCTGGCATTCACTGGCGCAATAATCAGTTCCGCTGGTTGGCGCCGATATCCAATGACCTTGAGCCCTCCGGAGCCGGCGATGCCGGTGCCCGCCACGAGATTGTAGCTGGCGAAGTTGGGGATCTGCGAGTCGAAGGCCTCATGGAGGCGGGCCTTTACCTGCTGGGTTGGATTTTCGTCTGGGCGCTTGTCCATAACCAATACTCTACCGATAACTTTGGACAATTTGACCAGTCGCAACATTTATCGAAATGTGTCATCGGCACGTCATGGGTTATCTGATTGGTCATATTGACTTCTAGAATGGGATTAATGAGCCAGGATGCTGATTGAGTCGCCAAGCCATGCGCCCGTGTGGCCATCGACGGAACTCATGCCTCTCCCGGCTCAACGCTGCAAGCGAAACCAACTGCATGGCAGGGGACTTCCTTGGAGCAAGGGGTGCGCAGCGCGAGCGATGCGCATTCCCGGCAGTTGGTGCTTGTCTCCAGCTAATCCCGTTTCGACAGGCGCTTTTGGTGCCTATGAAGCGAAAAAACCAAGTCTTGTTTGCGGTGTCGCGTCCAAGGCTTGGACATCCATCTCATATAATGAGATAAACAGGGTGTCTAGTTGCTCTTTGCCGTGAGGTGGAGAAAACTAGAGGCATGCAAACAAACACCGATGTACTACTAGTTATCAGGCGCGGAGCCTGAGGCACTGTCCAACACCACGGACAGTACGTCGGTAACGCGCAAGCCCCCTTTCGTCAGTAGTGACGGCCGCGGGGCGTTTTTTATGCGCAAACGAAGAGATAGATATGGAAAGGATCCCGATGAGCAACTCAACACCCGCCAATCCGGCGTCGGTTGCGAAGTCAATCAATCGAACCAAGGATGCCGCCGCCGCTGTCTCTTCCGTCGTGGAGGCTTCGAACCCGGTACAGGGTCCGAATAATATCGTTGCTCCCACACAGATGACGGGCTCACAAGCCATCGTCCGCTCGCTGGAAGAACTGGGCGTCAAAGACGTCTTCGGATTACCAGGTGGGGCCATCCTTCCCACCTATGATCCACTGATGGATTCGACCAAGATTAACCACATCTTGGTCCGCCACGAACAGGGTGCCGGCCATGCCGCACAGGGTTACGCCATGGTGAGCGGGGAAGTGGGCGTATGCATCGCTACTTCCGGACCAGGCGCAACCAACCTCGTCACCGCACTGGCCGATGCCAATATGGACTCGGTACCAATGGTGGCAATCACCGGTCAGGTCAATAGCGCTTTCATTGGCTCTGACGCATTCCAGGAAGCAGACATTGTCGGCATCACGATGCCGATTACCAAGCACGCTTTCCTGGTCACTAACGCGGAAGACATTCCGCGCACGCTGGCCAGCGCGTTCTACCTGGCGCAGACCGGCCGTCCCGGTCCGGTGCTGGTAGATATCACCAAGGATGCCCAGCAGAGCGACATGACCTTCTCATGGCCGCCAAAGGTCGACCTGCCGGGCTACCGCGTGGTCACCCGCGGACACAACAAGCAGCTGCGCGAAGCCGCCAAGCTCATCGCTTCGGCAACCCGCCCGGTGCTGTATGTTGGCGGTGGCGTGATCAAGGCCAACGCCCATGAGCAGCTGAAGGAATTCGCGGAATTCATCAACGCGCCGGTGGTCACCACGCTGACCGCACGCGGTGCCTTCCCGGACTCGCATGAACAGCACGTGGGCATGCCAGGCATGCACGGTGCCGTCTCGGCGGTCACGGCACTGCAGCAGTCGGATTTGCTCATTACCCTCGGCGCCCGCTTCGATGACCGCGTCACCGGCGTGCTCTCCACCTTCGCGCCGAACGCGAAGGTGATCCACGCCGATATCGATCCTGCGGAAATCT
Source organism: Glutamicibacter sp. NPDC088483 (assembly GCF_044753145.1). Lineage (NCBI taxonomy): Bacteria > Bacillati > Actinomycetota > Actinomycetes > Micrococcales > Micrococcaceae > Glutamicibacter > Glutamicibacter sp. NPDC088483. The sequence goes on from NZ_JBIVMP010000006.1 coordinate 292,039, forward strand.
CCAAGAACCGCGTGGCCGATGTGCCGATCGTCGGCTCGCTGGATGAAATCATCCCGCAGCTGCACGAGGCCTGCGCCTCGCGCTTCGAGAACGAAGCCCAGCAGGACCTGGCCGGCTGGTGGGGACTGCTCAACCGCCTGCGCGAAACCTACCCGATCGGCTACACCGAAACCCACGACGGCCTCTCTGCTCCGCAGAATGTTATCGGGCGCATCGGCGAGCTGACCGGTCCGGAAGGCGTCTACGTGGCAGGCGTGGGCCAGCACCAGATGTGGGCAGCGCAGTTCGTCAAGTACGAGCGCCCGCGCTCGTGGCTGAACTCCGCCGGCCTGGGCACCATGGGCTACTCGGTTCCTGCCGCCATGGGCGCCAAGGTGGCGCAGCCGGACCGCGTGGTCTGGGCCATTGACGGAGACGGCTGCTTCCAGATGACCAACCAGGAACTGGCTACCTGCGTGATCAACCGGATCCCCATCAAGGTTGCCATCATCAACAACTCGTCGCTGGGCATGGTCCGCCAGTGGCAGACGCTGTTCTACGATGGCCGCTACTCCAACACCGATTTGAACACCGGCCACGGAACCGCCCGGATTCCGGACTTTGTGAAGCTGGCCGACGCCTACGGCTGCGTGGGCCTGCGCTGCGAACGCGACGAGGATATCGACGCGACCATCCAGAAGGCATTGGAAATCAATGACCGTCCGGTGGTCATCGACTTCGTGGTCTCGGCCGACTCCATGGTGTGGCCAATGGTCCCATCGGGAGTCAGCAACGACCAGATCCAGATTGCCCGCGGCATGACCCCTGAATGGGAAGAGGAGGACTAGGACATGGCAAAGCATACACTTTCGGTACTGGTTGAAGACGTTCCCGGCGTGCTCACCCGCGTCGCCAGCCTCTTCGCCCGCCGTGCCTTCAACATTCACTCGCTGGCCGTGGGCCCCACGGAAATTGCCGGCATCAGCCGCATGACCGTGGTGGTGGACGCCGAAGGGGATTCCCTGGAGCAGGTCACCAAGCAGCTGAACAAGCTGGTCAACGTCATCAAGATCGTGGAACTGCTGCCGGAAACCTCGGTGCAGCGTGACCACATCATGATCAAGGTGCGCGCCGATGCGGCGACGCGACTGCAGGTCACCCAGGCCGCGGAGCTGTTCCGCGCATCGGTGATCGACGTATCCACGGACTCGCTGGTCGTTGAGGCCACCGGCAATGCGGCGAAGATCGAAGCACTGCTGGCAGTACTTGAGCCATTCGGCATCCGCGAGATCGTCCAGGCCGGAACGCTGGCCGTGGGACGCGGAACAAAGTCGATGAGCGACCGTGCCCTGAAGACGCTGTCCGCCTAAGCGCACAACGACTTCAAGAGACACGAACTACAAATTTAGGTATTTGGCACCTAGCTTAGAAGAAAGCAACAGTGCCTAAGCACAAGACTTCTTTACCAGAAGCACAAATAAGGAGAATTACAGTGGCTGATCTGTACTACGAAGACGACGCAGACCTCTCGATCATCCAGGGCAAGAAGGTAGCTGTCATTGGCTACGGCTCCCAGGGCCACGCCCACTCATTGAGCCTGCGCGACTCGGGCGTCGAGGTTATCGTCGGCCTGGCTGAGGGCTCCAAGTCCCGTGCCAAGGCCGAGGCCGAAGGCCTTAAGGTAGCTACCGTTGCCGAGGCAGCGGCTTGGGCAGATGTCATCATGATCCTGACCCCGGACCAGGTCCAGGCCCAGGTCTACACCGAGTCGATCGCCGAGCACCTCGAAGAGGGCAACGCGCTGTTCTTCGGCCACGGCTTCAACATCCGCTTCGGCTTCATCCAGCCACCAGCCAACGTCGACGTTGCACTGGTTGCTCCCAAGGCACCAGGGCACACCGTGCGCCGCGAATTCGAAGCCGGCCGTGGCATCCCTGACCTGATCGCCGTGGAGCAGAACTTCACCGGCGGCGCCAAGGAACTGGCACTGTCCTACGCTGCAGGCATCGGCGGCACCCGTGCCGGCGTTATCGAGACCACCTTCACCGAAGAGACCGAAACCGACCTGTTCGGCGAGCAGGCTGTGCTCTGCGGTGGCACCTCCCAGCTGGTCCAGTACGGCTTCGAGGTCCTGACCGAAGCTGGCTACAAGCCGGAAATCGCCTACTTCGAGGTGCTGCACGAGCTGAAGCTGATCGTCGACCTGATGTGGGAAGGCGGCATCGCCAAGCAGCGCTGGTCGATCTCCGACACCGCTGAGTACGGCGACTACGTTTCCGGCCCACGCGTGATCACCCCAGAGGTGAAGGAAAACATGAAGGCTGTGCTGGCCGATATCCAGTCCGGTGCTTTCGCCAACCGCTTCATGGAAGACCAGAAGGCTGGCGCTCCGGAGTTCAAGGAACTGCGCGCCAAGGGCGAAGCCCACCCAATCGAGACCACCGGCCGCGAACTGCGCTCGCTGTTCTCCTGGATCTCGGATGCATCCTCGGATGACTACGTAGATGGTTCGGTAGCCCGCTAATTGCGAGCTGACAACTAGCTTCATAAGCTGAAAACCGCTGGCTCTGAACGATAGGAATATCGTTTAGAGCCAGCGGTTTTCGTTTAAATGCATGTTGCGTCCATTCTGCGATGAGCGCATCGAAAAGGGAGCTGCACTCCTGCTGTGTGCTGAAGTGCCGCGGCCTGAAGGAACTTTAGTATTCAATCTTTTAGTGTAAGAATTGTTCCGGGCGAGAGCAGAACGAACAATGCCGCCGCCGCTGTTCAGTAGCTGATAGTTCAAGGAGCAAAAAGTGGCTAGCGAAGATATTGAGATCGTTTCTGATGGAAATGGCGTGGCAGTCCTTGGCGAACGCAGCGCCGTTGACAAATTCGTGGAATCCGTCGGCTTGATTTCCAAGGAACTGCCCTTGGAACGCGTAAGCAAAGCAGCTGGCCTCAGTGCAACCGCGATGCAAGCCGGTAGCGGGATTGCGCAGACGTCCGGACGCTGGATCAAGCTCTCGGAAGACTCAGCACGGATCTTCAATGCCAAGAACCTGATGGCTGGATCGGAGAACGGCCTGGCGCGTGCAGTCGTCATGAAAGATGGCAAGATCAGCAATTTGCTTGAAATCGTCACCAGCCCAACGGCGATGCTTTCAAACCCGGCTGTTCTGGCAGGCGTGGGTGGGATTATAGCCCAATACGCGATGCAGCAGAGCATGGATGAGATCACCGATTACTTGAAGGTGATCGACGAGAAAATTGACGATATCCTCCGTGCGCAGAATGACGCGGTCCTAGCGGATCTTGATGGTGTTGGAATGCTCATCGATGATGCCATGGTCGTGCGCGACCAAGTGGGGCATATCGGCGAGACGACATGGTCAAAGGTTAATTCGAATGCCAAGACCATCGCAACGACCCAGTCCTATGCGCTGCGGGCCTTGGCAGGATTAGCTGAAAAGCTGGAAAACAAAACGAAGATGGGTGAACTGGCCAAGATCACCCGCGAGATCGAATCAAAGGCCACCCAGTGGTTGGCAGTACTGGCACGTTGCTTCCAACTCGAAGACGGCATGTCTGTTCTGGAACTGGACCGTGTGCTCAACGGGTCTCCTGACGAACTGGAGAATCATCGAATCGCGCTGCAGATCGCGCGCGAACGCAGAATCGCACACATTACGAAGGTGACCGAGCAGCTTCTTGAGCGAATCGCTGTCGTCGCCGGACTGGCGAATTCAAAGGTGCTGCTGCATCCGAAGTCATCGAGCGAAGTCGTGAAGGCGACGAATGCCGTCTCGAATGATCTAGTGGAATTCCAAAGCCGATTGGGAATCGAGAGCGCCTACGGGGCACTGGAGTCAAAGAAGTGGCTCAAGGCTGTCTCCGAGGTTCGGGACAAGGTGACTGATGCAGGCGCTGATGGCTTGAGCGCAATCAAGCAGTTTGGGGACGAGACGAAGAACCGTGCCTTGGACAAAGCCGAGGACGTAGCAACTTCATTTGCCGAGAATATCAAGAAAAGCCGCAGTGGGGAGTCCGCGAAGGATTCTCCAGAAGCCATTGAGAAGTAGGAGCTGGCGGAACTAGATTCTTCCCTCGCACTTGGCTCCATTGCATTTCAAATAAATCGACCTCGGTTGCTTCCCATATGGGAAGCAACCGAGGTCGATTTTTTAGTTTGCTGGGTCGGATACCAGCCAGGCAGGTTTAGAGCTTCGAAGCCCGGTAGCCGGCCTTGCGCGCATCAGCTGCAGTCTTGAAGCATTCTTCTGGCTTCGTGATGTTGTAGAAGCGCTGTCCCTTGACGTGGTACTTCCACTCCTTCTGGCTGCCGGTGCGGTTGCCCTTCACCGGGTAGCCTGCAGGGCAGTTCTTTGCCTTGCCGCTCATCTTCACGGAACGCTTGGCGGCCGCCTTCTTCACCAGCAAGGTCTGCGTCTTCTGAATGGTCGAGGTCTTGCCCTTGAGCTGGTACTTGACCGTGGTGGTGACCTTGTAGGTGCCCGCTGCGAGCTTGACGGACTTCTTCTTGCTGGCGACGGTCTTCTTGCCCTTGACCACCTTCAGCAACGCCGACTTGATCTTCACGTTCTTTGCCTTGGAATAGCTAGGCTTGATGGTTGCCTTGGCTGAACCCTTGACAGTCTTCGTGCCGATTTTCTTGATCGTTACCGCAGGAGCCTTTTTCTTCGCAGCAACGATGCTGGCAGATGAAATGCTGGTGGGCAACGGAGCGGCCGAAGCCGCGGAGACACCGGAGAATACAAGTGCTCCCGAAGCGATGACAGCGAACGAACGCTGAACTAATTTATTCAATTTCTCCCCATGGAAAGTCGAGCGAGCATGGGCACTGATCGGTCCCATGTGCTGATTCTAATCTGGACTGGGAATAGAAACTATGGCTGGACGCGATTGTGATCGATTGCGGCTAATGCAGTCAAAGCGTTACCCGAGCAGTCGAGTGTTTTCCCAATGATTAGTTGAAGCCCTTGCTAGGCTCGGGCAAAACCATGCAAAGGAGCGCGCCCGTGCCACAGGAAAGCAACTACGACGATTTCGCCCAGGACTACGCTGACGAGAACGAATTCAGCATGCTGAACGCCTACTATGAGCGGCCGGCCACCTTGGAACTGGCAGGAGAGGTTGCCGGCCGGAACATCCTGGATATCGGCTGCGGCGCCGGCCCGCTGTCGGAACAGCTCATGAGCCGTGGAGCGAGCGTCTCGGGCTTCGACACCAGCCGGGCAATGGTGGACCTGGCACGCCAGCGGCTGGGCGAAGATGCCGACCTGAAAGTGGCGACATTGGGGGAGAAGCTCCCGTATGCCGACAACGGTTTTGACGATGCCATTGCTTCCTTGGTGTTCCACTATTTGCCGGACTGGGACTACGCACTGGAGGAAGTCCGCCGGGTCCTCAAGCCCGGCGGCCGGCTCATCATGTCGGTGAACCATCCGATCCTCTACCCGTTCAACCACCGAGGCAAGGACTACTTCCAGCTCACGCAGTACACCGACGAAGTGACTTTCAAGGGGAAGCCTGCCGAACTGACCTATTGGCATCGGCCTTTGCATGAAACCATGAAGGCACTGATCTCCGCAGGGTTCGCGGTGGAGCGTGTTTGGGAGCCGCCGTATGCCAAGGATGCGCCCGAAGGCGTGATTCCAGAAGCCTTGCGTGAACGCGACGCGTTCTTGAGCTTCCTGTTCTTCTCGCTGCGCTCGACGCGCTAGCCAGCGCACTGCTTCCGGGTGCCAACGGCGTCCGGAAGCCGCGAAGCCCTCGAATGTCAGCTGATAGCCGGCATAGCGGCAGGACGCGTTGAATGATGGGGATCGACGAAACTGTTTTCTGCCAGCTGAAGCAAGTAATCGCCATACCCGCTCTTGCCCAACTCCCGGCCCAAAGTGCGCAACTGGTCATCGCAGATGAACCCCTGGCGCCATGCAACTTCCTCGGGAGAACCGATCTTCAAACCCTGCCGCGCTTCGACAGTGCGCACGAAGTTGGAGGCGTCGTTGAGCGAATCGAAGGTTCCGGTATCAAGCCACGCAGTTCCGCGGGCCAGCACCGTGACGTTGAGGTTGCCCTCTTCGAGGTACAAGCGGTTGATGTCGGTGATCTCAAGCTCTCCACGGGCCGAAGGCTGCAATGTCCGGGCTTTGCCAACCACGGAATTGTCGTAGAAGTACAATCCCGGAACAGCGTAGTGGCTTTTCGGGTCCAGCGGCTTCTCTTCCAGCGATACGGCCCTTCCGGAGCTATCGAACTCGACGACGCCGTAGGACCTGGGATCCTTGACCCAGTAGCCGAAGATCGTCGCGCCGGTCTGGTCGGCGTAGCTTCCCAACTGGGTGCCGAACCCCGGTCCATGGAAGATGTTGTCACCCAGCACCAGCGCCACGGATTCCCCTCCGATGTGCTCGGCGCCAAGTATGAACGCTTGGGCCAGGCCTTCAGGCCGGGCTTGCACGGCATAGGACAGAGTGATGCCGAACTGCGAGCCATCGCCGAGCAAGGACTTGAACTGCCCCTCATCCTGCGGCGTCGTGATGACCAGGATGTCCCTGATTCCAGCGAGCATCAGCGTGGTCAGCGGATAGTAGATCATCGGCTTGTCGAAGACAGGCACCAATTGCTTTGAGATGCCTCGCGTGATCGGGTGCAAACGAGACCCGGTTCCCCCAGCTAGAATTATTCCCCTCATGGCTATCGAGCCTAATGAAGCGGGCAGGGATCTTGTCAGAGTAGTCATACTCGAGAATTGCTAGGAAGCTGCTTGGCCGCGGTGCCCACTGGCTACATTGGTGAGATGAAAAGAATCCTTGTAACTGGGGGAGCAGGATTCATTGGGGCAAATTTCGTGCACCATATGATTGCGCATTCCGACAGTGAAATCACCGTATTGGATAAGATGACCTACGCCGCCAACCGGCAGTCGCTGGAAGGCTTGGACAGCAAACGCGTCAACCTTGTTGTTGGCGACATTTGCGACTACGTGTTGGTCAACGAACTGGTGCCGCAGCATGATGCTGTGGTCCACTTCGCGGCAGAGACGCACAACGATAATTCCTTGCATGACCCGCGCAGCTTCGTGAATTCCAATGTCTTGGGAACTTTCGAACTCCTGGAAGCCGTGCGCAACCACGGTGTGCGCCTGCACCATATTTCCACCGACGAGGTCTATGGAGACCTGGAACTCGATGATCCGCAGCGCTTCACCGAAACCACGCCCTACAAGCCATCCAGCCCTTATTCGGCTACCAAAGCCTCCAGCGACCTGCTGGTCAAGGCCTGGGTCCGTTCCTTCGGGATCGAGGCGACGCTATCCAACTGCTCGAACAACTACGGGCCGTACCAGCATGTGGAGAAGTTCATCCCGCGGCAGATCACCAACGTCCTGGGGGGATTGCGGCCCAAGCTCTACGGCAATGGAGCAAATGTGCGCGATTGGATCCACGCCAGCGACCACTCCTCGGCGGTGCAGCTCATTCTGGAAGCGGGCCAGACCGGGCGCACCTATTTGATTGGTGCGGACGGAGAGAAGAGCAACCGCGAAGTGCTCGCCCTGATTCTGGAGCTGATGGGCAGGAAAGCCGATGACTTCGATGCGGTGGCCGACCGGGCCGGCCATGACCTGCGCTATGCCATCGATTCCACGGTGCTGCGCACCGAGCTTGGCTGGCAGCCGCGGTACACCGACCTGGTGCAGGGCCTGGAGCAGGCCATTGGCTGGTACCGTCAGCACCGCTCCTGGTGGGAGCCGGCCAAGGCACAGACCGAGCAGCGCTATGCGCAGCAGGCCGATGCGTTCAAGGTTGCCAGCTGATGGGCGGCGCGGCACAGCTACGGGTAGAGGACAGCCCGATTCAGGGACTCAAAGTGGTCAGCCTGCCGGTGCACCGCGATGAGCGCGGCTGGTTCAAGGAGAACTGGCAGCGGGAGAAAATGGTGGCTGCGGGTTTGCCGGACTTCCGTCCGGTGCAGAACAATGTCTCCTTCAATGGCCAGCGCGGGACCACTCGCGGATTGCACGCCGAGCCATGGGACAAATACATTTCGGTGCTGTCTGGGGAGATCTTCGGCGCCTGGGTGGACCTGCGTCCCGGACACGGTTTCGGCAGGCTGTTCACCGCTCAGGTGGGCGAAGGCCAAGCGGTCTTCGTGCCCCGCGGGGTGGCCAACGCCTTCCAGACCCTGGCCTCGAATACCGTGTACTCCTACCTGGTCACCGAGCACTGGACCGAGCCAGCCCGGTTGGAATACAGCTACGTCAATCTGGCCGACCCGGATTTGGACATCCCCTGGCCCATCAGCTTGGATGAGGCCATAGTTTCACAGGCGGACAAGGAGCACCCACCGCTGGCGCAGGCGAAACCAGTGCAGCCCAAGAAAATTGCGGTGCTCGGCGGGAACGGTCAGCTCGGACGTGCCTTCGCCCAGCTGGCGAAGTCAGATGAACGGATCGCTTTGTATACCCGCGCCCAGACCGACTTGCAGTCCCCGGGCTTCGCGGCATCGCTGGACCTTGCAAATTGCAGCCACGTGGTCAACGCGGCGGCGATGACCTCAGTGGACCGGGCGCAAACCCCTGCGGGCAGTGCCGAAGCGTGGCAGGTCAATGCCGTGGCCGTGCGCCAGCTGGCGTCACGATGCGCCGAGCGGGGGGTGCCGCTGGTGCATGTGTCCACCGACTATGTGTTCGATGGCGCGCAACGCGAGGTTGATGAGTTGCATCCGATCGCGCCGCTCGGAGTCTACGGCCAAAGCAAGGCCGCCGGCGAGCAGGCCGTGCTGGCCCACACCAGAAACTATGTGGTGCGCACCAGCTGGGTTATCGGGCAGGGCAACAATTTCGTGTCCACCATGCGCCGGCTCGCCGAGCAGGGAATCGCGCCCAGGGTGGTCGATGACCAAATCGGCCGGTTGACCTTCGCCAGCGAGCTGGCCCGCGGCATCATGCATTTGATTGATGCCGGCAGCGCCCCGGGGACCTATCACCTGCAGGGTGGCGGCGAACCCGCCAGCTGGTACCAGATTGCCTGCGAGGTCTTCGCCTTGTGCGGCCATGACCCGGATTCCGTGCAGCCGGTTTCCACCCGGGAGTATGCCTTGGGCCGGCCGCAGTTGGCACCCCGGCCGGCGAATAGCACGCTGGACACCGCAAAATTGCAAGCGACCGGCTTCGCACCGAAGCCGTTAGCCGACTTGCTGGATCAGTTCCTTGGCCAGAATCGCGTAACGCCATAAAAACCGGGTAGGTAAATATCGGGTGTGGTCCCAGTGAATGGCAGGTGAACGGCCAGAACCCCTCATCCAGGCTCGTCAATCCTGCCCAAGGTGCGAGTTATTCCAAGTCAACTAGAAAAGTCATGGGGACTAACTCGTTGTTCCCGAGTGAAGGCGAAGTGCTGTGCAATCACTGGGAAAAGAAGAAAAAGTGACTGAGCTTCATTTATCCTGCCGAACCCAGTGTTCTCGGTGCCTTTAAGTCCTAGGATGGGGAAATACGAGGAAGAGTCCTGACAGATTCTTTCGCGGTTAATTTGGGGGAACGAACCGATTGGGGCGGTTTGAATAATGGAATATTCACGAATTCTCTCGCTGGCGGGCACTCGCAATGCTCAAGCGCAGCGGGGAGATAGCAAGACAACTTCGAAACTCTCGCGGATTTCGCAAGGCATTTTGGGCAGAGTCCTGAACGACCCGCATTGCGCCGGAGCTGTGGTCTCCGGACCACCGGGCAGCGGTCGAAGGGCGCAGCTGGAAACCGACTTGGGCCAGATGGCCGAGCCGCCGAAGCTGATCCGGCTGAACGGAAGCAACTTCGGCACGAAAGTGCCTTTCGGTGTGCTTTCATTCCTGCTTGCCCAAGTCGACGTGGCCGGCGCTTCGACCCGCCATGAGCTGATCCACCAGCTGGGTCGGGTGCTGTGCACCGACCGGCGCCCGTCGATGGTGGTCCTCGGGCGGCCTGAATTAATCGACGAGCAATCCAGCTCCTTGCTCGCCCAGCTGGCCACGATGGGCAAGATCAAGCTTTTCGTGATCTGCGAACACGTGCAGGATCTTCCTGGGGACCTGTTCGCCTTGTACCGTTCGGGCCGGCTGGCGCACCAGCGCGTCGAGCGCATGGGCAGCATGGAAACGCACGCTTTCGTCCAGCAGGAATTGGAAGGGCGGGTCTCCGCCTACGCCTCGGCAACCCTGTGCTACTTGGCCGGGGGCAACCGCTCGCTGATGCTCAAGTTGATGCACAGCTGGCGCGAAGACGGCCATCTGCTGCAGCACAACGGTACCTGGGCCTTGCGGATAAACGCGCTCGATTCCGGGCCTGCGATGCAGGCCCTGCACGTTTCGCTGACCCATGGGCTCGATGACGGTGAACGCGAACTGCTCGGGGCCCTGGCACTGGGCGGGCCGGTGGAACTCAACCGCATCCGGCGTTCGGGCCTGACCTGCGAGCTTGACGGCTTGCTGAACCGTGGCCAGGCCAAGTACCTGCCCGGCGCCGCCTACAAGGTAGGCATATCCAATCCGCTGCTGTCCCTGCTCGTGCGCGCCGAATCCAGCAATCAGGCTCACCCTCACGGTGTGGAACTGCTGGCCAAGTTGCACAAGGACCCATTGGCTGCCCGAATCCTTGCGCAACTGAAATCCCTGAACGACCTTGGCGACTACGAATCGCAGCTCAGGGTGGCAGAAGACTTCCAGCAGCAGGGCTATCACGCCGAATGCTGGCCAACTGACCCGCGCACCCGGGTGGCCATCGTGGAGATGCACGTGCGCGCGCAGGCCATGCTCGGCCAGCTGTCCAACGGACTCGAAGCAATCGACCTGGCCAGGGCGGGACTGGCCCAGGCCGTCAGGGAGTCCGGTCCGCGCGAATCCCTGGATACCGCATTCCAGGAACTGGAACTGCTCAGCACGTTCGCGACCTTATTCAGCACCGAGATGACCAAAGAAACGAGCATCGCCGGCAGCAGCGAGTCACTGCTGTCTTCGTCAGGCTGGATGAGCGAGTCATTGCACCTGCGGTCCCTGTCGTTGCAAGCTGCCAGCTGGGCGGCGCAGTCGCGACAGGCCGATGCCATGAAGCTGGTCAGTTACGTGGACGGGGAACTGCGCAATATCCGCTTCAACGGCCCGACGGTCTCGAATTTCCATTCCGAGGACGCAGCAGACATAGAGTTCCAGCTGCTCCAGGCCGAATTGCTCTCTGGAGTCTGGAACGCGGCATCAGCCCGCGCCCAGCGCCTGGCCGAAGGGCAGTACATCAGTCCCTTGCTCATTTCCTACGGGGACATCATGCGGGGGATCCTGCTGGGACTGGGCAATGACTACGACGCTGCCTTGCGCCTGCTGGAACCGAACCTGCACCAGATGCAAGTGGCCGGAGACCGGGGAACCGAAGCGCTGATTGGGTCGGTCATTGCCTATGCGCTGGCTTGCTCCGGGAGGCGGGTGGAGGCATCCGCACTGGTATGCCCTGAATACGGGACCCCCGGAGCGATGCAGATGCCGCTGAGCTTCTACTCCTGGGCGGCAGAAGTCTTCTCCTGCCTTGCGTTGGCCGAACTCGGCTCGCCGCAGGCTGCAAGGCTGCGGCTGGCAACCTTCGCCCAGCGTGCCCGCGGCGGCCAGCACACCCTGCTCGAAGCGCTGACCTTGGGGTTCGCCGCGCGGCTGGGAGACCAGCTGGTGCTGCCGCAGCTGCGCAGCGCCGCCAGACGCTGCGAGGGCCTTGTCGGACAGAATCTGGAGGCGCTCGCAGACGCGGCGGCGGCCAAGGACTCGCCGCGCTTGGCAGCGGCTCTGGACAGCATGGTCGAGGCCGGGCACTTGCTCATGTCCGTGCCATCGAACAACGAGTTCGTCGCATCAATGGAAGCCAGGGACCAGCGCAAGCTTTCCCGGACAGTCAACGGCCGCAAGCGGGCCTCGGCTCCGCAGATCCAGCAGCACGACGAGCTGCAGTTTGAAGCCATCGAACAGCAGCCTGGCTGGATGCGCGAGCTGACCAAGCGTGAGGCCCAGATCGCCAAGATGGCCATAACTGGCAAAACGAATTCGGAAATTGCCAAATTCAATGGCGTCTCGATTCGCACCGTGGAGGGGCATCTGTACCAGGTATATTCCAAGCTCCAGGTCCGCAATCGCCAGGAGCTCACTGCGCTTGACCGCACCAGCCGCCGTACCGCAGGGCTGCGATGAAACAGCATCAACTGATTGCCAAGACCAGGACAACTGAATACAACCAGCTGCTGCAGATCCTGCAAGGGCCAAGTCCTGCCGGCGTCTTGCTGCTGGGCGAGCAGGGCGTGGGCAAGACCAGCCTCGTGGAGGCAGTGCTGGCTTCCCCGGGCATGGGCGAGCCGGTCATGACGCTGTATTGCACGCCGTCCTTGAGCACTATTGCCCATGGTGCCTTGTCGCCATATCTGGGGGCCCTGGAGAGCATCGACGAGCCGGTGAGCGTGCTGCGCGAGCTGAATCGGAGCCTGCTTTCCAGCCGCGGGCAGGTTGAACCGCATATCGTTGTGGTCGAAGACGCGCAGTTCCTGGACCCGCAGTCCTGCTTTATCCTCTCTCTGCTGGTGGAAAACGCCGACGTGAAGGTGCTGGCCCTGGGCAGCGGGTCGCTAGAAGCGGATAGCCCGCTGGGCGCGCTGGCCGAGCTGGGATCCTTCACCACCATGGCCCTGCAGCGCCTGGACCGCAAAGGAGTGCGCGCGGTGGCCGAAGGCGTGATCGGACGCAAGCTCGCCGAGGGCACGGTGAGCCTGATCGACGTGGTCACCGGCGGTAACCCCAGCTTCGTTGAAGCCTATGCTGCATCCTGCCTGGAGCAAGGCACGCTTTTCCACGATGACAGGTTGCTGCAGAGCCACGGGCTCCACGAGCCGGTATGGATCGTGGCCCGCGCACTTCCGGAAATCGATACGCCAATGTTGACGCTGGGCCGGGAAATCACCCGGACCCTGTCCGTTCAGGAGCAGCAGTCGCTGTTGCTGTTGGCTTTGGCTGGCCCGCAGCCCCCAGAAGTGCTGGAGCAGTGCGGATTGCCTTACCAGCGGCTGCTGAAAATCGGTGAGCTGATGCAGCAAGGCCCGGCAATGGTCTTGAAATCCAAGCTGATGCAGCGGATCGTCCGCGCCTTGGCCACCGAACATGACATCGCACAGCTGCATGACCTGTGGGTTACCGCGGCGGTCTCGCTGGGAAAGGAGCCAAACGCCCGCGAGGTGCTGTGGTCCTTGGAAACCGGTAAGCAGGTGCCCATGAAGTTGGTCCTGGATCTGGCCGAGCAGGCCGCTCGGGAACTGAATTTCGGGTTGGCCCTGCGCCTATGCGTCCTGGGTAAGCTCGCCCGGCATCATGGGCAAGGAGCGCTGCTCGAAGCGCGGATGCTGCTGAGCATGGGGCGGCACCATGCCGCGCGCGCGCTGTTGCTGCGCCTGATCGATCAGCTGACCGATCTGGCGCTGCTGGGGCAGGCCTACGCCTACCTGCTGGAGGTCACCACGAATATCGGAACCGATGGCGTCGAATTGGGGCGGATCCTGGACGATTGGAAGCATCGGGCCCTGGGGCACGCGGACGCAGAAGAGGTAGCCAGCTTCTTGGCCCTGCATAGCGCAGGGGCCAGGGTCCTGGATTTCTGGCTCAGGGTCAATACCGCCCGCGGTCCACTGCCGAGCGTTTCCGAGCTGCAAGAATTCCTGGAAGACCGGCTGCTGCCCGCGCAGGTGCGCTTCATCGGCATGATGATGCTCAGCGACCTGCACACGTCCGCCGGCCGGTGCCAGCAGGCCCTGGATCTGATGGAACCGGCTTTGCAAGACCTCAAGGAGTACCCGGCCCCGCAGGCCATGTACGAGGTCCGGGTGTTCTTCCGCATTGGCTGGAACCTGCTGTTCTTGGGACAATACGAGCGCGCCGCGGCATTCATCGACTCCTACCGCCATCCCCGGCTCCGTTCCATCCAGTACTACCAGGGGGCAATCTCGCTGCTCGACGGCGTCAGCCACCTGCTGCAAGGCAGAGTCCAGCTCGCCATGGCCAAAATGGCCGAGGCCGTGACGGAACTGCAGATTGCGGACACCACTCAACTGCTGGCCTTGGCCAATAAACTGTACCGGCTGCTGCTGGCCCGGTTGGGCTTTCCGGTGCCTGAATCCCTGGTGATCGGGCCCGGGTCCTCCAGTTCCAGCGGGACGATTTCGCTGAACGGACAGCTGGGCGAGGAGTCGTCGAAGCAGCGGATACTTGCACGGGCCTTCGCTGCGGGTCTGGGTTATCCGTATCCGGGTGAGTCGCTGGAGTGCTTCCCGCTGGTGGAACGCGAATTCCTTTTCAGCATGACCCGGCAGCTGGGGGACCAGGAGCTGGCCGATTCCCAGATGGGTGAAAGACTGCGTGCCTTGGCTGCGGGGCAGCAGGGTTCGCGAGCGGCGTTTTTGGCGCGCCTGATGGACTTGCGAGGCTCAGAGCTTGGCGAGCCGCTGGAGCAGCTGGCCCAGGACGCCCTGGCCAAGAAAGAATACCTGGTGGTGATCGAGGCCTGGGCCCGGGCGGCCGAACGCTACGCCCAGTCCGGGGACCAGCGGCGCTGCGGCGCCTTGCTGCGCCGGGCCGCCCAACTGATCGACCAACAGGGGATGGACCCGGGAAAGTACATCGCCCGTGTCCTGGCGCTGACCGAATTGACCGCCCGGGAAGCGGAAATCGTCGGCTTGGCCCGGCAGGGATTGAATAACGCGCAGATTGCCCGGACCTTGACGGTCTCGCAGCGCACGGTGGAGGGGCATCTCTACCGGGTATTTTCGAAGTTGGGGATTACCGAGCGCGCGGAATTGGATCACGCAGGGCTTGAAGCGGGTACAACCGGCAGGTAGCACGTGCCGGTTTGCGCAAACTTGGAGTAGGTACCACCCGTGCCCGGCCCAGCACAGGTGGGTAATGTGATTTGCGGGAGCTGGAGACTTACGCAGGCGTTCTTTTGCGAACGAGTGCCTATCCGTAGGGTGCGCGGTCGGTGCCGTGGCGGCGAAGCTCTTCCCTGAAACGGGGCCGGTGGCCAGCGAATCCGCGAGGATTGCCCCCAGCGCGGCCGCCGGCTCCTTCCCGAATAGACCCTGTGCCGGCAACCCCTCTGCGCCGGTGCAGGGTTTTTCCATGCCCGGAAACTTCCTTCCAAGTAGCGAGCGAGTATGAACCAAGTGCCGCGTGAGTATTTGAAGGATATGCAGGCCATCTTTTGAGTGTTCTTCCACTCGTGCATCGGATGAATTCGCATCATAGGCTCAAGGTCGAGAACGGCAGCCGGGCTGGTGGGACAGCGCGATTGCCATGTGTATTGGGGAACTCGCTTATTTCTTGGGGGAATACAGATGATTGACGTTGTGTTGCCGGTTTGCGACCACCCTTGCTGCGTCGAATCGCTAGCCAGGGCGGGAACAAGCCATGTCGCAAATTAGCAGCAAGCTGCGCGAAGATCGGGTATCTTCTCTCGGCACCTGGACGTTCGCACCTCCAAGGACAAATCAGGAAACCGGTACCGCCAGTGCCCGGGGCCGCGCTTATCTGCGTCGGCTTTACGGCACTGATCTGCTGGTCATTTCCTTGGTGAGCTCCTTGCCGGCAATCACGCAATTCCAGAGCTCGCAGATGCCGCAGTTCATTGCGGGCAGCACGCATTACTACGCGCTGGCCGGGTTGCTGCTCACCTTCGCCTGGATGGCCAGCTTGCTATCCTTCAAGGCCCACCGGCTGGGAAGTGTTGCCGTGGGGATGCAGGAATACAGGATCATGGTCTATTCGGGGCTGGCACTGTCGGGCTTCATGGGGGTACTTATCGTGCTCACCGGCCAAGACAGCCTGAAAATTTTCCTGGTCCTCTCTTTGCCGCTGGGACTGCCCGCACTGCTGCTGAGCAGGTGGACCTGTCGCCAGTGGCTGAGCTGGCGCAGCCGAAGCGGCTACGCCTTGAGCAATGTGCTGATCTACGGCCAGCCCACCGACGTCCCGTACGCCGTTCGCCAGATTTCCAAGAAATCCGGGCCCGCCTACCGGGTTGTTGGCGCGCTGATGGACGGCGCGGCGGATCCGGAAGCCGAACGCGATATCCGCAAAACCGATCCGACCCTTCCTCTGGCCTACGACACCGGCGCCATCGAGCAGGAAATCCAGCGGTTGCATGCTGATTCGGTGATCGTGGCCGGACCATTGCCCGGTGGCAATGAAGCCTTGCAGCAACTGGGCTGGCGGCTTGAGGGCACCGGGACCAGGCTCATCGTGGCCTCCTCGATCATCGGGGTTGCCAGCCGCCGCGTGCGGACCAGCCCCGTGGATGGGATGCCGCTGCTGCATGTGGAACTGGCAAAGTTCACCGGAGCGCGATACCTCTGCAAGCGCGGCTTCGACATCGTCTTCTCGCTGCTCGCCTTGCTGGCCTTGTCACCGGTTTTCCTGGTGATCGCCTTGCTGATCCGGCGCGAGGGCCCGGGGAAGATCTTCTTCCTCCAAGAACGGGCCGGACAGGACGGCCGCCCCTTCAAGATGATCAAATTCCGCACCATGGTCCACGATGCCGAAGCGCAATTGGCCGCCCTGCAAAAGCTGAATGAAGGGGCAGGGCCGCTGTTCAAATTGAAAGACGACCCGAGGGTCACCCGGTGCGGCAACTGGCTGCGCAAGCATTCATTGGATGAGCTGCCGCAGTTCCTCAACGTCCTGCGCGGGGACATGTCGGTGGTCGGACCCCGTCCGGCGCTGTTCGCCGAAGTGGAAACCTATGATGGCCACGCCCGCCGCAGGTTGCTGCTGAAGCCGGGGGTGACCGGACTTTGGCAGGTCTCCGGACGGTCAAACCTGGAGTGGAAGGAAAGCGTGCGGCTGGATCTGTACTACGCAGAGAACTGGACCGTGCTCAGCGATTTGCGGTTGATCTGGCGTACCTTCCAGGTCATGGTCAAGCCCGACGGTGCCTACTAGGAGCCAGGATGAGAACTTGCATCGTGCCCGCGGCGTTGACTGCGGGCACGCCGTGGCAGGGCCACTGGGACAAGAAGATATCGGGCCGCATCAATTTGCAGCCAGGATCCGCAAGCATGCGCTACCTCTCATCGGGTGCCAAGCGCAACCAATGTTCGAAAACAAAGCAGTACGGATTCTGTGGGGGATCAGAAAATGCGTTCGTTGCGAGCACATGAGCCTGGAAGCACTCGGGCTATCAACAAGAATTGCTCTGGCGGGACACCGCCGGATGCGCATCAACCAGTCCATCCGATTTCCTGCGCGGGAGAATTCCCGCTTGCGAGTTCCGGGTGGGCTCATGAGGCGGAGTCGGCGGCATGTCAGTCGCGCGAAAACACGACTTGCCCCCCAGCTGCCGCCGACTCCTTTGCCACGAAACCCGCCGGACGGATAAGAATTCTGTCAACGCTGGCGATGCTCTGCTCGTCGATCTTCTTGCTTGCAGCGTGCACTTCAGCTGCGCCCAAGGCGAGCGAGCTGGACAATGCGTCGCCGCAAGAACAAGCACCATCACCGTACGCACCGCCAACTGGGAAGCCCCAGGCCAATCCGACGAAGGCACCGGAAGACAGTGCGCCGCAGCTGGAAGCTACCAAAGTGCCCAGCGACGAGCCAACACCCGAAGTAGAGAAGCCAGCGGACTACAGCGGGATAGCCTTCGAAGCCGGCGATGGAAAGCTGCCGGTGGTGAAGCGCTCCGGTGAAGCAGTCAGGGCCGCAGACCGCATGCCGGCGAATATGAAGGATGCGACACAAGCCAGCTATCGGGACGGCGTCAACGTCACGGTTGCCGCGATCGGCAATGGCATCGTGAAAAGCGAGGGACCAGGCTATTTCACCGGAGCGAAATACCGGGTGTACGAGGTCCGGATTAGCAATGGATCCGGTGAGGAACTGGACATCTCCAGTGTGATCATTAACCTCGTGCCGGGCAAGGGCCAGCAGGCAGCACTGCCGCTATACGGCGAGGTCGAGGCCTATGACTTCTCTGGCACGATCGAGGCAGGAAAGCAGGCCAGCGCCCACTACGCCTTCATCGTCCAAGATGCCGGCGCCGTGGCAAAGGTGCAGGTGGATCTGGACAACCAGCACGCTCCAGGGTTGTTCACGTTGAAGGCAGAGAAGAAATGACTCTAGCCAGAACCCTGCTGAACAAGGTTGCCGGTGTAGCTTCATCTTCCACGGCACAGGCAATCCAGTCCCTGACGAGCCTGATTGTGCTGATGCTGGCCGCCAAGCTTCTCGGGCTGGAGGCGCTGGGCCTCATTTCGACGCTTTACGGAGCGCTGATCCTTGCAGCCGCCATCATCTCCGGCTTTGTCGGCGACTCGTTGACGGTACTGGACCGGCATGATCCGCATGTGCGGGCCGGACTGCGCTTCTGGCTCGCGTTGCTGGCCCTGTCCCTGGGGGCCATTGCAGCGTTGCTTTGCTGGGCGGGTACCGAGCTGGGCTTGCTCGGAGCTGTGCTCTACGGCCTGGCAGTGGTTGCCTACGTCGCTGAAGAGCTGGTTCGGCGCAGTTACATGGTGATCCTCAGCTTCGGAAAGCTGATCGCGGTAGACCTGGTGGTATTGGGAACCACCAGCATGGTGCTGCTGGGATTCGGCGTCTTCTCCACCTTGACGCTGGAAGCGTTCTTCTTGGCGGTCCTGGCCGGGCAATGCGCCGGAACCGCCTTCGGTTGGCGGCGCCTGCCAAACAGCGAAAAAACGCCGGCCCGCCGTCCGGCGCAAATCCGGGCTGTGGCCAGATTCGGAATCTGGCGCTCTGCCCTGCAAGGACTGCGCCCGGCCCAGCTGACCGTGATGCGCGTGCTCGTCACCGCCTTGATCGGCCTGGCCGCAGCCGGCGCGCTGGAGGCGGCTAGGCTTTATGCTGCTCCTGCGATGCTACTGGTCACCGGCACCTGTGCCTACCTGTTTGCGTCACTGGCCCGCGACCGAGATGCCGGTCCTTGGCGCCAGCTGAAGAACACTGATTCGGTGGTGCTCAAGCTTTTGCTGGCCACCGCAGGCTGCGCGGCCATTGGGCTGGTGCTGCTGCCTTGGGGCGGACCTCTGCTGACGGGCATCCGCCCGTCAGGTCTTGCTGTTACCGGGTGGCTGGCGTATGCCAGCGCGGTGGCGGCATCCACGCCGTATGGCCTGCTGGCTGCGGTACACGAGAATGCACGGCCGGTATTTGCTATCAGGTTCATGGACAGCATCCTGTCCGTGGTGCTGATTGCCTCGGTCCTGGTATTCACTTCGGACTACCGGCTGGTTCCGTGGGCCGCCGCCGCTGGTGCCTTGGCCGGCGGCTTGGCCATGCGGCGGTGGCTGCAGAAATCGGTTGCCGTGCACTTGCCCCGGTAGGGGCAACCAGCGGGCCGATTCGCCCAGCAGCGCTGACTTGGCAAAGCCCCGGTATCAACAATGAACGGAATGGACATGGAAGAGCAGCAGATAACGGCAGGCCGGCGCACACCCGTGCGGCGATTCACACGGGTGCTGGCTTCGGTCGCCGCGGCTGTGCTGGTCATTGCCGGCCTGAGCGCAATTCCGGCGACAGCCGCTGGCGAAGAGGAAATCGAGCTGCCCGAGACGGTCAGCGCAAATCATCTTCCTACCCCGCAGCTGAACGGGGTGGCTTGGGACCTGCGTGTGCGCGGGAATGTGGCTTATGTGGTCGGTTCGTTCACCCGGGTACGGCCAAGCGGTGCGAATCCTGGCGGCGCCGGGGAAGTGGTTCGCAATAACGCCATGGCCTTCAACATCACCAACGGGCAGATCCTGCCCTGGAACCCGAACTTCAACGCTCCAGTCATGGATATCGAGTTCTCTCCGGATGGAAGCCGTTTCTACGCAGGTGGACAGTTCACCGCCGTCAGCGGCCAAGCCCGCAGCAAGATCGCTGAATTCACCACTTCCAACGGGGCGCTGACTTCCTTCTCCGCCAGCGTGGGCGGGTCCGTGGAAACCCTTGCAGTGACCAGCGACGCTGTCTACCTGGGCGGCTCCTTCAACTCCGTGGCCAACCAGACCCGCCGCAATGTCGCCAAGCTGAACCGCGCCAACGCGGAACTTCAGGCGTGGGCACCGGCCACCGATGATATCGTCCACGGCATCATCGCCACCGACCAGAGCGACCGCGTGGTCATTGGCGGACGCTTCCAGACGATCAACAACGAGCCCAAGGTCGGCATCGGCGCCGTGAATGAGACCACCGGCCAGCAGGCGGCATGGAGCTCCACTCCGGTCCCGGCGCGGATCGATGACAATGCCCGTGCATGGGTCGTGGATCTGAAACTGGAAAACGGCGTCATCTACGCGGCGAACAACGGCATGGGCTGGCACTGGTTCGACGGCCGATTTGCCGCCGACTACGCCACCGGAGACCTGATCTGGCTCGATAATTGCTATGGATCGACCTCATCGATCAGCATCATGGGCGACGTGGTCTACTCGACCCCGCACGCCCACGACTGCTCGTCGGTCAACGGGTTCCCCGAGGAGAATCCGATGATCTGGAAGCGCGCGCTGGCGGAGACTGCCTTCGCCACCGGTACGGATGCCACTGCGCCGTCGAATAATTCGCTGGTGCGCAACCAGCCAATCCCGACCTTGCTGCACTGGTATCCCTCGATTAATACCGGTACCTACACCGGGCAGTACCAAGGTGGCTGGGCCATGGACAATAACGGGGACTACCTGGTTCTCGGCGGCGAGTTCACCAGGTTGAACAACACCAACCAGCAGGGCTTGGCTGTCTTCCCCAAGCGGTCGCTGTCGTCGAATTCGATACGGCCCGAGTACACCGCGGAGCTGAAGCCGTCGGCGATTTCCCAACGCAGCGGTTCCGTGCGCGTGGCCTGGCCGACTACCTGGGATATCGATGACGAAACGCTCACCTACGAGCTGCTGCGCGATAATTCGCTCACCGCCATCGACAGCCAGGACGTGTCCTCCATCTGGTGGAAAAAGCAGTCGCTGGGCTTCCGCGATGACAGCGTGGCTCCGGGCAGCACCCACACCTACCGGGTACGCGTCTCGGACCCGTGGGGCAATAACTACATCGGTCCGCGCTCGGATCCGGTGACCGTCAGCAGCAGCGCCGAGAGTCCGTATACGCAGGTCCTGCGAGAGACCGGCGCGGACATCTACTATCCACTGAACGAATCCGACGGCACCGTAGCCTTTGACAACATCGGCTTCGTCGATGCCGACGCCAGCGCGGCCTTGCAGCGCGGCTTGCCCGGTGCGATCAGCGACGATGACGCCAGCGGATTCAGCGGGCAGTCGCTGGCGAGCCGAAATGCCGCGACCGCGCCGGACACCTTCACCACCCAGCTGTGGTTCAAGACCGAGAGCGACCAGGGCGGCAAGCTGATCGGCTATGGCAGCTCGGCCACCGGCGACTCCGGTAGCTACGACCGCCATGCCTGGATGGACAATTCCGGACGCCTGCACTTTGGCACATGGCTGGGGTGGGCGGCAACGGTCAGTTCCACGGCGAGCTACAACGACGGGCAGTGGCACCAGCTCACCGCAACCCTGGGCCAAGCCGGAATGCACCTGTATGTTGACGGGCTGAAGGTCGCCGAACGCACCGATGCCAGCAGCGGCCAGGCCTACTCCGGCATGTGGCGCATCGGCGGGGACAACCTCAACGGCTGGCCGAACCAGCCGTCGAGCAAGGCCTTCAACGGCGAGCTGGACGAGGTGGCGATCTTCAACGAGCAGATTGACGCAGCCACCGTGCTGCAGCTCTTCCAATCCACCGGGCGCACTGCGGACATCCCCGAGCCTCCAGCCGATGCCTACGGCATCGCGGTCTACGGCGATGAACCGCAGATGTACTGGCGCCTGGATGAAACCGGGGGCAACGTGGCCACGGACAGCACCATCGCCCGCAACGACGGAACCATCAACGGCCCGGTCCGCTACGCAGAAGATTCCGCCATCGGCCACGGCACATCGCTGGGCTTCGGCGAGTCCGATGCCGCGGTGGTCTCGAACCGGGCGGTGCAGAACCCGACAGTGTTCTCCACCGAGGCCTGGTTCCGGACAACCACGGGCAATGGAGGCAAGATCATCGGTTTCGGTAATGCGGCCAGCGGCCTGTCCTCCAGCTATGACCGGCATGTCTACATGCGCAATGACGGCACCTTGGTCTTCGGCGTCTACACCGGAGCTGAAAATCTGGTCACCACCGGCCGGGCCTACAACGACGGGGACTGGCATCATCTGGTTGCCACGTTGTCCGGCGAGGGCATGAAGCTGTACGTAGATGGCGCGCTCACCGGCACCAACCCGCAAACCGCGGCCGAGCCGTTCAACGGCTACTGGCGCATTGGCGGGGACCGGGTATGGTCCGGAGCCAGCTCCGCATGGTTCGATGGCAAAATCGATGAGGCCGCCGTCTACGCCAGGGCACTGAGCCAAGCCGAGGTCAATGAGCACTACGGGATTGCCGGCGAGCCGAACCAGGATCCGCTGGCCGACTTCAGCAGCACCAGCCAAGGTCTGGCGGTGGCCTTCGACGCCAGCGGATCAACCGATGCCGACGGCACCATCGCCAGCTACGCCTGGGACTTCGGCGACGGGCAAAGCACCACCGTGCAGACCGAAGGAGTGCTTCATGAATACGCCCAAGCCGGCACCTACACGGTGGTGCTGACCATTACCGATGACCGCGGTGGCACTGCCACGAAGACGCAGCAGGTCGAGGCCAGGGCGGTCAACCAGCCGCCGGTGGCCGCGATAGCCAGCGAACAGACCGGTTTGAAGGTAAGCCTGAGCGGCTCCGGATCCGAGGATCCGGAACAAGGAGAGCTGTCCTACGAATGGGACTTCGGCGATGGCAGCCAGAAGGCCTCCGGCCAGGACGTGGAGCATGCCTATAGCGCAGGCGGAGAGTACACGGTGACCCTGACGGTGACAGACAGCGCTGGGGCCACCGCCCAGGCGCAGAGCATCCTGACGGTGGAAAACTCCGCTCCGCTCGCGGCCATGGAAGTGGTTGTTGACGGCCTGGGCATCCACGTCAATGGATCTGGCTCCGCAGACCCCGAGGGCGGGGAACTGGATTATGCCTGGGACTTCGGCGACGGGACCGAGGCCACCGGGGCCGAAGCCGCCCACGAATACGCGGAACCGGGAACCTACGAGGTCACCCTCGTGGTGGCCGATGAGCACGGGGCCACCGGCACGGTGGCGAATTCGGTGCAAGTGAAGGTGCCGAACACGGCACCGGACGCTGCCTTCGAATCCACCGTCGACGGACTGGCCGCCGTCTTCACCGCCGCACCATCGCAGGATGCCGATGGGCAGATCGTGTCCTGGGAATGGGACTTCGGCGACGGGACCACCGGAACCGGGGCCGAAGCCATGCACCAGTACTCGAGCAGCGGCACCAAGACCGTGACCCTGACCGTCACCGACAACGAGGGCGCCACCGGCACCGCTTCCAGCGAAGTCACCGTGCAGGACCCGGCCGAGCTGGATCCGACCGCGGCCTTCACCTGGGAAGCCGATGAGCTCGCGATCACCGTGGACGCCTCCGATTCGCTGCCTCCGGCAGCCGGCGGGGAGATCACCGGGTACCTGTGGGAGTTCGGCGATGGAACCCAGGCCAGCGGAGTGGCGGCCAGCCACAGCTACGAGTCGGCCGGAACCTACTCGGTGACGCTGACCGTCCAGGCAGGGGAGCGGGAAAGCACCATCAGCCAGGTGGCCACGGTTGCCGCCGCCCAAGGTCCGCAGGCGCAGTTCAGCACCTCGGTACGCGGACTCGCACTGGGCGTCGATGCCTCGGGCAGCACGGCCGGGGATACGCCGATTACCGGATACCAGTGGGACTTCGGTGATGGGCAGAACGCTCTGGGAGAAACTGCGCAGCATCGCTACGCCGAGGACGGCCGGTACACGGTCACCCTGACGGTCAGCGATGGGAACGGGCTGGAATCACGCACTGAAACCGAAGTGGATGTCCATAATTCGGCACCGGTGGCGGCCTTCGCCCTGGAAGTGAACGGACTTGAAGTCCAGGTCGATGGCGCCGCCTCCAGCGATGCTGATGGCCAGATTGCCACTTACGCATGGGATTTCGGAGACGGGAACACCGCCAGCGGCCAGAATGCCTCCCATGAGTACGCCGAGCCAGGCGGCTATCCGATCAAGCTGGTGGTCACCGACGAGGACGGCGCAAGTGCCGAGCTGGTCCAGCAAGTGCAGGTCGCGGTCGTCGCCGAACCGGCCCTGCTGGTTTCAGATGCATTTGGACGCACCGTTTCCGATGGCTGGGGTGACGCCGATACCGGGGGAACCTGGACGCGGCAAGGCTCATCGTCCAACTTCAGCGTGGCCGGAGGCACCGGAACGATCCGCATGTCCTCCGCCGGCAGTGGACCGCTGTCGTGGCTGCCAGCCACGGTACGGGAAGGCGACATGCGCATCAAGCTCAGCCGCGACAAGGCGGCTACCGGCGGAGGCATCTACCAGACGGTGACCATCCGGGATATTCCAGGCGTCGGGGCGTACCGCGCCAAGGTCAGGTTCCTGTCCAACGGCTCGGTGGCGGTGACCCTGGAGAAGGTTGTCTCCGGCAGCGTCAGTGCGTTGAGCGCCGAGACCGTCATCGGCCAGGTAGACGGTTCGCCGGGCAAGGCCGTGTGGCTGCGTTTGCAGGCTCAGGGCAGCAGCTCCACCAGCTTGCGGGCCAAGGCCTACAACCAAGGCCAGGATGAGCCGGTGAACTGGCAGCTCAACGCCACCGACTCCACCGCCGCACTGCAGGCCGAAGGCCGTTTGGGGTTGTCGGTCTACCTCTCCGGCTCGGCGGGTAACGCGCCGGTCAACGGCGGGTTCGATGATCTGGAGGTGCGGGAAATCGCCGAATGAGCCCGGCCGTTCGCGGTTCGTTGCGCCAATGCGGTGCGAATCGCGAGCGCTGGCTCAGCGGCTTCGCCTAGGAATGGGAATTCGATGGATAGAACACGGGAAATGAACTAGATTGTACTCAGCTTGGGTTGTCCCCTGGGGATGCGCTGCACAAATGCGGTGCTTGGGGACAGGGCTGAATATCGGGGGCGCTTGCGGCCGATCGCGGCCGCAAGCACATAAGAGTTCACTGGGGAGGACTCACATGCTGCAAGAACAACAAGGATACCGTTGGGCAGTCGCAGAACTGCGCCAGCGGCAGAAAACCAATAAGGGAGCGCCAGCCTACTCGCGCTTCGTCAACAGGCCACTGGGCCGCCGGCTGGCGGCACTGGCCTATCTGCTTCGGCTAACGCCCAACGGCGTCACCGGCATCAGCGCACTATGCACGGCTGGCGGACTGGCGGTGATCGCGCTGCTGGAACCGTCCTTCGGCTCTTCGCTGCTGATCACGGCTTTGCTGGTGCTCGGCTACGCGCTGGATTCTGCTGATGGGCAGCTGGCCCGTCTCCAAGGCTCCGGATCCGCTGCCGGCGAATGGCTGGACCATATTGTCGACGCGATCAAGACCGCCGCCCTGCACGCGATGGTGCTGATCTCGTGGTACCGGTTCTACCCGGTAGAAGGCGCCTGGTACCTGGTGCCCATTGCCTACCAGGTCGTGGCCTGCAGCCTGTTCTTCTCCATGATCCTCACCGATCAGCTGCGCCGGCTGAACTCCGGGAGAACGGGGCATTACCTGCAGGGCCAGGGCAAGAGCTCGGCCCTGTACTCATTGGCCGTCGTGCCTACCGACTTCGGCCTGATCTGCCTGGCCTTCCTGACGCTGTGGCTGCCATCGGTGTTCATTCCGGTGTATGTCCTGCTGCTGCTGGCCAACGCAGGCTTCCTGGCGCTGGCCCTGGGCAAGTGGTACCGGGAGGTGAAGGGCCTTGGCCAAAGCGCTTGATTACCGAGAACATCGCACCTGGCCAGCTGCACCGGAATTGGGCTGGGGACAGCATGCGCATCGGGAGGCGGCAGGCATGGATCTGAGTGATTTCCTCTTCGTGCTGCGAACCCGCATGTGGTGGATCGCGGCCAGCACCCTTGCCGGGATACTCGCCTCCATCGCCATCACCCTGGGGATGACCCCGGTCTACACCGCGAAGTCGACCTTGTTCGTCAGCGTCAATTCCAGCCAGGACACGGCCTATGCCCGTGGCCAGTTCGCGCTGCAGCGAGTGGGGTCCTACCCGCAGCTGGTCAATGATCCGCAGCTGATCAACCAGGTGATCCGCGAGCTTGATCTGGATCGCAGTTTCCAGGACGTCAAATCCAATGTGAACGCCACCAATCCGGTCGATACCGTGCTGCTGGCCGTGACCGCGAAGGCCCCGGAGGCCCAGCAGGCCGCGGACATCGCCAATACGGCTGCCGGGTTGCTGGCGGAGTCCATCCAGAAGCTGGAGAACACCGACCCCAAGAAGCTGGAAGTCAAAGCGGAGCTGTCCGTGCCGGCCTCGGCACCGCAGTACGCCACCGCGCCTCGCAAATCCGTGAATCTGGCCCTGGGCCTGGTTTCGGGAGCCAGCTTGGGATTGCTGCTGGCCCTGGCGCTGCACAAGTTGGATCCGAGGATCCTGCGCGGCCGCGACGCCGAACGGCAATTGCGCATGCGCGTGCTGGGCACCGTGGCGGCCCGGTCCAAGGACGGAGCCCGTGCCAACCCGACCGGCATCCAGGTCGGTTACCGCCAGCTGGTATCGAACCTGCTGATGGCCAATGACGGGCGCCTGCCGCAACGCATCCTGGTGCTCAGTACCCGTGCCGATGCGGTTCTCGATGGGCAGCAGCTCGCCCAGACCCTGGCGGCCATGGGCAAGCGCTCGGTGATCGTGCAGGCCGACCGCCAACTGGAGCCGCTGCGCCGCGACGAGGCAAGTGGAACGGGCCTGGCCCAAGTGCTCGCTGGCACCAGCGAGCTGCATGATGCACTCACTCATATCGAATCGGTGCCGATGGGCTACCTCCCTGCCGGACCGCAACCTGAAACGCTGCGCCGTTTCGATGTGTTCGCCGGATTGGACAGCTTGATCGCTTCCCTTGAAGAGGATTTCGATGTAGTGATCTTCGTAGCCAGCATGGAGGGCCAGCCGGTGGACGCCACCGCAGTGGCCCTGCACAGCGATTGCGTGATCCTCACCGGACGTGAACGGCGAACCACCTACCGACAGGTTGCCGATGCCCTGCAGGAGCTGAACGCTGTGCGAGTCGGAGCGACCGGGCTGGTGCTGGTGCGCAAGCCTTCGCGCTTCCGGCACCGGCGGGGTACCTGATCATGCCTCCGGCCGTCAGCGCGTCCTGGACGCCGGCGGAGCAGATTCCGGTGCCACGGCGCTACCGGGTTCCGCGTCTGTGGCAGCTGAACCTGCTGTGGATCCTCATGGTCTTCAGCGTGGTTGCCTGGCGCCAGGGAACGCTGTTCACCGGCGGATTGGACCTCGTGGTCGTGCTCAAGGCGCTGCTGCAAGGCGCCGTGCTGTGCTGGGCGATCCTGCTGTGGATGTGGAGTGGGGTCCGTCAGCCGGTAGGCGTGCGCAGTATCGCGCTGCTCGCTCCGGTTCTGGCCCTGAGCGTGATCGGGGCGATGGCAGAAGGCAATGTCATGGCCTCGGCCATCATCGCGATCCGCGTGGCGATGCTGGCAGCGACAGTGCTGTTCATCATGCGGGTTTTCCCGGCCCACCAGGTGCTGCTGGCCATGTGCGTCGGTTTGGCCGCGGTGGGCATCATCAGCGCGGGGACCGGGCTGGCGCTGGGCGGAGGCGGGCGCTTGACAGGCGGCATCCCTCCGCTGAGCCCCAATGAGATTGCCTTGCTTTCCGGTATCCCGGCACTGGTTCTTTTCCACCAATCGCTGCGCGCGCACGTGCGGTGGTGGCACGTGGGGATGCTGGTGTTGCTCAGCGCCATCCTTCTGCTCTCCGAGTCGCGCACCGCTCTCATCGCGGCTGCTTGCACGGCAGCTGGCATGCTGCTGATGCTCCGCCGAATCCCGTTGCAGACCATCGTGGCGGCGCTGGCGGCCCTTCCGCTGGTGTTCTACCTTGCGTTCCTGACTCCGGTTTTGCAGAATCTGATGGCTCGCGAGGACAGTGCCTCGGTGATGACGTTGAACTCCCGGACTATCAGCTGGTCGGTCGTGCTGAACCTGCCCAATGATTCATGGCAGAGATGGATCGGTGCGGGATTGAGCCAGAAGACCATTGCTGTCGAAGGGCAGTACTGGGACGAGCAGGTTTTCGATTCTTCGTGGATTTCCTTGCTGGCGCAAACTGGAATCATCGGAACGCTGCTTGTGGCTTTCTGGGTTCTGCTGACGGTTTTCGCCGCATTGCGTTCAAGCAGGCTGCGCAGCTTGCTGTTCCCGCTGCTGGCGTTCGTGATCATCCGCAGCGTGATGGAAAACGGGCTGGTAGATGCCGGTGCGCTATTCCTGATTTTCCTGGTGTTCGCCCTGATGCTGGAACCGGCCAGCAGCCGAGCGGCCTTGGACTGGGAACACGCTGCACCCCTGCAGCGCAAGCAGCCGCCGGATCCACCGGTGGCGATGGGCAGCTGAACCCGAATGCACCGGATCCCGGCTGGGCACAATGCCGAGCCGGGATCCGTTGCTTGTACTGCCAGGGTGGCCCGGAGCCTAGCGCGGGTAGCTGCCGATGCGCTTGGAAGCGGGGGCCTGTCCTATCAGGAAGGCAATATCGCTAGGCAATGCGGTAGCCTGGCTGTTCTTGCCCGTAACGCTGGTAGTCGGATTATTGGTACTGCTCAGCACCGTGCTGGAGGTGAGTTCAAAGGAATTCAGCTCTTGTCCGGTGGACTTGGCGAAGGCCGGCAAGGTGGTGAACACCGCGGGGTTTCCAGCGCCTGTGGACCAGACGGAGGACCACTTCGGATTCGTGGAGTTGATGCGGTGATAGGCATTGGACGCCAGGGAGATCTTCATCTGTTCTGCCGTGTAGCTGCCCGAGTAGTCCTCGACGGCAAGAATTGCGTTGCCACCGCCGGTATTGGAGAACACGTTGTTCTTCGCGACAATGTTCTTATTGATCCAGGTCATGGTGGTGTCAGGGAATGGCTGGCGCGGATCGTGCCCGGGGTCGGACTTGTTCGCTGCGCGGCGCGCATCCTGCACGATGTTCAGCACCCGGTTCTTGCCGCTGATGGTGTTGTTCCAGATCTTCACATCGCTGGTGTTGTTCAGTTTGAAGGCGAATCCGGAATTCTTGGTGATGCGGTTGTTGGCCACCACTGCTTTTGCGGAGATCTCCAGCGACAGTCCGTGCCCGGTATTGGAGATCAGGTCATTATTCAGGATCTTGGAATCGTAGACGGATTCATCCAGCCATAGTCCCGGACCGTAGTTGCTGTTGAGCTTGGAATCCTTCACCGTCACGCCCCGGGTGCGTCCGATCTTCAGCCCGCCGGAGACAGGCGAAGTGTTGAACCGCTCGTGGTTATTGCCTGTGGAGGCCAGTTTGTTGACGACCAGTCCGTCAGCGTACACGGCGTTCATGCCCAGCATGCCGCTGCGCTGGATCTTCACGTTGCTCACGGTGTTCTTCACAGCGCTGACGTTCAAACCCGTGGTTGCCGTATCCTCGATGGTCAGGTTCTGCACAGTGATGCCCGGCTTCTCCGCGGTGACCGCACCCATGTCGGGCACCGAAGGAGCGAACTTGCGCACATTGATACCCGAAACGCTGGAATTGTCGCTGCGGATGCTCAGGGCCTTGACCAGCGTAGAAGCGCGCACGGACTTTCCGGTTGGGTCGGTACCGAGGTGCAGCTTGTTATTGGCGCGGTCCACATAGAAGGCACCCGGTTTGAGCTTGGCAACCGAGGATACCTGGGTCTGCTTGGTCCCGTTGATCCATACCTGGTCGGGATGGGCTGCCATGGGATAGCTGGAATTGATGAAGCCCCATGCTTCAGCCGTATTGTCTGTGGCTCCCCGGGTGTAGGTCGGGCTGGTATCGAAATCGTAGTCCCAGTCGGATTTCACCCATCCATTGCTCGCGGCGGAGAAGCCCGTGATTGCCTTGGAACCATCGAGCCAGACGGTCTCTCCCGGGTATTCGCGCAGCTTGAGGCTCTTGCCTGCGGGGATCACTACCGACTCATGGTAGCTGCCACCACGCACCACGATGGTCTGTCCGCTGGAGGCTTTGGAAATGGCCTTGGACAGGGTGCGCAGTGGCGCTGAGGCGGTACCGCCGGAGGCATCATTTCCGGATGCCGAAACATAAAGTGCTGTTGAAGGGATGGCGCCCAGGGTTCCCGCCTGCGGTGCCTGCTCGCCAACGCTGACCTCTTCGGAGTGGGGAACGGTTCCTTCGGCATCAGGTGCAGGTTCGGGAATTGGGGAAGGCGATGGGGCAGGTGCCGGTTCCGGGGCCTGCATCGCCGGTTCGGTAGCTGAACGCGCCACCAGATTATCAACGTGCAGACCGGAGTTGCCGGCGGCGCTGGCCGAAAGGTAACCGCCTATGCGCAAGCTGCCTTTGGCCGAGGCCAGCGCTGTGGATGCATCTTCCGATTCCAGTTGCCATTCGGGAGTTCCGCTGCCAGCTGCGAAGGCGCGGGCCTTGAGCGACGCGGTGCCGCTTCCGGCGACGGCGAAGTCAACATGGTACGCAGTCCCCGGGCGAGCCGCAGCACTGATCTGCCGAGAATCGAGCACGATTTTTTTACCGCTGACGGTCCGTGAAATTTCCAGGGACAGATTGCCAGTGCTTTGCAGCCGAAGCGAAGCGGTGTATTGGCCATCTGCGGTACTTCGGGCACCTAGGTGCGCATAGGACGAACCCGTGCTGGGCAGCGAGTCGAAGGAAATATCGACGCCGGCCTGCATGTCGGCAGCGTTGATGGCGGCGGTGGCATGGCTGAGCTTGCCGGGGACCAAGGTAATTTCACCCTGGGAACCATCTACGGCGAAACGGCTTGGACTGTTGGCTAGGTAGGGGATTCCACTTGAAGTAGAGCCCCAGCCGGAGCCAACTGTGCGGTTCATGGCATCGGCGACCGATGTGGTCGAAGCGGCCACGGGCACCGGGTTCAAGGAGGTGGCAACGATGCCGCACGCGGCGACTAAGGCCAATGCCGCGATCAGGCGCGGCCGCTGGGAAGATTGGCCGGATGTATCCGGACCGAGGGGCAAGAGGTTTTTGGGGGAAAGGTTCTGCAAAGGATCCTCGGAGCTTAACCCGTGCTCCCCAGCAAAACAGGCCCTGCTCATTCAATATAGACGATGGTTTAAGGGTCACGCGGGCCCTGCTGTAAATGGTGGCATGGAATGAACCGTTATTCAATCGTGATGTTTCTCTCTCGATCCATGGACTTCGAGGTTGACGAGAAAACTTCCCCAGTGGCCAGTGAGTATTCCAAGTACCCCCGAGCAAGTAATTCGCGGGTAACGCAAGTACGGGTGCACTCGTGTGCCGCAACGGCACGACACATATGCTCGGTAGATGAGAAACGCATGCTTGCGGCATGTTCCGGAACTCGCCGTTGATTTTGGGGATCGACGCTGGTGCGGCAAGCAAGCGAACGTTGATTCTGCTGTTTAAATTTGGGGGAACAGAATGCAACGCACCGAGCACCATGACTCGCGCGCCAAGCTGCGCATCGCCTTGATCGGCACCAGGGGAGTACCTGCACGCTATGGCGGTTTCGAGACTGCTATTGAAGAGGTAGGGCGCCGCCTGGCCGATCAAGGGCACGAGGTGACCGTATATTGCCGTGGCACTGCCAAAGACGAGCGCATGAGCGAATACCAGGGCATCAAACTGGTGCATTTGCCTGCCATGAGGCGAAGGAGCCTCGAGACGCTGAGTCATACTGCACTGTCGGTGATCCATGCCCTCTTCAACCGGCCCGATGCGGCGATTGTCTTCAACGCGGCCAATGCCCCGCTGCTCCCGCTGCTGCGTTTGGGAAGGATTCCCGTCGCCACGCACGTGGATGGGCTGGAATGGAAACGGGCCAAGTGGGGACCTATTGGCCAGAAGTACTACCGGCTATGCGAGCGCCTCTGCGTCTGGTGGAGCAGGGAATTGATTGCCGATGCCCTGGGTATCGCCAACTACTACGCGGCGAAATTCTCGCGGGCAACGAGGCTCATCACCTATGGGGCACCGCAAATTCCCGAGGCTGCTGCAGTGAAATTGGCTGAGCTCGGCTTGGAATCCGGAAAGTTCCATCTGGTAGTGGCCCGCTTCGAGCCGGAGAACCACGTGGAGATGATTGTCCGTGGCTACAGCCAGTCGCAGGCCAGGCTCCCGCTGGTGGTCGTCGGTTCGGCGCCCTATGCCGAGCAATACACTCAGCAGGTTCATGCCGCGGCCACGGAACAAGTCCGCTTCCTAGGCGGGGTATGGGACCAGCAGCTGCTAGATGAGCTCTATGCCCATGCACTTGCCTATTGGCATGGCCATTCGGTCGGCGGTACCAACCCATCATTGCTCAGGGCGTTGGGTGCCGGCACGGCGATCAACGCCTATGACGTGAACTTCAACCGCGAAGTGGCCCAGGCAGCCGGCGAATACTTCAATGACCCGCAATCCGCGTCCAGGCTCTTCGACCGCACCGAATCAAAGGACGATGCCGTTCGCCAACGCGCCCAGCTCGCACGAAAGCGCGCTAGCGACTATGACTGGGACGATGTTGCCCGGGCCTACGAAAAGCTGTGCTTGGATTTGGCCGGTGCCGGAGAGCCTTCGGTGGAATTCGACGCAGAACCGTCTGCGGAAATTGGCCGCCGCCGCGCCTGAGGCTGGCACGAGAATTCTGGGAAACAGTAAAGCGTCCAGGCCATGGGGATGGCCCGGATGCTATGGGGAATCGAATCAGCAACTGGTTCATGAGAAATTGGGGAAAATAATGATCACTGGGTACGCCGCAGGTGCTTTCGACCTGTTCCACGTCGGGCACCTGAATATTCTCAGGCAAGCCAAGTCCAGATGCGACTATCTGATTGCCGGTGTGGTCAGTGATGAAAGGCTGCTCCAAACCAAGGGGAAACGGCCGGTGATACCCGAAAGCGAACGACTGGATATCGTCTCCTCGATAGGCTTCGTGGATGAGGCGGTTCTTGATTTTCATCCGAACCGATTACTGACGTGGGAGGATGTCAGATTCGATGTGTTCTTCAAGGGAGATGACTGGAAGGGCACCCGCGAAGGAAAAGGACTAGAAGAGCTCTTTGCAACCGTCGGGGTGAGAGTCGAGTACTTCCCCTACACCGTGCATACTTCCAGCACCAAGCTCAGAGTGGCCTTAGGGCAACTAAGCTCGCCATCTATCCAGGTCCAGCGGGCCTGAGCGCAGAACCAGACAGATCATGCAACGCGCACAAGCAGCAGAACCTCCGGCCTGCGGCCATGTCCCAGCCAAGATGCGCATCGTTCCGATGCTGCTCTTGCTGGGAATCGCCCTGGTTTCCTGCACGGTAGAACCCCAGGCTTCGCCGCAAGCGGCCATGCCTGGGGAACCAGCCGAAACTACATTGGCGACTATCGATCAGCAGCTGCACGAATCAGCCTTGGCGGCGCCCTCCACCAAGGCGGGCAAGGCCGCTGAAAAATCCGAGGATTCAGCTTCTCCTGCCGAGAAAGCAGAGAAGTCCACATGGAAAAAGGACAAGGATGCGCAGAAAGTGGCGCCGGATGCCCAAGCGGCTGGCAAGCCGCCTGCCACAGCCAAGGCAGTGGACCTTGCTGAAGAAGTCCAGGCGGGCCCGCATGCGCAGATGCGGATCAAGCGCATCGAGCAAACCCAGTCCGAAGCAGAAGGCATCGGGCAAATCGCCGGGGCCGCGACACTGGTTGAAATCGAGTTATCCAACGACGGAGTCACCGCGCTGGACTTGGGCGAGGCCCAAGTGCGCTTGTTCTACGGGGACGGCAGGGAACCGGCGGCCGTGCTCACCGACACACGCAGCACCGTACTTCCTCCACAACTGGCGGCAGGCAAGCAGGCTACTGCCACCTATCTATTCAGCGCCCAAACGGAATCAGCGTCTGACGTGACCCTTGAATTCGAAACTGGCGCAACCAAGAAAATCCAACAGCTCGCAGGTGAGGTATCGCCATGATCCGCAGATCCGCCCCGGCCATCGCCCGATGGGCCATGACCATGATTGCTGCAACCGCGCTGATCGCGGCCGCCGCATTAGCCACGCCGCCGCAGGCACTTGCAGATAGTGTGCCCGCGGATCCGTCAGACCCGCTCACCCCTGCGACCGTCACCGCCGATGCCCTCCCGACCGTCCAGATCGATGGCGTGGTCTGGAGCCAAGTGGTCATTGGCAACACGGTATATGCAGGAGGAAGCTTCGCTACCGCGCGTCCTGCAGGTGCTGCGGCTGGGACGCAAACCGCAACACGCAAGAACATCCTCGCCTACGACATTCGAACCGGAGAACTGCTCAACAGCTTCACTCCGGAATTCAATGCCCAGGTACTCACTCTTGCTGCTTCGCCGGACGGCAGCCGGCTCTACGCTGGCGGCGACTTCACCACCTTGGACGGGCAAAGCGCTTCGCGCATTGCGGCACTGGACCCGGTGACCGGAGAACGCATCGAGGAATTCGACCCGCAGCCTTCAAATTCCGTGCGCAGCATTGTCGCCACGAACACCACGGTGTACCTGGGCGGTTCGTTCTTCCGCATTGGCGAAGCCTGGCGTGAGCAAGCGGCTGCGTTGCGTGCCAGCGACGCGGCCCTCCTGTCGTTCAGGCCCGTGGTCGCAGGAGGGCACGTCGAGTCCATGTCGCTGTCGCCCGATGGGACAAAGCTGGCCTTGGGCGGCAAATTCACGCAGGTGAACTCGACCAGCGACTTCGCCAACGGCCTAGCCGTCGTGAGCACCGAGACCAGCGGGAAGTACCCATATCCGGCAGCCTCGCATGTCCGCAATGGCGGGGAGACTGGTTCCATCACTTCCATTGCCACAGACCAGGACACTTTCTACGCCAGCGGCTACACGTTCGGTCGAGCGACCACCCTGGAAGGCGTGGTGGCCATCAAATGGGCAGACCTCGAAACACGCTGGGTAGAGGACTGCCACGGGGATACCTACTCCGTGCACGCCACCGGAGACCTGCTCTACCTTGCCGGGCATCCGCACTATTGCGGAAACATCGGCGGATTCGCCCAGGAACCCAACTGGCAGTACAACCGCGCCATGGCCTTCAGCAAGGAAACAGCGGGGACAATTGACCGTGAAATCCACGGATATACCAACTTCGAAGGACTGCCGCATCCGCGGCTGCAGACCTGGTTCCCGGCGTTGAGCACCGGCACCTATACCGGGCAGAGCCAAGGCCCATGGAGTGTCACAGGCAATGACGAATACATTGTCTATGGTGGTGAATTCCAGCGGGTGAACTACAAGAACCAGCAGGGGCTGGTCCGCTTCGCTATCCGCAGCCTGGCCCCCAATGACAGGGGCCCGCTGCCAAGCGGCGAGGACTTCGTTCCGACCCTGAGCTCCACCACTGCAGGCGAAGTGCGCATCCGCTGGCAGGCAGCCTCGGACATGGACAACGGGACCCTGGCCTACAAGGTGATCCGGGACGGAGCGAATAACGCGCCCATCCACACGGTCCAAGGCGACTCGACCTTCTGGATGCGCCAAGGCATGTCCTTCGTGGACAAAGACGTGGAGCCGGGAAGCACGCACAGCTACCGGATCTTCGCCGTGGACCCGACGGGGAAGGAGACACGCAGCACCACCGAGAGCATCACGGTGGCGCAGGACACCGTTGCCTCCACCGCATACGAAAAGGTCATCAAAGCTGACAAGCCCAAGGCATACTGGCCATTCGGAGCAGCTGACAACTCCACTGCCCTTGACGCCGCCGGAAGCGAAGACCTGCAGCTCGCAGGAAATGCAGGAGTCGATTCCTCATCAGCTATTGCCGGGGGAAATGGCCGAAGCCTGTCCCTGGGCGGCAGCGGGGCGCAGGACATGGTTCGCTGGCAGCGTCCGCAGGAGTTCACGACCGAATTGTGGTTCAAGGCCTCGCCCCTGCAGCGTGGCCGGCTCATCGGCTATGGCAATGGACAGAATGCGGACTCGACCGACCATGACCGGTTGACCTATGTGAATTCCCTGGGACGGTTGTCCTTCGGCGTGACCGAACGCGGCGCTCGCCGGGTGATCACCTCGTCCGGGATCTACAACGACAACAGGTGGCATCATGTGGTCTCAAGCCTGGGAGAAGATGGCATGCGCCTGTACGTGGACGGGCAGCAAGTAGCCTCGCGTGCAAGCACCAAATCCGCATTGGAACTCGACGGCTTCTGGCGAGTGGGCAATGACCGTGTCAGCGGATGGAGCTCGGCGCCAACTGGCGGTTTCGCCGGACGGGTCGACGAAGTCGCGGTCTACGGCAAGCAGCTGAGCCCGGCCGCGGTGGAGAATCACTACCAGGCTGGAATCGGACGACCTGCCAATGCCAGTCCGACGGCTGAATTCACTCATGAGATCCAGGGCCAGCAGCTCACCGTGGATGCATCGGAGTCCGCGGATCCCGACGGCACCATCGCCAGCTATGGATGGGACTTCGGAGATGGAAACAGCGCCGAAGGCATCACCACCGGGCATAGCTACGCAGAACCCGGGACCTATCAGGTGAAGCTGACCGTCACCGATGATGCCAACGGGACGGATACGGCCACGAAGCAGGTCACCATCCTGCCGCCGCCAGAACCCAACCAGCCTCCGGAAGCGGCCTTCGAAATTACTGAAGTGGACGGGCTGAAGGTTACCGTTGATGCCTCGCAGAGTTCTGATCCCGATAATGATGAGCTCAGCTACCGCTGGTCCTTCGGCAACGGCAGCGACTGGGTGGAGGGCGCATCCATTGAATCGTTCAGCTACAGCGAACCAGATGAGTACACGATAACCCTGGAAGCCAGTGATCCGGACGGCTTGGTGGATAGCCACACCGAAACGGTGAAGGTCTCGCTACCGCCAAGGCCGGTGGCAGTTGACGCCTTTAGCCGCAATGTCACCGGCAATTGGGGCGCTGCCGATACCGGTGGCACGTGGACGCGGACCGGATCCGCGGCGACCGCCAACGTCGCTGGGGGAGTCGGCCAGCTTCTGGGCCTGAATCCCGGTTCAGGGCCAGCGATCTACCTGCCGGTGGTCGACAGCACCACCACGCAAGCCGCTGTCCAGGTGCAGCTGGATAAGCAGCCGACCGGCAATGGAACCTATGTGTCCTTCTCGTCGAGGTATCTGGGCAATGCGAACCAGTACTACCTCAAAAGCCAGTTCACTTCCTCGGGCGGCATCCAGATCCAGCTGATTCGTGCCGTGGGCGGTGCGGAGAGTGTTCTGGCCACACAGTACCAGTCCTCCTTCGGCTACCAGGCTGGCGAGGCGGTCCACTTGAAGCTGTCGGTGACAGGAACCAACCCGACGCAGCTGGCGGCAAAGATCTGGGCTGCCGCAGACAGCGAGCCAGCCGACTGGCAGCTCAACGCCAGCGACTCGACCAGTGCGCTGCAAGTTCCAGGAGGCACAGGCCTGCGCCTGTATCTCTCCGGCTCGACATCCAATGCACCGGTGACCGCGTCCTTCGACAACCTGTCCGTGATCGGTTAGCTAGGATCCGCACAATGCCAGACCCGCCAGAGCCCAGGCCTTGGCGGGCCTGGGCTGCCGAGGGGGCATCATGGAAACCGGAACTGCAGGGCCGCTCGCGGTCAGCCGCCGCACGTTCCTGGGCTTGGCTGCCGGCGCATTGCTGCTGGCCGGGTGCTCAGGGGAATTAGTGGCAAAGCGCGCCTCGCCCAAGGCGGTCAGCGCGGCAGACCTGCTCGAGCAAGATCTCTTCTACATTGCCCACCGCGGGTCGGGGGATAATTGGACCGAGCATACGCTGCATGCCTACCGGCAAGCCCTGGCCCATGGTGCCCAAGCCATCGAGATCTCGGTGCACCGGAGCAAGGACGGCCATTTCATTTGCCACCATGACGCCAGCCTGGAGCGCCTGTGCGGAGTCCCGCGGCTGATCAGCGAAACCGCGTGGGACGAGCTCCAAGCACTGCGCAACGATGCTCGCCAATGGCTTGGACCGAATGCTGCGTTGGAGCCCTTGGCACGCCTGGAAACCGTTCTGGAAGCACTGGCGGACCAGGCGGTCCTCTTTATCGAGGACAAGAGCGGACAGCACGCCGCCGAGCTGATCGAGATGATTGCTGCTTCCCCGGTTCCTATCGAATCGACGGTGTGGAAGCAGCCGGCAACCGGCACCGGAGCCGAATTGGCATCGGCCGCCGGGATGAAGACCTGGGGCTACTTCGCCCCGGAGAATTTTGGCGGCATTGAACAGCTTGCTGGTGGGTTCGATGCACTAGGAATCCACGATTCGGCTGACCCGGGCACCATTGAACGCGCAGTGGACACGGGGCTTCCAGTGATCTGCTGGGAAGTGCACCGCAGAAGCCAGAGGGACTGGCTGGCACGGCAGGGCGTGCGGGGGATGATGTGCTCGAACTTGCCCTACGTAACTTCTTCACCGCAAGCCGTGCCGACGGTTGCAGACGGCTTCACCAGCGGCCTGCGGGCCGCGGGTGACCTGCCCGATGCGATTACCTGGAAAGCGCAGCCGCAGATCTCTGCCGCAGAAGGCATTCTCACGCTTGGCGACTCCCGCAAGGCATCCTATGCCCTGGGATCAATGGCCTTGGCTGGGGCCGGCAATTGGCGTTTGAAGGCCCAGATCCGCTGGCCGCAGCGGGGAAGCGGGAACCAGATTGCCGGACTGGCCTTCGGACTGCCAACGGATGAGCCCTACCGGGCATTCGAGGAATCGCAGGCAGACGGATTCCACCTCCAGCTCGAAAGCCACGGCGAAGTATCGCTCTGGCGAGCAGGCGGGAAAACTCCGCACAAGCTGGGAAGGGCAATGTGGAATGCGCCTTCTGGAGGTGAATGGGCGCAGATCGAGCTGGTGATGGCGGATGGACGGATCCTGGCCGAATGCGGTGGCGAGGCATTGGCAGCGGAACTGGGCGAATCTGTTGCGCCAGGCTACCTGAACCTGCTGAACCTGATTCCGGCCGGGCATGGGGTGGACTTCCGAAAGGTGTCGCTGGAGCTGGAAGCATCGGCGTAACCGGGCAGAGCATGGAGCTGAAGATTATCCGGAGGCAAGAAGCGATTTCAAGGCAGAATCCATGCGCTGTCCGAAGAGCTCGGGGTCGTGGAATTCTCGCGCCTTCACCGCCGACTGCTGCGCCGAAACTCTGAACTGCTCCCACCCGCTGCGGATCGTCTCGATGGCCGCCGCCAGCTGTTGGGGATTTCCTGGTTCAACGAGTACCGCGCTGGAATACGGTTCCACGGCTTCCTGCAAGCCGCCGATGCGCGAGGCAATGACCGGACGCTCGGCGAGTATGGCTTCCACCGCGGTGTTCCCGAAGGATTCTTCGAGCTGCGCGGGGACAACGGCGATATCCGCGGATTCATAATGGGGCCAAACATCGGATTGGAATCCCAAGAACTCTACAAGTTCGGGTCGCGGCAGAGCCTTGACGCGATCTTGGAGCGCCTGTTCGAAGGATTCGTAGCCTTCGAATACGGCCCCGACCAGGTTTAACGACACGTCCACGCCTTGCTGTTGCAGGATCGTGACGGCATCGAGCAGAACCAGCAATCCTTTTCGCTCAGAGAGCCGTCCAACGTAGAGCAATCGCAGGGGGCCGTAAAGTTTCTGCCGGGCCGGTGCTGGAATTGGGGGACCTGCGATGCCGTTGTAGATGACTTGGCTGTTCTTCTGCGCCCAAGGCACGTGCTGGAGGTACGCGGTATTGGTGAAGCGGCTGTTGGTGATGATCCTGTGAGCGAAGGTCCCGGGCAGGGACAAGCCCAAGCGCATCAGTTTGGGGGAATGGGATTCGGACTCGTGCACGTGCAGGGCAACCTTGTGCCCCGACAGGCGGGCATAGGCGACCCATAAGGGAATGATGGTGGTGTTCACCAGGACAGCGGATGGTTTGGTGCTCTTGAGCAATGCATGCATCTGGCGCACGCCTTGGAAAGTGTCTTTGGCAAACCCCACGGCCCCGCGCGGGGTGAAGATTGACTTGCGCAGCACCGGCGTATTGCAGACCACTACCTTGGCACCCTGCGCACGCAAGGCCGACGCCAGTAGACCCTCGGCAGGAAGTCCGACGGTGACCCTCCAATTTCCCCGCAACAAGCCTTTGACGTCCTCCAGCAGCATTCTGTCGGATCCATACATTTCGGAACCTGGATGCGCTACCACGATCGTTCGGTTCGATGCCTTTGCCCCCATGAAATGATCTTCCCATTCGAAACTGATATCCGATAGGAGCAGTGAGTCTCAGATCTTGTATCCAAGTAAAAGTAGGGGGACTGCAAATAATACCCGCCAGCGATGCGGCGAAGTCGATGTGGATCCGGAAACACAGGGATGGGAGAGATGGCATCCTGAGCGGAAACGTAATGTTTCGCACCGGCATTCGATACATCCTATCCAATAAGTGAAAGTTTTCACAAAGTCGGTTTTTCCCTGCGTAACATGCATGAATTCGAGGGAAAACGGGGGATGCATAGCGCTACTCTGGAAATGTAGGCAGTGGAAAACAGCTGCCTCCATGCAAGCATCAGCCCAAGAAATCGCAAAGGTGCCACACCCGTGTCTGACAACAAGCCAATCGTACTTCTGGCCGAACAACTCTCCCCAGCAACCGTTGCTGCTCTCGGCCCCGACTTTGAAATTCGTCAGACCGACGGAGCTGACCGCTCCCAGCTGCTCGAAGCCATTGCCGAGGTAGATGCAATCCTCGTTCGCTCCGCAACCCAGGTGGATGCCGAAGCTATCGCCGCAGCAAAGAACCTGAAGGTTATCGCCCGTGCCGGCGTGGGCCTGGATAACGTAGACATCAAGGCAGCCACCCAGGCTGGCGTCATGGTGGTCAACGCTCCAACCTCCAACATCATCTCCGCGGCTGAATTGACCGTGGGCCACATCGTGTCCCTGGCACGCCGCATTCCTGCTGCCAACGCATCGCTGAAGAACGGCGAATGGAAGCGCAGCGCCTACACCGGCGTTGAACTCTTCGAGAAGAAGGCCGGCATTATCGGCCTGGGCCGCATCGGTGCACTGGTTGCTGCCCGCCTGCAGGGCTTCGGCATGGAGATCGTTGCCTACGACCCATACGTCACTCCTGCCCGTGCAGCACAGCTGGGTGTCACCCTGCTGACCTTGGACGAGCTGTTGGCTGAGGCCGACTTCATCACCATCCACATGCCAAAGACTCCGGAAACCCTGGGCATGCTGGGCAAGGATGCCTTTACCAAGATGAAGAAGTCCGCATACGTGGTCAACGTGGCCCGTGGCGGTCTGGTGGATCAAGACGCGCTTTACGAAGCATTGAAGAATGAAGAGATTGCAGGCGCTGGCATTGACGTGTTCGTCAAGGAGCCAAGCACTGATCTTCCATTCTTTGAATTCGAGAACGTCACCGTCACCCCGCACCTTGGCGCTTCAACCGATGAAGCACAGGAAAAGGCTGGCGTCTCGGTAGCCAAGTCGGTTCGCCTGGCACTGGCCGGCGAATTGGTCCCGGATGCTGTGAACGTTGCCGGCGGCGTCATCGATGAGAACGTGCGCCCTGGCATCCCGCTGATTGAGAAGCTGGGCCGTATCTTCAACGCATTGACTTCCGGCTCGCTGACCAGCATTGACGTTGAAGTTGCCGGCGAGATCGCTTCACTGGATGTCAAGGCCCTGGAGCTCTCGGCACTCAAGGGCGTCTTCATGGACGTAGTTTCGGATCAGGTCTCCTACGTGAACGCGCCGGTCTTGGCTGAGCAGCGTGGTGTTGCTACCCGTCTGATCACCACCCCCGATTCGCCTGAGTACCGCAACCAGCTGACCATCAAGGGGTCCACCAATGAGGGCACCCAGCTTGCTGTGGCGGGCACCTTGACCGGGCCTAAGCAGATCGAGAAGCTCGTAGGCATCAACGGCCACGAAATCGAAATCCCTATTTCGGATCACATGATTGTCGTTCGCTACGCGGATCGTCCAGGCGTCGTTGGCTCTTTGGGTAATGTGCTGGGGGAGCAGGGGGTCAACATTGCCGGTATGCAGGTATCGCGCGATGAAAAGAAGGCAGAGGCCTTGGCAGTCATCAACATTGATTCGGCACTGCCTCAAGGCGTTCTGGATGTCGTTGGCGCTGCCATCGGTGCGAGCGTGGCGCGAGAGATCAACTTGGCTGACTAAATGCGTGTAGCTCCTATCAGTTCAGTTGTGCACCGAACTAGTCCAATAAGGTCGCACTAGCTGAACAATCGTCCCGCATGAGGCAGCACGGGTATGGCATCGATATCGATCGGTGCCGTACCCTTCAGCCATTCTT
This sequence comes from Glutamicibacter sp. NPDC088483, assembly GCF_044753145.1. Classification (NCBI taxonomy): domain Bacteria; kingdom Bacillati; phylum Actinomycetota; class Actinomycetes; order Micrococcales; family Micrococcaceae; genus Glutamicibacter; species Glutamicibacter sp. NPDC088483. Next base: position 334,424 of record NZ_JBIVMP010000006.1, read on the forward strand.
GACGCCGCTTAGTGCTCTTCTACTGGTATAAACGCTTTGTTCTGTTCCTGGTGCTGGCTAGCATTTATAAATCGTTCGCCACGGAATGTGTCTGACTCTAACTGGCTATAGAATTTCAGAATAGCCGAGTTTTCGTAGCAATTGCTCTAGTGCGAGATGGACTTCACCGCATCCTGGTCCTTCAATAAGTATTTCCACGTCGGATGCTGATAGCGAACCTTAGATCGTTATGCACCAGCAACTTCATACTAAAGTACGGCTCGCCTTAGTCTCTGGACAGGCCTTGACTCGTGAAAGCTAATGGTCGGCGAGGGGCCAGCGTGAACGGATGATCTTGTGCTCGGACAGATTCACGATAAGGGAGAGAATGAGCATGCTCTGATCAACCCGGGCCTCTATCACGTTGCTGAGATGAACTGTATCCGGTGCTGCCACGTCGAATCGCCGGCCTGACGGGTTCCAATGATCCTCCCATGTTCACATCGGCACAGGTTCCAGTGTCGTTTCGAATTCTCTTCTAATCGAGTACCGAGTGCACGAATGAGGCCGAGAGCTATTTTTTCCGCCTCCCAGCCTGGACGTCTAACAGAACCGGCCGGAATCCATGGAGTTGCTTGCTGCACGCAAATGAGGCGATGATAGTAACTTTCAGCTCTGCGCCAGGATTGGGCCGGACCAGACATTCGAACCGGTCAGAGAATGTCGATCATGCAAGATTGGCCAGTAGCAGCAGGCCGCTGAAGTAGTGCACTGGCTTGAGGGAGGCGATTTCTTGGGATTCAGGCGATGCTCTTGAGCACCACAGTTCGCAAATATTCAGGAAAACAACCTCAGTCAGGCACCCGTGCTGCACTACATGATTGATAACGACTCCCGACATGCACAGTGTCGAACAGACGAAGTCTGTCAATGGGCCCACGACCCTCCTGTCAACACTAATTGAATACTGACCCTTGAACGACTTTTGAAAATTGCTCGTTGGTGTATCGGGGCAAAATCCTCGAATATAAGATCAAACACCGAGAAACAGTATGTCGGCCCCCGAACTATTTGACTCGGTTCTCGAATCAAGAAAAACACGTCTGCCATGACTTCGCTCATGAAGCTAATCGAAAGAAATGAATTCGTGAACCTAAGGGATTTGGTTCGGTCGTCGTAGTCAGTTGGGTGGCTGCATGCTCGCATTCTGGAAATCTGCGTTCGGAGGCCGTCTATGTGTCGCTGGCTGGTGTAAACCCCAGCCCAACGGCTTTATAGGCCATAGGGTGTCATTCGACGAAAAGCAGTTGATTAGCAGATGTATTTGGTAGCACCTGTGCGCGTACCCGATGTGTCATCTCGTTACTTCGTAGACCCAGGGTCTTACTGCTTCGTGGACAATCGATTTGGCGACTTTGTACACAGCTACTGTCGGCGTGGATTTGGACGCCGTCAGTAGCTACGAACTAAAGGTAATCAAATGCCTCAGGCTTGTCGGCTTTCCTCGCTTCGTACTGCGGTCGATAGTCGGCGGATTTCCGCCTCTATTGCTTGGTCGGAATCGCAAAGTGAATTCCTCTGATCGAAAACGAAGCCACAAAACGCCCATGAACACGCAAAGCAACTGGAGATAACGGGAAACTTAGGACCACCTTCGCGGTATGGGGATTCAACGAAATAATTTCGTCGTCTGTGATGGTTATCAGTACCTGGGTCTGGCATAGGTCTGCAGTAGTGAAAGCCGCTTGCCACGATAGTGGGCTTGGCTATTATCCTTACTGACCCGAATCAGTAGTGGATGGATTTCCAGTTCCATCTCCGATTGCTGCTCGTCCCTGATCTTCGTCAGGCTGTCACCAGTTTTCGAAACGACTAGGTCAGCGCGGTCCACCGAGGAGCAGCCGATTCGATGCTTCATCAAGTACTCGGCCGCTTCGCTTTCAAAACACCATCGTTACTGGTTCGGTGGCCGGCGTGTGCTCCCTCAACTCCCAAACCATTTGTGCTGGATGGTTTGATTGAACGACTGGTGCGGGCTGCTCATGTTGTAGTGCTCACGGTAACGTTGAAGCAGTTTCTGCACGTCCGTGAGATTCCGTGGTCTGTTGGCTATAAGGAATTGCTGCAGGGTCCGGTGCGAACGCTCGTTCTTACCCTGGGTAGTTGGTCGGCAGGGTAGCCCGGTGATCGGTAGGCCTATCTGTAGAGCCAAATAAGCTTCCACGGTGCCAACGGTGCCAACGGTGCCAACGGTGCCGCCACGCAGCTGATTTAGTGTCTTGGAAATATCACTGAGGACTTCCTTGGGCGGCTCGGACTCCATAATTGGCACTGGAGAGTACTTGCTGCGCGTCGCCACTGTTCTATTGGCGCGAGTACGCACAGGTTGCCACGTCGAATTGCGTCGCGTCGTCGATGAGGTGGTTGACCGTTACTACCTGGTCGTAACCGGTTCTGTATTCGAACGCATCTAGTTGCCACAGCGGCTATGGCAGTTGAACGTACGCAGGGAACGCAGGAGGATCTGTGGCGTTTGCGTGGACTGCGTTCAACTTGCCGACACTGTCCAGCAACCGTGCAATGGCCGCAACGGCAGGGATTCGGCCGCCGGGAACTTCAAGGATAGTCGCTGCGAAATGGATGGTTATCGGTTGATAGTCCCAACCATCTTCTTTATGCTCTTTGCGGATCCGGACCAGATCGTTGATCACTTAGGGAACGTAGGGTCTGGAAGGTTGCTTCGGGGCTCGCGAACGCGGTTGGAGTTCGCCAGCTGATTCTTGGGAGGCCCGTTCAAGTAGGCGGTAGTAGATGCTTCGCGAAATATTCGGTGACTTGCAGAATTCGCTGACGATCAAGGTTTCAGGCTGTGTCGGATCATAGCTGGTAATCATGGCTCCGGGTCGTGGAGAGAGCGCAGTACGCAAGCGATTGAGCGTGCTTGAAAGTCACGACTCGAACCTCCACCAAGGTATGCGACAGGGTGTCCACGATCTTATGAGACCGTTTGTCCACAAAGTCATGAGATCGATTGTCCATGAACCAGCGAGATACTGTATCGACGAAGTTACGAGACTGCACAACGCACAGATGCTTCCAATTACCTCTGCTGAACAGCAGTGGAAACCTGTAACTGAACAGGGCGCCGCATGCCGCTGCGCTGATCCTGATTGCGTATGTCGCCGGGTCCTGTCCTACATTGAGACATACGTGGCGGAAAAGAAGAGGAAAAGGGAAGCCGCAGGAGGATAAAACAGACCCTAGAACGTCGGCTCTACAGAGTTCTGGAATCTGCGGAAGCGTATTCGTTGAGGACTTGCCTGATAACAAGATTCACTTCAAAGGTCTTCATCACTTTTCCAATCCAAATTACTGGAATCCGTTCTATGTTTAATGGGCGCGTTTTGGGTCGTTGCAGAATAAAGCCCCTTCAGTCAGTTGATAGAATAGGGTCGTGAAGTGGTTCACACGGTGAGTAACTGAATTTTTGGTTCTGCTGTTATTGTATTGAAACTGAATGAAATTGGAATATTTTCCATCACTAATCGAAGGTCACGGAGAGCCCTGGGGGTCATCTAGTGTCGGATACTTGGGAGTTGTGCTTTGCGTATTGGTTTAGTCGGATTCTTCGGATGGGGAAATTTTGGCGATGAATTGTTCTTCAATATTTGGCGCGAAACATTGTCTCAGTACGAGCTAGTACGTATGAATGACTTAATCGAGAAGCCCTATTTTACGAAGTCGGCTGTTGCTAAAGCATCATCAGTCGATGCCGTCATAATTGGTGGAGGTGATTTGATCAGAATCGAAGCAATTTCACCCCTTTATTGGAATGGTGCATGGACTGCCAAACCGATTGTGGTGTCTGGTATTGGGGTCGCTGAAGAGTCAAAAACAAATCGCCCAGATGTTATACCACGCCTTCAAAAGTTCTTTAGTTCAAATAACATTCTGTCATTGAGCGCGCGAGATGAACGAAGTGCCGAGTGGATAAGTCAAAATATCAGGCCTAAAGTTCCAGTCCGAATAGTTCCCGATTTAGTTTTTGCGGACACTACTCCCTCCAACGGAATCGACGGAAGAGTTAATGCCGTGCCAAGGGTCGCATTCGTCCTTAATAAAAAACAAATTACGGAATCTGATTTAGAGATCTGGGGTAGTCTTCTTGCTGCGCATTCCGAGGGGAGAATTGTTGCATCAATATTGGTGCTAGCAACTGGCGATCAGCGTGAACGAGAGATTGATAATCTTAAACGACATGGTTTAGCGGAATACGCTGAGTCGTTTGACGACACCGCGCAAATGCTTGATCACCTACGCAAAATGGATCTGGTGATGAGCGCGAAGTTCCATGCGCTTGTGGTCGCTTCCAAATATGGGATTCCATACGTTTCGCTGCGAGATACGTCGAAGTCACTTGGGTTGATGCGATATTCTCCTTCAGGAGCAATTCCTCCCGAATTAATCGATCTGTTAGAACCACTAGTTGACAGGACCAGCCTGTCAAGTTCTGTGCAAAGCCTTACAAGAAAGCATGTTCGAGATTTAGCGAATGCCGAAATTTCGCATGTAACTGGGCTGATGAATGCAATCCGTCAGTTAAATTTCCCATAAATCGGCTTCTATGAAGGAAGTGCTCATGTCTAATTATCTTATAGCTGTTGGCGTCAAATCCAAGATTGACAAGATTCGTTCGTCATTAATGTCCAACGAATCTATTAATAGAAAATATAGTTCGGAAGTGGCTGAACAAGATCTCAGTAACGGTTACAAAATTCTTATTGTAAGCCGTGGAGCTGAGAGTGAAACTGATTTCAAGAATAAGGTGTTTTTCCGTGGGTATGCCATATTTAATGAAACAGAGAGGAAGGTTATTTTCAGTGGTAATTCAAGTAGTTCATCAGTTGTTGACAAAAGATCGTTGAGCTTCAAATCGGTCGAAGGGTGCTACGTAAGTTGCGCCTGGAACCAAGAATCTAACAAAGTTGAGATCTCGAACGACCTCTTTAGTCTCTGCCCTTTGTTTAGGACAGTTGCTAGTGACGTCGCACTATTTTCGGATTCGATTTACGTCTTGCGAGAAAGCAGACGAATCCTGTCAATGCCGATTACTGTTGATGTGACCTCCGTGACTGCTCGTACCTGGGCAAATGCCATGGCGGGACAAATGCTTAGTAGCAATACCATGATTGACCAGATTAAAATGGTACCGGTGGGCTCCACCATGCGAGTGGAGCTTGGTAAAAGATTGGTTGCTCATTTACAAAGTGGCAACCTACCCGAGATTTTTGGGGCCGACGCTGGTCCATCTTATGAACAGAGTCTTCGTGAATATACCGTTGAATACGTAAGTTTGTTGTCCAGTTTGGCATCGTTGGGTCCGGCGCGTGTAAATATGGCCGTGAGCGGCGGGCTAGATTCGCGTGTAAATATTGCATCGGTGACCTTATCTGAGGAACTAAAGAGTCAGGCAAAAATCACGTGTCAGAATTCGGCCCCGCAGCATCAGAAAGACTTCGAAGTTGTCGCGGAACTAGCAGAAATCCACGAATTACCTCTCAACAGGCAAATGCCTAACGCAGCTACTCGAAAGATCGAACGCGTCGAGAATCCGCTAGGTCTTTGGTACTTATCTAGCTCGGGACTTTACGATTTTATGGTCCTTCCTGACCGTATCGTAACCGAGCATCCGACGTTCAATATTGGAGGTCATGGTGCTGAATTGGCAAAGGGGCAATACGGATGGCGTTCGATGTCTCAAATTCATCGGACAATCAAGAACAAGAACGTTGCTGATGCGTTTTATGCCGAAACGGAAGTAGCAATGTTGGAGATGGGCATCGACTTCGATGACCCTATAGCATCTGAATGGCATTATCTGGGCCACCGTAATGCCCTACATAGCGGACGGTTTGTCACGACGTCTATGATCGGGGTCAGACCTTTTATGAATAGGAAACTCGTAGGCCTAGCTCGTTCGGAAAGTTGGAAAGGGACAGTACGATCCGGCAAGTCGCTCGGCGTAATTCATGACATTATTTCACTAATCAGTCCACAAATGGCTTCGCATCGTTATGACGATGACCGCAAGAACATTTCTTCTCCGGAAGTAGATGCCAGGCTATCGACACTTTGTGGGCGGATTCATCCAGATGAAATCTACAAATTTGAGATTGAAGGTAGTGCTGATGAAGTAGTCAACGGTTACTCCTTCGTCCTCGCTGAATTAGCAAGGAAACGAGGACATATGCTGCACAAGGACCGAGAAACATTATCCGAGCTAACTCGAACTGGATTTGAGATTGCTCAGACACATGGCTTGGGAGATGTTTGTCAGCCAATTTTGGAAGAAGCGAACTCCAAACTGGCGGATCTGTCGTTACCCCTTCAATTTGCAAGGAGCTCCATAGGGAAGCTTCTGAGCTATCATTTGCTAGACTGATCGAGTCTGAACTATATACGGCAGAGAGCTTCTGATATGACAAGTACGCAGAATTTTCCGGTTCCTGAGTCGCCTTATAGAGGCAATCCGAGACGGACGTACTGGAAGACCGGTATGCGCACTTCTTCAGTGGCGACGATTCCCGATTTGTACAAAAAACGCTTCGAAATCAAAGCAACTGACCGCATTGCAACCGCAGGAAGCTGCTTCGCTCAGCACATCGCCAAGTACATGCGGTCAAATGGATATAATGTCGTTGACGTTGAGCCGGCCCCGGAGAATCTAACTAAATCTGGGGCTATGGAACATGGCTACGGAATTTATTCAGCCCGTTATGGAAATATCTATTACACTCGTCAACTGTCACAACTTGCGCGAGAGGCCATGGGTGACCGAGTACCCGCGGAAGTCGTCTGGGAGCGTGATGGGAAGTTTTATGATGCACTTCGTCCTACGATTTTCCCCGGAGGGCACGATAGCCCCGAATTGGTACTAAGACATCGTAAAGTCCACCTCAGACGTGTTCTTGAATTGTTGAAGCAAGCTAACGTTTTTGTCTTCACGATGGGGCTGACTGAAGGATGGGTGTCAAAGGTGGATGGCACTGTCTATCCAACTGCTCCCGGAACAGTCGCTGGTTCCTATGATTCTGAAAAGTACGAATTTAAGAATTTTGGTTACACAGAGGTTGTGCGAGATTTTCTGGAGTTCCGTATTTTGGCTCGTCGAGTTAATCCTCGAATCAAGTTTATCCTTACTGTCTCTCCAGTTCCTCTAGCCGCCACTGCAACCAGTGACCATGTGCTCACGGCGACGACGTACTCTAAGGCGGTACTTAGAGCTGCCGCTGGTGAGATAATTAGACGGTGCCAGGACGTCGATTATTTCCCGTCCTACGAGGTTATCTCGTCAAGCTACGTCGAAAATTCCCCTTTTGATGAGACTGGACGCAATGTCAAGCCTGAAGCGGTGGAAAAGGTTATGAATTACTTCTTCTCTGAACATATACCAATCAAAAATTCTTCGTTGACGGCAAAACAAGAACGTATCGCAGACGAACAGGTATTTTGTGACGATTCGCTTTTGGAGATATTTGCGAAATGAAAATTTGTTTTATCGGTAATTCACATCTTGCCCCTCTTGCAGTTACTTCGCACGGGGTTAAGCCTGAGTCTTCAACTGAGGAACGTAAGTTCTATATTTCGAGAACCTATGGAAACCAGCCCTTAAAGATAGTCGGAACGAAAGATGTGGCTACGCTGGACATGGTCAAAATTGAGGCCACCAGTACTTCCGAATCTACCGTTTTTGCGGAGGATTGGGACCATTTTGTTGTTCTTGGATTCGGATTCTCTGTTGTGTCGATGATCGAGAGTTGGAAAGAATACCAACCTGACGATTTACCGTTTGATCTGGGCGGGCAATTACTAACTCCAGAGGTGTCCATTTCGTATACGAATCATCGTATTGCGCAATCGCAAGCCTCTCGCTTAATTTCAATCCTTAGACGTGTAACCGACAAGCCCGTGACGTTGGTTCCTGCACCATTGCCTGCCGAATGGGCCGGAACTGAATCTGGTGAGCGACTAGAAGCGTTTCACGCGTTCAACGATAACCAGGCTGAACGATATTTGTTAGAAAATTATGAATCTCAAAAAAATCGATTTATATCCAATGGGATCCGGGTAATTGAACAGCCCGAAGAAAGTAAGCGCGGATTTATGTGGACCAAAACCTCATTATGCTTAGGCCAGCCAGACGCACCTGATGAGCGGGGATTCTTCAAACGTCGCGACTTTTATCATATGAATAAGACTTTTGGAAAAATGATGCTTTCACGCATTATTAGTGAACTATACGAGCAGCAAGGAAAATAGACCGTGGCTAAAATTGGCTTAGTAGGATTCTTCGGATGGGGCAATTATGGAGATGAGCTCTTCCACCGCATTTGGGAAAATTCGATCGGTTCAGTGCATGAGACAAGGCTTCTGCACGACAAGTTGGAGTACCCGTATTTCTCACGCTCTGCAGTCGAAATAGCTAAAGAAGTCGATGCAATCGTTATCGGTGGCGGTGACTTGGTCATCCCGAACAAGATCTCTCCACTTTACTGGAACAAAGCATGGCTAAACCGGCCTATATACATTTCCGGTGTAGGAGTTCCAACTTGGATTAAGCACGAAGCTGAAGACGTCATGAGCCGTCTGCGTACTTTCTTCCAGCACAAGAACGTGAAGTACATTTCGGCGCGAGATGTCGAGAGTGCGGAGTGGATTCGGAAGAAACTTACTCCTAATGTTGAGGTCCGCCATCATGCTGATCTGGCATTTAGTGGTGTTTATCCTCCTGCTAAGAAGTTCGAGAAACCAACAATTGGCATTTCTCTTCGTACTCACCGCGCGGGCTCCGATCCGACAGTCTTGCTAAACGCGTGTAGGGAACTCCAAAAAGAGGGCTTTGACATCATGAACATCGTGATGGGCACGGGGCGCACCCGAGCGGCCGATCTGCAAGTCGCAAAGGATTTCCCTCTAGAGAATCAGATTATCTTCGATAGCGAGAATATCGATGAGATCAGCTCCGCAATCGGTGGACTGCATACACTCATCTCAAATAAATTCCATGGAACAGTTGTTGCAACTACTTACGGGGTTTCTTCCGTAGTACTCTCTTCGACTTCAAAGTCACGTAATCTCTATCGTCGATTGGGACGTACCCCTCTACTGTCCAGTGCGACCGATGAGAACCTTTTGCAAAAGGTCCGCTTGGCCGATATGCCCATCTCTGAAGATGCTCTGAAGACTTTACGTCTTGAAGCATACGAAGGAGTCCATGCTGTTGTTCGTGCCATTAACAAAGACTTCCCTTCCAAGTAGAGAAGAGTCAGAGCTAATGGCAGTGTATTATTCGCAATCCGTTATATTGCGCGGAAGGCTTTTGTCCCGGCACAGAAATTTTGGAGTGCGTACTTGAATTCAGATCTGATGTCCCGATTCCACGGCGTGATCCCCGCCGGCGGCGTCGGCACCCGATTGTGGCCCCTCTCCAGGGCTTCCGCTCCGAAGTTTTTGCACGATCTGACC